>DASSPS010000018.1:0-14123 GCA_035699505.1 Sphingomicrobium sp. | reverse complement strand
GCCGCAATGGCATCGAAGGCCTGGCCTTACCAGGAGGCGCGCAAGCTTGTGAAGCGCTGGCCGAACGGGAAGCCAGACGGCGCGCCGATGATCTTCGAGACGGGTTACGGGCCATCGGGCCTACCGCATATCGGCACCTTCAACGAAGTTCTCCGCACGACCTTCGTCCGACGGGCATATGAGGAGCTTACCGGCGGCGCGCCGACGCGATTGATCGCTTTCAGCGACGACATGGACGGGCTTCGCAAGGTCCCGGACAATCTGCCAAACCCGGAAAAGCTGGCCGACTATCTCGGCAAGCCGCTGACCCGGATTCCAGACCCGTTCGGCACGCATGAGAGCTTCGCGCACCACAATAATGCGATGCTGCGCCGGTTCCTCGACCAGTTCGGTTTCGATTATGAGTTCCTGTCGGCGACCGATTGCTACGCCTCCGGCCGGTTCGACCCTTTCATCCGCGCCGTGCTGACCAGCTGGGCCGGGGTGATGGACGTGATGCTCCCGACCCTGCGCGAGGAGCGCCGCCGGACCTATTCGCCGGTCCTGCCCGTCTCGCCGACCACCGGCCGGATCCTGCAGGTGCCGGTCGAAGTCGCCGACGCCGACGCCGGCACCATTGCCTTTACCGACGAGGACGGCAGACGGATCGAGCAATCGGCGCTCGGCGGCTTGGCCAAGCTGCAGTGGAAGGTTGACTGGGCGGCGCGCTGGGTGGCGCTCGGAGTCGATTACGAGATGTCGGGTAAAGACCTGATCGACAGCGTCAGCCAGTCGAGCAAGATCGCCCGGGTCCTCGGCGGCCGGCCCCCGGAGGGCTTCAATTACGAAATGTTCCTCGACGAAAAGGGCGAGAAAATCTCCAAGTCGAAGGGCAACGGCCTCAGCCTCGAGGAATGGCTTCGCTACGGCAGCGAGGAAAGCCTCGCCTTCTACATCTACCGCGAGCCGAGGCGGGCCAAGAGCCTGCACATCGGCGTCATCCCGCGCGCCGTCGATGAATATTGGCAGTTCCGCGCGAAATATCCCGAGCAACCAGTCGACCAGAAACTCGGCAACCCGGTCCACCATATCCACAACGGTCAGGTTCCTTCCAAGCAGTTGCCGCTGACCTATGGCCTGCTCCTGAACCTGGTCAGCCTGCCGGGCTGCGCCAGCAAGGATACGGCGTGGAAATTCGTCCAGCGCTACGTCCCGGGCACATCACCGGAAAGTGACGCGGAGCTCGACACGCTGATCGCGCTCGCCGTCAATTATGCGCGCGACTTTGTCGTTCCGACGCTGGAGCGCCGCGCCCCCACCGAGGCCGAGCGCGCCGCCCTCTCCGACCTCGACCAGAAACTCGCCGCCCTGCCCGCCGATGCCGACGGAGAGGC
The DNA here is from genome assembly GCA_035699505.1 of Sphingomicrobium sp. GTDB lineage: Bacteria > Pseudomonadota > Alphaproteobacteria > Sphingomonadales > Sphingomonadaceae > Sphingomicrobium. The sequence goes on along the minus strand of DASSPS010000018.1, from coordinate 12,750 downwards.
GATTCAGCATGCCGTGTTCGAAGTCGGCAAGCGGCACCCGTTCGAGAGCCTGCGCCACTGGTTCCAGGCACTCTACGAAACCCTGCTCGGCTCCAGCCAGGGCCCGCGGATGGGCAGCTTCATCGCCCTTTACGGCATCGACAATGTCCGGAAGCTGATCGCCGAGGCCTTGGCCGCGGACTAATCCTTTCATTCTGCTCGGCCGGTTTTTGTTGAGCAGGCGGAACTTGCCACGAAAGCCGATGTTAGGGACAGGTTCGGCCGTTGTGCTGGTGGGGAAAACGAATTGCCGAACCGCCGGCATAACAGCCCAAAAAGGAGGAAATTCCATGAAAATCGCGCTCAGCGTACTTCTCGGGGCGAGCAGCCTTGCTCTTGCCGCCTGCGACGTCGACCAGACCAAGGAAGGCAAGATGCCCGACGTGGACGTGAACGTCAGCGGCGGTCAGCTGCCCGAATATAATGTCGACGCGCCGGAAGTGACGGTCGGCACCGAGAATAAGGTGGTGGAAGTGCCCACCGTCGATGTCGAACCGGGCAACGCCGGCGGCAACAGCGACTAGAGCTTTCGCCTGCCATGAAGCGAGGAGGGGCGTCCGCGGCAATGCGGGCGCCCCTTTTCCCTTGCTGCCTCAGTTGGCGGCTCGGCCTGCGATCCAGCGGTCGATCTTCTGCTCCAGGATGGCCAGCGGCAGTGCGCCGGTCATCAGCACCTGGGCGTGGAAGTCGCGGATGTCGAACTTGGGGCCGAGCGCCTCCTCCGCCTTTTTGCGCAACCGCTGGATAGTCAGCGAGCCGACCTTGTAGCTGGTCGCCTGGCCAGGAATGGCGATGTAGCGCTCGACCTCGGCGGTGACGTCCGTGCGCCCCAGGTTCGAATGATCGAGCATATATTTGATCGCCTGGTCGCGGGTCCATCCCTTGGCGTGGATGCCGGTGTCGACCACCAGCCGCATGGCCCGAAGCATCTCATCCGACAGCGTTCCGAAGCGCTGATAGGGGTCTTCGAACACGCCCATCGGATAGCCGAGCGTCTCTGCGTAAAGCGCCCAGCCTTCGACAAAGGCGGTGTTGCCGCCGAACCGCATGAAGCTCGGCAGCGCCTCATTTTCCTGCGCCAGGCTGATCTGGAAATGATGGCCGGGCGAGCCTTCGTGCAAGTAGAGCGTGGTGATCCCGGGCGTGGTGCGGGACGGCAGGTCATAGGCGTTGAAATAGAAGACTCCGGGCCGCGACCCGTCCGGGCTGCCCTGCTCGTATCCGCCACCCGGCTCGAACTTCTCGCGGAACTCCGGATAAGGCCGGATTTCGAGCTTGGATCTCGGGATAGTCGAAAAATAGTCGGGCAGCTTGGCGTCGATGACCTTGCCGATCGCATAATAGCGGTCGGTCAGGTCCTGCCTGCTCTTCGGCTGGAACTTCTTGTCGCTGCGCAGATATTCGAAGAACTCGGGAAGGCTGCCCTTGAAGACAACTTCCCGCCGAACCTTGTCCATCTCGGCGGTGATCCGCGCCACTTCGCTGAGGCCCGTCTGGTGGATTTCCTCCGGAGTCAGCGGCAGCGTGGTGTTGGACTCGACAAGGTAACGGTACAGCTTGTCGCCGCCCTTCATATACATGAGGCCGACGCCCTCGCGCGCCCGCGGCAGATACTCCGCTTTCAGGTAATCGCGCAGCCGTGTCAGCGCCGGATAGATCTGGCCGGTGATCGCGGCGCGGTATTGCGCCGTCAGCCGGGCTCGGTCGGCGCCCGAAATGGCATCGGGGAACTGTTTGACCGGCCCGAAGTAGGGCGATTCGTCCGGCTTTTGCGCAAGCTGCGTCGTCAACTGCTCGATCATGTTGCGGATCGTCAGCCTGGTGTCGACGACACCGCTCGCCTGGCCCTGACGGAAGCGCTCGATGGCGCGGTCGATATAGATGACGAAATCGCGGTGGCGCTTGAGGTTATTCTCATAGTCCAGAAGCGTCTTGAACGGCGCGCCTCCGCCGCCACTGGCGAAGGTGGGATAGAAGGTGTGAAAGCCCTGAAAATGGTTGATCGGTCGGACGGCGGTCAGCGCAAGCATGTCCGGCTGCAGCCCGCGCAGCGTGTCCCGCGTGCTGAAGGCGAAGACGTCATAGGCGAGCTGGTCGGTCGGAGTCAGCACCGCCCGGTCGATCGTCCGTAGTTCGGCCAGGTCCTGCTCGGCGGCCGCCCGCTCGGCGGCATAATAGTCGTCGGTAATGCCGTCGCCTAGCCGGTCGGCATAGCGCAGGTCGCCGCGGAAGATGGCGTTGACTGGATTGCGCTTCAGGCTGGCTTCGTCGCTTCTCTTGAACAGGTCGAAGAGCCGTGCATGCTCCGTTTCCGCAGTGGCCGCGGGCGCGGGCGCTTCGGCAACGGCGGGCGCCGGCGAAATCGCGAGCGGCTGCATCGCGCAGGCGGACAGGCCGGCCATCGATACGGTAAGCAGCAGGCCGCGAACGATCATCGTCACCTCGACTGGTCCAGACAGGCGAAGGGCGCCAGGCTCATCGCTCGGCGCCCTTCCTAACGGAAGCTAAACGGACGGACTACCAGAAGAAGTTGGTAATCACGTCGACGACGGTGCCGGTGTAAATGTTCACCAGCAGGGCATCGTCATAGTAGCGGATCCAGCGGTACGGGCCGTAGGCCGGGGGGAGGCGATACTGCCAGGGGTCGTTCAGCCAGTAATCCTGGCTGTAATAGTCGGGCCAAAGCCGCCAGCCGATATTGTAGCGGCGATAGTTCCACCCGAACGGGTCGAAATAGAAACCGAAGTGAAAGCGCGACCGGTTGCGGTCCCGGTAGCGCCGCCAGTCATAACGGCCGTCGCGGCGCCAGTCATGGCTCCAGCGGCGATGCGCGGTTTCGCCCCGCCGCGCCTGCTCGGTCGTGACCGGCGGCGGCGCGCTGCCTTCGACCGGGACATTGTTGCCGATCCGCCCTATCCGGCGTCCGCCGATGCCAGGCGTGGTGCGGACATTGCGGTCGAACAGGCCGTCGCCGACGAGGCGCTGATTGCGCTCCTCGATCGAGCGACTGTCGACGACCGGCTGGGCGGGACCGGCCAGGTTGCGCTCCTGGATTTGGCTAGGGCTGTCGGGCCGGCGGTCGCGGCCGCGCCAGTTGCGGACCGTGTCCGTCGAGTCGGCCGAACTCGCGTTGCCGCCACCGCGACGCCAGTTGCGGACCGTGTCGCCGGCGGCGGGCGCGGTCGGCGCCGCGTACTCGTCATTGCCGCGGATACGGCGGCCCGGCTGCTGCAGCATGTCCTGCGGTCGCTCGGGCATTACCGGGCGGGCCCGCTCCGGCCGCGGCGGTGCTGGTGAAGCAGTATGGCCGTCGTCCGACCGGCGGTCGAAGCGGGGCTCGGGTCGACGGCTGCCATGGCTGTCGGCCGACGAATCGGAGTCGGAGCTTTCCGCGCGCGGCCCGCGACGGTCGCCGTGCTCCTGTGCATGGGCCGGCAGCGCCAGCACTGTCGTGCCGAGGAGGGATAAGCAAAGCAATTTACGCATGACTGGTCCCCGAACTCCTAGGGTCGATTCGTGGACAGAACGTGCTCCTCCGCAGATGAGCCGCTGCTTAACCGTTCCGTCGGCGCAGCGAGCGGCTCCAACGGGGCGGCGGCCTGGGCGGCGCGGGCAATCGCCCTGCGGATGCGCACATAGGCGCCGCACCGGCACAGGTTGGGAAGAGAGTCTACCTGCTCAGGTGTTGGGTTCGGACTGGTCTTCAGAAGCGCGGCAATGGCCAGGATGAAGCCAGGCTCGCAATAGCCGCACTGGCTGACCTGCTCGGCCGCCCAGGCCTGCTGAACGGGATGGGCGCGGTCGGCGGACAGGCCCTCGATGGTGGTGATGTCGGCGCCTTCGAGGCTGGCGATGGTGACGGTGCAGCTTGGCACGGCTCGGCCGTCGATGATCACCGTGCAAGCGCCGCAGTCGCCGCTGTCGCAGCCATATTTGGCGCCGGTCAGGTTGGACGCCTCGCGCAGCGCCCACAACAGGGGCGTTTCGGGATCGAGCTTGTAATGCAGCGGCTCGCCATTGACGGTCATGCGCGTCATGGCTGCACTGCTAGGGCGCATGGCCGCGCTTGCAAAGCGGCAGAGACCCGCCATTCTGCCGCCCATGGGGGTAATCGACACCGCGGCCGGCCGGATCGGCGTGGCCGACAATGGCACCCGCGGTGGCCTGCCGATCCTGTTCCTGCATGGAGTCGGCTCCGACAAATCGGTCTGGACTCCGCAGCTCGACCATTATCGCGGCCGGCGACCGGCCATCGCCATCGATTATCCAGGCTACGGCGACAGCGCGCTTCTGCCGGGCGCGACTCGGGATGACTACGCGCGCGCGGCCTTCACAGTCCTCGATTCTCTGGGGCACGGACCGGCGCACATCTGCGGCCTGTCTCTCGGTGGAGTCGTGGCCATCGCCATGCATGCGCTGGCGCCGGGTCGCTGCGAATCCCTGATCCTGGCCGACACTTTCGCCGTCCACCCGGACGGGCAGGCGATTTATGACCGGTCGATCACCGCCAGCCGCGACCTTCGGGCGCTTGCCGAAGCACGGGTCGACGTGCTCCTGGCGCAGCCGTCCGACCCCGATCTGCGCGCTGAGGTCGTCGAAACCATGGCGGCGATCGACCCCCCCGCCTACCGCCTGGGGGCCGAGGCGGTATGGCTTGCCGACCAAACGGACCGCGTCGCTGCCATCACCGCGCCGACTCTGGTGTTGTGTGGGGCGCTAGACGCGGTGACGCCGCCGGCGCTGTCGGAAGCGCTGGCGGGGGCCATCGGCGGGGCGAAGCTGACGATAATCGCCGGGGCCGGCCATCTCGCCAACATCGAGAAACCCGCCGAATTCAATGCCGCGGTCGACCGATTCCTCCTGGAAGTCGAGCAAAAAGCGTAGTGTTACCCGCGCTTTAACCATGCCTCTGAACCCCGTTTTCGTGTCCGCCTGCGAAAAGCGGGGGCATGAGGAAAACCGCCCGCCTGTCGTTGCTTGCCGCCAGTGGCTTCGCCCTTCTGGCCGCGCCGGCCACTGCCTCCGCGCAAGCCCTTCCCGCCGGATTGACCAGCGCCAGTCTGGCCAAGACCGACGCGATCCTCGGCGGCGCTCCGAGCGCCCTGGCGGCAATCATCGCCAGGCAGTCGGGCATGGCCCAGCCGGCCCCGGTCCAGCCGGCGGCGCTGGCCCCGGCATCCTATCGCCTGACCCCAACCCCGGCAGTTCTCCGGACCGAACAGCCCTTGTTCGTGCCGGCGGTCGTCAATGGCCGGCCCGACGTATTCGGGACGGTGGCGCTCGCCGTTGGCAAGACAAAGCTAGATTCCCGCTGGCGCCGGGTGGAACGGTCGCCGATCGGCGGCGCGGCCGCCAGCTATGCCGCGTCGCTCCGCAACCTCGACGGCCTCGCCCGCGCCGACGCGGTGAACCGCTACGTCAACGGCCGGGTCCAGTTTGTGGATGATTGGCGGCAATATGGCCGCGCCGACATGTGGAGCGCTGCATCGGACACGCTCCGCCGCGGCAAGGGTGATTGCGAAGATTATGCGATCGCCAAGATGCAGATGCTTCGCGCCGCGGGAATCGCCAACCGGGACATGTATCTCGTGATCCTCAAGGATCTGGTCCGCCGCTCGGACCATGCCGTGCTCGTCGTCCGCACCGGCGGACGGATGCTGCTGCTCGACAATGGCACGGATGTGATCAACGACACGGAGACGGTGCGGGATTACCGCCCCGTGTTGACGTTCAGCGCTGCCGGGACCTGGACTCACGGCTATCGTCGGACGATCGCGCCTTTCAATGTCGCCTCGGCTGTGACCGCCGCGTCAACCGCGGCGCTGGCGCCATCCGCCCTGTAATCAGCGCTCGCGCAGCGCCTCGCCGCGCGCCTTCATTACCGGCTTCAGCAAATAGCTGAGGATGCTCTTGCGCCCGGTGATGATCTCCGTGTCGGTGATCATGCCGGGATTGATCGGCAGCCGCTGCTTTCCCGCTTGCAGGAAGGATTTGTCCGTTTCGACAATCACGTTGAAATAGGCCTGTTTTTCAACCTCGTCATAGATTGAATCCGCCGACACCTGGACGACCCGGCCGCTCAAGCCGCCATAGATGGAAAAGTCATAGGCGGTGATCTTCACCAGCGCCTTGTCGCCGACCTTGATAAAGGCGATGTCGCTCGGCTTGACGCGGGTCTCGACCAGCAATTTGTCGCCCAGCGGGACGACTTCCATGACCTTCTGGCCCGGCTGGACGAAGCCGCCGATGGTCGTGACCTGGACGTCGTTGACGATCCCATCAACCGGGGACCGCAATTCGCGTCCCCGCGCGCCGCGAAGCGATTCCTCGTTGACCGCCAGCTTCTGCGCGACCTGGCTGCGTTCGTTGAGTGCGTCCTGACGAAAGGTGAAGCCGGCTTCGCTGGCCTGGCTATTCGCCTCGGCCACCGCCGCCATGGCCCGCCCCTGCTGCTCGCGGGCGGCGGCGATCCGGCCCCGGATATCGACCACCTCGCGCTGGGCCGTCGCCAGTTCGGTCTGCGGCACGATATTCTTCGCCGCCAGCGGGGCCAGCCGGTTCACATTATCTTGCGCCAGGGCCAGGCTCTGGGACAGCGAGTTGATCGTTGCGGCCGCTTCAGCGGCTTCGCGCCGGCGTTGCTCGGCAGAGGACCGCAACGCCGCCACCCGGCTCGACAATGCCTGCCGGCGAACCTCGCTCAACGTCGCTTCGTCACCCGACAAAGCGGCCGACGCGCCGGAACCTTCGGCGGCAAGGCGGGCTTCGCGCTGCGCGAGCGATGCCGTCTCGGCCTGGATCTGCCTGCTCTGCGGATTGTCGAGCAGCGCCAGCAACTGACCGCGTTTTACCCGCTGGCCGGACCGAACCTTGAGTTCCTGGATGGTCGCCGCCTCGGAAGCCTGGATCAGCTGCACCTTGCTCGACGGGATGACCCGCCCCTGTCCCCGCGTCACCTCATCGACATGGGCGATCGATGCCCACAGCAGGAAAATCAGGAAGCCCACGGCGGTGGCGACGATGATGAATCGTGACCCGGTCAGAGGCTGGCGTGAGCGGGGGAGGGAACCGATGAAGGGAAGGCTGGCCATGGGCTACGCTTTACTCTTTCTCTTCGGTCAGCGCGAGGCGATAACCGGCGAGGCAGTGGCGATGGTCGCCGCGGATGCGGGCGCCGCGGGAGCAACAGCACTGGCCTGCTGCTGGGCCAGGGCGCGGCCGGTGGCGCCACGGGCTTCGTTCGGCATTGGGATCGACAGCGTCCAGCCCTTCGAAACATCGAGCAACCCGCCGACGTCGGTCGGCGCGCGCTTCAGTTGCGTCCCGTCGGTAATCGGGCCGGTGGCGACGGCATCAGCGATGGCGGTTTCCGGATCGGCCGGACGATAGGCCGGGCGCAGCGCCATGGGATCCTGCGGTTCGCCGATATAGCGGCCGGTGAAGGCGCCGCTCTGCCCCCAGCCGCCAGGCCAGCGATAGAAGATGTGCGCCCCAAGCTTGGTGATCTTGGTCAGCATCGGCGCCCAGCGCGGCGCGACATAATCGGCATGATAATGCGTCGCCGAACCGACCGAACGTTCAACGTAGCCGGCCAGTGCTTCCCTGGCGACCTCTTGGGCCTGCCTCCAGGCCGACGCCGCCGGAGCACGGTAAAGCGAGCCATCGCAGACGAAGCTGAACTGGCAAACCGGCGAGCTTGAGCCCTGATAGACGACTCCGCACACCGATTTGGGGAATGCCGGATGCCGCATCCGGTTGAGGACGACCTGGGCGACGGCGCGGCGACCGGTCGCCGGTTCGAAGCCAGCTTCGTAATAAACCGCCTGGGTCAGGCACAGCAATGCCCGCCGGTAATCGAGCGGGTCGCCGGCAATCTCGAACGGGCGGGCGGCCTGGACCGGCGAGGTGCTGAACGGGAGCGACGCGTTGATCAGCTTGGCGCGGTCGCCGACGGCGCGGAATTCAACTGCCGAAGCGCTGGTCGCAGCGACCAAAGCCGCGGCCTTGGCGGACGGGATCTGCACCGTTGCAACCGACGGCTCGCTGGCCGAAGGCCGAAAAGCCATCAGCGCCGCGGCGATCGCGACCAGGATCAGGGCCAGGATCGCACCCGTCTCGAGGCTGACCAGGCGCACTCTCGGGCGCAGGCCGAGACGGCGGCGGATGATGCCCAGCGCCGTCACTTCTTCTCTCCCGCCTTCACGGCGTTCTGAAGCGTGGCGAGCACCTGGTCGCGCGGCCCATCGGCGATGATCCGGCCGCCGTCGATAACGATCAGGCGGTCCAGGATCGACAGCATGTTGTGGCGATGCGTGGCGACAATCAGCGTCTGGTCGGCGGCGATGGCAGTCTTCAGATGCTCGATGAAATAAAGCTCGGTCTGCGTATCGAGCGATCCCGTCGGTTCATCGAGGAAGAGCATCTTGCAGGGGCGAACCAGGGCGCGGGCCAGGACCAGCAGCGAGCGCTGGCCGCCGGACAGCTTGGAGCCGCGCTCGCCCACCTGGAGATCGAAACCGGCGGCGTCCCGCGACAGGAAGATGTCGGCGCCGGAGCGGATCACCGCATCGACCAGTTGGCCGTCGTCGGCCTGCGCCGCGCCGAGCATGAGATTGTCACGGACGGTGCCGCTGAAGAGCTCGGCATCCTGGCCGACGAAGCGGAAGGCGTCGCGCAGCTGGTGCGGGTGGTATTGGCGGCTGTCGAGCCCGTCGATGGTCATGGTGCCGCCGGTCGGGACGTACAGGCCGGACAGGACTCTGCCGAGCGTCGACTTGCCGGATGCGACCCGGCCGATGATGCCGATCCGTTCGCCCGGCTTGATCGTCAGGTTAACGTCGGCAAGCGAATCGCGGGCCGCGCTGGGATAGCGGAAGACCACGTGGCTGAGCTCGACATGGCCTGATCGGATTTCCGGGACGATGCTGCGCAGCGCCGTCTGCCGCTCGTCATTCGCTTCCATCAGCAATTGCAGGGAATCGAGGGTTGCGATCGCCTGCTTGCCGCGGGTGATGACGAACGCGAGCTGGCCGATCGGCTGGATGGCGCGGGCGGCGAGCATGACGATGGCGATGATCGCGCCCATCGTCATATTGCCTTCGTTGAACTGGTAGAAGCCGCCGATCAGGAGGCCGATGCTGATCATCTGCGAACAGATGCCGGCCAGATTGACGGCGACCGCGGTCAGGCGGCGCATCCGTTCCTGCGTCGTCGCCGACATCGCCGAATAGCGCCGCCAGCGGCCGAGCATCTGGCCTTCGGCGCGGGCGGCCTTGAGCGTTTCCGCGCCGGAAATGGATTCAACCAGGACCGAATGCTGCAGGCTGGCGTCGGCCTGCGCGTCAAGCGCCGCTCGCCCCATGGATTTCTGCAGGCTGACGCCGGCGATCAGCATGACGACGATGCCGATGACCGGAACCACCACCAACCAGCCGGCCAGGACGGTAATCAGGATGAGGAACAGGAAAAGGAAAAAGACGTCGACGACCAGGACGACGGTGGTCGAAGCGAAGAAGTCGCGGACCAGTTCATATTCCGACACGCGCCGGGCGAAGGCGCCGGTGCTGCCCTGGCGGTCCGCCATCGGCAGGTTCATCACCTTCTCGAACAATTTCTGCGACAGCTTGGCGTCGAGCTTGCGGCCGATCTCGTCGATCAGCTGCGACCGCGCCAGCCGGAGCACAAAGTCGAAAATGAGCGCGATGGCGACACCAAGGGCCAGGACCCACAGGGTCGACACGGCCTTGTTCGGAATGACCCGGTCATAGACGTTCATTGTGAACAGCGGCACGGCCAGCGCCAGCAGGTTGACGATAAGCGCCGCCAGCATGATCGGCCAGAATTCCCGCCGCATCTTCCAGACGTCGGACCAGAACCAGTGGGTCCGCTTGGCCTTGTCCCACGGCCGCTCGCCTTCCCGTTCCCGGGTCGGATCGGCTTCGACGACCACTGCCTGGCCAGTATAGGCCTGCTCGACTTCCTCGAGCGGCACCCACATCGGTTCGGCGACCCCGGGGGCGAACAGAAGCACGTCGCGGTCGCGCAGGTCGAGCATGACGGCGGCGCGGTTGTCGGTCAGTTCGATCAGCGCCGGTAACCGGCGCGTCGGCCAGCCCTTCAGCCGGCGCGTGGTCGGATCGCCGCGCATGCCCACCTGCTCGAGTGCCGGCTCGATCTGGTGGAACGGAAGGGTGCCCTCTTCGGAAAGCGCCAGGCCGGCCCGCAGCAGCACCGGCGAAGACGGCCGGTCGGCGTTCCGGGCGAGATAGGCTAGACAGTCGAGGACAGGGTCGATTTCACGCGACGGCGTGTCCAGCCAGTGCATGAAACTCAACGCCTGTCCCCTTCACTCGTCTTACTGACCGCCAGCGGGGGCCGACGTCGGAGCCATCACCGGATACGGATAGCTGTTTTCATTCAGCTCTTCCGGCGGGATGGGATTGACGCGGAACCGCTCGCGCTGATCGGCGATGGCGGCGGCCGGGATCGAAACGCCCAGCGCCTCGACGAGCCGGTTGGTGGCCGCCAGCAGCCGGTACTGCGCATACAGCCTGGCAAGCCGCGACGTGTCGATCTGGGCCTGCACGTTGTAGCGCGTGTTCTGCGCGTCCAGCACGTCCAGAAGCGACCGGCGGCCGACGTTGAACTGTTCGCGATAGGACAGCAGCAGATCGTCGGTGATCCGGCCCTGCTGTTCCAGCTCCGTCACCAGGCGGGTCTGGTTCTGCAGGCGGCTCCAGGCGCTGCGCGTGTCTTCCTCGGCCTGGCGGGTGCGTTCGAACACCCGGCCATGCACCTCGTCGGCGCGGTTGGCTTGCTCGCGGGCGTTCGCTTCCTTGGTGCCGCCGTTATACAGCGTCCATCGCAGGACGACATTGGCCTGCAGGTCCGTGGTTCGGCCGGCAAAACCGTCGATGTCGTGACCGGCGCGGGCGCGGCCTTCAAGGTTGACTCGCGGTCCGATCTCGGCGCGGGCGTTGCGGGTTTCCTCACGGGCCGCGGCAAGGTCGGCAAGCGCTTCCTGAACGCGCGGATTGTTGACCCGCGCCGCCGCCTCCGCGTCCGCCAGGCTCGCCGGCAGGTATTGCGACAGGTCCGGCGGCATCGACACGGAATCGATCGGCAGGCCGGTCAGGGTCTGAAAGCTGATCGCCGCCGCCTCGAGATCCTCGCGGGCCTCGGTGACCCGGGCGCGCGCCGACTGCAGGCGCTCTTCGGCCTGCTGCTGGTCGGCGATGCTGATCGAGCCACGGGACACGCCTTCGCGAAGATCGCCGGCCAGCCGCTGGTGGAAGGTCGCATTGTCTTCCGCGATCGCAACCAGGCGCTGCTGCAGCAAATAGTCGATATAATTGCGGGCGACGTTGAGCGCGACGAATTCGGAACGTTCCTCGACTCGCGCCGCGGCCGCATCGGTGCGGGCCGCGTCCCGGCGGATCAGCGCTTCGCGGCCGCCGCTGTTGAACAGCAGCTGGTCGACGATCAGCTCACCCTCGATCGGGTAAAGCGTCTGGTCGGCGATGCCGATCGAGCGGCGGGTCGGGTTGCGGAGGCTGCGAACGCCAGCCGATCCTTCAACCGAGACCCGGGGATAATAAAGCCCCTGCGACTGCACGCGCTCTTCCTGGGTGGCGTAACGGTTGGCGACCGCCTGCCGGATGTCGGGATTGTTGTTCATCGCGGCCTGCACGGCTTCGCGCAGTTCGATGGCGTAGGCCGGAGTCGTGCAGAGCAGCACTGCTCCGGGAACGATGATCGTCCAGTGCTTCCTAATCATGATACCCCCTTCTGGTCTGTTACTCGAGTGGCCTCGGCCGTCCACTGGCCGAGGCCGCTCGCGGCAACCCAACTTGCTTACGCTTGCTGGATCGCCCCGTCTTGATGAAGCACCAAGGTCTCCATCGTGAAGGCTTGGTTGAGAGCTGTGTAGCCCCCGAAAGCCCCCATGTCCCACGTTGATACGGCCGCCATACCATGGCTTGCCAGCGCTTCGACACCATTTCCGCCATTATCGGGCAGGTTGGCGAGTAGGGCGTCGATGTCGGCGCCGCCGCCGCCGGCCAGCGCATCGGCGAGGACCTGGGCGACATTGCCCGTCTCCTGCGCGTTCGCGCCCTGCTGCCCGACCGTAGCCATCAGCGCTTCGAGCGATGGCATGGCCACGTCGCCGGTCGCGAAGCTCGACGCATCGGCGGCCTGGCTGGCCACCGGCACGTCACTGCCCTGGGGCAGCGCCGAAACCGCCGGCGCCTCCGCGGAGGCATGACCGGACAGCCCGTCGCTGGCGAAGGCCTCGGCACGGAAGCCGGAGCCGTCGCTGGCCAGCGGTTCGCCGCCGTCACGGACCAGCATTGCTGGATCAAACATCGGCGTCAGTTCAAGGCCGCCCGTCGATTGCAGGCTCGACGAGCTCATCAGCGATGAACGGCTGAGGCCGTCATCATTGCCGAGCCCGGCGAAGTCGAACGCCGGAGCTGCGGCCGCCGCCGAGGCCGCCATCAGGCCGGCGCCGGCAATCGCGCCGAGCAGGACCGTGTTGGTGTTGGCCGCCTGCTGCTGATCGCTGGTCGTGGCGAGCAGGGTAGAGGCGGAAGCCAGCTTCGTGACCGGTGCCTCCATGGCCGACACCGGCGGCTCGGTCGTATCGGTCGGATAATCGCCCACGTTGACGGTGTAGTCCTGGGTGACCGAGTCGCCGTCCGAATCGGTCAC
>DASSPS010000017.1:0-19945 GCA_035699505.1 Sphingomicrobium sp. | reverse complement strand
CGGAGATGATCAGCGGGGTGCGCGCTTCGTCGATCAGGATCGAATCCACCTCGTCGACGATGGCGAAATTGAACGCCCGCTGGACCATCGCCTCGCGAGAATATTTCATATTGTCGCGCAGGTAATCGAAGCCGAGCTCGTTGTTCGTCGCATAGGTGATGTCGGCGTTATAGGCGTCACGCCGTTCCTGGTCGCTGAGGTTGGGAACGATGACTCCCACCGTCAGGCCGAGAAAACGGTAGATCTGCCCCATCCACTCGGCGTCGCGGCGGGCAAGATAATCGTTGACGGTGACGACGTGCACGCCCTTGCCGGGAAGCGCGTTGAGGTAGACCGCCAAAGTCGCGACCAGGGTCTTGCCTTCACCGGTCTTCATCTCGGCGATCTCGCCGCGGTGAAGCGCGATGCCGCCGATCAGCTGGACGTCGTAATGGCGCTGGCCGAGCGTCCGGATCGCCGCCTCACGCACCGTGGCGAAGGCTTCGGGCAGTAACTCGTCGAGCGTCGCTCCACCCTCCAGCCGGCGGCGGAAGATCTCGGTCTGACCGCGAAGCTCGTCATCGCTCAGCGCCGAAATGGTCGGTTCGAAGGCGTTGATGGCGTCAACGATTCGACCGAGGCTCCGGACATAGCGGTCGTTTGCCGATCCGAAGATGCTCTTGGCCAGTGCGGCGAACATGTAATTCCCTTAAAGGCCCGGTCGCGCGTTGGAAGGGCGAAAACTCCTCGCCCGCGCGCGTGGCGTTGCGGGGCGCGATGTAGGCAGCGACCCCGGCATAGTCAATTTGAAGCGCTTCCGGCGACGCCAGGCCGCCGGTGCAAAAATCCTACAGGTTTCCTTCCAGCCATTGCTGGATGTTGCTGCGCGGCGCGGCGCCCACTTTCTGCGCGACCGGCTGGCCGTCCTTGAAGAGGAGCATGGTTGGGATGCCGCGTACCCCGTAGCGGGTTGGCGTGTCCTGATTCTCGTCGATGTTGAGCTTGGCGATGGTCACTTTCTCGCCCAACTCGTTGGCGATCTCTTCCAGCGCCGGAGCGATCATCCGGCACGGCCCGCACCATTCCGCCCAGAAATCGACAAGGACTGGCTCGGACGCGCCCAAAACGTCGGTGGCGAAGCTCTGGTCGGTGACGGTCTTGATGCCCATGGCGCGCGAATCTCCTGCTGGCCTGGCGGTCATATGGTGACTGGCGTGAACAGTCTCAACCTTGGATTTCGAACAACGTCGGCCCGCCGGTGTAAAGCAGCGCGGCGCGGATCGCGCGGCCGGGGAAAATCACCTCCAATGCCTCGGCATATGCGAGGATTTGAGCCCGGTGCGATGAAGGAATGTCGCCGTCGCCGGCTGGCACTCTGCCGGTCTTGAAGTCGATGACCGATACCCTGTCCTGTTCGACCAGGAGCCGGTCGACTGTTCCCGCGATCACCCGCCCGTCGGGCAATGTGGCGGCAATGGGCGCTTCGCCGAGCGAGCCAGGGCCGAACAGGGACACATAGCCGGGACGGCCGATTAGTCCGCAGGCGAGTCCGGCGATCTCGTCGCGGTGGCCCGGGTCGCTTGCTCCGGCGAACCGTTCCAGCCATCGCCTGGCCATATCAAGCCTTTGCCCCGGCGCCACGTCCGGCAGGCGCTCGAGCAGCTGGTGGATCAACGTCCCCCGTCCGGCTGCCTGACGCTGCGCCGGGGTCGGGGGCAAAGCCGCCTCGCGGTCCTCCGTCATGGCCGACGGCGCCAGCGGGCGCGGGGGCCTGGTTTCGGGCGACGCCGCCGCCGTGGCCCAGGCCGGAACTGCCGGATGATCGAGCGCAACGCGCTTCGCCCGGCTTGCAACCGGCGACGGCGGGACCATGCCGCGATAGGCAACCCGTCTGCCCCACACCGAGTCTTCGGTTGCCTCGCTGCCAAGCGCGGTCAGGGCCCGCTCGACCCGCACATGCCAGCTATTGTCCGCCAGTCGCCCGCGCGGCTCGACTCCAGCGATCACCAGTCGCTCGCTGGCCCGGGTCAGCCCGACGTAGAGCAGGCGCCAATGTTCCTCCAGGTCGCGCTCCTCCTCGTCGGCAATCAACGCGTCGAACGGGGGCATCAGCTCCTTCTTCGACGGCCGCAACAAAGGCGCCTTGCCGACCCCGTCGATCGGGAAGTCGAGGGTCACCGGGGTCCGCCCGAGCCGCGCCGGGTCGGCGGTCGCGTCAGCGAGCACCACCACCGGCGCCTCCAGCCCCTTGGCGCCGTGGACGGTCATCACCCGGACGGCATTGGCCGGGGACGACGGATCGCGCTGGATCTCGACATCGCCGCCGGCAAACCAGGCAAGGAAGCGCTCCAGGGAAGGCACCTCGTCCCGCTCGAACTGAAGCGCGCTCGACATGAGTTCGTCAATCGGATCGCGCGCCGCCAGACCGAGCCGGGAATAGAGTTTCCGGCGCCCATCCAGTGGCCCGGACAGGATTGTTTCGAGGAACAGGGAGGGAGGCGTGAAATCCGCGATGCGGAGCAGCTCACCGAGCGAGTCATGAGCGCGAGCGAGCTCGGCATCCGCCACGGCCCGAGCCCGCAATTGCGCCCACAGCGAGCTTTTGCGATCGTAAGCCAGGTCCAGCAACCGCTCCTGGTTCCAGCCGATCAAGGGCGACACCAGCAGGTTCGCGAGGTTGAGGTCGTCGAGCGGCTGCACCGCGAACGTCATCGCCGCCAGCAAATCGCGCACGGCGAACGGCTTCGACAAATGCAGCCGGTCGATCCCGGCCACCGGTATGTCCTGCGCGAAAAGCCGTGCGACCAGCAGCGACGCCAGCTCGCCCCTGCTCCGCACCAGGATCAGTATGTCGCCGGGGGTGAGCGGCCGCTTGGTGCTTGCCAGGACCGGTGCGTCCGCCAGCCATTGCTTGACTTCCGCGGCCAGCCGGTCGGCGTAGACCCGCTCCTTCTGGCCGATCCAGCCTTCCTCCCCCTCGTCATTTTCCTCTGCGTTTTCAACCGCGAAAGGCTTCAGCAGTTCAACCGTTCCGGCCCGCGCGGAGTGATGCGCGCGGTGCGGGTTTGGACGGTCGGGCAGGCCCATAGCGTCGGCGCCGACCTCGTCGATGACGGCATCGACCACGTCCAGGATTGCTGGCGCCGACCGGAAACTGGCGTCGATCGAAAGATCCCGAAATTCCAGCACGCGCTGTTCCGCGCCATCGCCCTCGCCTTCCGCCTCCCGAAGCGCTTCCGACGCCTCGCGGAAATGCCGGCGGACGCGGTCGAACTCATTCGGGTCGGCGCCCTGGAAGCGGTAGATGGCCTGCTTGAAGTCGCCGACCATGAACAGCGTCCGGTGGCGGCGCTCGGTCTCGCTGGCGCCAGTAAAGAATTCGGCCGCCAGAGCCTGCACGATCTCCCACTGGCCGGGGTTG
The DNA here is from genome assembly GCA_035699505.1 of Sphingomicrobium sp. GTDB lineage: Bacteria > Pseudomonadota > Alphaproteobacteria > Sphingomonadales > Sphingomonadaceae > Sphingomicrobium. The sequence continues at coordinate 16,545 of DASSPS010000017.1, read as the reverse complement.
GTGTCCTGCGCTTCGTCGATCAGCAGGTGATCCACGTCGCGGTCCAGCTTGTAGCGAACCCAATCGCCCATGCCCGGCGTTGCCAGGAGCCGCCGTGTCCAGGCGATGAGGTCGTCGAAGTCGGCGAGGCCGGCGCTGCGCTTGGCGCGCGTGTAGGCGGCGGCGAAGTCCTGCCCGGCGCGCAGGCCCGCGGCCATATCGGCGGCCAGCTTCGCGCCATTCTGGATGCGCGAAAGATCGCGGATGGCGACCGCCAGCCTGTCGACATGGGCGTCATAAGCGGGGTCGGCCTTGATCTGGCCGCTGCTGACCTTGCGAAGATCGCCGGTGCCGGTGAAGATCACTGACGCAAGGTCTGGCAGCGTCGCCGACCGCTCGGCCGGGCTCATCGCCAGCCATCGATCGATTTTCTCGACGTGGCCGGCACCGGTAGAAGTGCCCCAGTTGCGATTGGCAAGCGCGATCGCGCGCAGCAGGTCGCAGTCGAACCAGTCGTCGCCGCACTGCGTCACCAGGTAGTCATCGACCGACTCCCCGGGCAGTTGCAGCATCGCCCGCAGGCTGGGCTCGATGCTCTCCGGCGCACCGAAGGCGGCCATTTCCTCCGGCCGGGCGGCGCAGCGCATGAGATAGTCGACCGCGCCCTGCTCGCCGAGGCGCAGGCTTAGCTGCTGGACATCGGCGACCAGCCGGCTTTCGCCCCCGGCGTCCGCAAGCAAGCTGGCGAGCGTCGTCCGCGCCAGTTCCTGCTGCGCCCGGGCCTCGATTGGCTTGAACCCCGGCGCGATCCCGGCTTCCGCCGGGAAGCTCGCCAGCAAGGTTTGGGCGAAGCTGTGGATGGTCTGAATCTTCAGGCCGCCCGGCGCCTCAAGCACCCGCGCGAAAAGCCGCCGCGCCCGTTGCAGCGCCAGCGGGTCGTTCGGCTCGTCGAGGGCGAACAATTCCTTGCGCAGGTCGGCATCCGGAAGGCGCACCCAGGCCGCCAGCCTGGCGCCGATCCGGTTGGCCATTTCCGCGGCGGCCGCCTTGGTGAAGGTCAGGCAAAGGGTCGCCTCGGGCGCGACCCCGCCAAGGAGCAGTCGAAGCACGCGCGCCGTCAGCACCTGGGTCTTGCCCGTCCCCGCCGATGCAGACAGCGCCGCATGCGCCTTGGGATCGGCGGCGAGCGCCTGGTCGCCCTCCAGCGCCGGCAAGTGCTTCATCCGGGCGTGCATCAGGTCTGCCCCCTTGCGGCGAGGGCCTGACGGGCCATACACTGCGCTCCATGACAGACAAGAATGACGCCAGCGACGACCAGCCAGGCAAGGCGGACGAGGAACGGCGGGCCAAGCTGGTCAAGGCGGGGGTTGCCGTCGGCATCGGCTCGGCTGCCATCGTCGCGGCCTTGCTCTATGCATCGAAGGTCAAGAAAAAGCCCAGGAACGGCAATTAGGGTCATTCGCGGCCGTACCATTCTTCCAGCCGCATCAGCTGGTCGTAATCGCCATAGGGCGCGTAAGCGGGGTTCAGCTTGGCGGTGAACGGTTCCTCGCCAAGCAGCCACTTTTCGGCGGCGCTGCGGAAATTCCTTGCCGCATGGGCCAGGAATTCCTCGGCCCCCATATCCTTGTCGGGACAGATCGGGTTCTTCGGCAGCAACCGACGCGCCAGCGACCAATATTCGTGTCTGCTCGGCTCGCCGCTCACGCCCGGGAAGCCGCCATCCCTGGCAATCAGTCCGAGCAGACCAAGCTGCAGCGCGAAACCTTCGTCGACGGCGGTCTGTGTTGGCGGGGCTCCGGTCTTGTAGTCGATAATCGCGAGCTGCCCGCCGGCCAGCCGATCGATTCGGTCCGCCTTTCCATGCACGGTGACTCCGGACAGCGCCGCCGCGCCGGTGATTTCCGCCTCCAGGGGCCGGCGCCCCTGTGCCCTGTTCGACCGCTCAAGAGCCTCGATCGAGGCGATCGCTTCCAGCAGACGCGGGCCCCACAAGGCGCGCAGCATCGGGTGGATGGTCTCGCCGGCCAGAAGCGCCCGAGCCCGGTCCATCAGCGTGTCCGGGTCGCAATCGTCGTCGGCCAACCACTTTTCGAGCACGGCATGGACCGCCGTGCCTTTCCAGACGGCCGTATGATCGGCGTCGACCGCGTCGAGCGATCTCAGCCCAAGCACCGCCTGGGCATAGAATGCGAAAGGGTCGGCCTTCAGCCGGTCGACGGACGTAACCGAAATGCGTTTCGGCCGCTGCGCGATGGGCGGGGTGGGCCTCGGCCGGCCGGTCGGTTGCGGGGGGCCGGGGTCGTCGAGCGCGACCGCGATCCTCTCAAGCCGGACGTCGCGCGCCAGCCCGCCGGTCATCGCCTGTAGCCGCAGCCAGAAACGAGACGCTACGGTCGGCGATCGGGCGTCGCGGCGGGCGCGGGTCACCAGCACCCGGGGCGCTCCGAGCGCGCTTGCGAAATCATGGGCGGAAAGGCCGATTCGATACTCAAGGCCGGGCAAGCCGAGGTTGCGCCTGATCTTGGGCGCAAGCCATGGATCTGGCGAAGGCGCTGCCGGCCAGACGCCCTCGTTCAACCCGGCCAGCACCAGGAAATCCGCCTGCTGCAGCCGCGCTTCCAGCAAGCCCCAGATGAACACGCGCGGATGCCCACCGTAAGGCGGCCGAATGGACTGCCGATCGAGCAGCTGGGCAAGGATCGGCACGGCATCGTCGCGGCCGACCGGCAAAGCCGCATCGGTGATTGATTGCAGGTCGGCGATCAGCTCGGCCGCGGCCCGGCCGTCAGTCCCTTTCCAGCCGGCATCGCCGGCGAGCGGGCCCGCGGCCTTGGCCAAGGCGACAGCGAAGTCGCCCAGGCCGCGTGGCGCCTCGAGCAGGCCGGCGAGCGGCTCCAGGCGCGGGCGGATCGCCCGCCAGGCAGCAAGGCAGCCCTTGCAGCGCTCCTCCCGCTCTTTCTCCTCGACATAACGATCGAGGCCGGCAAGCCCACCAGCGGGACGCGGGCCGCGCAATGCAAGGTCGAGCGACCGGACATTGTCCAGCCAGATCCGCCGCTGTTCGCCTTCGCCGCCCACCAGCGGGTGCTTGAGCAGGGCGAGGAGCGGCACCGGCGCCAGATCTTCCGCCGCCGCGGCGGTCAGCGCCAGCAACAGCGTGCCAGCCGCGGTCTGCGACAAGGGCCGGCCGGCGCTGTCATCGGCCTGGATATCCCAGCGGCCCAGCAAGGCCGAGACGCGCCGCGCCAGGTCACGGTCAGGCGTCACCAGTGCCGCCGTGATGCCCGGCACCTCGATCGCCTCGCGAAGAGCCAGCGCCACGACCAGCGCTTCGGCTGCCGGATCGGGTGTTTCAGCGACCCGCACGCCGCCAAGGCGCCGGTCTGCGGGCTTGAGGCTATTCCACTTGTCGCTGAAGTCGGCGGCGGTCAGGGCGTTGGCGACGGCGCGCCCGCGCGCCGCCGGCGAGGCCGACCGGCCGCCCCACCGCCAGTGGGTGACTTCCCCCCGAGCAATGCCCATTCGGTCGAGCAGCAGCTTCAGATGATATTGCGGGTGCGTTTCTTCGGTCGGCCCATCGTCCGGCCGCAGCCGGTCCCATTCCGCCTCCGGCATGACCGACTGCAGGCTGAGCCCGGACAGAACGACCTTTCCGGCCGGCATGAAGGCGATCGAACGAAGCAGGGCGACGACCGCCGGCGCGGCGGTCGTGATTCCCGCCGCGACCGTGAAGCCCGGCGGCGGGCTGGCAGACCAGCGCTTCGCCAGGCGGCGAAGCAGGAAGTTCCGGCGTTCGCTAAGGTCGATTTTGCCGAGACGTGTCAGGGCTACCGGCCAGGCCTTCAGCATGACCTGCAACGTTTCGAGCGATCGCTGCCAGTGGATCGCAAGGTCAGGCGCGTCCGCCGTTGCCTCAGCCAGGCGGCCCACCGGCACCTCCTCGATCAGCAGCGCGTCAATGGTCCGGGCCAGGTCCGCCGCCAGCCGAAGCGCCTCCGCCGCCGGCTCGCCAGCGTCACGAACCAGGCCGGCCAGGGTTAGCAGCCGGGTCAGCGGATCGACGGCGGGCGGGACTGGCTCGGCATCGTCGATCGCATCAAGCGCACCGCCAATCCGCTCCTCCAACTCCGGGTCGCCGACCGGGATCAGGCGCGGCAGCACCAGTCCACCGCCGCTTGCCCGGACAAAGGCTTCCGTGACGGTCCGCACGGCGCGGTTGTTGGGAAGCAGGATCCGGCCGGCGGCAAGCGCCATTGGATCCTTTCCAAACTGCGCGATCAGTCCAGCGGCGAGGGCATCGGCGAACGACCGGTGCGACGGGATGGTGAAAACGGCTGGAGCTGGCGCTCGCTGGCCGGGATCAGACATTCTTAAGCGCCGCCTCGGTCGCCCGGATCGCCTGCGGCGTGCCGACATCGAACCAAAGCCCCTGATGAACGGCGCCAAAGCAGCGCCCCTCCGCAATAGCCCGGTCCCAGAAGATGTTGGTCGAAAACGGGCCGTAAGGCGGATCGCGCAACAAGCGCTTCGACAAGATCTGGACCCCCGTGAAGACAAACGGCGCGACGTGCGACGGCCGGCGGCGCCTGAGCCGGCCCTGGCGGTCCATGTGAAAATCGCCCTGGCCGCGATGGTTCTGCGCGCGGGCCTGCGGCACGAGCAGCAGCAGCGCGTCCATCCTGGACCCGTCCCATTGGGATGCGAGCAGCTTGATGGCGTCCGCCGGCCCGTCGATCCACAGATTATCGCTGTTTACCGACAGGAACGGGTCGGCGTCGATCAGAGGCTCTGCCTTAACCAGCCCGCCGCCGGTCTCGAGCAACTGGCCCCGCTCGTCGGATATGGCGAAATCCAGCCCGTCCTTCTTCCGGGCGAGGTGCGCCTCGACGGAATCGGCAAGGTAATGGACATTGATTACCACTCGCTGGACGCCGGCCGCCCGAAGCTTGTCGAGAACATGATCGAGCAGGGTCTTGCCCCCCACCTCGATCAACGGTTTCGGTCGGGTCGCGGTGAGCGGCCGCATGCGCTTGCCGAGCCCGGCGGCCATGACCATCGCCGTCCTCGGCACGGGCGCGGCAATCTCCGCCCGAATTCGAAGCGAACGCCGGGCAGCGGTCATGCCACCTCCGCCCAGGGCGCTGCCCGATGCTCCGGCAGGATGTTGGCGTCAAACCAGCTTCGGACCGCCTCGAGGCCGGGCTGCGCCATATCCCGCTCCAAAAGGCCCCACATCCGCGGCTGGAACCGTCGATAATGCGGCTTGTGGTCCCGCTTCCACAGGCGCGTGAAGACGCCGATGATCCGCGTATTGCGCTGCGCGGCGAGGGCCCAATAGGCGCGCTCGAACGCTTCGCCGTGGCCGGTGCTGCGGACATAGCGGTCGATCATCGCCCGCTCGATCGCGGGTGGCACGTCCCGCCGGGCGTCCTCAAGTACGGAGGCGAGGTCGTAAGCCGGGTGCCCGGCCAATGCGTCCTGGAAGTCGAGCAGGCCGAAATGGGCCACGCCCCGCCGGCCACCGACCAGCATGACATTTTCGGCATGATAGTCGCGAAGCACGGTGACCGGCCCCAGGCCATCCTCGGCAATGGGTGTCAGGCAGTCCGTCCAGGCCCGGCGATAGGAGTCCACATCGACCGACAGCCCCAGCGCCCGGCAGTACCAGTCGGGGAACAGCATCACTTCCTCAAGCCATTGCGCCAGGCCGTGCGCCGGCAAGCCCGGCATTGGCGGGTGACGGTGGAGGTGAATCAGGACGTCCGTCGCCAGCTCGTAAAGCTCGAATTCGCGCGATGGATCGTCATCGAGGAATTCGCGCAGCCGCCAGTCGCCAAAATCGCCGAGCAGCAGCAGCCCGCGATCGATGTCCCGCGCCAGGATTTCAGGCGCGCTGAGACCGACCGAGGTAAGCCATTCCGCGACCCGCACGAACGGCCGCGGATCCTCGTGCGGCGGCGGCGAGTCCATCAGCACCGCCGTCCCATGCTTCCCGATCACCCGGAAGTAGCGGCGGAAGGAGGCATCGCCTGCAAGCGGCTCGATCCGCGACCCGGCCCAGCCGGCGGCGGCGAGGAAATCGTGCGCGTAGGGAGGCGGAATCATGGGAACGGCCACCGCGCCTGCCAAGACGGCGGCACCTGCGCTGTCAAGCGGCGAGCGCCGTCCGGCGCAAAGTCGAGGGTGAGCCGCAGCGCGTCCGGCCAAGCGCCGCCGCCGGCCCGCTCCGGCCACTCCACAAGCAACACGCCATCCGTCGCCATGTCGAGGCCCAGTTCGCCCAGTTCGGAGGGGTCCTCGAGCCGGTACAGGTCGACGTGCCAGACTGGCGGATCGAGCACTTCGTAGGGCTGGACAATCGCGAACGTCGGGCTCGGCACGTCGCCGTCGTGGCCGAGCGCAAAGAGGATCGCCCTGGCCAGGGCCGTCTTGCCGACTCCGAGCGGCCCCGACAGGGTAACGATGTCGCCGGCGCGCAAAGCCCGGGCGAGTGCCGCCCCGGCGGCACGGGTCGCTGCCATGTCGGCCAGGATCACGGGACGGATCGTGGAATGGTCAAGGTCACGGTCGTGCCTTTTCCTTTCCTGGACTTGAGGTCCACCCGGCCGCCGTGCGCTTCAATGAATTGCCGGGTTAGCGGCAGGCCGAGGCCGAGCGCGGCCTCGCCGCGCACGCCCGCCTCGTCGATGCGGTGAAAGCGGTTGAAGACCTCCGGCATTTCCTTTTCGGCGATGCCGACTCCATTGTCGGTGATGGTGATGACCGCCTGCCTGTCGTCGCCTTCCGCCTTGATGGCGATTTTCCCGCCCGGATCGGTGTAGGCAATGGCATTGCCGAGCACATGTTCAATCGCCTGGCGCAGCCGCCGCGGATCGCCAAAGACCGATCCGGTGGACTGTGCGATGCTCGCCGCGAGAGTCTGCGATTTCTCGGCGGATATGGTCTGGACGGTCGCCAGCGCGGCACGGCACAATTCACCGAGGTCGACCTGTTCCTTTTCCAGCGTTTCACCGCCGGCCTGGGTCAGGTCGAGCACATGGTCGATCAGTCGCGCCAGCCGGGTCACCGATTCGACGATGGCGTCGACATATTCCCTGGCCGGGGGCTGGAGCTCACCGGCGTAGCCGCCGGCAAGCATCTCCGCGAACCCGCCGATCGAGGTCAGGGGCGTGCGCAATTCGTAACTGACGTTGGCGACGAAGTCGGTCTTGACGCGGTCGGCCTCCTCGAGCGCCCTCGCCCGCTCGCGGAGAGCGGTTTCGATTCTCGTCGAATCGGTGATGTCGACCATGGTCAGAAGGGCATTGCCATCCGGCAGCGGCACCAGCGCGAAGTCGAAGTTGCGGCCGTCCGTCATCGCGATCCGGCCTTCGCCCGCCTTTCGCTCGTTGGTGGTCTGCCGAACCGCCTCACGAATTTTCGTTGCCGTCTGCGGCTTGGCCAGCTTCGGAGTGATGGCCGTGACCAGTTCGTCGATGCGGGGATGCTTCCCGAGCCACTCCTCATCCAGGTCCCAGACCTGGGAAAAACGCCGGTTCCACAAATACAGACGGCCATCGCTGGCGAAGACGCTGATCGCTTCGAACAGATTGTCGAAGGTCGCGGCACGGACACGCAGCAAGGTGTCGCGCGCCGACGCCAGCCGAACCTGCTCCGTGCGGTCTTCAACGAAGAGCCGCAGCCCCCCGTCGGGCAGCGGCTGGGCGACAAGCCTGAGGTGATCGCCGCCAGCAAGCATCCATTCTTCCTCGACGACTTCATCGGCGTTGTTGAACCAGGCCCGCCGTTCCTCCCGCCAGGCCGGGAAATCGCGAACTTCGGGCAAGCGGTTTTTCTCGCGCATGCGCTCTAGGACACGGTCGAATTCAGGTCCTTCGGCGAGCCATTCGGGATCAAGCTGGGTCATCACCGCGAAAGGAAGATTGAAGAAGGACAGGTTGCGGTCGGGATCGAACTGGGCAGTGCCGGCAGTCATCCGGTCGGCAAGGTCGCGCTGCGACTGCAGGTGGCGCTCAAACTCGGCGCGCGAATCCTCGAGCTCCTGGACGTCGATCGCGAAGCCGGCGACGGCCCCCGTCGGCAACGGCACATTGACGATGCGCAGCATCCGGCGTTCGCCGCGAATGGTTGCCGGTTGCAGCCGTTCATAGGGCTTCCCGCTTTCGAGAGCGGTCGCCGCCGACGATCTGGCGCTGTCCGCGCCCGGCGCATCGACGAGTTCGCTCCCCCGGGCGATGACTTCGGCCGCGTCCGAGCCTTCGACGGCGTCGACGAATGCGCGATTGACCAGGCCGAGCTTCAGGTCGGGGCCGCGATACCACATGGGCAAGGGCGCCGCTTCAATGAGGTGGGTCAACGCATCCAGCGCGCTTTCGGTCTGGCTGAGGCGCGATTCGAGCTTGGCCCGCTGCCCCTCGGCGGCGCTGGTGTCGAACCACCACAAAAGCAGGGTCCCGGCGGGCTCGGGCGCAGGGGCGGGAGCGCCGCGGACCTCCATCACCCGTCCGGAGCCCGCGAGGCGGACCTGGCACTGGAGTGTGCCGCCGGACAGGACGGCCGTCCGCACCAATTCCTCAATCCGCTCCAGTTCCTCGGGGAGGAGTCCTTCGTCCTTGCCGGCAAGGTCGCCAAGCCGGGCCGGCGGCGCTGCGAACCCCAGTTCGCGGACAAGGCGGGCATCCATCTCGATGCCGCCAGCCGGGCGCACCAGCATCGGCCGTGCCGGCGTGGACGCGAGCAAACCGGCCATGGTTCTTGCCGAAGAGAGTATGGAACGCGCCTGCCGAAGCCTGCGCGTCGCCATGAGGGCGGCAACGACCGCCACGATCAGCCAGAAGGCGGCGAGCAACAGGATGGGCATGCCGCCGTCGCTCAGCCTGTATGCGTCCCCCAGCCCCATCGGCCGACCATAAGCGCCAGCGATTCCACAGGGAAGCGGACCGCCGACAAAAAAAATGGGGCGTCCCGAAGGACGCCCCATAAGAAACGACGTGGTCGCCGACCGTCTAGAATTTGGCGGTGACGCTGGCGAAAAAGCGGCGGCCAAGATAATCGTACTGCGAACCAAGCAGCGCCACACCATCGCCGATGTTGCCGCCGGAGCCCGAGTTCAGGCGCGAGATCCGAGGCGGCGGTGTGTCGAAGATATTGCTGACGCCGAGAGTCAGATTGTAGCGCTCGAGCAGGTCGAAGTTGATCGACGCCGAATGATAGAATGTGCGTTCAAGACGGAAGTCCGGGCAGATGGTGCCGCGGAACGCGTTGACGGCGCACAAATCGTCACCGTTGATACGGCGAGCGTCATATCGATCCGAGGTGGCGCCGATATAATCGATGCCATAAACCAACGTGAATGGCTTCTTCGCCCAGGTGAAGTTGAAGTCGCCAATCCATTTGGGTTCGCCGGCCTCGCCGTTATTGTTACCGTTGATCCGGCTGTTGCCGCCCGGGTTGAGCGGGTTATTTTCGAACAGCTGGACTCGGTCCTCAATCTGGTAGGTCGCCTGCCCGAGGAAAGAGAAATTACCCCACGAGCCCATTTCCTGCGAGAAACGCAGCGTAAAATCGAGTCCGCGGTTCACTTGCTTGTTAATGTTTACATATGGGTTGCGAACTTCGATGATCTGATTGTCACGCGTATTCAATGGATCGTTAATACGTGTGAACAGGCTGCAGTACTGGTCGTTCGGGAACGTATCCGAATCGAGGCAGCTGCGAACGATATTCGCGGCGCCAAGCGGCGTGATCTCACCCTTCACCTTGATTTCGAAATAGTCGACCGCGAAGCTGATCCGGCTGCCGCTCCATACCGGTGGTGGGGTCAGGATTACGCTCGCAGTCAAGGCGCGTGACGTCTCCGGGTCGAGGACGCCGATGCCGCCACCGCGTGCGACGACCGCCGAACTGGTGCCACCTGCATTATAATCGCTTGGGACGCCCTGCGCGGCACAGGCGTCGGCGATATTCTGTGTGATGGCGCCGTTCGCCAAGGCAACTGCATAATTGACGCACGGATCGATGGCCGTCTGACCCTGGAATCCGGTTTCGTCAGCCAGGAACTGTTCGAACAGCGCCGGAGCGCGATACGAAGTGCCGTAGGTGCCGCGCAGCCGGACGATGTCATTGATCGGCCAGTTGACGCCAAGCTTGTACGTCCAGTTGCCGTTGTCCTTGTCAGTCAATCCATCGCTCTTCCGCTCGGCGCGGTAATTGGTGACCCGCGCGGCGGCGGAGACTTCCATCGAGCCGACGATGGGACGATCCTGAAACAGTGGCACGGAGACTTCGCCGAATGCTTCCAATGTCTCCGTGTGGCCGGCAGTGACGCCCGACCGCGTGAGCTGCCAGGAATTGCCGATCTGGGTCGTTTCGCCGGGAACATCCTTGATCTGGTCGCGACGGGCATGGACGCCAACGCTTGCCTGGAGGGGGCCGGCCCAAAGATCGACCACGTCGCCGCTCAGCGTCGCTTCACCGGTCAGCTGCGTATAGCGAGTGTTACCGGTATCCCGGCCGAACAGGAAAGCCCGCTCGGCATCGGTAAAGTCGCCGGCAAGCACCCGCGGATCGGTAAGGTTGATATCGACGCACGGAACGCCGCGAATTTCGGTGTTCAGTCCCTGGCAGGAACGGGTACGCATGGTCAACGCGTCGGCCGCGTCTTGGAAGATGACGTCGGTCGAATAGGTACCGTCCGATCGGCTATACTGCGTCCAGACGTCCCAGCGCCACGGCCGATTGGGAAGGAAGCTGACTTCGCCGCGTGCGCCGACGACGCCGCGATAATAGTCGACCTGCTGATCCGTGTTGAACGGTACGATGATGACCGGCGTCAAAACCTGCGCGCCGCTAAAGCCGACATTGAATGGATCGCCGGCATCGGTTGTTCGGCAGTAGGGGTTGGGTGAGCCGAAGAAGGTGGTCGACGGACAGAAGAAGGCCGGAAGCGGGCCCGACGCGGTGAACTGCTGTGGAAAGAACTGCCGGGCGCTGTCAATAATCGTTTCGCGACGATTATAGAGCAAGTCCGTGAACAGTTCGATATTGTCGGTGATCTCGTAGGAACCGGAGACAAAGGCAGTGTAGCGCGTCGTCTTCGGGATAACGCTCGATCCCTGCTGCAACTCGCTCTGATTAAAAAGGTTCAGGATGCCCGTTGAGTTGGAATTAACGTTGACACCGTAAAAACCTGCGGGGGCCCTGAACTGGAAAGCATTCGCCGCTGGCTGGATCGGAAAGCCATAGACGTCAGTCTGCGAACCGGGCGTGTTGAACTGGATGAGCGAGATCGCAAACTGAGCACCCGGAGGCACTCCGAGGTTGCTGCCGGCGCCGAACGCAGTGGAAAAATTGCTAAGTGCAATTGCGTTACCAAACGCGTCGCCACCGCAATAGGGCTCGCCCGTGCGCGGATCGAGCAAGTCGACGCGGTCGCCTGCCGGGTTGAAGGCATAGTCAATGGTGCAACCGAGAAAATCACGATCGCGGCGCTCCAACTCATTGCGTCGGAAGTAGCTGCCGCTGACCAGAATGTGGCCGCGGCTGAATTCCTTGCCCCAGGTCGCGCTGAGGTCATAGGTTTCGCCGCCGCTTTCCTCCGGCAGCGAGCCAAACGCCCGAAGCTCGATTCCGTCGGTGTCGCGCTTGGTAAGGATGTTGACCACGCCGGCGATCGCGTCCGAGCCGTACACCGACGAAGCGCCGGTCTTCACGATTTCGATGGAGCGGACAATCGAGGTCGGCAGGACGTTGAGGTCGAACGCCGCCACCGCGCCGCGGACGCCAGCTGGGCCGGCGCGTCGGCCGTCCAGCAGGACAAGCGTGCGCTCGGCCCCAAGGCCGCGCAGCGATAATGTCTGGACACCGGGACCGCCGTTGAACACGAAATTGGACGACAGGAAGGACGTGATCTGCGTCGAGCCCGACGCAACCGGCGTGCTCTGCAACACTTCCGCGGTTTCGACATCGCCCTCTTGAATGGCAACCTGCGGATCGATCACCGTCAGCGGATCGGGGCTGTTGAACGGGCTGCGGCGCAGGCGCGAACCGGTGACAACGATCGTGCCTTCCGTTTCCGCCGCCTGTTCGGCCGCTTCGGAAGGAGCGACCGTTGCCGCTTCGCCGCTTTCAACGGCCCCGCGCTGATCGGCCGCCTGCGCGGCAACGCACGCCTGCTGTTCAGCCGCGGTCGGCAGCTTGGCGCACTGGTCGGCCTCGGTAGAGGTGACCTGCGCGGCCTGCGCAGCGGACGAGAAGACGGCAATGGCAATGACGGCTGCGGAGGCGGATGCGAGCATCCGCACATTCGAGGTATTCATGGATTTTATCCCCAATCCCAAGCGATAAGCCAACGACGCTTAGCGATTTGAAGGAATGAGGAAATAGTTGTTATCGTATCGAAGGTTAGAAACCGCGCCCCTGTCGCATTAATGCAACATTCAGCGATAGTCGGCGGGCCGACAAATGGCGCCTGCCGATAGGCGACGCGGATCCGCTTCGACTAATAGCGGTAATGGTCCGGCTTGAACGGCCCTTCCGCCGGCACGCCGATATAGTCGGCCTGCTTGGCGCTGAGCTTGGTCAGCTTCACGCCCAGCTTGTCCAAATGCAATGCTGCGACCTTCTCGTCGAGATGCTTGGGCAGGACGTAGACGTCGTTGCCGTACTTGTCGCCGCCGGTCCACAGCTCGATCTGGGCCAGCACCTGGTTGGTGAAGCTGGAGCTCATCACGAAGCTCGGGTGGCCGGTGGCGTTGCCGAGGTTGACCAGGCGCCCCTTCGACAGGACGATGATCTTCTTGCCGTCCGGGAATTCGACCTCGTCGACCTGCGGCTTGATTTCGGTCCATTTCATGTTGGCCAGCGCGCCGATCTGGATCTCGCTGTCGAAGTGGCCGATGTTGCAGACGATCGCCATGTTCTTCATCGCCCGCATGTGGTCGAGCGTGATGACATCCATGTTGCCCGTCGCGGTGACGAAGATGTCGGCGCGCTTCGCCGCCTCCTCCATCGTCACGACCTCATAGCCTTCCATCGCCGCCTGAAGCGCGCAGATCGGGTCGATCTCGGTCACGAGGACGCGGGCGCCGCCGTTGCGCAGCGAGGCGGCCGAGCCCTTGCCGACATCACCGAAACCGGCGACGCAGGCGACCTTGCCGGCCAGCATGACGTCGGTGGCTCGGCGGATGGCGTCGACCAGGCTTTCCTTGCAGCCGTAGAGATTGTCGAACTTCGACTTGGTGACGCTGTCGTTGACGTTGATTGCCGGGAACGGCAGCTTGCCTTTCTTGGCGAGGTCATAGAGGCGGTGGACGCCGGTGGTCGTCTCCTCCGACACGCCCTTGATATTCGCCACGGTCCTGGTGAGGTAGCCCGGCCGCTCCTTGAGGAAGCGCTGCAGCGTCGCCACGAACACTTCCTCTTCCTCGTTGGTCGGCGCGAACAATGCCTCGCCGGCCTCGACCCGAGCGCCCCACAGCGCGAACATGGTGGCGTCACCGCCGTCGTCGAGGATCATGTTGCAGGTGGTGTCGCGGCCCCAGTCGAAGATGCGGACGACATAGTGCCAATATTCTTCCAGCGTTTCGCCCTTGATGGCGAACACCGGGATGCCGCGCGCGGCGATGGCGGCGGCGGCATGGTCCTGGGTCGAATAGATGTTGCACGATGCCCAGCGGATGTCGGCGCCAAGTTCGATCAGCGTCTCGATCAGCACCGCCGTCTGGATTGTCATGTGCAGCGAACCGACGATGCGCGCGCCCTTGAGCGGCTTCGACGTCCCGAACTCCTCGCGCAGCGCCATCAGACCGGGCATCTCGGTCTCGGCGATCTCGATCTCCTTGCGGCCGAAATCGGCCAGGCCGAGGTCCTTGACGACATAGTCGGTGAAACGGGTGTCGGCCTTGGTCGCCACGTCGGAAATCTCCATCTGAACGGGTGCGCGCGGGAATGGCGCGGTCGCCGCGGCCCCTAGCGCGGCAACGGCCGAAAGGCAAATATAAAGAATCCTTTATATGGCAAAATCCACTTTCCCTTCGCGCGCGCGGCGGCCCGCGCCGTCCCGCCGGTGCAGTGTGGCACCTTTGTAACAGGTCGCCAAAGAAGGCTGCGAGTGAGTTGACAGCCCCAGTAACGGTTGGAACAGTTGCTCGGTCTAGATGCGGCTTGTCCGTCTGTTCTTATTCTCTGGGGAGATCTTCATGTCGAAGGTTGCTACGACTGGTTCCTGGTCGCGTGCTGGGCTGCTTCTCGGTGTCTCGTTGAGCGCCCTGGTTTTCACCAACCCCGCGATCGCACAGGATGCGACCCCGGAAGGAGTTCCGACCAACGAGGATGTTGTCCAGGACGAAGAGGGACAGAATGTTCCCGAAGGCGCCACTACCGAAACCGACGAGACGACCATCGTCGTCACCGGTTCACGCATCCGGCAGCCGGAATTCACCAGTCCTGATCCGGTCAGCCTGATCGATCCGCAGATCGCCCAGCGCGAAGGCAAGACCGACACGGCATCGATGCTGCAATCCTCGCCGATTGCGGCCGGATCGACCCAGATCACCTCGGCCATTTCGGCAAACTTCGTCACCAATGGCGGCCCTGGCGCCCAGACGGTCGACCTTCGCGGCTTGGGCCCGAATCGAACCCTGGTGCTGCTCAACGGCAGGCGCGCCGGCCCGGCCGGCACCCGCGGCGCGGTCTCCTCGTTCGACCTCAACGTCCTGCCGCAGTCGATCATCAGCCGGGTCGACATATTGAAGACGGGCGCGTCGTCGATTTACGGATCGGATGCCGTCGCTGGCGTCGTCAACCTGATCACCAAGACGGAAATTGACGGTTTCCAGATCGATGGCTCGACGACGGTGCCGTTCGATAGCGGCGGCGAACAGTATCGGCTTACCGGACTGTGGGGCAAGGTCTTCGATCGCGGGCATGTCACGCTGGCGGCGGATTATTTCAAGCAGAACGAGCTGTCGCGCGGCGACCGGCGCAAATATCTGGAGTGCGCGGAAGCCTATTATTTCCGCCCCGACGCCAACGGCAACCGAACCGACCAGCGCGCCGACCTGATCGACCCGCGCACCGGCGAATACAAGTGCGAGGATCTGCGCTGGGGCCACGTCTGGACTTACGACGTCGAATATTTTTACGGCTACCAAGGCAATCTCAACCTTGCCGACGGCCGGTCGCTTTCGACCATCGGGGGTGGCGTCAGCCTGCTCCAATATCAATATCCTGGCGAGAATCTCGGTTTGCCGCCGGTCGTTTCGGGCCCGGACGCCCTCACACAATTCATCGCCCCGGCGGGCTGGTTCCCGACCGGCTATGACACGCCCTCGCTGGCGGTTCAGAACAGCATGCATCCGTTCGTGCTCGAGCAGAGCATCATTCCAGAGACCGAACGCAAGACGTTTTACGCCGAGGGCGCGTTCAAGCTGAACGACAGCATCGAGCTGTTCGGCGAATTCCTGTTCAACCGCCGCGAAACCTATCAGAACGGCTGGCGGCAGTTCTGGAACTTCGGCACCACGGGAAATTATTACAACGCCTATTACCAGTTCTCGAGCAGCGATCCGGCTGCCGCAGGCTGGGAAGGCTGGAACTGGCTCAGCGCCACCGGCATCACCAATGGGGGTTCCGACGCGTCGCAGCGGGTCGATTATTATCGCGGTGTCGGCGGCCTTCGCGGCGACCTTGGCGGACTGTTCAATGGCTGGTCGTATGACAGCTATGTCCAGTACAGTCGGTCCGACGGCCGCTACAGAAACGAACAGATTCTGCAGGACGCCGTCTATAACCTGTCCTACTTCCAATATTACAATTGCGCCGATCCGAATAATGGCAGTCCCTGGGCGGGCACCACCCCCATTTCCGGCAAGCAGTGCCTCGACCTGCCCTGGTACGATCCATTCTTCCTGCGCGGCGAAATGACCCAGGAACAGCGCGACTATATGTTCGACTGGGAAGAGGGCCGGACCATCTACACCCAGGTGAACGGCGAATTCTCGGTGTCGGGGAGTCTCTTTGAGCTGCCGGGTGGGCCGCTTGGCGTAGCCTTGGGCGTCACTGCCCGCCGGGACCGCGTCAATGACATGCCGGGTGATATTACCTACACGGAGAACCCGTTCTACGATCCCTCGATCCCGTCCAACTCCTCGATCTGCAACCGTCCGACAGCGGCCCGCAGGACCTTGCCCTGCGAGCAGTTCGTATCGAATGCCTGGGGCGCCAGTGGCGCAACGCCAACGCGCGGCTACACGGATACGACCGAGGCGTTTGGCGAAGTGTCGATCCCCTTGCTCAAGGACCGGCCGTTCTTTAACCTGCTGTCCTTCTCGGGCGCCGCCCGCGTGACGAACGTCAAGGCGACGCACGGCATCACCGGGCAAACCGACAAGGACACTGGCAACTGGACCTACAAGCTCGGCGTCAATTGGGCGCCGACGGACTGGCTTCGGTTCCGGGGCACCTATGGTACGTCGTTCCGCGCGCCGGCGCTGTTCGAGCAGTTCCTGGGAGAAGAGAAGAGCTTTATTGCCCAGCGCAGCATCGATCCGTGCATTCGCTGGC
>DASSPS010000016.1:0-25001 GCA_035699505.1 Sphingomicrobium sp. | reverse complement strand
AAAGCTTGCCGCGATTCATGGCTTTCGCCATAGGGTCGGCGACTGGCCCCGGATCATGAGGCAGCCCATGAAAGCCCGCGTTTTCGTCACCCTGAAGCCCGGCGTCCTCGACCCCCAGGGAAAAGCCATCCTTCACGCGCTTGCAGGGCTTGGCTTTGCCGGCGTGAATGACGTGCGGGCCGGCAAGCTGATCGAGCTTGACCTGGCCGAGGGCACCGCCGACGCCGACATTGAGGACATGTGCCGCAAGCTGCTGGCCAACACCGTCATCGAGAATTTCCGGATCGAGCGGCTGGAGCCGGCATGAAGCCCGCAGTCATTGTCTTCCCCGGCTCCAATTGCGACCGCGACCTGGCGGTTGCCCTCGAACAGGTGACCGGAGCCAAGCCGGCGATGGTCTGGCATCGCGACACCGACCTTCCCGACGGCGTCGACTTCGTCGGCCTGCCCGGCGGATTTTCCTACGGCGACTATCTGCGGTCCGGCGCCGTGGCGGCGCGCTCACCAATCATGCGTGCAGTCGTCGACGCGGCCAACCGCGGCGTGCCGGTGATCGGCATCTGCAACGGCTTCCAGGTGCTGACCGAAGCCGGCCTGCTGCCGGGCGGGCTGATGCGCAATGCTGGGCTCAATTTCGTCTGCCGGCCGGTCACGCTGACGGTCGAGAACAGCCAGAGCCTGTTCACCGCAGCTTACCGGCAGGGCGAGACGATCCAGGTCCCGGTCGCGCACCACGACGGAAATTTCCAGGCCGACGAAGCGACGCTCGACCGGATCGAGGGCGAGGGGCGGGTCGCTTTCCGCTATGCCGAGCAGGTCAACGGCTCGGCCCGCAACATCGCCGGAATCCTCAACGACGCCGGCAATGTCCTGGGGATGATGCCCCACCCCGAGCGAGCCATTGAAAAGGCCCACGGCGGCAGCGACGGACGGCGGTTGTTCGAAGGCTTGCTCGAAGCAGTCGCTTAAGAGCGCCTACGTCGCAGCGGCACTTCCTGGCAGCCGGACGTCGCCGGCGGCAGCATGCACAGATAAGCCCGGTCGGGACCGTCGAGATCGACCTTCACCGAGCGCTGTTCCAGGGACATCGCGTCGATGTAGAAATAGACCGTCGCCGCTTCGGCCGGGTTTGCCGAACCCAGGGCGCCAATGCTGCCAATCAGTGCCAGTGCCGCGATACGCAATATCTACCCCCTACACCGCCAGGAGGAAGAGCTTGCAACCTTTGTACAGCCAAGACAATGGCCTAAATCGTCGATCGGGCGCCCGTAGCTCAGTTGGATAGAGCACGTGCCTTCTAAGCATGAGGTCGCAGGTTCGACTCCTGCCGGGCGCGCCAATCTTCGGTCACATGCCGGTGGCGGCGAAGGTTCGGCCGTCGGGGTCCAGGTCGCGCAAGTCCCTGCCTTTCGTCTCCATGCCGAACCAGCCGACAAGGAACAGCGCGGCGACGGTCGGCACGATGATGCTCAGGCTGACCATCGCCAGCGGCGGGACCAGGGCGAGGATGGCGAGGAACTGCGCGATCATGCCGCCGGCCTTGCTGCAGGCGGCGACGGTGCCCGTGGTCCGGCCACGAACCCGCAGCGGGAAGCTTTCCGCAGCATAGGGAAGCAGCATGGCGATCAGGGCATTGGTGCCGATGATCAGCAGCGCGACCGGCAGCACCGGGCTGGCGAGCAGCCGGAGTTCCAGCGCGGCCACTCCGGCAAGGCCGAGAAGGGTCAGGGCGAGTGACGCCACCACGGACCATTTCGTGCTCCAGCGGCTGTAGAGATAGGCGACGGCGAAGATGGTCGGAAAGGCGATCAGCGCGGACTCGGCCAGCAGCCTACTGGTCAGCGCCATGCTGTAACCCTTGGCGATCAAATCGGCGGGCAGCCACAGCAGCAGCCCGAAATTGATCAGCCCGTAGCAGGTCGCGGCCAGGCTGAGCGCGACCAGCTTGCCGATGAAGGCGCCGCCGGTCAACGCCGCCGCCGGGCTCCGCGCCAACTCGAAATGCTCCGCCCTGGTCGTCGCCCGGGCCTTGGACCCGAACCGTTCCATCACCCGCCGGGCCTCTTCCCGGCGGCCCCGCGCCAGAAGGAACTTGGCGGATTCGGGGATGAATGCGCCGAGCAGGACCAGCGCCAGCCCGGTCGGCAAATTGAGCAGCCACATGATGCGCCAGCCGAAAGCGGGCTGAAGCAGCGCCGACAGGCCGCTAGCGGCGAAATATCCGCCGACGGATCCGAGACCGCCGACCAGCACGAGCGCCCAGCCCCGATGCTTGCTGGGCATCATTTCGGCGAGAAGAGCGTAAGTGACGGGCAGCATTCCACCCGCGGCCGCGCCCATCATGAAGCACATGCCGACGTTCCAGGCGAAGCTCGGCATCGCGCCGCAGATCGACGTGCCGACGAACAGGACCGCTGACAGCAGGATCGACGCCTTTCGCCCGTAGATGTCGGCGATAATCCCCCAGACAACGGAACCGATCACCGTCCCCACCAGGGCCGAGAAGGGGAACAGGCTGACGGTCGCCTTGTCGACACCATATTCGGCCATCATCCCGGGCAAGGTGAAGCCAAGGCTGGCCGGCTTCATGATGTCGATGATGAGGGCGATGACCAGCACCGCCATCAGCCTCCAGTGCGCCTTCGACAAGGGCGCGTCCTCGGGTGGTGAAACGACGATCTCGTCGGAGGCCGACAACAGCCTTGAAATATCGCGGGGGAGCAAGCCGTAGGCGGCAATGGCGACGCCGCCGACGATTGCCGCCATGCCGGCGATCATGTCGAGTCCGATCGGCATGCCGGCGAGGGCGAAATGATTGTGCCGCCCCATCATGAACATGGGAACATGCATCAGCACGCCGCCCGTGACGGCGACGACGCCCAGAACGAACGCCCACAGGCCGCGGCGGTCGGCAAGGGTGCTGGCGCTGATCATTCCGATTGGTTCCCGTTGCCCGACGCCGGGGCCTTAGCACAGGCACGGGGCGTGAACAGCGATCAGGGAATGAGGATTGTCGAACCCGTCGTTTCGCGGGCTTCCAGCGCCCGGTGCGCCTCGGCGGCCTGATCGAGCGGATAGCGGGCGCCGATCCGCACCTGGACGGCGCCGCTGCCCATCAGTTCGAACAGCCGGGCGGCCGACGCCCGAAGCTCGCCGACCGTCCCGCAATAATCGGCAAGGCTGGGCCGGGTGACGAAAATGGAGCCGGCACGAAGCAGGTCGAGCGCCGAGAAGGGCGGCACCGGGCCGGAGGCATTGCCATAGGTGACGATGATGCCGCGCCTGGCAACGGCCCCGAGCGAGGCTGCCCAGCTCGCCGCGCCAACGCCGTCAAGCACGGTCTCGGCGCCCTTGCCCCCAGTCAGCTTGCGGACTTCCTCGGCCAGAGTCTCGAACGGCCCCGACAGCGAATGGTCGGCGCCAAGGGCGGTCGCGATTGCGGCTTTTCCGGGGCTGCCGGCATGGGCGATGACGGTCGCGCCGATCGTCTTCAGCCATTGCACCAGGATCGACCCGACTCCGCCCGCGGCGGCGTGGACCAGCACGGTCTGGCCCGGGATCACCTTGGCGCACCGCTCGACCAGATATTCGGCAGTGCAACCCTTCAGCATCGCCGCGGCCGCCTGCTCGCTGCTGATCCCTTCGGGAATCTTGACCAGCCGGGCCGCGTCGACGGCCCGGTGGCTGGCATAGGCGCCGAGCGGGCCGGTCGGATAACCGACATGATCACCCGCGCGGAAGTCGGCGACGCCCTCGCCCACCGCCTCGACGATCCCCGCCGCCTCGTTGCCGATCCCCGACGGCAGGTCGGCGGCATAGAGGCCGGTGCGGTAATAGGTGTCGATGAAATTGAGGCCAACGGCTTGCTGCCGGATCAGGACCTGGCCCGGTCCCGGCGGCGGCGTTTGCGACTCAACCAACTCGAGCACTTCCGGCCCGCCGAGCTTCGTGAACTGGATGCGTTTCATGGGGCCCGCAAAGCCTTAGTTGGCGAGGAGACGCAAGCGAAAGCGCTTCAAGCCGCGCGCGATGATAAGTGGTCATTGCATATTCATGCATAAATATGCATATCCGTTAGATCATGCTTAGTGCTGCTATCCTGGGCGCGTCCGGCTATGTCGGCGCGGAACTGCTCCGGCTCCTCGCCGCGCATCCGGCCCTGCGCGCCACGCGGCTGTTCGGCGGCAACCGGGCAGGCGACCGGGTTTCGGACACTCATCCGCAGCTGGCCGCCGATTATCCCGACGCGGCATTGGAATCGTTCACCGGCGACCTCGGCGGCGCCGACGTCGTCTTCGCCGCCTTGCCCCATGGCGAATCCCAAAAGGTCGCGCCGGCTATTGTCGATGGCGGCATTCCCTTCGTCGACCTCGGCGCCGACTTCCGGCTGAACGACGCGGCGACGTTCGAGCGCTGGTATGGCGAGGCGCACCAGGCTCCCGCTCTGCTCCGCAGGTTCGTTTACGGGCTCCCTGAATTGCACCGCGACGCGATCCGCTCGGCGAAGGCGGTCGCCGCCCCTGGTTGCTACCCGACGGCGACTATCCTGGTGCTCAATCCCCTTTTGCCGTTCATCGAGGCCGGCAGCATCATCGTCGACGCCGCATCGGGCGTCACCGGCGCCGGCCGGGTGCCGAAGGAATCGACGCATTTCTCGACCGTGTCGGAAAGCTTCTCCGCCTATGGCCTGCTCAACCACCGCCACACCGCAGAAATGGAGATGGAGCTTGGCGAAGGCATCCTTTTCACGCCTCACCTCGCGCCGATGAACCGGGGAATCCTGGCGACTTGCTACGCGACGGCGACCTCGGCCTTCGACCCGCTGGCGGTGCTGCGGGTGGCCTATGCGCAGGAGCCATTCATCATGGTCGACGACGATCCGCCAGCGACAAAATGGACGCTTGGCACCAACAGCGCCCGGCTGACCGCCCGCTACGACGCCCGAACCGGGCGGGTGCTGGCGATCGCCGCCATCGACAATCTCGGCAAGGGCGCGGCGGGGCAGATGGTCCAGTGCGCAAATCTCATGCTTGGCCTCGACGAGACAGCCGGCCTGGCGCGATCGGCAGTTTGTCCATGAGCGTCACCCTGGCCGAAGGGTTCGTCGCCTCGGGCCTTGCCGCCGGCATCAAGGCCGGCGGCCGCCGCGACGTCAGCCTGCTAGCCACCGACGACGGAAAGCCGGTGCCAACCGCGGCCGTATTCACCCAGAACAAGTTTCGCGCGCCCCCGGTCGAGGCCAGCCTCGAGCGGCTGAATGTCTCTGGCGGCATGGCCAGCGGGGTGGTCGTCAACAGCGGCAACGCCAATGCCGGCACCGGCGCCAAGGGCCGCGAGGATGCCGAAGCGATGTGCGGCCAGGCCGCCAAGGCGGTCGGCTGCGACCCGCGCGACATGCTGGTCTGCTCGACCGGCCTGATCGGCTTCCGACTGCCGATGCGGCGAATCCTGACGGCGATTCTGACTTTAGGCGAAACGCTCAGCCGCGACGGCCACCGCGATGCCGCCAAGGGCATCCTCACCACCGATACCCGCCCCAAGGAAACCGTCATCCAGCGCGACGGCTATGCGATCGGCGGCATGGCCAAGGGCTGCGGGATGCTTGCCCCCAACATGGCGACCATGCTCGCCTTCCTGACGACCGACGCAGCGCTCACCTCGGCCGAGCTGAAGTCGATTCTCCAGCGAGCGACCGACGCTACGTTCAACGAACTGATTACCGACGGAGCGACCTCGACCAACGACACGGTCATGCTTTTCGCCAGCGGACGGAAGGGACGGCCGGCAAACCTGGCCACGTTCCAGGACGACGTCCGGCAGGTCTGCGAGGAATTGATGTTGCAGATGGCCCGCGATGCAGAAGGGATGACCAAGCTGGTCGTGGTCCGGGTGGTCGGCGCCACTAGCGACGCCGAGGCGCGGCTGGTTGCCCGCTCGATCGGCAACAACAATCTCATCAAGTGCAGCTGGTATGGCGCGGACCCTTATTGGGGGCGGCTGCTCGCCGAAGCCGGTTCCTGCGGCGCGGAATTCGAAACGATGACCTCGGCAGTCAGCTATGGCGGAATCAAGGTCGCCGAGGCGGGGGTCGAGATTACGCACGATGCCGAAGCCGTCCGGGCGCATGTCAACGGCGACCAGATCGACATTCTCATCGACCTCGGTCTCGGCGCCGGCACGGGCCGCGCCGTCTCGGTCGACCTAGGCCCCGGCTACATCAGGGAAAATGCGGCAACGTCATGATGGAACCCGCAATCACCGCCGACGTGCTGACCCAGGCCCTGCCCTGGATCCGGCGCTTCAATGGAAAGTCGATCGTCGTCAAACTTGGCGGCGCGGCGATCGACCGGCAACTCGACCGGGCGCTCGCCCAGGACGTGCTGCTGCTGCGCAGCGTCGGCGTGCGCTGCGTCGTCGTTCACGGCGGCGGGCCGCAGGTCGACCAGATGATGCGGCGCATGGGCAAGGAGCCGGAGTTTCGCGGCGGCCTGCGCGTCACCGACGAGGAGACGCTGGACATCGTCCGCATGGTGCTGACCGGCAAGATCAACCGCGACCTCGTCGGCACCATCAATCGCGAGGCGCTGGAGGAGCCCGTCGCCGTCGGCATTTCCGGCGAGGATGGCGGCCTTCTGACCGTCACGGCAGACACCACCGGCCTCGGCTTTGTCGGCGAGGTCACCCGGGTCCGCGCCTCGGTGCTTCATCGCCTGCTCGATGAGGGACTAACCCCCGTCGTTTCGACCGTCGGCGCCGATGCGAAGGGTCAGCCGCACAATATCAATGCCGACGATGCCGCCCGCGCCATCGCCGTCGCGATGGACGCCGAAAAGATCGTCTATCTAACGGCTGCTCCGGGCCTGCTGGCGGATGTCAGGGACGAAACCAGCTTGGTCCGGCAGGTGTCGTCTGACGCGATTCGTGAGCGCATCCAGCAATCCAGCGTCAGCGCCGGCATGATCCCCAAACTTAAGGCCTGCGCCGATGCGGTCGACGGCGGGGTGGACAGCGCCCACATCATCGACGGCCGAATCCCGCACTCTCTGCTGATCGAACTTCTGACGGATGAGGGCGTCGGCACGATGATCAGGAAAGCGGCATGAACCTCCTGGCCATTCGCGACCTCGGCGCCGACGCGCTGGCCGATATCCTGGCCCTGTCCGAGGCGCCGGACCTTGGCCAGCCGCTGGCCGGCAAGGGCGTTGCCCTCGTCTTCGAAAAGCCAAGCGCCCGGACCCGAAACTCGATGGAAATGGCGGTGGTCCAGCTCGGCGGCCATCCGGTCTGCATCCAGGGCGATGAGGTCGGCATTGGTGCCCGCGAGACGCCGGCCGACGTCGCCCGCACGCTGGCCTGTTATCACTCCGTAATCGCCGCGCGGGTCAAGGACCACAGACTGCTCGATGCCATGGCCGAGGCGACCGACACGCCCTTGCTCAACATGTTGTCGGACACCGACCACCCGTTGCAAGCGCTCGCCGACCTGCTGACGATCAAACAATTGTTCGGACGGATTGAGGGCGTGCGCATCGCTTTTGTCGGGGATGGCAATAATAATGTCTGCCGGTCGCTCGCCGAAGCCGCATCCCTGGCGGGAGCCCGAATGATCATTGCCAGCCCGGACGAGTACGCTTTGTCCGGCCTGCCGGATGGCGTCGCGCACAGGGTCGACCCGGCCGAAGCCGTGCATGGCGCCGACGTTGTCTATACGGATGTCTGGGTATCGATGGGGCAGGCTGAGGAAGCGGAACGCCGCGGCGCCGCCCTTCGCGATTATCGGATTGACGCCGCCATGATGGCGCATGCGCCGGGCGCGTGGTTCATGCATTGCCTTCCCGCCTATCGCGGCGAAGAGGTGACAGGGGAAGTGATCGATGGGCCGCGAAGCGCAGTCTGGAAACAGGCCGGGAATCGGATGCACAGCGGCCGCGGGGCCCTCGCCTGGCTGATGGGAGTGCAATTGTGATCGATATCCGAACCCGTCGTCAGCGGGCGATCACCGAAATGCTTCGCGAAGGGCCGGTTCGAAGCCAGGATGACATCGCCGCCCGGCTGGCCGGCGAAGGTTTTACTGTTACCCAGGCGACCGTTTCCCGCGACCTCGAGCAGATCGGCGCGATCAAGGTGAAGCGCGCCGGGGCGCTCGGCTATTCCTTGCCCGAACAACTCGGCGGCAGCGACTGGGCGGCCGGGCGCCTTCAGCGTATTTTCGCCGAATGGGTCCATTCGGTCGAACCGGCCGGCGGCATCATTGTTCTCAAGACCCCACCGGGCTCGGCGCACCTCGTCGGCCTGGCGCTCGACCAGGCCAAGCTTCCGGAGATTGCTGGGACGATCGCCGGTGACGACACGCTGTTCGTTGCCGTCGGCAATTCGGCCAGCCTGGACGAAGTGACCGACAAGCTTCGCGCGCTGATTCGGCCCGGTTAGGGGACGAGCTTGCCGGGGTTCATGATGCCCCGCGGATCGAGCGCCTGCTTGATGTGCCGAAGCGCCGCGATCCGGCCGGGCGGGGCCAGCCGCTCGAACTCGTCGCGCTTCATCTGGCCGATGCCATGTTCGGCCGAGATGGACCCGCCAGCAGCGGTGACGAGATCATGGACCATGCGGCTGATAGCCGGCCCTTCCTCGTCATGCCAATCCCCGCGCGCTCGGGTCCCGCCACGGACATGGAAATGAACATTGCCGTCGCCGAGGTGACCGAAGCCGGTGGCGATCACGCCCGGGAATGCCTGCTCCAGCCTCGACGCGGCGTCGATCATGAATCCGGGCATCTGCTCGACGGCGACGGAGATATCGTGGGCGAGCGTCGGGCCTTCGGCGCGCTCCGCCTCGGAAATGGAATCGCGGATTTTCCAGAAAGCCTCGGCCTGCGCCTCGCTGGCGGCAACCACGGCATCGCTTGCCAGGCCGCTGTCGAGGGCCGACGCCAACAGTCTTTCGATCAGCGCGGCCGGATCCTCGTCGTCGCCGTGCGCCGTTGCTTCGACCAGCACATGCCAGGGATGATCGCCGTTCAGGGGCGGCCGGGTGCCTGGGACATGCTTCAGAACCAGGGTCAGGGAATCGTCCGGCACCAACTCGAACCCTTCCACCTGGTCCGTATCGCTCTCCATCCGCCGAAGCAGCGATAGTGCCGCCTGGGGCGACGCGACTGCCACCCACGCTACGGCCCGCGAGGCGACCGCGGGAACGAGGCGAAGGGCAGCGGCGGTGACGATGCCCAGCGTCCCTTCGGCACCGACCAGCAACTGATCGAGGCTGTAGCCGCGATTGTCCTTTTTCAGCCCGGTCAGGCCACTATGGACGGAGCCGTCCGGAAGCACCGCCTCGACCCCGGCGACCAGCGACCGCATCGTCCCGAACCGAAGGACCTGAGTGCCGCCGGCATTCGTCGAAATCAGTCCGCCGATCGTGCAGCTGCCGCGCGCGCCGAGGGTCAGCGGGAAGCGCTTTCCAACCTCGGCCGCCGCATCGTGAAGCTTGGCGAGGACCACGCCGGCCTCGGCGATCGCCCGGCCGTCGGCCGCGCTGATCGAGCGGATCCGGTTCATCCGGCGCAGCGAGAGGATCAGCGCCGATCCTTCCGCGGGCGGGGTTGCTCCGCCGACCATCGAAGTATTGCCGCCTTGCGGAACCAGGGGAACGCCAAGCTGACCGGCCATGACGACGATCGCCGACACCTCTTCGGTCGATTTCGGCTCGAGAATGGCGTCGGCCTTGCCGTGGAAGCGGCCTCTCCAATCCGTCGTCCAGGGGGAAACATCGTTCGGGTCGGTCAGTGCGGTCCGCTCGCCGAACCGGTCCCGGACGGCGGCGATCAGCCGCTGCCGGTCGGCACTGTTGCTTGGAAGCCGCGTCGTCATCGTCATGACCATAGCGTCAATTCACGGGCTTGGCATTGCCCGCGGCGAGGGCCAAACAGCGCCCCGGTTTCCGAAAGGGTAGAAATGGCATTGTGGTGGGCAGTTGGGGCGATCGGCGCGGCGGCGGTAATCGGCGCGGTGGCGACGAAGGCGGTGAAGCGCCGGGTGCGAGCCGCGCGCGACGATCACGCCAATCGCCCGGCGCTGTGGAACCGGTTCTACGCGATCGACTGGGGCGACACGACCACCAACAATTACGGCTTCGCGCCGGCCGAGGGCCATCACCCGCAGCGATTCCAGCACCAGATGTATCGCGAGCTGTTCCGCCGGCTCGCCGTCAGGCGGGAGATCAAGCCTACGCTCAAGCTGCTTGAGGTGAGTTGCGGCCGCGGCGGCGGGCTCAACGCGGCGCTGGCAGACCATCCGTCTGCGTTCGATGCGACTGGCCTCGACGTTGCCGCTTCTGCGGTCGAATTCTGTCGAAAGACATACGGCGAAAGCGATCGACTGCATTTCGTCGAAGGAAGCGCGCTCGACCTGCCATTCCCGGACGCAACCTTCGATGTGCTGCTGAACGTCGAGGCATCGAACGACTATGCCGACCGTGACCAGTTTTTCCGCGAGGTGCACCGCGTCCTGAAGCCCGACGGCCTGTTCCTGTACACCGACAGCTTCCGAACCGAAAAAGCGGACTCGGCCCGCGAGGCGCTGAAGGCGGCCGGGTTTGAGGCCGAGTTCAGCGACATCACCGCCAATGTCGCAGAGGCCTGCCGCCTCGACAGCGGTCGGCGCCGCGACGTTATCCGAACGCGGGCGCCATTGCTTGCCAAGCTTTTCCTCGGCGCGCAGCTGAACAATTATGCCGCGGTCGAAGGCAGCCGGAAATATGACGCCTTTCGGACCGGCCGCCGCACCTATCTGATGACGGCCGCGACCAAGGCGTGAACCGCCAGCCGGTCACTCTCGTCGTCGCGCGCGCCACCAACGGCGTGATCGGCCGCGACGGCAGGCTGCCCTGGCACATTTCCGCCGACCTCAAACGCTTCAAGCGGCTGACCACCGGCACGGTGATGGTCATGGGCCGGCGGACCTTTGACAGCCTGCCCGGGGTTCTTCCAGGCAGGCGGCACCTCGTCCTGACCCGGGATCGAACCTGGCAGGCGGGGGGCGCGGAGATCGTTTACAGCGTCGATGAAGCGCTGCGGGCCGCCGGCGACGCGGCAATCTCCGTCATTGGCGGCGCCGAAATCTTCGACCTCTTCCTGCCTTATGCGAACCGGATCGAGCTCACCGAAATAATCGCCGAGATCGATGGCAACACCGTTATGGCGGACCCCCGCCACAGCGGCGAATGGCGGGAACTGGCTCGTGAGCATCACGCTGCGGACGGCGACACGCCCGCCTTTGCCTTCGTCACCCTCGAAAGGGTCTAGTTACGCGGCCGCTTGGCGGCGTAGGTGCGGAAGCGTTTCATCTGGTTGCCGAGAACCGAATCGACGAGCGGCGCCATCGCCTGGGCATTGCCATCGGCAAAGCCTGCCACCTTATAGTCCAGGACCACCCGCGATCCGCCCGCAATCCGTTCGACTTTCACGTCCATGACACCGGTCGTCGCCTCGTAGAGCAAGGGCCCGAGCGAGCCGGTCAGGACCAGCCGCTGCCCAGGCTCGACGTAGGCGACTCGCAAATGCTCGATTCCGCCGCCGGTCTTGGGAATACGTTCGCAAAAGCAACCGCCAGGCGAAACGGCCAGGCTGAGGTTTGCGGCATCGCCGCTATAGGTGTGCTCGCCATCCCACCAGCCGCCGACCTGGGTAAAGGCCTCAAAGGCATTTTGCGTCGGTGCAACGATCTGCACGGTGTGGCGCACGCGAAAGCCATTGGCCCCACTGCTGACAACCTCGGCCGCCGCCGGCGTAGTGCCAAGCCCAAGCGCCATCGCCAATATCCACTTCATCATCTTCCCCTCGCGTTCGCGGGGAAGATGCAACGGCCGGCCCTAACTGTCGAGGATGGCGTCGATCGCCGCCGCGACATCCCCTACCGATGCCATGCCGTCGACCGATCGGACGAGGTCGCGCTGCCGATAATAAGGCAGGATCGGCGCGGTCTTGGCGCGATATTCGGCCATTCGTGTTCGAACTGTCTGCTCATTGTCGTCAGGCCGGCGTTTGAAATGGGTCGATCCGCAGACATCGCAGATGCCGTCGACCGCTGGCCGCCTGAACTCATCGTGATAGGGCGCGCCGCAATTGGCGCAGGTGAATCGGCCACAAATGCGGCGCACGAGTTCGTCTTCATCCACGACCAGTTCGATGACATGGTCGAGCTGCCGGCCGCGCTCCGTCAGCAGGAGGTCGAGCGCTTCCGCCTGGGCCTGAGTCCGGGGATAACCGTCAAAGATCGCGCCCGTGCCGTCGATGGCGTCGAGATGCTCGCCGATCAGGGCGCTGACGATGGCGTCGCTGACCAGCTCGCCGGCGTCCATCACCGCCCGAACCTTGAGGCCGACCGGCGTGCCGGCGTCGCGCGCGCTGCGCAGCATGTCGCCTGTCGACAGCTGAACCATGCCGCGTGTCGCCTGGAGCCGGGCCGCCTGAGTACCCTTGCCGGCACCCGGCGGACCAAGAAGGATGATGTTGATCATGGCCCCCGCAATCGTTCTAGCGGCGGCGCCCGGTCTTGAGCTTCGCCCGCTTGATCAGGTCGCCATACTGGTGAGCGATGAGGTGGCTCTGGATCTGCGCAACCGTGTCCATCGTCACGTTGACGACGATCAGCAGGCTCGTGCCGCCCAGATAGAATGGCACGCCAGCCTGGCTGAACAGGATTTCCGGAATGAGGCAGATGATGACCAGGTACGCCGCGCCGAGCACGGTGATCCGGCCGACCAGATAATCGAAATAATTTTCGGTCGCCTTGCCGGGCCGGATGCCCGGGATGAAGCCGCCGTGGCGCTTCAGATTGTCGGCCGTGTCCTCCGAATTGAACTGCACCGCGGCGTAGAAGAAGCAGAAGAAGGCGATGCCGGCGCCATAGAGCAGAAGGTAAAGCGGCGAACCATGCTGCAAATAGGTGCTGATGGTGATCAGCCAGTCACTGGCGTTTGGATTGCTCTGAGCGCCCGACATCTGGATCACGGTCAGCGGCATCAGCAGCAATGACGAGGCGAAGATCGGCGGGATCACGCCCGAAATGTTGATCTTGATCGGCAGGTGGCTGTGCTCCTGCGCCATGACCCCGCGTGCCGTCTGGCGCTTGGGATATTGGATCAGCACCCGGCGCTGCGCCCGCTCCATGAAGCAGATGCCGATGACCAGGCCGACGGCCAGGGCGACGATCAGCGAAATGATGAGCGGGTCCATGGTGCCGGTGCGGCCGCCTTCGAACAATTGCGCCAGCGCCTGCGGCAGGGTCGCGACGATGCCGGCCATGATGATCAACGAGACGCCGTTGCCGATGCCGCGGCTGGTGATCTGTTCGCCCAGCCACATCAGGAACAGGGTACCGCCGACCAGGCTGATCGTCGCGGCGACCCGGAACACCATGCCGGGCTCGACAACCGCGGTGATGCCTTGCCCGGCGCCGAGAGTCTCTAGGCCGACCGCGATCCAGTAGCCCTGCACCATGGTCAGGGCGACGGTCAGGTAACGCGTATATTGGTTGAGCTTCTTGCGCCCGGTCTCGCCTTCTTTCTTCAGCACCTGCCACGGCTGATAGAGCGTGGCGCCGAGCTGAACGACGATGGAGGCGGTGATGTAAGGCATGACGCCGAGAGCGATGATGCTCATCCGCTCCAGGCTTCCGCCGGAGAAAGTGTTGAAGAAGTCGAGGACTCCCCCGCGCTGGGTTTGGAAGAGTGCCGCCATGGCCGCCGGATCGATGCCCGGAATCGGCACGAAGGACAGGAAGCGGAACAGGATCAGCGCGCCCAGCGTGAACCACAGCCGCTTTTTGAGCTCGGTCGCCTTCGAGAAGCCGGAAAGGCTGATATTGGACGCTAATTGTTCGGCTGCGGATGCCATGCTCGTGAGATTCCCCTATCCGGTGCAGCTCATATAGGCCGCACTTCCGTCATTGCGAGGAGTAGCGCTTGGAGGCAAGCCGGGGCTTGCCGAAACCGCTACTCAACGAAGCGCTCCAATCTGGAGTGCCTCGCTACGCGCAATGACGACTCAGGCCTTGGCCATCGCAGTCTTGGCGGCCTTGTCGGCGATTCGCGCCTCGCGCACCTTGCCCTTCTTGGCGGCAGCAAGCTCGGCCGGCTGTTTGCGCTCGACGATTTCGATCGAACCGCCGGCCTTCTCGACCGCTTCGCGAGCGCCCTTGGACGCTCCGGCGACCTTGAACGCCAGCTTGGTCTTGAGTTCGCCCTTGCCAAGCAGCCGAACGCCGTCCTTGCCGCCGCGCGCCAAGCCAGCGGCTTTGAGCGCCGCGTGATCGACCGTGCCCTTGGCGTCGAGCTTCTTGGCATCGAGCGCTTTTTGCACTGCGCCGAGGTTCACTTCGGCATAATCCTTGGCAAAGATATTATTGAAGCCGCGCTTCGGCAGCCGCATGTGGAGCGGCATCTGGCCGCCTTCGAAGCCGAAGATCGACACGCCGGACCGGCTCGTCTGGCCTTTCTGGCCACGGCCGGCGGTCTTGCCTAGGCCCGAACCTATGCCGCGGCCGACGCGGACTCGGCTCTTGCGGGCGCCAGGGTTATCGCGGATTTCGTTCAGTTTCATGGTCGTGCACTCGCTTTCGCTTTTGTCGCGCATGCCCCTAAGAGCGGGATTGGGTTAGGCAGCCTCGACGCTCACCAGATGCTGGACCTTGCGGACCTGGCCGAGAACCTCAGGGGTTTCTTCCACTTCCACGGTGCGGCGCATCTTGTTGAGGCCAAGGCCGACCAGAGTCGCCCGCTGCGTCTTGTCGCGGCGGATCGGCGAACCGGTCTGCGTGATCTTGATCTTCGCCATTGAGATTACTCCGCGATCGCTTCGGCCTGGGCCTCGGCTTCGGCGGCATTGGCGCCGCCCCGTCCGAGCAGGTCGGCGACCTTCTTGCCGCGCCGCTGGGCAACCGAGCGCGGGCTCGTCTGCTCTTTCAGCGCCTCGAAGGTCGCCCGGATCATGTTGTAGGGGTTGGACGTACCAACCGACTTGGTCACGACGTCGGCAACGCCGAGGCTTTCGAAGATGGCGCGCATCGGCCCACCGGCGATGATGCCGGTGCCTGCCGGAGCCGAACGAAGCGTCACCCGGCCAGCGCCGAAATGGCCGTTGCCGTCATGGTGCAGCGTCCGGCCGTCGCGCAGCGGCACCCGGATCATGGCCTTTTTGGCCGCCGCCGTGGCCTTGCTGATCGCTTCCGGAACTTCGCGCGCCTTGCCATGACCGAAGCCGGCCTTGCCTTTGCCGTCGCCGACCACGACCAAGGCCGCGAAACCGAAGCGCTTGCCGCCCTTGACCGTCTTCGAGACACGGTTGATGTGAACCAGCTTCTCGATCAGTTCCTCGCCGCCGTCATCATCGCCGCCACGACCGCCCCGACGGTCGTCACGCCGGCCACGGCCGCCGCCACGGTCGCCGCCGCCACGGCCACGGCCGCCGCCGCCCCCACGACCGCCGCGCGGACCGCGACCTTCGCGGGCCGGCGGCGCTTGCGGCTGCTCGGCCGGCGCCTCGGCAGCGGGCGGAGCCGCGGCCGGTGCTTCCGTCGCGGGCGCATCGGCAACCTGCGGTGTGTCTTGTTCGTCAGCCATTTAGAACTCCAATCCGCCTTCGCGGGCGGCATCGGCCAGGGCTTTTACCCGGCCATGGAACAGGAAGCCGCCGCGATCGAACACGACCTTCGACACGCCGGCCTTCTTGGCCCGCTCGGCAAGCGTCTTGCCGACGCTCGCGGCACCATCGCGGGTCGCCCCGGTCTTGCCTTTGAGATCCTTGTCGAGGGTCGACGCGGACACGATCGTCTTGCCGGCCGCATCGTCGATGACCTGCGCGTAGATGTGACGGCCCGACCGGTGGACGGACAGCCGAGGCTTGCCGGCGGCGCGGCCCCGAAGGGCCGTGCGCACCCTGCGGCGGCGTCGATCGAAGAGAGAGAGTTTCGCCATGGCTTACTTCTTCTTGCCTTCTTTGCGGAAGATATACTCGCCGCGATACTTGATGCCCTTGCCCTTGTAGGGCTCGGGCTTGCGCCAGCGGCGGATTTCGGCGGCGACCTGCCCGACCGCCTGCTTGTCGATGCCGCTGATCTCGACCGTGTTCGGGTCGGGAGTCTTGACGTCGACGCCTTCCGGCAGGGCATAATTGACGTCGTGACTGTAGCCGAGTTGCAGGCGCAGGTTGCGGCCCTGCGCCGCGGCGCGATAGCCGACGCCGGTGATCTCGAGGACCTTGGTGAAGCCCTCGCTGACGCCGGTGACAAGATTCTGGACGAGCGTCCGCTGCATTCCCCAGAAGGCGCGCGCCGCCTGGGTCGTGTTCGCCGGCTGCACGCTGATGCCTTCGTCCGAGATGTCGTAACTGATCTCGTCGCGCATCTGCAGCTGCAGGGTGCCCTTGGGACCCTTTACCGACAGGATCTTGTCCTCGGTGCTTGCCGTAACGCCAGACGGCAGCGGGACCGGCCGTTTTCCAATGCGGGACATCTTAGAATACCTCCGCCAGAACTTCGCCGCCGACATTCTGTTCGCGGGCTTCCGAGTCCGAGAGGACGCCGCGCGGGGTCGACACGATCACCGTGCCGAGGCCGTTGCGGATACGCGGCAGCTCCTTTGAGCCGGAATAGACCCGGCGGCCAGGCTTCGACACGCGCGCGAGGTGCTGGATGGCCGGCTGGCCTTCGAAATATTTGAGCTCGATGCGCAGGCCCTTCTGGCCGGCAAGCTCTTCTTCCGAATAGCCGCGGATATAGCCTTCGCGCTTCAACACGTCGAGGACATGGGAACGCAACTTCGACGCCGGCGTCAGGATACTATCCTTGCGCGCCTGCTGGCCGTTGCGAATGCGGGTGAGCATATCACCCAGTGGATCGGTCATCGCCATGCGCAGCCCTTACCAGCTCGACTTCGTTACGCCCGGGATCAGGCCCTTGTTGGCCAGTTCCCGAAGCATGATCCGCGACAAGCGGAACTTGCGATAATAAGCGCGCGACCGACCGGTGAGCTCGCACCGGTTGCGGACACGCGTCGGATTTCCGTTGCGCGGCAATTCAGCCATTTTCAGCCGTGCGATCAGCCGCTCGGTATCGTCCCTGGACTCATCGTCCGCGATCGCCCGAAGCTTTTCGTACTTCGCCGCATATTTCAGGACGAGCTTCTTGCGACGCTCGTTCTTGTTGATCGAACTCAGTTTCGCCATGACTTAAGTTCTTCTCCTAAGCGGGCGCCCTCAGGCGGCCTGCTTTTCCTCAGTTTCGGCCGGGAACGGGAAGTTGAAGAGGCGCAGCAGTTCGCGCGCTTCGTCGTCCGTATTCGCGGTGGTGGTGACAATCACGTCCATGCCCCGGACCGTGTCGATCTGATCGTAATTGATCTCGGGGAAGACGATCTGCTCTTTCAGGCCCATAGCATAATTGCCCCGGCCGTCGAACGACTTGGGGTTGAGACCCCGAAAGTCGCGGACGCGCGGCAGCGCGATGGTGACCAGACGGTCCAGGACTTCGAACATGCGGTCGCGGCGCAAGGTGACCTTGCAGCCGATCGGCATGCCTTCGCGCAGCTTGAACTGGGCGATCGACTTCTTGGCCTTGGTGATGACCGGCTTCTGGCCGGAAATCGCCTGCATCTCGGCGGCGGCCGCCTCGACGCGCTTCT
Organism: Sphingomicrobium sp.; assembly: GCA_035699505.1. Taxonomy (GTDB): domain Bacteria; phylum Pseudomonadota; class Alphaproteobacteria; order Sphingomonadales; family Sphingomonadaceae; genus Sphingomicrobium. Next base: position 7,328 of record DASSPS010000016.1, on the reverse strand, counting down.
TGTCCTGGGTCGCCTCGCCGACGCCCATGTTGATGACAATCTTGTCGAGCCTCGGAACTTGCAGACGGTTCTTGTAACCGAACCGCTCGATCATCGCCGGGACGATGCGATCCTCATAATCCTTCTTCAGGCGCGGGGTGTAGCCCTTCGGGGTCTTGGAAGGCTGAGCGGCGGTCTTCTTGGCCTGCGGCACCGCAGCTTCTTCCACCTTCGGCAGAGCCTCAATCGCCTCGGCTTCGGCCTTCTTGGCCTCGCCGACGAGCTCGACCTGCTCGGCCGTCGACTCCTGCGCCTCGTCGACCTTCTTGTCTTCGTCAGCCATTGATCAACTCCCCGGACTTGGCGGCCACGCGGACCTTCTTCCCGTCCCTGGTTTCAAAACGAACGCGCGTCGGCTTGCCCGTCTTCGGGTCGGCAATGGCAACTTTGGACACGTGCAGGGGCGCCTCCTTGCGCTCCAGCCCACCCTGCGGGTTGACCTGGGTCGGCTTGCGGTGGCGAACGGCGACATTGACGCCGGCCACGACCACCTTGCCGTCTTTCGGCATGGCCTTGGTGACCTCGCCGGTCTTGCCCTTGTCCTTGCCGGACAGGATCACGACCGTGTCGCCCTTGCGGATCTTCTGCGCGGCCATGGTTACAGCACCTCCGGCGCAAGGCTGATGATCTTCATATGCTTCCTGGCGCGGAGCTCGCGCACGACCGGGCCGAAGATGCGGGTGCCGATCGGCTCCTCATTCTTGTTGACCAGCACCGCCGCGTTCGAATCGAAGCGGATCACCGACCCGTCCGGGCGGCGGATGTCCTTCGCCGTGCGGACGATGACGGCGCGGTGCACATCGCCCTTCTTGACGCGGCCACGCGGCGCCGCTTCCTTGACGGAAACGACAATGATGTCGCCGACGCCGGCGGTACGGCGCTTGGAGCCGCCCAGCACCTTGATGCACTGGACGCGCTTGGCCCCGCTATTGTCAGCAACCTCAAGGTTGGACTGCATCTGGATCATGGTTCGACCCTTATCCTCTCAAACTCTTTTCAGGCGTCCGCGTCGGCGACGTCTTCGGCCTTGGCCTTGGACTTCTTCGCAGCGGTCTTGGCCGGCTTTTCGGCCTTTTCCTTGGCGGGCTTTGCGGGCTCGGCCTCGGGCATGGTCGTCTCCGGCTCGTGAATCTCGATGGCGACGGCCTTCGCCGCGCCGATCCGGTCGAGCACCGTCCAGCTCTTCAGCTTGGACAGGGGAGCGCACTCCTCGATGCGGACCTGCTCGCCCTGACGATAGGCATTGTCCTCGTCATGGGCATGGTACTTCTTCGACAGCTTGATGATCTTGCCGTAGAGCGGGTGCTTGACGCGCCGCTCGACGCGCACGACCACAGTCTTGTCACCCTTGTCGGACACCACAGTGCCGCTGAGGACGCGCTTTGGCATTTATACTCTCCTCAACCCTTCGCCGCTTCGGCGCGGGCGCGATGATTTTGCTGCGTCTTGATGCGCGCGATGGTGCGGCGCACTTCGCGAACGCGGCTCGGCTTCTCCAGCTGGTTGGTCGCCGCCTGAAAGCGCAGGTTGAACTGCTCGCGCTTCAGGTCGAGCAGCTGCTGCTGCAGCTGGTCGTCGGTCGCCACCTTGATATCGTCCTTCTTGGCCATCCTAGCGGTCCTCCTCGACCAGGCTCTCGCCCAGACGGGCAACGACCTTGGTCCTGATCGGCAGCTTCTCGGCGGCGCGCTCGAAAGCGGTCTTGGCGAGCGGGCCGGGGACGCCGTCGAGTTCGAACAGGATGCGGCCCGGCTTGACCCGGGCAACCCAGAATTCCGGGCTGCCCTTGCCCGAGCCCATGCGGACCTCGGCCGGCTTTGAGCTGACCGGAACGTCCGGGAAAATGCGGATCCACAAGCGGCCGGACCGCTTGATGTGACGCGTGATCGCGCGGCGGGCCGCCTCGATCTGGCGCGCGGTGATCCGCTCCGGCTCCATGGCTTTGAGGCCATAGGCGCCGAAGTTCAGCTCGGTCCCGCCCTTGGCATTGCCATGGATCCGGCCCTTGAAGGCCTTGCGGAACTTGGTGCGCTTTGGTTGCAGCATCGTCTGTTTTCCTTACCGGCGCCGGTCGTCGTCGCGGGCCGGGCGGACTCCGGAGGTCTGGGCCTCCATCATCAGCCGGTCCTGGGCGAGCGGGTCGTGGCCGAGAATTTCGCCCTTGAAGATCCACACCTTGACGCCGCAAACGCCATAAGCGGTGTGCGCCTCGGCTTCGGCATAATCGACGTTGCCGCGGAGGGTGTGCAGCGGCACGCGGCCTTCGCGATACCATTCGGTGCGGGCGATCTCGGCGCCGCCCAAGCGGCCGGCGCAGGTGATCCGGATGCCTTCCGCGCCAAGTCGAAGCGCCGACTGGACGGCGCGCTTCATGGCGCGACGGAAGGCGATCCGGCGCTCAAGCTGGTCGGCGACGCCCTGAGCGACGAGCCGGGCGTCGATCTCCGGCTTGCGGATTTCAACGATGTTGAGGCTGACGTCGGACGAGGTCATCGACGACAGCTTCTTCTTCAGCTTCTCGATGTCGCTGCCCTTCTTGCCGATGATCACGCCGGGGCGCGCGGCATAGATGGAAATGCGGCACAGCTTCGCCGGACGCTCGATCACCACTTTCGAGATCGCCGCCTGCGGCAGGCTCTCGATGATGTAGCGGCGGATCTTGAGGTCCTCGAGCAGCAGACGGCCGTAATCCTGGCCTTCCGCGAACCAGCGGCTGTCCCAGGTCCGGTTGATCTGCAGTCGGAGCCCGACGGGAGAGGATTTCTGGCCCATAAGTTACGCTTCTTCCTGCTCGCGCACGACGACGCGGATTCGGCTGAACGGTTTGACGATGCGGCTCGACCGGCCGCGGGCGCGGGTGGCGAAACGCTTCATCGAGATCGACTTGCCTACGCTGGCCTCGGCGATGACCAGCGCGTCGACGTCGAGGTTATGGTTGTTCTCGGCATTGGCCACGGCGGACGCCAGCACCTTGCGGACATCGTCGGCCATCGCCTTGGGCGAGAACTTCAGAATGTTCAGCGCTTCCTCGACCTTGCGGCCGCGGATCAGGCCGGCGACCAGGTTCAGCTTGCGCGCCGAACCGCGGATGGTGTTGCCCACGGCCAGCGCTTCCTTGTCGCCGACCTTGCGCGGGGCTGCCTGCTTACCCATCAGCGCTTGCCTTTCTTGTCCGACGCATGGCCCGGGAAGAAGCGGGTCGGCGCGAACTCACCGAGCTTCAGGCCGACCATGTCCTCATTGACCGACACCGGCACGAACTTGCGGCCGTTGTAGACATTGAAGGTCAGGCCGACGAACTGCGGCAGGATGGTCGAGCGGCGCGACCAGGTCTTGATCGGCGCGCGCTTGCTGCTGTCCTGAGCGGCTTCCGCTTTCTTCAGCAGCGACAGCTCGACGAACGGACCTTTCCAGACGGAACGGGCCATGGTTTAACCCTTCTTCTTCGCGTGACGCGACCGGATGATGAACTTGTCGGTCGCCTTGTTGTGACGGGTGCGGGCACCCTTGGTCGGCTTGCCCCAGGGGGTGACCGGATGGCGGCCGCCCGAGGTCCGGCCCTCGCCACCGCCGTGCGGGTGGTCGACCGGGTTCTTGGCGACGCCGCGGGTCAGCGGCCGTTTTCCCAGCCAGCGGCTGCGGCCCGCCTTGGCCAGCGTCTGGTTGGCGTTGTCGGGGTTCGACACCGCGCCCACCGTGGCCATGCAGTCGGAACGGACATAGCGCTGTTCGCCGGAATTGAGGCGGACGATGACCATGCCCTTGTCGCGGCCGACGACCTGCACATAGGTGCCGGCGGCGCGGGCGATCTGGCCGCCCTTGCCGGGCTTGAGCTCGACATTATGGACGATGGTACCGACCGGCATCTGGCCGATTTCCATCGCATTGCCCGGCTTCACGTCGACCTTCTTGCCGGCGACGACCTTGTCGCCCGGGGCCAGGCGCTGCGGCGCGATGATATAGGCCTGATCGCCGCCTTCGTAGGTGACGAGGGCGATGAAGGCCGACCGGTTGGGGTCATATTCGAGCCGCTCTACGGTCGCCGCCACGTCCCAGGTGCGCCGCTTGAAGTCGATGATCCGATACTTCTGCTTGTGGCCGCCGGCGATGCCGCGCGACGTCACATGGCCCTTGTTGTTGCGGCCGCCGGTCTTGCGCTTGCCTTCGGTCAGCGCCTTGACGGACTTGCCCTTCCACAGCGCCGACTTGTCGACGAGGATGAGCCCGCGGCGCGCCGGCGAGGTCGGCTTATATTGCTTGAGTGCCATTACGCCTTCACCCCTTCGGTGATGTCGATCGACTGGCCTTCCGCCAGCGTGACAATCGCCTTCTTGAAGTCGGACCGCTGATAGGGCTTGCCCTTCCAGCGCTTGCTCTTGCCCTTGGTGACCATCGTGTTCACGTTCGTCACCGAAACCCCGAACAGCGCTTCGACCGCGGCCTTGATCTCCGGCTTCGATGCGCCGCCAGCGACCCTGAAGACAACGGCGTTATGCTCGGACAGCATCGTCGACTTCTCGGTGATGTGCGGGGCGAGCACGATGTCGTAATGGCGGGCGTCGACGGCCGCCGCTGCCTGCTTCTTAGCCATTGAAACGGGCCTCCAGTTTCTCGACCGCGGCGCGGGTCAGGACCAGCGTCTCGTGGCGCATGATGTCGTAAACGTTGGCGCCGACGGCGGGCATCAGGTTGATGCTGCCGAGGTTCGACGAGGCGCGGGCGAAACCGACGTTGAGCGCGTCCCCGTCAATCACGAGCGCGGTCTTGCCGAAGCCGAGCTTGCCGAGCTTCTCGCGCAGCATCCTTGTCTTGCCCTCGGCGACATCGAGATTGTCGACGACGATGAGGTTTCCGTCCTTGGCCTTCGCCGACAGCGCCATCCGCAGGCCAAGGGTGCGAATCTTCTTGTTCAGCGACGGATTGAAGTCGCGGACGCGGGGACCGTGGGCCTTGCCGCCGCCGATGAAGATCGGGGCGCGCCGATCGCCGTGGCGAGCCGTGCCGCCACCCTTCTGCCGGCCGAACTTCTTGCCCGTGCGGGCGACTTCCGACCGCTCGCGCGCGGCACGCGCGGTGCCCCGGCGCCTTTCGAGCTGCCAGGTGACGACGCGGTGAAGGATGTCGGCGCGCGGCTCGACGGCGAAAATCTCGTCGTTGAGCTCGATATCGCCGCCAGCCTTGGCGTCGAGGGTTTGGACCTTGACCTTCATGGCTTAGCCTTCCTTGCCTTCGTCGGCGTCGGAGGCAGGCTTGGCGCCATCCTCGGCCGCGCTGGCCTTTTCATTGTCGGCGGCCTGGGCCGCGTCGGCGGCGTCAGCCTCGGCCACCGCTTCGGCTTCCGCCTCGGCGGCGGCGCCGGCTTCCTGCTCGGCCGCGATGGCCGCGACTTCCTCGTCGCTCGGCAGGGCCGGGATTTCGTGGACCGCGGCATCGTCGACCAGGCCGGCGGCCGGGACTTCGATCTCGTCCAGCTTGGCTTCCTCCAGGAAACCGGCCGGATAAGGCGCGCTGTCGTTGCGCGGCAGCTTGACCGCGTCCTGGACGGTCAGCCAGCTGCCCTTGTGGCCCGGAACCGAGCCTTTGATGAACAGCAGGCCGCGGATCGGATCGGTGCGGACGACCTCCAGGTTCTGCTGGGTGCGGTTGCGGGCGCCCATGTGCCCGGCCATCTTCTTGTTCTTGAACACCCGGCCTGGATCCTGGCGGTTGCCGGTCGACCCGTGCGAACGGTGCGACACGGACACGCCGTGGGTGGCGCGAAGACCGCCGAAGCCCCAGCGCTTCATGGCGCCGGCGAAGCCCTTGCCCTGCGTGACGCCGGAAACGTCGACCATCTGGCCGGCGACGAAATGGTCGGCGCTGATTTCCTTGCCAACGTCGAGCAGGGCGTCCTCGGCGACCCGGAATTCGGCGACGCGGGCCTTGGGCTCGACCTCGGCCTTGCCGAACGCCCCGCGCTGCGGCTTGGCGACATTCTTCGCCTTCGCCTTGCCGGCGCCCAGCTGCACGGCGGTGTAGCCGTCCCGATCCATTTCGCGGCGGCCGACGACCTGAACACTATCCAGCTGCAGGACGGTGACCGGCACGTGCCGACCGTCCGCCTGGAAAAGGCGGGTCATTCCGACCTTCTTCGCGATCACGCCAGTGCGCATGACCAAAAACTCCTCAACAGAGGCACCTGGACCATTCCAGGTGCATGTAGCCCGTCAAATTTTCCGCACGCCCCGCCTGGGCTAGTGCCTCGTGTCGCCACGAGACGGCGGGGACGCAGCCGAGGCATTGCCTCGCGGTATCCTCCGTATGTCCGCGCTAAGCGCGCGTCCGGCCGTTAGGCCAGTTTGATCTCGACGTCCACGCCGGCGGCCAGGTCGAGCTTCATCAGCGCATCGACGGTCTGCGGCGTCGGCTGCACGATATCGAGCAGCCGCTTGTAGGTGCGCACCTCGAACTGCTCCCGCGACTTCTTGTCGATGTGCGGCGAACGGTTGACGGTGAACTTCTCAATACGCGTCGGCAGGGGAATGGGTCCGCGGATAAGAGCACCCGTGCGGCGTGCCGTATCGGCAATGTCGCCAGTAGCCTGATCGAGCACTCGATGATCGAACGCCTTCAAGCGAATCCGGATGTTCTGCGTTTCCATGTCCCTACCGATGCGAAAGAGCCTGCTTCTCGCTGCCGAACCGGCAGTTCGAAACCAAAATCAACATTCGGCCTGCCGAGGCAGCGCGCCGCCTGGCCGACCGTGAAACTGCTACAAAAGCGAGCCGCGCGACCCTGATCCAGAATCGCGCGGCAAGCGCCCTATATTACTTAGTAATCTCGGCGACAACCCCCGCGCCGACGGTCCGGCCGCCTTCGCGGATGGCGAAGCGCAGGCCCGGATCCATGGCGATCGGAGCGATCAGCTTGACGCCGAGGTTCACATTGTCGCCCGGCATGACCATCTCGGTACCGTCCGGAAGGACGACTTCGCCGGTCACGTCGGTCGTGCGGAAGTAGAATTGCGGACGATAGTTGGCGAAGAATGGCGTGTGACGGCCGCCCTCGTCCTTGGACAGAACGTAGACTTCCGCCTTGAAGTCGGTGTGCGGCGTGATCGAGCCGGGCTTGGCCAGAACCTGGCCGCGCTCGACGTCTTCACGGCCGACGCCGCGGATCAGCGCGCCGATATTGTCGCCGGCCTGGCCCTGGTCGAGCAGCTTGCGGAACATCTCGACGCCCGTGACGACGGTCTTCTGGGTGTCGCGGATGCCGACGATCTCGACTTCCTCGCCAACCTTGATGATGCC
>DASSPS010000015.1:0-37394 GCA_035699505.1 Sphingomicrobium sp. | reverse complement strand
CGGCGACTGGTCGATGTCGATCACCTTGTCGAGCTGCTCGAGGCCGGTCACTTTCTCATGCGCGCCGGCGAGGATTCGGGCGCCGTTGAGGGTGCGGGCGGCCGCCGCATAGAGCGTGTCGATGGTCAGGCTCGACTTGCCAGAGCCGGAAACGCCGGTGACGCAGGTGAAGGTGCCGAGCGGGAAGCTGGCGGTGACATTCTGGAGGTTGTTGGCGGTAGCGCCGTGGACGGTGACAGACTTGCCCGTGCCCTTGCGGCGGGTGGCGCGGAGCGGCACCTCGCGCCGGCCGGAGAGATAATCGGCGGTGATGGAGCCTTCGCAGGCGAGCAATTCGTCGAGCGTTCCTGCGCAGACCACCTCGCCGCCATGCACCCCGGCGCCGGGCCCCATGTCGATGACATGGTCGGCGGCGCGGATCGCCTCCTCGTCATGCTCCACCACCAGCACCGTATTGCCCAGGCCGCGGAGCCTTTTGAGGGTTTCGAGCAGCCGGTCATTGTCCTTCTGGTGGAGGCCGATCGACGGTTCGTCGAGGACATAGAGGACGCCCGACAGGCCGGAGCCGATCTGCGAGGCCAAGCGGATGCGCTGGCTCTCGCCGCCGGACAGGGTGCCGCTGGTGCGGTCGAGGTTGAGATAGTCCAAGCCCACATTGTGCAGGAAGCCGAGCCGGGCGTTGATTTCCTTGAGGATGGCGTGGGCGATTTCGCGCTGCTGGGGCGTGAGCTTGTCCGCAAGGCTGCCGAACCAGGCCAGCGCATCGGCGACGCTTCGGCGCGACGACAGGCTGATGTCCTCGCCGGCGATCCTGACGCTGAGCGGTTCGGGCCTGAGCCGGGCGCCGCCGCAGGTCTCGCACGGGTGGCTGGACTGGTAGCGGCTCAATTCCTCGCGCATCCAGGCGCTCTCGGTCGACAGCATCCGGCGGTTGAGGTTGCCGATGACGCCCTCGAACGGTTTCTTCACTTCATAGGACTTGCGGCCGTCGATGAAGCGCAGGGTGACGGCGCGGCCCCTGGTGCCGTGCAGGACGACCTGCTGCGCTTCGGCCGGCAGGTCCTTCCACGGCACGTCCAGCGAGAAATCATAGGCGCGGGCCAGGCTGGCCAGCACCTGCATGTAATAAGGCGAGGGCGGCTGGCTCTTGGCCCAGGGCACGACCGCGCCCTTGGCGATGCTTAAGGAGTGGTTGGGGACGACCAGATCCTCGTCGAACACCAGTTTTTCGCCAAGCCCGTCGCAGGCCGGGCAGGCGCCCTGCGGCGCGTTGAAGCTGAACAGGCGCGGCTCGATCTCGGCGATGGTGAAGCCGGAGACCGGGCAGGCGAATTTCTGGCTGAATACGATCCGGCCGGGGACGCCATAGTCCAGCTTGAACCCTTCCTTCTCCCTCTCCCCTGATGCAGGGGAGAGGGCAGGGAGAGGGGTCTTCGCGTTGGCGTCCGACCCCCTCTCCCCGCTCGCTTCGTGAGTCGCCCTCTTCCCCGCTCCGGGGGCGAGGGAATTAGGGTCCGCCGGATCCAAATACGCCAGCCCATCCGCAAGCTTCAGCGCCGCCTCGAAACTGTCCGCAAGCCGCGCTTCGATGCCGTCGCGGACCACGATCCGGTCGACCACCACCTCCACGTCATGCTTGTATTTCTTGTCGAGCGCCGGCGCCTCGTCGATCTCGTAGAACTCGCCGTCGATGCGGACCCGGGTGAAGCCGGCCTTCTGCCATTCGGCCAACTCCTTGCGATACTCGCCCTTGCGGCCGCGGACGACGGGGGCGAGCAGATAGTGGCGGCTGCCCTCGGGCAGCTGCATCACCCGGTCGACCATCTGGCTGACCTGCTGCGCCTCGATCGGCAGGCCGGTGGCGGGGGAGTAGGGCACCCCCACCCGCGCCCACAGCAGGCGCATGTAATCGTAAATCTCCGTGACCGTGGCGACAGTTGAGCGCGGGTTGCGGCTGGTGGTCTTCTGCTCGATCGAGATGGCCGGCGACAGGCCGTCGATATGCTCGACGTCCGGCTTCTGCATCATCTCCAGGAACTGGCGGGCGTAGGCGCTCAGCGATTCGACGTAGCGGCGCTGCCCTTCGGCATAGATGGTATCGAAGGCGAGGCTCGACTTGCCCGATCCCGACAGGCCGGTGATGACCGTCAGCGACTCCCGCGGGATGTCGACGTCGATCCCCTTGAGGTTATGCTCGCGCGCGCCGCGGACGCTGATGTGAGTCAGCATGCGGTAAACCCATGCTTCGGAATGTCGGTCAGCATATCGGCCTGTTCGTTCCAGCTTTGTTCTGATTAGCGCGAGGCAGTGCGTCGCGTCAACGCGGGACAAGCCATGTGGGTGCGGCAGGACCGCGCCGCAAGCGCAATCAGAAGGCCCGTGTAATCCCGAACTCGGCGCGGCGGCGGGCGTAATCATACACCTCGATACTGCTCCGGTTCCGTTCAATGCTGTAGCGGACAAGGGGGGCGAACCCGCGGAAGGTGAACTGCCGGAATGTCGCTCCAAGGCTTGCGCGGGCGAAGGATTCCCGGCGCCTGCTGGGGAAAAGCAATAGGCGGTCGTCTGCCTCGAGCCGGCCGTAATCGACCGTCGCAGTCAACGTCGTTCGGCCAACTTCTCGCCACCCGATGACCGAGGCCCGCCAGCTGAAGGTGGAATAAGCGGGATCGCGAAGCGCCTGGCGATCACCGGCCAGCGAGACGCCGAGCCCGGTGGTTGGGGACAAGGCGCGCTCGATGGCGACGCTGCCCCCGAACGCTCGCCCATCCTGCAGGTCATTCAACCGATGATCAATGACCGCGACCGACCCTGTCGCGCGAATCTGCGCGCGCCTGCCGAGCGGCCGTGTAACCGAAGCCGCAATGCGGGCGGAATCGAGGAAGGGCCGTCCTCCGAACCAGCGGCGTCCCGCACCCCCCTCGAGGCGGACCAGGTTCCTGCCCAGCCGCAACTCCGGCCCAACGGTGGCCTCGACCGCGACATCGTTGAACGCACCCGAGGCGTAGAGGTCGGCCGAGGCCGACAGCCGGCCCGACAGGTTTGCGGTCTCGCCGATCGCGAAACGGCCATGCAATTGTCCCCGGATCGCCAGCCCAGTCCCAGATACAGCTTGGCCGTCTTCACTGATCTCGAACGGACCGATGACCGTCCCGATCGTGTCGGACCGGGTGGCGCGGTTGATGTTGCTGTCCGGCGCGACCGCCAACTCGATGCTGGCGCCGAAGGGCTTGTGGATCCGCAGGGAATCGGAGAATCGATCGACCAGCCGGGCCGATTCCAGAGGCAGCTGAGTGGCCTGAAGCGCGCGCAGCTCGCGGCGCGCGGCGGTTTCATCACCGATCCTGACCAGCAATTGCGCCATGGCGAAACGGGCAGAAGCGGCGTCGGGGCGGTCGTCAATCACCTGCCGGAGCAGGATCGCGGCTTCGCTCAGCTTGCCATCAAGGGCAAGCAATCGCGCCAGCCGGAACCTGGCTTCATGGCGGGCATCCTGATCCTCATCCAGCAGCATCGACCGGTAGACCCGGATCGCAGTGGCCCGATCGCCCCGTGCCTGCGCCCTTTCGGCCCATTCCAGCATTTGCCGCCTATCCAGGACAATCGGGCCGTTGGCGGGAGCCTGCAAAGGAGACCCGCCAAGCGATGGCGATCCGCCCAGCACGGCAAGCGCCAACCCTAGATCGAGAATGGCCGCCGGCGGCACTTCAATTCCCGCGCCTGGCGATCCATGCGCCCAGCGCCTGGTGCGTGTTTCCAAGATACTGGAAAGGCACCGCCCAGCTGCCGATCGTCTCTTCGGCCGTGGGGCCGGTGAAGCGCCCGTTGAAGAAGTTGAAACCCTGCAGCGTGGTCGAGAAGCTGCCCGAGTAAGTCGTGCTGCCGCGCGCGAAGACCGTCTGGCTGAAAGCGAACGTCCCGAGATCGGCGGGACTCATCCCTTCGTTGAGGAAAAGGCGCATGTCGCCGCTCAGGTTTCCACTACCGAAGTCGAACGCGAGCCTGACCGTGCCGTCCACCGGCCTGAAGAGAAATGCGCCCTGGCCGTCGGGCATCGTCGAGTCGCTGACACCGAGCACCGATCCGGTGAATGTGGCACTTCCGGTAAGCGGCACGCCCGAGCCCGGGGTTGGTGAACCGAATGCGACGGCCCCAAAGTCCGCTGTGAAAGCAAAGTCCAGATCAGGCCGCCACCAGGCGGCCATTTCGGAATAGCGATATCCCTGATCGCGGGCGCCGAAGATCGAAAACGTGCGGCCGTGCGGCATGACGAATTGCGTGTTGTCTGTCGTTGGGTTCGACACGGTTGGGGAATGCGCCAAGGCTGCAAAGCTCTCATTCGGGAGCGCGACCTCATAGCGCCCATCTGCGGTGTAGCGGATGACGGGCTGCTTGGCCGGGGTGCCTTCCAGTTGTGTGAAGCGAAAGTCATCTTCGGGTGACGTTGGAAGTCCAGCAATCACCCATTCCCCGCCGTTGGTCCACGTGCCGACCGATACGTACGTGCCGACGGTCGGCTCAGCGAAAATGGCCACTGTCGACGATGACGGCGGCGGCGGAGGCGGAGGTGGCGGAGGCGGCGGAGGCGGAGGTGGCGGAGGCGGCGGTGTCGGCGCCGGCGTTGAATTCGCACCGCCGCCGCCACCGCATGCGCTAAGGAGCATCGTCGAGGCGGCCAACACGATCAGTTTCAGCATTGGGGTCTCCAGGGAACGATTGGTCATCGCGGCAATCAGCTCGCAACTCGCCGCTTGTGCGATGGCCAATTGCCGACGATTATCTGACCAAAGGCCGATCCCAGTTCCCGGGGACTACGATTGTTAAGAACAAGAGACATTGCCGCCCGTCCGGATCTGCACCTTGGACCCGTGACGATCAGCCCGTCTCGCCGCCGGGTGGAAGGGCCCGCCGGCGTGACGTCGGTGGAGCCAAGGACGATGCAGGTCTTCCTGCTTCTGCTCGACGCTGCCGGCAAGGTCGTCACCCGCAACCAATTGTTTGATGAATGCTGGGGCGGGGCGATGGTCGGTGACGACAGCCTGAACCGGGCCATCGCCAAAGTCAGGCGAATTGCCAGCGAAACGGCGCCAGGCTCCTTCGAGGTCGAAACCATTCCGAGGACGGGCTACCGGCTCGTCGGGGAGATCGTGCCGCTCCTCGACGGGGCGCCACGAAGCCGGATTGACCGGCGGACCGTCCTGGCTGGCGCCGCCGCACTGGTAGCAGCGGGCGGCCTCGGTTTCTGGTGGGTTGACCGGCGGCAGGATCAGCGGTTCGTCGAGTTGATGGAACAAGGGGACCGAATGCTTTCGTATCGGGACCAAGCGGCCGATGCCGCGCCCTATTTTCAGCGGGCCGCAGAAATTCGTCCGGACGATGCCGGCGCATGGGGACGGTTCGCCTACGCGCGCGCCTTGCGACCGGAGGTGGGTGAATCCACCGGGTCGGCCGCAACCCGGGAATCGGCAAAGGCCGTCCGCGCCGCGCTTGCTATCGATCCCCGGGAGCCCCACGCCCGGCTGGCGGATTTCCTGCTGCACCGTCCCGCGCTGGATTTCGCCGAGACCGAAGACCGGCTCCGTTCGATACTCTCAGCCGCTCCGGACAATATCCACGTCATGAAGCATTTGTGGGAGTTCCTGACCTGCGTTGGCCTGTGCCGACAGGCCTTGGCGTTTACCGAGCGCGCGGTGGCGGTCGACCCGCTTTCCGCCGGGAGCCAGTTTCCAAGGGCCCAGCTGCTTTGGATTACCGGCCGTACCGGAGAGGCGGACAGGGTTAGTGATCAGGCCATGAGTTTTTGGCCGAAACACCGCTTCGTCCGGTTCGCCAGGTTCACGATACTCGCTTTCACCGGCCGGGTCCGAGCCGCGCTGGCGATGCTTGAGGACAAGTCCAAAACTCCGCAGGGATTTTCCCCCGAGTCCGTGGCTCTGTGGAAGGTCAACCTTACTGCGCTCGACAATCCCACGCCGGCGAACATTGCCGCCGCCAGGTCAGCCAGCCTTGAGATGTCGAAGAAGCGACTGGATCTGGCAGGGCAAGCAACGATGGTGATGTCGGCGCTTGGTGAAATCGACTCCTCCTTTGAAATCCTGGGCTCGCATTACGCGCTTGCGCGCCAGGCCGGCGACCGGCCTTCCAAGCCGAGTCGCGACAGCACCGCCTGGCGTTTCGCGCCGTGGCTGTTTACGCCGCCGATGGCAGCCGTGCGCGCAGACCTTCGTTTCAGCGCGCTTTGTGACGAGATCGGCCTTTCCGATTATTGGGCGAAGCGCGGCATCAAGCCCGATTATCAGCTTGACGTCGCTTAAAGGGCGAGCTGCGCGCCAATACCGAGCTCTCGCGGATCCACGGCTGTTCCCTGCGTCGTTGTTCCCAGGTAGGTCATGTAGAAAGTGTCCAAGAGATTTCGGGCGTAGCCGAAGAATGTGAGCTTCCCGGCGGTCCAAGCGGCCCGCGCGTTGGCAATTGCATGGCCCTTGATCAGCAGCGCCGGCGTGTTGGCATCGGTGCTGAAATAATCGCTGTGAAAGCGGACGTTGGCCGTCAGCCGGAGGCGGTCCGAAGGCCGCCAGTCGATCGATCCGCTTGCGGTGAAATGCGGCGATCGCTGGAATTCCTTGCCGCTGATGGGGTTGCCCGGCAATGCCGTCCGCGTAATTCTTGTTCGAAGCAGGCCGGCGCCGCCGGTGAAGCGCAAGCGATTCGTCAAAGGCCAGTCAATCGCCACTTCGGCGCCGCTGCTTCGCGATCTGGGCACGTTTTCGATTTCCGCCCAGAACGCCGTGCCTCCGCCCGGAACGCTATAGGCGCGAGACTGGGCACGTTGGCCGTCACGAAAGTTGCTGTGAAAGACGTTCGACGTGATCGAGGCCCGGCCAAAGACCGCACGACCGAAAAGCTCGTAGGACCAGGCATATTCGGGACCGAAGACGTCCGGCCCGCCGTTATCGAAATTGATGGTGGTCCCACCGGGGTTGTAGGCCCGCTGGACAAGCAGGCCGGCCTTGACCTGCGGCGACAAATCATAAGCCACGGTGAGCTTTGGAAGCAGCGCGTCGAACGATTCATCGAAGACGAGCGGGAAGAACACCCGCGTTCCACCAATTCCGCCGGATCGCCGCTGGGAATCCGACTGATACCGTAGGCCAGCGGTGATTTTCAGATCTTCAATCGGGCTCACCTCGACCTCTCCGAACAAACCCGTGCTGGCCTGCCGATCGTTGAAGGCGCCGTTACCGAGAACAGCCGTGAGATTGATGGTTTGATCCAGCCTGGTGCGGCTGTGATGGACGCCCGTTGTCACTCTGACCTGGTCCGACCCACGCCAGCTGAGCAACTGTTCGACCGACCAGTCCTCGACCAGGTTGATGGCTTCGCCCAAACCCACCGGCGCATAGCGTTGGATCCGGCTCGATCCATAGCTGACCGTCGATTTTGACCGAAGGTCCCGGGAAATCGCGTAGTCGGCGCGAAGGGTGATCGAGTTGGTTCGCGACCCGAAAACGCCATAGGTCGGCGACGGGTCGCGCCGCGCCTTGAACGGCGCGCGAACATTCTCGACTTGCGGCATTTTCGATTGCGCATGGACTATGCTCATTTCGACCCGCAATCCGGGTGCGGCATCGGGTTCAGCCAGGAACTTCAGGCGAAGCAGGCCATAATCGTCATGATTGGGATCAACTCCGACCATTCGATCGGCGATCCTGCTTGCGGGGTGCCCAAGGCGAAGGTCACCGGCTATGCGGACGGCCAGTTGCTGGTCGATCAGCGGCGCGGACCCCACCACCGACAGCTGCGACATGGCGATGTCGCCATAAACGGCTCGAGCGCGCCCTTCCGGATGAAATGTCGGATCTTCGGTCTCGACGAAAATCGCGCCGGCAATCGAATTTCGGCCCTGGGTCGTCGATTGAGGACTGCGATATATCTCGACCTGGCTGACGTCCCAAAGCGGCGCTGCGGCATAGATGAATTCGTTGAAGCCGACGGCCCGGCCATCGACCTGCAGGGTCATCCGCGGGCGGGTGCCACCAAGGAACGCCGGCAAGTCCTGAAGTACGCCGGTCGTATTCTGGCCTCTTATGGTCGGGCCAAGGCTAGTCGTGCCCAGAGTGATGTTCGGGATTTGCTCGAGCAGCTGGTCGATCCGGTCCGCGCCCGCTTCGGTTTCCATGTCGTCGGCCGTGAAAACGACCAGGCTTGAAGCGGTTTCGCGCTCCGACCGGTCCGACCGTTCGCCAGTGACGACAATTGGGCCAGAATCGACCGTCGCCTCGGGCGGGCCTTGGACTATGGCCAGTGCAGCCCAAGCCAGGCCGGCACTCACGATACATCCCCCATGGAGTCCATTAGCCGCGAAGCTAACGAAAATTGCAATAATCCAGCGACATCCGACCGACATTGAAAAGGGGACTGGTCCAGAAGCCGCTGGAGCTGAACAGCGCCGGCTGATCCGGTGCAATCCCTACAGGGCGGTCCGTCTTCCCCCAACCGCCCGTGGTGCGGCCGCGCGCTTGATTCGGCTGCGGGATTGGACGCCTGTTCAAGGCCTTGGTCAAGTCGGGAACGGCGCCAACCCACCCGGATCGAAAAGCGATTGCATCCTGCTACAAATGTGGCATGTTACAAACGTAACAGGCGAGTCGCACAATGATCGATGGGTTGCCGCGCCGCGAACGCGAAATTTTCGAAATCCTCTGCAGCGGCAAGGAATTCAGTGCCGCGGAAATCAGGGTGCGCATGGCCGATGCCCCAAGCCATTCGGCCGTGCGCACAATGCTCACCCGGCTCGAAAAGCGCGGCCTTGTCCGACATCGCACCGAGGATCAAACCTACATCTACACTGTGCCGAAACCCTCCCAGGTGCGGCAGTCGGCGATGCGGCAGTTCGTCCGCACCTTTTTCCAGGGCTCGGCGGCGAGCGCCGCCACGGCCTTGCTCGGCATGTCGAAGGATTTGAGCAGCCAGGAGATCGACGCCCTCCAGCGCCTGATCGATGAGGCGAAGGAGCGTGACGATGATCGTTGAGGTCCTGTTGCAGATCGCCTGGAAATCAACTGTCGTCGCCGGCTCTGTCGTCGCGCTGCTGGCGGTCATGGGCAGGCAGAACGCGTCGAACCGGGCCGCGGTCGGGGGGCTGGGTTTTGTCGTCCTGCTGTTGTTGCCGCCCGTCGTTTGGGCGCTCGACACCTATCCCTTGCCGTCGCTGGAACTGACGGCGCCCGCCGCTCCGGTCGCGGCCCCGGCTGTCTTGCTTCAGCAAGCGATGGCGATGCCTGACGCCCGGTCAGAAGCCGTCGATGCTGGCTATTCGTTCCGGCAGGTTGCGGTGACGATCTGGCTGATGGTCGCGCTGGGACTGGTGCTGCGGCTCCTGGCCGGTCTCGCCACGCTGCGGCAGTGGGTGAGGAATGGTCGGCAGGCGGAATTCCCGGCCCTCAACAGGATCATGGTGGGCGGCGGCGTCCCGCCTACGACCCGACTGCTGGTGTCGGACGAGGTGCCGGCGCCGCTCAGTTTCGGCTGGCGCCGGCCGGTGATCATGCTCGATTTGGCGACCCTGGCCGATTTGCCCAACGCCGAAGCGGTGGTTGCGCATGAGGCCGCGCACCTTGCCCGCGGCGACTGGCCGCGCCTTGTCGCCGCCCGGCTCGCGGTCGCTCTGTTCTGGTTCAACCCGTTCGTCTGGCTGCTCGAGCGACTCTATCTGCAAAGTGTCGAGGAGGCCGCCGACGCCCAGGCGGCCGGGGTGGTCGACCCCGCGTGCTATGCGCAGGCGCTGTTGAATGTCGCCCGCAATGCGTCCGTGCCGCTCGGCGCGAACAGCATCGCGTCCGGCTCGCTCGCCAGGCGCATCCGGCGTCTCCTGAGCGGTGGCGGCCGGTCGCGGTGGGACGGGCCGTGGCGAGTGGGCGCGATCACCACCGTCGCCGTCATTGCGGTGCCGGTCGCGCTCGTCCAAATCGTCGCCCCATCCATTTCGGCCGCCGCTCCGCTTGTGGCCGTCCCGGCCCCCAGCCGACTTGGCGAGCCCACAACCGTTGCTTACGGCTCGCCTGCCGCCGTCGCTGCCGTCGCCAGCGCCCCGTCAGAACGGTCTTCCGCTGCACTGCCAATCGGCCCCGTAGCGCCAACCCCGGCCGCCGCCGCAGTCGCGCGGGCGCCGGAGACGGAGGCGAGAGACGTGCTCGACCGCGATGAGATCGCGCGGATCAGGCAGGCGTCGGAAGCTATGCGGGCACAGTCATTGGTCGTCGCCCGGGATTCCCGAAAGATTGCCGAGCGGGCCCGCGCCGAGGCCGCGGTCGCCATGGCCGGCGCGCGGCAGGAGATGCTTCGCGGCGCCGATGAAATGGAGCGCGGCGCAATCGAAATGAAGCGCGGCGCGGCGCAAATGCGCGAGGAAGCGCGCAAGCTGAGCGACCCGGCCTATCGCGCGAAGGTCATCGCCGAGGCGAGGGCCAACGCCGCCAGCTGGACCAGCACCAGGTGGAAACAGAAGGTCCCGACCGACCAGGAACTGATCGACGCCATCCCCAGGATGGAAGATGGCGCGCGCAGGATGGATGAAGGCGTCGACAAGATGCGCGAAGGCGCGGCGAAGATGCGCCGTTCGGCCCAGGAGCATTAGTCGAGGGCGAAGCGCGCGACCTGTTCGTAATGAGCACCGTGCCGGGACAGCCGGCTCTCGAACAGGGAGAAAGCGTCGACGACGAAGGGGTCTGAGGCGAGACCAGCGATCCGGCGGAGCAGGGGATCGACATCCGCCTTCGCGCTCCGGCCGTAGCGGGCGATCGTGATGTGCGGGTGAAAAGCGCGGCGTTCCGGCTCCAGCCCAGCCGCCTGGCAGGCGCGGTCGGCCTTCATCGCCAAAGCGGCGACCGGCGCCTTGGGCTCGACCCCGGCCCACAAGGCGCCGCCGCCCCGCTGATCGAACCGGCCAGCGCCGGCCAGGCGCAAAGCGAACCGGTCAGACCGGATTAACCCCAAGGCTCGGGCCAGGTCCTCGGCCTTTGGCCGCTCGACCTCGCCGATGAAGCGCAGCGTGAGGTGGAGATTGTCGTCCGGTACCCAGCGCAAGGTCGGCGCGTCATCCATTGCGTCGATCAGCAGGTCGCGGATCGGTGCTGGCGGCCGGATGGCGACGAACAGCCGATGCATCGCTTCAACGGGCCCTGTTGCTCGCCATCCCCACACAATAATTGGAGATTTTCGCCTGGCCACCCCACAACGCGCCGGAGTTGGGCCACCGGGGGTATGTCGAAGTTGAGGGGGAACAAGAAAGCGAAGGCGGCGAAGGTCGCCAGGACCGGCTGCCTCGGCAAGCGCGGTTATGAGATCTCACGCTGGCCGGGACCGCTCAATCAACAAGCGAAAAAGCCGCCAAAGCCGGTGAAGTCGTGCCTGACCTCATCCCCATCGAAGCGGAATCAGCCGGATCGAACGATACCCCGCTTCCTTTCACTGTGATGAACGGACCAGCGCCTTGTCCGGTTTCGCTTGAAGTCGGCCCTTCCATCAACGATATTATGGTACGGGAGCACGGGCCCTTAGCCCGTCCGTAAGGAGACAGAATGCAGAACCAGTTTGATCCCCGCACGAACACGCAGGGCTTCGGTCCGGCGGTTTCGGTCGGCGTGCCGAGAGCCGCGCGCGATGCG
Organism: Sphingomicrobium sp.; assembly: GCA_035699505.1. Lineage (GTDB taxonomy): Bacteria > Pseudomonadota > Alphaproteobacteria > Sphingomonadales > Sphingomonadaceae > Sphingomicrobium. Next base: position 25,728 of record DASSPS010000015.1, on the reverse strand, counting down.
GGCCTGCGGTCCTACATGCTCAAAGTCTATAATTACATGGCCTCGGCGGTCCTGCTGACCGGCATCGTCGCCATGCTGTTCGCCAGTTCCGGCCTTGCCGCCCAGGTCCTCGTGACCCCGCTGCGCTGGCTCATCATTCTGGCGCCGCTGGCGTTCGTAATGGTCATGAGTTTCGGCATGAACCGGCTGTCGACCGGCACGCTCCAGACGCTGTTCTGGGCGTTCGCGGTGGCGATGGGCCTGTCGATGTCATCGATTTTCCTGGTCTATACGGGCATGTCGATCGCGCAGACTTTCTTCGCGGTATCGGCCGCTTTCCTGGGCCTTAGCCTCTACGGCTACACGACGAAGAAGGATCTGAGCGGCTTCGGCACCTTCCTGATCATGGGCGTCGTCGGCCTGCTGGTGGCGATGATCATCAACCTGTTCCTGCAGTCGCCGGCCATGCAACTGGCGATCAGCGCCATCGGCGTTCTGCTGTTTGCCGGCCTCACCGCCTACGACACGCAGAAAATCAAGAGCATGTATGCCCATGTCGCCGGTACCGACATGATGGGCAAGGTTGTGATCATGGGGGCGCTCAACCTCTATCTCGACTTCATCAACATGTTCACCTTCCTGCTCCAGTTCATGGGCGACCGCCGCTAGCTGAAGCAGACCCGGAAATCGGGAGGGCCGGCGGGAAACCGCCGGCCTTTTTCTATTTCAGATGCCGTCCAAAGAAGCGCAGCGTCCGCGTCCACGCCAGGTCGGCGGCTTCCTTGTTGTAGCGCTCCGCTGACGTGTCGTTGTTGAAGGTGTGGTTGGCGCCCTCGTAATTGAAATAGGTGACCGCCTTGCCCGCCGCCCGAAGCGCCTCGACCCAGGGCCACAAGGTCTGCGCAATGCGCGAGTCGAGACCGGCGTGATGGATCATCAGCGGCGCCCGCACCTTGGCCGCTTCCAACTGGGCGGGGGCGGGGCCGTAATAGACCACCCCGGCGTCAAGCGCGTCGCCAGCGGCGACCGCGAGCCGGTTGACGAACCCACCGCCCCAGCAGAAGCCGACCGCGCCGACCTTGCCGCCGCGGCTCGATTTCGCCAGTTCGCCCAGAATGGCGACAGCGTCGCTGGCCGACTTGCCGAGGTCGAGCTTGCCGATGGCTTCCCGCGCCGCATTCTCGTTGGCCGGGGTTCCACCTGACGGCGACAGGAAATCGACGGCGACTGCGCGGTAGCCGGCGACAGCAAGCCGGCGCGCAATGTCGCGGGTATGGTCGTTCAAGCCGCGATTTTCGTGAATGACGAGCACCGTTGGCTTTAGCGATCGGGAGCGGGGCTCGGCGACATAGGCCTTATATCCGCCGGTCAAGTCCTGCGCGCGCGTCGTCAGGCGCTTGTCGTCCGGTGGAATGATCGCCGCCGCCGCGGGGGATGCGGCGATGGCGCCGACCAGCAACTCGGCGGCGGCGACGCTGCCGGCGATCCTGGTCATCTCCGCCATGAAATCGCGGCGGTCCATGCCGTCATGGGTGTAGCGGTCGTAGAGGTCGATCGCGTGTTGCTTCGCCGACGGATCCATGGGCTCTTACTCCGCTGACTGGGGCTGGGCGTGGGCCGCGGACTGCAGTTGCGCTGCCGCGGCATCGTCAATCTCGCTGGCGCGGCGGAAGGCGTCGCGCTGGGCCAGCCTGGCGGCGTAGCGCTCGAAGCTGCTGCGCTTGGCCAGCGTGCCGAACTGGATTCCCCACATGACTGACGATCCGACATAGACGTCAGCGGCGGTGAAACGGTCGCCGCAGACATAGTCCTGGCTTGAGAACAGCGCGTCGAGGACGTCAACCACAGTCTCGTAATTGCCGTAGCCGAACATCCGGCCCTGCTCGGGCGCCGGGTCCCACTTGGCGTAATGATTCGTCACCGCCTGTTCGACCGGACCGGCGGCGTAGAACAGCCAGCGGTAATAATCCGCTTTCTCCTCCTCACGGGGACCAAGCCCGGCCCCTGGATAGACATCGGCCAGAAAGGCGCAGATCGCCGCCGCTTCGGTCACCACCCGGCCCCCGTGCGTGATCGCGGGGACTTTTCCCATCGGGTTGATGGCGAGATATTCCGTAGCTTTCATGGTCGAGGAATAGTCGAGGATGACGGTTTCATAAGGCTCGCCGATTTCCTCGAGCATCCAGCGGATGATTCGCCCGCGCGACATGGGGTTCGTGTAGAAAACGAGCTCTGCCATGGCCTGTCCCTCTTTTGTCGATGTGATGCTTCCTCTTAGTCGAATAGGCTGATGCCAAACAGCCGTCTCTGGTCAATTCTGGCCGGGTCGAGAGGGGAGAAGGGCAGTTGCTGAAGGATCTGATGCGATCGGGATTGGGCGCGATGCTGCTGCTGGCGGCGCCGGCCTGTGGCAACGCGCAGGCTCCGGCTCCGCCGGCAGCGAGCGGGCCCGTTCTCCTCATCGGCAACAAAGGCGAAGACACGCTGAGCTTCGTCGACCTCGCCTCCGGTGGGGAGCTTGGCCGTCAGCCGACCGGCAGGATGCCGCACGAAATCGCCATTTCGCCGGATGGGAAGCAGGCGGCGGTGGTCGCTTATGGCGACAAATCGATCGACATTTTCGACATCGCCTCGCGGACCAAGGTCAGGACTATCGATCTTTCGCCTAACGAGGGGCCGCACGGCATCGCCTGGCTCGCCGACGGGCGGATCGTCGCCACCACGGAGCGCAGCCAGAGCATCGCCATTGTCGATCCGGCCGCCGGCAGGCTGACCGCGTCGATCAAGACGGACCAGCCGGGCACGCATATGATCGCGGTCACGCGCGATGGATCGCGCGCCTTCACCGCCAACATACCGGCCGGTTCGATCACCGCCATCGATCTCAAGGGCGGCAAGAAGCTGCGCGACCTCACCGTCGGCGGTAGGCCGGAAGGCATCACCCTGTCGACCGACGAGAAAGTCCTGTGGGTCGGCGATCTCGAGGGCGCGCGCGTCCAGGCCTTCGACGCGGCGACCTTGGCGAAGCTGGCTGAGGTGAAGACCGGGCCGGTGCCCATCCGGGTCGCCGCCAGCCCGGACGGCAAATGGATCGTGACGTCCAACCTTGGCACCGGGAGCCTGACCGTCGTCGATTCAGCGACTCGCGCCTCGGTTCGCGAGATCCCGGTTTCCGGTAAGGAAAGCGCGGGCCAGGTGACGATCCTCTTCGCGCCAAACGGCCGACTCTATGCCGCCGAAACGGGCATGGACACGATCGCGGAGGTCGATCTTGCTACCGGACAGGTCCTGAGGCGCCTGCCAGCCGGGAAGAACGGCGACGGGCTCGCCGTCGCCGCCAAACCCTAGCCCCGTTCGCCCGGCGCCGGCGCCGCCCGCTCGCCCGCACTTTGGTCGCGGGTGGCGCGGAACTCGCTGTCGCTGCTCCAGTTCGGCCACTCCTTGCCGTTGGCCAGGCGGTAGCCGACATTGTGCAGCAACTGCCAGTCGCGGATCTGGCCAACGAAGTTCCAATTCGGATCATATTCGTCGTCCGGCTGGTGATAACGCTTGGCCGTATATTCATCCTGCAGCGCCTTGCCGCGCGCGACCCCGCCCTCGATCAGATCCTGACCGGAGCGCCATGAGATTGCGGGCACGCCGACCTTGGCGAACGGGAAATGATCCGACCGATAGAAGCTGCCGGCCTCGACCCGCGGGTCCGGCGTGAAGGTCCGGTTCTGTCTCCGGCCTTCCTCGATCAGCATGTCGAGCAGGTCGAGCCGCGCCGTCCCGGCGATGCTGAAATCGCGCGCCGGCCCGTAGATGGCGCCGCCGTCTGTATTGAGGACGGCGACCGTCTTGCCGAGCGGATAAAGCGGGTTGGCCGCATAATATTCCGATCCGAGCAGGCCTTTTTCCTCGGCGGCAACGGCCAGGAAGAGAACCGACCGGGCAGTGCGCGGCTTCGCCGCGAAGGCGCGCGCCTGCTCGATGAGGTGCGCGGTGCCGGTCGCGTTGTCGAGCGCGCCATTATAGATGCGGTCGCCGTTCGCGTCCGGCAGGCCGATGCCAAGATGGTCGTGGTGCGCGGTGTAGATCACCGTTTCGTCCGGCCGCGTCCGTCCGGGCAGGATACCGACGACGTTGTAGGAGTTGATGACTTCTGTCTTGGCGTTGAGCGTTGCGCTCATGGTCGACTTCAGGTCGACTGGACGGAAATCCTTTCGCTTGGCCGCTTGCTTGGCCGCCTCGAAATCCAGGCTGGCCGCCCGGAACAAGGCGACGGCGGTGTCGCGCTGAACCCAGCCTTCGATCGGTGCATGGTCGGCGGCGGGATTCTGGCGGACGATGTCGAACATCGTATTGGTGTTGGAATTTTTCACCGTCGCCCAGCCGTAGGAGGCAGGAACCGTTTCGTGGATGACGAGGACGCCGGCCGCGCCGCGCCGTGCGGCTTCCTCATATTTGTAGGTCCAGCGGCCGTAATAGGTCATTGCCTTGCCGCCGAAATCGCCTTCGCCTCCTTCGAAGTCGGGATCGTTGACCAGGACGAGGATGATCTTGCCGCGGACGTCAGCATCCTTGAAATCGTCCCACTGGCGCTCGGGAGCGGTGACTCCATACCCTGCGAACAGGACCGGCGCGTTATTGATCCGCAGCTCGCGCTGGCCGTTGAGCGGCGATCGGACGGATATTTCGTTACCCTGGGTCCAGCGGACGCCGCCCTGCGGCGTGTTCGCCGTCAGGACGGGATCGCCAACGATGTCCGATTTCAGCAGCGGCACGCGCTGTGTCCATTGCCGCTGTCCGTTTACGACCTCACCGCCGGGCTGAAGGCCGATCGCCTTGAATTGCTGGGTCAGATATTGAACGGTTTTGGTCTCGCCCGCGGTCGATGGCCCGCGGCCTTCGAAGCTGTCGCTCGACAAGGTCTGGACGTGCTGGCGAAGGCGCTGTTCGCTGAACGCGGCCTGCTGGGCGCTGGCGATGGCGGGGATGGCGAAAGCGGTGGCGAGGAAAAGGGCATAGCGGATCACGGTGCAACTCCGTTGGTGGGCATCAGGCTGTAACGCCTGAATGCGGCTTGGTTCCAGTGACGGAAGGGAATTACTTTTCCTTGCAGCGGTCGAACCAGGCGATGATCGGGCTGGCCTTGGCCGCCGACTGGCCCGGGCGCGCCACGATGCTGTGGCCGAGGGCCAAAAATAGGTGGGATTGTCGGCGGTTAGCGAACCGCAAGCTCAACATGACACGGCAAGCAATGTCATTTACAGGCCTCGTTCTTCACCGGCAGCGACAGGGGGCGCCGACTGCATTCGAAGGATGCGACCAATGGGCGAACCTTTCCCTATCAAGGTCGCGGGCAAGGTCGATCTCCGCCGGCCGCGACCTGTTCTCGCAAGTCGAGCTGGATGGCGCGGAAAGCTGGGTCCCGCTGGCCAGCGACCGGCCGGTCACCGCCTCGGGCGGGATGACCTGGCATCGCGGAAAGCTGAGCCTGTCCGGCGACATGCTCGCAAGCAGCGGAGCGGTGCGAACCGCCGATCCCGGGCAGCCCAATGGCTGGCGCGCTCCGGCCTTCGCCACATTCGGCCTTGCCGCCGTCTATCATGTGCGGATCGCCATTCATCCGGCCGACTTTCGCCTCGACCTCACCAACCTTGCCAACGTGCGCTATCCAACGAGCGACGCCCGCAACCTCGAAGGTGGCTGGACCCGCTTTGCCCAGGCTCGGGCGATGGTCGTCGGAATCGAGCAGGCGTTCTAGCATGAAGGCGCGCGACCATGCCTCGATCCGCGAAAAACGGATCCATGACCTGTTCGCGATCAGCGTGCTGCTGAAAGGAGCGCACGCACTGATCGAGATCGTTGGCGGAATCGCCCTCTACATGCTCAGCACCAAGGCCGTCGTCGATTTGCTGAACCGCTTTGCAGTCGGCGAGTTGATCGAAGACCCGAAAGACCTGGTCGCCGGCCAGCTGTTGAAATTTGCCGAGGGCTTTTCGGTCCAGGCGCATCATTTCTACGCCTTCTACCTGCTCAGCCACGGAGTGGTGAAACTGGCGCTGGTGGCCGGGCTGCTTCGCGAAAAGCTGTGGGCCTATCCGGCGTCATTCGCGGTCTTCACCGCCTTCATCGGCTACCAGCTCTACCGATTCAGCTATACCCACGAGATCAGCCTGATCGCGCTCAGCATCCTCGACGCCATCGTGATCGCGCTTGCGTGGCATGAATATCGGCTGCTTCGCCGCCACCGGCCGACCCACTAGCCGACCGTTGCCGGTCTATTCGGGGGCCGGTGCGTCGCCGCTGGTTTTTTTCTTTGCGGCCGGTTTCTTCGTCGGCTTGGCCCTGGCGGCCTTGGGCGGCGACGGCGTGATCTCGAACGCCGGCGCATTGTCCTTGATCCGGACCTTGACCTCGCCGCCGTTGACCAGCTTGCCGAACAGCAATTCCTCGGCCAGCGGCTGCTTGATCTTCTCCTGCACCAGCCGCGCCATCGGCCGCGCGCCATATAGTTTGTCATAGCCGCGGATCGTCAGCCATTCCCGGGCCTCGTCGTCCAGGTCGATGTGGACGTTGCGGTCGGCCAGCTGCAGTTCGAGCTGGAGGATGAACTTGTCGACGACGCGAGCGACGACGGCTGGCGGCAGGTAACTGAACGGCACGATGGCATCGAGCCGGTTGCGGAATTCCGGCGTGAACATCTTCTTGACCGCATCCTCCTGCATGTCCTCGCGGCTGGACGCGCCGAAGCCGATGCTCTCGCGGGCCATGTCGGCGGCGCCGGCGTTGGTCGTCATGATCAGGATGGTGTTGCGGAAATCGACGGTCTTGCCGTGGTGGTCGGTCAGCTTGCCGTTGTCCATCACCTGCAAAAGGATGTTGAACAGGTCCGGGTGCGCTTTCTCGATCTCGTCGAGCAGAAGCACGCTGTGCGGGTGCTGGTCGACCGCGTCGGTGAGCAGGCCGCCCTGGTCATAGCCGACATAGCCCGGCGGCGCGCCGATCAGCCGGCTGACCGAGTGGCGTTCCATATATTCGCTCATGTCGAAACGCTGCAGCGGGATGCCCATCACGCTCGCCAGCTGGCGCGCCACTTCCGTCTTGCCGACGCCGGTCGGGCCGCTGAACAGATAATTGCCAATGGGCTTGTCGGGATCGCGCAGGCCGGCCCGGCTGAGCTTGATCGCGGACGACAGTTTTTCGATCGCCAGGTCCTGTCCGAAGACGACCCGCTTCAGGTCCGCCTCCAGAGTTTCCAGCACCCTTTTGTCGTCGCTCGACACCGATTTGGGCGGAATCCGCGCCATGGTCGCGACCACCGCCTCGATTTCCCTGGTGGTGATGACCTTCTTGCGGCGCGATGGCGGCACCAGCATCTGCATGGCGCCGACCTCGTCGATGACGTCGATCGCCTTGTCCGGCAGCTTGCGGTCATGGATGTAGCGCGCCGACAACTCGACGGCCGACTTGATCGAATCCGGCGTGTAGCGGACTTTGTGGTGGCCTTCGAACGACGACCGCAGCCCGGCGATGATCTTGATCGTATCCTCGATCGTCGGCTCATTGACGTCGATTTTCTGGAACCGGCGCAACAGCGCACGGTCCTTCTCGAAATGGTTGCGGAACTCCTTGTAGGTGGTCGACCCGATGCAACGGATGGCGCCTGACGACAAGGCGGGTTTCAGCAGGTTCGACGCGTCCATCGCCCCGCCGGACGTGGCGCCGGCGCCGATCACGGTGTGGATTTCGTCGATGAACAGGATGGCGTCGGGCAATTTCTCAAGCTCGGACACGACCGACTTCAACCGTTCCTCGAAATCGCCGCGATAGCGGGTGCCGGCCAGCAGCGCGCCCATGTCGAGCGCGAAGATGGTCGCCGGCTTCAGCACGTCGGGAACGTCGCCCTCGATGATCTTCCGGGCGAGGCCTTCGGCGATCGCGGTTTTGCCGACTCCCGGGTCGCCGACGTACAGCGGGTTGTTCTTCGATCGGCGGCACAGGATCTGCACCGTCCGGTCGACCTCGGCGCTTCGGCCGATCAGCGGATCGACTTTGCCGGCGCGGGCCTTTTCGTTGAGGTCGATGGTGAATTGCTTGAGGGCGGATTCCTTCTTGCCCTCCTTCTGCTCGCCTTTCTCCTCGGCCCCGGAGACATCCCGCTGCTCGGCCGGCGAATCACCCTTGCCAACGCCGTGGCTGATATAGGTGACGGCATCGAGCCGGCTCATGTCCTGCTGCTGCAGGAAATAGACAGCGTAGCTCTCCCGCTCCGAAAATAGCGCGACGAGAACGTTGGCGCCCGTCACCTCGTCGCGGCCCGACGACTGGACGTGGAGGATGGCGCGCTGGACGACCCGCTGGAAGCCGCTGGTCGGGGTCGGGTCGCTGCCGGTGTCGGCGACGAGCGCGCCCAGCTCATTGTCCAGATAGCCCTTCACCGTCGACCGCAGGTCGTCGCGGGCGACGCCGCAGGCGGTCATCACCTTGGACGCATGCTCGTCGTCGATAAGCGCCATGAGCAGATGTTCGAGCGTCGCATATTCGTGGCGGCGCTTGCTGGCCTCTCCCAGGGCGTTGTGCAGGGTCTGTTCGAGTTCGCGGGCGAAACTTGGCATTCATGCTCCCCGCCCACGATTGGCGCAGGCGCAGATGCCAATGTCATACGCTTATGAAGAGCAATCAAGGGGCTGCCTGACGCTTTATCCCCAGATTATGTGCGGATGGCGCTGCTTTAGGGCTTCTTGAACAGCTCTTCGGCGGCGGAGCGATGCTTCGTCGCTGCGTTCATGTGCGCCTCGACCCGGGCGATCTCTGCCCGGAGCATGGCGATGCGTTCGTTCAGTTCATCGATCGACAAGGGATCCAGGTCCTGCCGGCCAAGCTCGGCAAGCGGGTCCTTCTTCTTGTCGGGAAAGAGGTCGTCGAGATCCATAAGCAGAAGGATCGAACCGGATCGTCAATGAGTCAACATTTGGGATCGGCGTCCGGCACGACTGGAACATAACCCGGTGAGCAGCGCTGCGCCCTGGCCGTTGCGCGGATCGCGGCCAGCGTCGTTGGCCGGGTCATGCTGTGGTAACCGGGAAGAACCCAGTTGCCGGAAATCGGCATCGGTCCGAACACGGTCGCCGGCTGCCCGGCAAGCTCGGCGCCGCGCGGGCGAACGGTGGTCGCGGCTGGCTGCAGAAAAAAGACGGCGCGTTTGTGCCCGCTAAGCTCGTGCATCGCCGGGTTGGGCGGGGGCGGCGGGGGCGGCGGAGCGCCGGGGGCGGGAACCACCGTCGGCAACGGGCCGTTGAGCCGAAGCCGGATTTCCGTCCCAATCTTCGGGCTGGACTTGATCGGCTCCGTCACCCGGAAGACCAGGTCGGCGCTGTTGTCGGGCTTGCGGTCGATCTTTACGAAATCAGCGACGAGAACGATCGGTGCAACGAGCACCAGGGCATCGGCATCCGCCCAGCCGCTGGTCGCGGCGCTGGTCAGCGAGCGCGCTTGTTGTGGCGCCGCGACGTGGCGCGCGCGATAGCCGAAGCGGACCAAGGTGTTGGTTGCCGAGTGCAGGTCCATCCGTCGGAGCTCATCGTGAGTCGCTCCCGAAAGTGTCCGGTTCCGGTTCGGCAGGGCCAGGTCGATCGCGGCTCTAATCACGTCCCAGTCGCGGCCAAGGCCCAAATCGCGAAGCGTTGCTTCCTCGCGCGCGAGCTCGGAAAGATAATGTTGCGCCCACACGTCCGGGCGGGGCGGCGTGCCGATTTGGCCGTTCGCGGCCGTTGTCGCCATTGCGATTGAGCCAGCCAGAATCAGGTCGAAACGCATGTCTTCCCTTGCGAACTTGGAGCCCGGTCGGCCATGGCGCAGGCAAGCTGCACAAGGGATGAAGATGAATTCGTCAACCACCATGCGCGCCGTCGCAGCGCCCGAGCCGGGTGGTCCCGACGCCCTTAGGATCGTCGAGCGCCCGGTGCCTCGTCCAGGGCCCGGAGAGGTGTTGATCCGAGTCGCTGCGGCCGGCGTGAACCGGCCTGATGTCCTGCAACGCATGGGTCTCTATCCGCCGCCGGCCGGAGCGCCGGACGTGCTCGGCCTCGAAGTCGCCGGCACGATCGCCCGCCTGGGGGAAGGGGTCGCCGCCGACCTTGTCGGAAACCCCGTTTGCTGCCTGCTGCCGGGCGGCGGCTATGCCGAATATGCGGTCGCTCCGGCCGATTTGTGCCTGCCGGTCCCGCCTGGCCTGACCATGACGGAGGCCGCGGCCATGCCGGAAACCCTGTTCACCGTCTGGATCAACCTGTTCGAGCGCGGCTTTGCCGCCGACGGCGACTGGGTGCTGGTCCATGGCGGGTCGAGCGGGATCGGCACGATGGCGATCGCGCTCGGCAGCCTGTTCGGCCTCAAGGTCATCGTCACCTGCGGCTCCGACGGGAAATGCGCCCGGGCGCTCGAACTGGGCGCGGCCGCTGCGGTCAATTATCGCACGCAGGATTTTGTCGTGGTGGCGAAGGTCCTGACGGAAGGCAAAGGCGTCGCCGTGGTCCTCGACATGGTCGGCGGCGACTATGTCCCGCGCAATCTCGACTGCCTGGCCGAAGAGGGGCGGCACGTGTCGATCGCGGTGCAGCGCGGCGCGACCGCCGAAATCCCGATTTTCGACGTCATGCGCCGGCGGCTGACGCTGACCGGCTCGACCCTCCGCCCGCGCTCGGTCGAGTTCAAGACCATGGTCGCCGACGAGATCATGCGCACGGTCTGGCCTTACGTGCAGGGCGGGCGGTTGAAGCCGGTCATCGACAGCGTCTTCCCCTTCCAGGATGTCGCTGCGGCGCACCGCCGGATCGACAGCGGCGAGCATGTCGGCAAGATCGTCCTGGCGATGGGAGACGTTTGACCGCAAGGTTCGGGACGCCGGATTTGGCCAGTCTGGCTAAGCCTTCCTCGACAGAGGAGGTATCAATGGCTTTCACCGTCTCGGGGCTCTCGCCTGAGCCCTTCCGGCACCTCTACGGCCTGCCCGATGCCGAGCTTGCTGCGCACTTTGCGCGGCGCGTCACCGCCGGTCAATCCGGCTTTCCCGAGCGAATCGAATTGCGCGATGCGGCTCCGGGCGAGACCTTGCTGCTCGTCCATTACCTGCACCAGGACGTCGACTCGCCCTTTCGGGCCAGTCATGCGGTTTACGTTCGCGAAGGAGCGACCGCGGCCGCTCGCCAGGCAGGGCTGCCCGAAGTCTTGAAGCGCCGGCTCCTGTCGCTCCGGGCCTTTTCGGCGGACGGCATGTTGGTCGATTCGGACGTGGTCGAGGGCGCTGAAGCCCAATCGTTGATCGAGCGTATGCTCGGCGACGGCCGCGTCGCCTATCTTCATGCGCATTCGGCAAGGCCTGGCTGCTATCTCGCCCGGATCGATCGCGCCTGAGCGCTTGCCCTGACCGGGCGCGGGGTTTACAGGCTGGGGCACAATGGCCGCTCCGAAAGGGGCGGCCCTATTCATTTTTACGGAGACACCCGTGGCCCAGCCCCTGATGCCCCATGCCACCGCTTCGTGGCTGGTCGAGAACACGTCGCTCACCTTTGAGCAGATCGCCGAGTTTTGCGGTCTCCACATCCTGGAAGTGCAGGCGATCGCCGACGACACGGCCGCCACCAAGCTGACCGGCCGCGACCCGATCCGCGCCGGCGAGCTGACCCATGAGGAAATCGACAAGGGGCAGGCTGACCCGGACTACAAGCTGAAGATGTTCAAGGCGCCGGATCCGGTCCGCCGCACCAAGGGGCCGCGCTACACGCCGGTTTCCAAGCGCCAGGACAAGCCGGACGGGATCGCCTGGATCATCCGCAACCATCCCGACGTCACCGACGGCCAGATCAGCAAGCTGATCGGCACCACCCGGACGACCATCGCCGCGATCCGCGAGCGCACCCATTGGAACATGGCCAATATCCAGCCAAAGGACCCGGTGACGCTTGGCCTCACCACCCAGCGCGAGCTCGATGCCGCCGTCGCCAAGGCGGAGAAGGCAGCAGGTCGCGAAATCCAGCCCGACACCAGGTTCGAGGGCGACCGCAAGGCGCTGATCGAGGAGCTTCGCGCCGAGCGCGAGCAGCACGCGCGCGATGCGGAAGCGGCGTTCGCCGCTGCCGAGGCCGGCGAGACCATCGGCGCCGACGGCCTGGCGCCCGGTGAAATCGTTCCCGGCATCCAGGACCCCTTCAAGCGCCAAGCTTGATTCGCGGGGCCTCGGAGGCCATTGCTTGCGCCATGGACACTGCCGAGCCCCAAGGCGAATTGAGCTTCGAAGCGGCGCTGGCGCGGCTAGAGGAGATTGTCCGGCTGCTCGAGCGGGGCGAAGCGCCGCTCGACCAGTCGATCGAACTTTATCAGGAGGGCGACCGGCTGAAGCGGCACTGCGAGGCCCGTCTGAAGGCTGCCCAGGCGCGGATCGAGCAGATCGCCTTCGGCGCTGACGGCAAGCCGTCCGGGGTGAAGCCGTTCGATGCCGGTTGAGACCATCGACCGGACCAGCACCCTTTTAGAGGAATCGGCGCGCGTCTCGGCCGAAATCGATGGCTTTTTCGATAAGCTCCTGGCCCCGTCGGGTGACGGCCGCGATGGCTTGTTCCATGCCATGCGCCATGCCGTCATCGGGGGCGGCAAGCGACTTCGGCCTTTGCTCACCGTCGCCGCGGCGCGCCTGTTCGCGATCGACAGCGATCGGGCCGTGCGGGTCGCCGCGGCGATCGAGGCCATCCATGTCTATTCGCTGATCCACGATGACCTGCCGGCGATGGACAATGATGATATTCGGCGCGGCAAGCCGACCCTGCACAAGGCGTTCGACGAAGCGACGGCGATCCTCGCTGGCGACAGCCTCCATGCCCTGGCGTTCGAAATCATCGCTCATCCGGCGACGGCGGAGGATCCCTTTGTCCGGTCCGACCTGGTGCTGGAACTGGCCAGGGCTTCCGGGCCGTCGGGCATGGCCGGCGGACAGATGATGGATCTCGCCGCCGAAGGGCAGGCGCTGGATCTGCCGGCGATCACCCGGCTGCAGCAGCTCAAGACCGGCGCCTTAATCGAATATGCGGTCGAAGCGCCCTGCATCATGGCGCGCCTTCCGGTTGATGCCCGAACGCCTTACCGCGGCTACGCCCGCAACATCGGGCTGGCTTTCCAGATTACCGACGACCTCATCGATCATGATGGCGACGAGCGCGTGGCCGGCAAGCGGCTCAACAAGGATGCGGACGCCGGCAAGGCGACCTTTGTCTCGCTTCTGGGCCCGGACCGCGCGCGCCGGCAGGCCCAGTTCCTGGTTGATCAGGCGATCGATCATCTCGCCGGCCATGGCGACGAAGCGGGACTGCTGAGGCAGATTGCGCGCTTTGCCATCGAGCGGAACCACTAGCAGGGGCACGGGCATGGTTCATCGCATCGGCGTTTATCCAGGGACCTTCGACCCGGTCACGCTTGGCCATCTCGACATCATCCGGCGCGGTGCGCATCTGGTCGACAGGCTGGTCATCGGGGTCACCACCAACCTTACGAAGGAGCCGATGTTCTCGGTCGCCGAGAGGATGGCGATGGTCAAGCGGGAGGTCGCCGACATAACCGGCGACATCGCCGTCGTCGAATTCGACAGTTTGCTGATGGATTTCGCCGAGGCGCAAGGGGCGTCGCTGATCCTGCGCGGGCTTCGGGCGGTCGCCGATTTCGAATATGAATATCAGATGGCGGGCATGAACCAGCAGCTCAACGACGACATCGAAACCGTCTTCCTGATGGCCGATGTGTCGCTTCAGCCGATTGCGTCACGCCTGGTTAAGGAGATCGCGCGCTATGGCGGGCCGATCGACAAGTTCGTGCCTCCGCAGGTCGCTGCCGACGTGGCGCGGCATCTGCAGGATCGCCGCTAGCGGGGCTGGCCACGCCGACGGCCTTGCGCTAGTCGACCCGCGACACATTGGAAGGGTGGTTGGAATGCGTAAGGCCTTGTTCGCGTTGCCGTTTATGCTGGCGGCATTGGCCGCCGCGAAGGATCCCCCGCCGGCGACGCCGGCGCTGACGGTCGTCCCGCCCGCGGCCATCGCCGCCGATCCGGCCAACAGGCTGACTCTCGAGCTGTCCAACGGCGGCAAGGTGGTTATCCTGCTCAGGCCGGACGCGGCGCCGAACCATGTCCAGCGCATCCGGCAACTGGTCCAGAGCGGCTTTTACAACGGCACAATCTTCCACCGGGTCATTCCCGGCTTCATGGCCCAGGGTGGCGATCCCAAAGGCACCGGCCAGGGCGGCTCGCCGCTCCCCGATCTGAAGGCGGAGTTCAACTCGCTGCCGCACTTGCGCGGCACCTTCGCCATGGCTCGCGCCGACGACCCGGATAGCGCCAACAGCCAATTCTATATCGCCTTTGGTCCCAAGGCGTCGCTGGACCGCAATTACACCATCCTCGGCCGGGTGATCGCCGGCATGGACGCTGTCGACAGGATCGCCGTCGGCGAGCCTCCGGCTCAGCCGACGAAGATCATCCGTGCGAGCCTGGAATCGGCGCCGCCTGTCGCCGCGGCGCCGGCACCCACGGGGGGCTAGTCATTCACCGTTCGTTCCGAGCTTGTCGAAGGACTGCGTTTCAGACTTAAGAACAGCCCTTCGACAGGCTCAGGGTGAGGTGTAGCCGAAGCGATGCGCGTCGACCTGTTCGATTTCGACCTTCCCCAGGAGCGCATTGCGCTGCGTCCGGCGCGGCCGCGCGACAGCGCCCGGATGCTGCTGGTCGAAGGGGAGCGCATTTCCGACCGTGCGGTCCTCGACCTGCCGGACCTTCTCCGTCGCGGCGACATGCTTGTCTTCAACGACACCCGCGTCATCCCCGCGCAGCTGGAGGGCCGGCGCGGCGATGCGAGCATCGGCGCGACCCTGCACAAGCGCGAGGGGCCGCGCGAATGGCGGGCTTTCGTCCGCAACGCCAAACGCGTCCGCGACGGCGATGTTATCGACTTCGGCCAAGGCGTGAAGGCCTCGGCGGTCGAGAAGGATGCCGAAGGCGCGGTTCTGCTCCACTTCCACGGTAAAGAGCCGGTCGAGCTATTGCTCGAACGCGCCGGCCGCATGCCGTTGCCGCCCTACATCGCCTCCAGGCGGCCCGTCGACGAGGCTGACCGCAGCGACTATCAGACCATGTTCGCGAAGCAGGAAGGGGCGGTCGCCGCTCCGACCGCGGCGCTGCACTTCACAGACCGGCTGATCGCGGCGCTCGACGCCCGCGGCGTCATCCGCGAGACGCTGACTCTCCATGTCGGCGCCGGCACCTTCCTGCCGGTCAAGGGCGAGATGGTCGAAAGCCATGTCATGCACGCTGAATGGGGCCGCATCGACGCCGCCCTGGCCGATCGGCTCAACGCCGCCCGCGCCGCCGGGGGGCGGATCATCGCCGTCGGCACGACCTCTCTGCGCCTGCTCGAAAGCGCCGCTGCCGACGATGGCACGCTCCAGCCGTTCGAGGGCGACACGGCGATCTTCATCACGCCGGGCTACCGCTTCAAGGCGGTCGACGGCCTGATGACCAATTTCCATCTGCCGCGCTCGACCCTGTTCATGCTGGTTTCGGCGCTGATGGGGCTGGACGTCATGAAACGCGCCTACGCCCACGCGATTGTCGAGGGCTATCGCTTTTACTCCTACGGCGATTCCAGCCTGCTTCTGCCCGACGGCGCCTGATTCAGCTGACCGTTTCGCCCGCCAGCGTCCGTTGCCGTTCGGAAAGGACCTGTCCCACTTTTTTCGCCAGCGCGGTGAAAAGCTGGATGATTGCTTCGTCATTCAGCCGGCGCGGTTCGGGATCGATTGCGCACAGGGTGCCGAAAAAACTTCCGTCGTCGAGATAGACAGGGAAGGAACAATAGCTTTTGAAGCCGTAGATGACCGGCACCGGGTGGCGCGACCATTTGATGTCGTCGCTGGCATCGTCGATCACGACCGCTTCGCCGCTGTCGCGGATCTCGTCGCAGATTGTTTCGCGGATCTTCAGCTCCTGGCCCGGGTCAAGCCCGAACTCAATCTTGTCGACCACCTGGCAGGCGATCCACTGCTGTTCAGTCACTCGAGCAATGGCGGCGAACCCCATGCCGGTGCTGGCGCAGACCTCCTCGAGCACGGCGCGCAGCCGATCGTCGTCACCGGCGAATATCACGCGATCATTAAGGTCCGGCACGAATTTCCTCCAGGTCGGTTGCCGATCACATAGTGCCCGCCGGCGATCCCGCAACCGCCACCTGTCAGTTGGCGAAATAACCCCACAGCAGCCGGCCGGTGAGGCCGAGCGAGATGACCACCAGCAGCGGCCTGATCAGCCGCGCGCCGAACCTGAGCGCGGTATGCGATCCGAGCCAGGCGCCAAGCATCGCGCCCGCCGCCATGCACAGGCCGAGCAGCCACAACAGGTGGCCGCCGAGCGCGAACACCCCCACGCTGGCGATGTTGCTGGTGACGTTGAACAATTTGGTGAGGCCGGTCGCCTTGGTCAGGCCGTAGCCGCGAAGCGCCACCAGGCTGGTCGTGTAGAAGGTGCCCGCGCCCGGTCCGAAGAAGCCGTCGTAGAGGCCGATGGCGCCGCCGATCGGCGCATAGCCGGCCGAGCTGACCCGCTGATGGGCGTCCTCGTCGCTCATCCGCGGGCTGAGCAATAAGTAGAAGGCGGAGGCGACCAGCAGCATCGGGATGATCAGGACGAGCAGCCCGGCCTCGATAGACTGGACAATGAGAACGCCCGCGACGGCGCCGATGAAGACGATGACCACGGTCAGCCGGTTGGGCCGCCATTCGACCAGGCCCGACCGCCAGTAATTGCGCAGCGCCATTCCGGTGCCGAACATCGACTGCAGCTTGTTGGTGCCAAGCGCATGCAGCGGCGGGACTCCGGCGAACAGCAGGGCCGGCATCATGATCAGCCCACCGCCGCCGGCAATGGCGTCGATGAAGCCGGTCAGCACGGCGACTGCGGTCAGGGCCGGATAGGCCCAGGGTTCGATCATTGCTGCGGCGTCCTAGCGGGGCGGCCTTGCTACCGCTAGGACGCGCGCGGATGGCACGATTTTCCTTCACCATTTCCGCGACCGACGGCGCTGCCCGCACCGGCACCATTGCCACGCAGCGCGGCGAGATAAGGACTCCGGCCTTCATGCCGGTCGGCACGGCGGCGACGGTCAAGGCGATGAAGCCGGCGGATGTCCGCTCCACCGGCGCCGACATCATTCTCGGCAACACCTATCATTTGATGCTGCGTCCGGGCGCCGAGCGGGTGGCGAAGCTCGGCGGGCTGCACGGCTTCATGGGCTGGGAGCGGCCGATCCTGACCGACAGCGGCGGCTACCAGGTGATGAGCCTCAGCGACCTCACCAAGGTCAGCGAGGAGGGGGTGTCGTTCAAAAGCCACCTCGACGGCACGAGCCACATGCTCTCGCCGGAACGGTCGATGGAGATCCAGACTCTGCTCGGCGCGGACATCGTCATGGCCTTCGACCAATTGGTGAAGACCACCGACACGGCCGAGGCGCAGAAAGCGGCGATGGAGCGGTCGATGCGCTGGGCCAAGCGCTCGCGCGAGTCCTTCGACGCGCTCGGTAACGGCGGCGCCCTGTTCGGAATCCAGCAAGGCGGCCTCGACCGATCCATGCGCCAGGAGTCCGCGGACGCGCTGACCGGCATCGGCTTCGACGGTTACGCCGTCGGCGGCCTTGCGGTGGGCGAGGGGCAGGAGGCAATGTTCGCCTGCCTCGATTTCGCCCCCGGACAGCTGCCGCAGAACAAGCCGCGCTACCTGATGGGCGTCGGCAAGCCCGACGACATCGTCGGCGCGGTCCAGCGCGGCATCGACATGTTCGACTGCGTCCTGCCGACCCGCTCCGGCCGGACCGGCCAGGCCTTTACCCGGCACGGCCCGATCAATATCCGCAATGCCAAATTCGCTGAGGACCAGGAGCCGCTGGACCCGGAATCGCCGGTCGCCGGCTGGTCGAAAGCCTATATCCACCATCTCGTGCGCTCCGGCGAAATCCTCGGCGCGATGCTGATGACTGAGCATAACCTGTGGTTCTACCAGCGGCTGATGCAGGGCCTGCGCGAGGCCATCGCCCACCAGCGACTGGACGCTTTCGCGGCAGACTTTCTTGCCCGCTACCGAGCCTAAAATTCCTCTTCGAGCAATTTGTCCTGGGTCTTCAGCTCGAAGTCGCTGGCATCGTGCCGCTCAGGGAGCTGCTCTTCCGGGGCGCCCGTCCCTTTGTTCACGATCCGACCGCGCTTGACGGCCGGGCGCTCCCCAATCTGCTTCGCCCAGCGGATGACATGATCATAGTCATGGACCGCCAGGAAGACGTCCGCCCCCTTGTAGCTGTGGCCAAGCGCGAGCCCGCCGTACCAGGGCCAGATGGCGATGTCGGCGATGGAGTAATCGGACCCGGCGATATACTCATTGTCCGCCAGCCGGCGGTTCAGCACGTCGAGCTGCCGCTTGGCCTCCATGGTGTAGCGGTTGATCGGATATTCGTATTTCTCCGGCGCATAGAGGAAGAAATGGCCGAAGCCGCCGCCGAGGAAGGGCGCGCTGCCGACCTGCCAGAACAACCAGGAAAGGGTTTCAGCGCGTTCCGGACCGGACGCGGGCAGGAATTCGCCGAATTTCTCGGCGAGGTGCAAGAGAATGGCGCCGGATTCGAAGATTCGGATCGCCTCGGGCCCGCTGCGGTCAACCAGGGCCGGGATTTTGGAATTGGGATTGATGTCGACGAAGCCGCTGGAAAACTGCTCGCCGCCGCCGATCTGGATCCGCCAGGCGTCATATTCCGCGCCGCTGTGCCCGAGGGCAAGCAGTTCCTCGAACAGGATGGTGACTTTCTGGCCGTTGGGCGTGCCGAGGGAGTAAAGCTGGAAGGGATGCTTGCCGACCGGCAGCGCCTTTTCGTGGGTGGCGCCGGCAATCGGCCGGTTGATGTTGGCGAACTGGCCGCCGCTGGCCTTGTCCCACATCCAGACGCGGGGAAGCTCGTAACCGTTGCCGTCGTTCATCATTCCATCCTTCGCTGCCTGTTGTCGGCAGCTAGGAACGGTGTGGCGGACGTTAAAGTGTCGCGGGATAACCCGCATCGTGGATAATCTTCACGCGTGGTGAGAGCGTTTCTCGCGTGAAGCTATAACGCGCTGTTGGACAGGAAGCCGGGCAGCGGGCCGTTCCAGTCGTCGACGATGTCTTCGACCACCGGCGACTGCTCCGGTTTCGGCTCGGGTTGGGGCGGCTGGGTTGCAGCGGGCTTTGCCGGCGCCTTCGGCTGCTCAGGACGCTCGGCGCGCTCGCGAGGCCGCTTGGCTTCCGGCCGTTCCTCGCGAGGCAGCCTGGCTTCTGGCTTCTCGGCTCGCTCGCGCGGCCGCCTTCGGTCATTCCGCTCACCGCGCTCGCGCGGCTGCTCCGGTGCCGATCGCTCGGTCGTTTCCGCCGTTTCAACTTTGCCGACCCGGGCGATCTTGATTCCGGTCAGCTTCTCGATTGCGGCGACCGCCTCCGCATCCTCGCGGGTCGCCAGCGTGATGGCGATACCCTTCATCCCCGCCCGGCCGGTGCGGCCGATGCGGTGGATATAGTCGTCCGGCTGCCACGGCACGTCGAAGTTGATGACATGGCTGACGCCTTTGACGTCGAGCCCGCGCGCGGCCACGTCGGACGCCACCAGAACCGTGATCTCGCCGTTCTTGAACCGCTCGAACTCGGCAATCCGGTCAGATTGCTCCATGTCGCCCTGGATCTGGCCGACCGCGAAACCCGACCGCTTGAGGCTGGTGGCCAGTTCCCGGACCGTCGTCTTGCGGTTCGAAAAGACGATCGCGTTCTTGAATTCCTCGTGGCGCAATATGTCGCGCAACGCGTCTTTCTTCTTGTCGCCGCGCACCTCGACGATCCGCTGTTCGATATTGATGTTGGCGGTCGCCGGCCGGGCGACTTCGACCCGCTTGGGATCATTGAGGAACTTGGCCGCGAGCTTCTGGATCGGCGGCGGCATGGTCGCCGAGAAGAGCAGGGTCTGCCGCGATTTTGGCAGCTTGGAGCAGATTTCCTCGATGTCGGGGATGAAGCCCATGTCGAGCATCCGGTCGGCTTCGTCGATAACCAGCAACTCGCAGCCGGTGAGCAATATCTTGCCGCGGTCGAACAGGTCCTTGAGCCGGCCGGGCGTGGCGATCAGCACATCGACGCCCTTTTCCAGCGCCTTTATCTGGTCGCCCATCTGCACGCCGCCGATCAGCAGCGCCATCGAAAGCTTCTGATACTTGCCGTACTTCTCGAAATTCTCGGAAACCTGGGCGGCGAGCTCGCGCGTCGGCTCGAGGATGAGCGAACGCGGCATGCGCGCCCTGCTTCGGCCGTGATGGAGAATGTCAAGCATCGGCAGGACGAAGGCGGCCGTCTTGCCGGTGCCGGTCTGGGCGATGCCGACCAGATCCTTGCCCATCAGCACGGACGGGATGGCGGCGCGCTGAATCGGCGTCGGGTCGTCATAGCCGCTGTCGGTGACAGCGCGCAGCAATTGGTCGGAAAGGCCGAGATCGGCAAAAGACATTCAAAAATCCGGAAAAAAGGCAGCGTCTACAAGCGGTCGCCGCAAGCGGCGGGCGCTACGCCCGAACGGGATGATTTGTCAAGGAATCGGGCGCCGCAGCTTGGGCTCGAGGCGGCGGAATTTCTGGATTTCGCACTCGCCGCCAATCCGATTGTTGATGAAATCGCGTTTGGCGCACAGCCGGGCGTCCTCGGGCTTGAGATAGAAACCGCCGTAGAAATCCAGCGCTGGACAATCGTCGTCCAATTCCGCCCGAACGCGCTGCCGGTCGGCAAGGATGAAATCGACATGTTCGCGGCCTGACAGCGCCGCGCCGCGAATGTCGGCGACGGGGATGCACTTGGGCCCCTTGCGCTCGATCCATTCGATATGCCTCTGCATGGCGAAAGGCCGCACCGGAATCCGCATGATCAGCTGCTGCTCGATGGTCATCGTCCGAACGCGGGTTGGCTGGCCCACCGACTGAGCGCCGGCGAAGCCTAGGAGGATGGGTACGAGAGCGATTAGGCTCGCGAAATTCATTACGCCGGCACCATGATGTCCAGCGGCTTCGCAGCAAAGCGTTGAACGCGCAATGAATTGAGCTGCATTTGGGCGGCTTGCGCAAAATGCGCCGCTTGCCTAGAGCGCTGCTCGCTAAAGATTCCGCTCGATCCGCCGGCAAGATCTGCCGTGCGCCGGGCCGGACCCCAGGAGAAAGCTTATCATGGCGACCGCAGCGCCAAGCCAGGCATTGCCCTTGTTCTATTCGGCCCTTGAGCCCCTCAACACGACGCAGCACGCGAAATACAGGATCCGCGGGCTCACCCAGGCGCCCCAGTTCGGCGCAAGCCATGCGGTGCCGGCGACGGTCGAGGAATTCGCTCTCCTCCAGCGCCACTATCCGATCGTCTTCTCGGTCGGCGAGAATCCGGTGCCGCTGGCGCTGATGGGCCTCAATGAAGGCATCAACGTCTTTCTCGACGGAAATGGCCGAACTGAAGACACCCAGCTCTACATTCCCGCTTACCTTCGCCGTTATCCATTCCTTCTCGCGCGGTTGCAGCCGGAAAGTGACGAACTGTCGCTCTGCTTCGATCCGAATTCGGGCGCGGTCGGCGAGTTCGACGAAGGCGAGCCCCTGTTCGATGGTGACCAGCCGAGCGAGGCGTGCAAGGCCGTCCTCCAGTTTTGCGAGCAGTTCGAGACCGCCGGGCAACGCACCGGCGCGTTTGTCACGGAACTCAAGAAGAGCGGGCTGCTGATGGACGGCGAGGTCGCCATCCAGCCGCAAGGCGCCGAACAGCCCTTCGTCTATCGCGGGTTCCAGATGGTCGACGAGGAAAAGATCCGCGAGCTGCGCGGTGACGAGCTTCGCCGGATGAATCAGAACGGCATGCTGCCGCTCATCTTCGCGCATCTCTTCTCGCTGAGCCACATCCGGGACCTGTTCGCGCGCCAGGTTGCGCAAGGCAAGGGACCAATCCCGATGCGGCAGCCGCCGGAGCCGGTCGAAGCGTGACGCTTTAGCGGCGGACCGCCTTGAAGCGGCTGGGCTGACACCCATCTATCATTTGCGCGCGTGTTCTCCCCCCTCACGCGCGCCAGTCGCGCCGAAAGGCGCGTTCCTCCCTGAAGTCGGCCGGTTCGCAAAGTTGCGGGCCGGCCGATTTTACGTTCCGCTCTTCCTCGCCAGCAGGGCGAGCATGACCAGGCTGATGCCGGCCGCACCGGCCCCGGCAAGGAAGGTTGCCTCGGCTCCGTACCGGTCCCACAGCATGCCGGCCCCGACGCTGGCGATCAGGGTCGCGATCCCCGTCACGAAATGGAAGGCGCCGAAGCTGGTCGCCCGCGTCTCGGTGGGCGCGCTGTCGGCGATCATCCGGGCAAAGACCCCCTGGGTGAAGGCCATATGTCCTCCCCACACGAACACCCCGATCGTCAGGGCGACATAGCTGGTCGCCTGGGCCAGGATGAGGTTCGCGGCGATCAGGGTCAGCATGCCGATGCCCAGGATGACTTTCGGATTGACCCGGTCGCTCCACGAACCCGCCGGATAGGCGAGCAGTCCGAAGCCGAGGTTGAAGGCGACCAGGGCGATGGGTGACATGGCCGCCGACAGCCCGACGTCCATCCCCTTCAGGATCAGGAAGCCTTCGGAAAAGCGGGCCAGAGAGAAAAGAAAGCCCACCGCGATCAGCCGCCGGGTCGCGGCGTTGATTGCGCCGAACCCCCGAAACGGCGGCAATTCCTTCTCGTCCGCGCGATGCCTCGCCGGCTCGCGCAGGGCGACCAGCGCCAGTCCGAAACTGAGGAAAGCCGGCACGGCGGCGATCCAGAAGACCAGCCGGATGTCGCCGGCGAGCGCCGCCATCAACGCGATCGCCGCAATCGGCGCGATCGTCGCCCCGACCGTGTCGAGCGACTGTCGCAGCCCGTAGGCTCGCCCGCGCAGCTCCGGGGGCGTTTCATCGGCGATCATGGCATCGCGCGGACTGGCGCGTATTCCCTTGCCGACCCGGTCGGCGAACCGGGCGCCGAGCACCGGCCAGGCGGCGTTCGCCAGTGGGAACAGGGGCTTCGACAAGGCTGCGATGCCATAGCCGGCGACGATCCAGGGCTTCCGCCGCCGGCTCCGGTCGGACAATCGTCCCGAAGCCAGCTTGGCGAAGGATGCCGTCGCTTCGGCAATGCCGTCGATCGCTCCCAGGGTGGCGGCGGGAAGGCCCAGCGTGACGGTCAGAAAGGCCGGCAACAGCGCGTGATAGATTTCACTCGACAGGTCCATCAGCAGGCTGACGAACCCAAGGATCCAGACGGTCGCGGGAAGTCGTGCTGGCGGTTGTTGCGGGCGGTCCATGGCCCTTCATTGCGGGAGCGGCGGCGCGCTGCAAGCCGGGAGGTAAGGCAACATTGCAGATCTGGAAATATTTGTTAGCATGCAATCATGCTTTACGGCTCCTCCCCGGCGGCCATCGCAACCCGCTTCTCGGCCTTGTCCCAGGCATTCATCACCGATGGTCCGGCGGAGCGGGCCGATCGCGCCCGGAGGAGCCTTCTCGCGGGGATCGCCGCAAATGAGCCGGCGACCCTGAACGCGGTTGCCGCCGCCGTGCAGCGCGGCGCGCCGCTGGTCAGCCGCGCCGTCGACGCTTTGGTGCGGAGCGGGCTGGTCGCGCGCGAAGCCGACCCCGATAACCGCCGCCGCCTGGCGTTGCGCCTGACCCCGGAGGGCCAGGCCATTCTGTCTTCGGCGCCCAAGGCCGGCACCGGCCTAGAGACCAAGCTCAGCCGGCTGGCGCCAAGCGAGCTCCGGGCCATCGAGCGCGGCATCGAAATCCTCGAGCGCGCCGCCGGTCTTTAGGCGGTGGCATCCTCGGCGGACCTGGAAAGGTCAGTGGCCCCGGCGGCGGCGGGTTTCCCAGCCTTTCTTGGCGGCGGCCGACCGGCTGCGGCTTCGGCCTGATCCGTCATTCTTGCCGCCCTTGTCCTGGGCGTTGACGGTCCGCCACGCCCGTTCCTCGGCTTCCTTCTTGCCGACGCCGCGCTTTTCGTAGCCTTCGGCGATATGGTCGGCCTTGCGTTCCTGCTTGGCGGTGTACGCGCCTTTTGGCATGGTTCATCTCCTGCACATCGAGACTGCGAGATAAACGCGTCACGTCCGGCGCCGTTGCCTTGCTGCGTTGCAGCATGGGCCGGTTTGCGCTACGGGCGCGGCGAACTTTTTCAGGAAAAATTGATGTCCCTCCGCAACGTGGCGATCATCGCCCACGTCGACCATGGCAAGACCACGCTCGTCGACCAGCTCTTCCGCCAGTCCGGCACCTTCCGCGACAACCAGCGGGTCGAAGAGCGCGCCATGGATTCGAACGATCTGGAGAAGGAGCGGGGGATCACCATCCTCGCCAAGTGCACCTCGGTCGAATGGGACCATGACGGCGTCACCACCCACATCAACATTGTCGACACGCCCGGCCACGCCGATTTCGGGGCCGAGGTCGAGCGCATCCTCAGCATGGTCGACGGCGTAATCCTGCTGGTCGACGCCGCCGAAGGGCCGATGCCCCAGACCAAGTTCGTCACCGGCAAGGCGCTCAGCCTCGGCCTCAGGCCGATCGTCGTCGTCAACAAGATCGACCGGCCCGACGCCCGCCCGGCCGAAGTCCTCGACGAGGTGTTCGAACTGTTCCTCAACCTGGAGGCCAGTGACGAGCAGCTCGACTTCCCGACGCTCTACGCCAGCGGCCGCGCCGGTTATGCCGGCCTCAGCGACGACGTCCGCTCGGGCGATCTGACGCCCTTGTTCGAAGCGATCGTCAGCCATGTCCCAGCGCCGGGAGTCGGCGTCGCTGGCGAGTTCAAGATGCTCGCCACCTTGCTCGACCGCGACCCCTTCCTCGGCCGGATCCTGACCGGCCGGATCGAGAGCGGCCGGATCGACATGAACGCCCCCATCCGGGCCCTCGATGTCAACGGCAAGGTCGTCGAGGAAGGCCGGGCCACCAAGCTGTTCGCCTTCCAGGGCCTCGAGCGGGTGCCGGTCGACAGCGCGCACGCGGGCGACATCATCGCCATCGCCGGCCTGGTCAACGCGACCGTGTCCAACACCATCGCCGACCCGGCCGTGACCGAGCCGCTGCACGCCCGGCCGATCGACCCGCCGACCCTGGCGATGAGCTTCGCCGTCAACGACAGCCCCTATGCCGGGCGGGACGGCGACAAGGTGCAGAGCCGGGTCATCCGCGACCGGCTGGAGCGCGAGGCCGAGGGCAATGTCGCCATCCGCCTGACCGAGAGCGCCGAAAAGGACGCCTTCGAGGTCGCAGGCCGCGGCGAGCTCCAATTGGGAGTGCTCATCGAGACCCTCCGCCGCGAAGGCTTCGAACTCTCCATCTCCCGCCCCCGGGTCCTGTTCCGCGACGGCCCCAACGGCCGCGAGGAGCCCTATGAGACGGTCGTCATCGACGTCGACGACGAGCATAGCGGCACGGTCATCGACAAGATGGCGATGCGCAAGGCGGAGATGACCGACATGCGCCCCTCGGGCGGCGGCAAGACCAGGCTGACGTTCAGCGCGCCGAGCCGCGGCCTGATCGGCTATCACGGCGAATTCCTGTCCGACACGCGCGGCACCGGCATCATGAACCGGCTTTTTGAAAAATACGGCCCCTACAAGGGCCAG
>DASSPS010000014.1:0-7187 GCA_035699505.1 Sphingomicrobium sp. | reverse complement strand
CGCGCAAGGTCACCAGGTCGGCCGACCGGCCTTCGGATTGCGCCATCAGGCTGGCGAGCAGTGCCTCGCCGCCGCTCAAGGATGCCGGCGCGGCGCTCATGCCGCCTCCGGCCTGGGCGGAAAGCCAAGCTGCTCGCGCTTTTCGGCATCGCTCAGGAAGGTCGCGGCATTGACCTGCTCCCACAATTTCGACCGGTCCGCGCTGAGTTCGGTCAGCACGTCGGTATCGACCGCCAGCGTGACCGGCCCGAGCCAGTCACCCAGCAGCGCGCCGAGGCCCGACAGGATCCGCGCCGCCATCGGCAGGATCGTTTGCCGGTACAGCGCCCGCCCCGCCTCGCGGGCATTGGCGTAGGTCGCGTCACCGGGCAGGCCAACCAGCACCGGCGGCACACCGAAGGCCAGCGCGATGTCCCGCGCCGCCGCTTCCTTCAGCGCGACGAAATCCATGTCGGCCGGGCTCAGGCTCATCGCCTGCCATTTGAGGCCGCCGTCGAGCAGCAGCGGCCGGCCGGCATTGCCCGTCCCGGAAAACTCCCTGGTGAGCTCCTCGCGCAGCCGGTCGAACTGCTCGGCCGTCAGGCTGCCGCCGTCGCCCGGTTCATGCACCAGCGCGCCCGACGGCCGCGCCGCATTGTCGAGCAAGGCCTTGTTCCACTTCGCCGCCCGGTTGTGGACGCTTGCCGCCGGCAGCGCCGCCTCCAGGCAGCCGAGGCCATAATGGTCGTCCCTGGGGTGGAGCGATTTCAGGTGCGCGACCTGCCGCCGGCCGAGCGGGTCGGTGCGCGCCACCCGGCTCGTCTGGCCCGCCGCCCGGTACAGATAGGCTGTCGGCCAGCCGCGATCGTCGGCGACGACGCTGACCCGTTCGGGCCGAAGCGGCACCAGGTCGATCGTCGCCTCGTCGCCGCCGATCAATTGCACATAGGCATTGCCGTGCAGCAGCAGGTTGGCGGCGATGATTTCCAGCAGCCCGTCGCTCTTGACGATCCGCGCCGCGGCCGCGTCGCCCTCGGCGACATGCACGTCCAGCCCGCCGAGCATCCCCGCCACCAGCCGCACGGCCCGCTGGCCGACCGGGTTTCGGCGGAAGACTTCGTCGACCTGGGCGGCATAGCCGCTCGCCCAGCCGTCGCCCGCCTCGTTGGCCAGCCAGTCCGGCACCAGCGGTCGCATGTCCGGGGCAGCCTTCCGGCCCCACCAAAAAGCCATAAGTTCTCCTGATGCACGGTCGTTGCGAAGGGCCCGCGCGAGACCCGCGGCGACGTGGCAATTCCCCCTGGGTTGCTTCGGGTCGTTCGCAATGACGATTGGCGAGGAGAGTTGGTTGACCCTCCCCATTGCTAAATCACGTTAAAACGGGAATCGTCGGCCCCATGGGGGTCGTCACCACACATATTGGCCTTGCAATCGAGCTGCTGCTGTCCAGCATCATGATCGTCATCACCACGATCATCCATGGAACCGGCATCGGCCTGATGGACAGGTTCATCCGGACTGACCGGCTCGACCTGTCCAAGCTCCGCCTGGTTCAGCGCGAGGTCGGGGTGATGATCCCGATGGCGTTATTCCTGCTGGTGCTCCACATCATCGAAATCTTCATCTTCGCCATCTTCTACCTGGCGACCGGGGACGCCGATACGCTGCACGAAGCGATCTACCATTCGGCCCTCGCCTACACGACCATGGGCGTGGTCGAGGGCGGCTTCACCAAATGGCTGGTCCTCTCCACGTTCGAAGGCCTGGTGGGCTTCCTGATGATCGGCTGGTCGTCGGCCGTGTTCGTGACCGAAATGGACGGGCTCCTGCGGAATCGCCGCAAATAGCCGCCTCGGTTGTTCAACCGACCCCCATCATCCCTTTCACGAAGGCGTGCCAGCCCGGCGCGTCCCACAAGGCGTTGAGCAGGATCGCGAAGGGGATGTTGATCGCCAACCAGATCCCCCAGGCGCGGTGCAGATAGCCGTTGCGGACCAGGTCCCAGACCAGCAGCGGCGCCACCGCAAGCAATGTATAAAGGTCGGGCGACAGCGGGCTCGCCGGCATGCTGTGGGGGATCCACGGAATGCGGTCGATGCCCGCCGGCAGCGCCATGGCCGTCGCCAGGATCATCATCCTTTTGTGCAGTCCGGAATTCGTGCCCCGCGCCCTGAAGCCGATGGCCAGGAACAGCGGGAACAGGATGCCGATCCGGATTTGCAGCAACATGATGTTCTCGTACCCGCGCAGCGCCTTGGTCCCCGCCTCGCTCACCGCCGGGTTTGCCGCGCGGGACATCGCGTAAAGGCTGTCATAGGTCGTCCCGACCAGCAGGAAGCCGACCACGACCAGCGCCGCCGCCAAGGCTGCGCCGGCGATTCCCAGCTGCATGTGCTGGTTGCGCCGGCCGGTCGCCATCAGCCAAGTCTGGCCGAACAGCAACAGCAGGAACGATCCCATCAGCACTGCGTGAGCGTGCAGGATCATCGGGAAGGGCGGCCGCTGGCCGGCCCGCACCATCTCGATCTTCATCAGCGAATCCGGGATGAACCCCGCCAGCACGATGGCGATGAACCAGGCCGCCATGCCGACGAAGATCCACCGGTCGAGCGCATGGGCTCGTTCGGTTCCAGTCAGATAGTCCGGCCTCGGGCCGGGTTCGATTGCAGGCTGTGCGACCGTCGCCATGGCGCTTCCCCTCGCCGTTGGATCGACTCGCAGCTGTATCACAACCGCACCACCCGCGGCAGCCCGCTCTTTGTTTCGCCAAGCTCGGTCATCGCCCAGACCATGGCGTCGCAGCGGTCCGGCGACCGCCCTGGTCCTTGATAGCCGCCGCCGGCGGTCATGCCGGCCATCTGCGCCTCGAGCTTCGGGAAATCGCCCGCCAGTTTGGCCCGGCCGCGCTCGAAGCGAAGCGCCACCGGCTCGGCCCGCGCCGCCTTGCCCCTGCTGGCGTGGACCAGCTTGACCCGCACCCCGACCTCGGCCGCGTCGAGCACGCTTTTCACCATCAAGCCGCCATTGTTGGCTTCGGCGACGACCAGCGACGCGCCCCAGCGCGCCACCGCCGCCGCCGCCCGGTTGGCCCAGCCCTCCGGGCTCAAGCCGCCGACGCTGGCGTCCTCAAGCACATGGAGCGTGCCGCCGCCGTCCCGCCCGCACACCACGATCCCGCATTCGTCGCCGTCGGTTCCGGCCGGCGGATCGACCCCGACGACAATCCGCGAAAGCTCCTCCCCGGGACGGGGAGGGGGACCATTGCCCGCAGAGGCAATGGTGGAGGGGGCCTGCCGTTCCGGACAAAACTGGCCAACCCGCGCCTTCTCTATCATCGCCTTGGTCCACAGCGCCCCCTCGACATCGGCGATCAGCTCGCCGTCCAGCTCCTGCCGGCCGAGCCTCGTGCCGCCATAAGTCTGCAACATCACGTCCACGAAATTCCTCGGCAGGTTGATATTGTCTTTCGTCTTGCCGCCGGTCTCGACGGTCCAGGGCTGCTTGCGGAGCTGCTCAAGCAAGGCCATCGGCCGCGGCGTCGTGGTGATCAGGGCTCTCGGCCGGATGCCGCCGCGAAGCCCCATCTGCAGATTGTCCCAGCTCTCTTGCGCGTGGCGCCATTTGGCGAGCTCGTCGCACCAGGCGAAGGCATGTTCCGGCCCGCGCAGCCCATCCGGATTGTCGCCCGAATAGAGCGTCGCGACCGTCCCCCGCGGCCAGGTCAGCTCGCTTTTGCTCGGCTCCCATTTGAGCCTGTGCTTCCACCTTTTGGCGATGCTCAGCAGCCCGGCCGCGCCCTCGATCATGATCCGCCGCGCCTCGTCGATATTGGCCCCGACCAGAGCGATCCGCACCGGCCTGCTCCAGCCGATGTCGTAAATCCATTCCGCCCCGGCCCTTGTCTTGCCGAACCCGCGCCCGGCCAGCATCAGCCAGACGGACCACCCTTCCTCGCACGGCGGCAATTGCCCGTCATGCGCCCAGGCTTCGAACAGGGCGTCGACCATCAGCAGTTCGCGCGGGCTGAGCTTCGCCAGAAGCGCCCGCTGCTCGCCGATCGGCAAGGCGCGCAGCCGCCGGACATAATTCGCCAGGTTGCGCCGGTACCGGCTGTAGCTCATCCGCCCGGCCGCCGGCATTTCGGGGCCTGTCCCGAGCGAAGTCGAAGGGCAAGGGCGATCAGCGCCAGCCGGTCCTGCCCGGTCTTGATCTCCACCGGCGCCTCCTCGGCGGCCCGCTCGCGCAGCCGGCCGAGCTTGTCGATGATCCGCTCGCAGGCCTCGCGATACTCCTCCTCGTCGACCTGCTCCTCGAACTGGGCGACCGCCCCCTGGTGGTGGCGCAGCAGGGCCAGCGCCACGCGGTCGTTATATTCGCGCATGATCCGGCTTTCGCCGTTGCGCAGGGTCACCCTTTTCTCGACTCCGTGGAGCGCCCGCTCCAGCATCATCATCTCCAGCTTGGCGTAGCCGATCGCCAGCGCCTGGTCCCAGGCATGGCGGAACGCCGCGTCCCTGGTCCGCTGCACATAGACGTTGGTGACCGACCGGCCGATCGCCCGCGCCGCCAGGCTGACGTTGCAGCTGTCGGCCAGCATCTCGACGAACCGGTCGGCCTTGGCCTGGGTCCAGTCGCTCGCCCGCCCGGTCCGTTTCTGTTGCCCGTTCTTGCTGGCGCCAAGCACCAGCCCGTCCTCGTCATTCATCAAATCCTCCCCGGCACGGGTGGGCTCGGAAGCGGACCGCCCCCCAACGGTCCGGCCCGAACCCTCCATTGCCGGCAGAGGCAATGGTGGAGGGGCCCACGCACGCACGCAAACATGAAAAAGGCCGCGTCCCGGCTCGGGAGCGGCCTGCCTGCGGACCCTTGGGCCCGCGACTCGCATTTATGGATGATGCCTTTTTCTAACCAGGCAGCGTCGCGCTGTCAAGCATTATTTTACCCATATGGTTCAAAATGCTGTCCCGGGCTTCCGGGGGGATCCCGCGTGCATGGAATCCCCCCGGCGCCCCCCGCGTCAACTCTTCTTGTTCAGGGTGAAGCTGCTGCCCGATCCGTCGCGCGGGTCGGTCGAGCTGTAGCTGACTGTCCTGCCGTCGGCATTGGGCGTGAGAGTCGCCACTCCGACCACCTTGCCGCCGCGCGTGTAGGTTTCCTTCAGCGCATTGCCGTCGCGCTCGACCTTGACGGTGGTGCCGCCGGTGTCGCCCTGCAGCGGCACGGCCGGCCCGCCGATCGTCGCGGTATAGGTCTGGCCCTGGCCGGTGGAGGTCACCGTGTCCCCCTTGATGGCGAACGTCACGTCCCGGGCGGCTTCGCTATATTCGCCGATCCGGTCGGCCTGCCACTGGCCGGAAATGGCGTGCGCCCCGGCCGGCGCCGGCCCGACCCGCTTGGCGGTCGACTTGCCCTCGATCGTCTGGCCCGGCGTGGTCATGTCCTTGAACGAGAAAGTCAGCGTGTTGCCGTCCTCGGAAACCTCGGCGAGCAGCGACGACACCTCCTTGTCGCCCTTGCGGCGGCGGGTCTCGACCGTCCGCGCGTCGACCACCTTGACCGACATGCTGTCGTAATAGGGCCGGTCGGCGACGGGGTGGAAGGCGCCGTCGGCGGGGACGGTCAGCGGCGGGATGCAGGTCGAACAGCTGTAGCTGCCGTCCTTCAGCAGATATTCGTCCGGCTTGCCGGTGAATTTGGCGCTCGCCAGGTCGAAGGTCCAGGTGCCGTTCAGCGCCTCGAGCGAAGCGGCTTCCGCTCCCGTCGCGGCGGCGTTGCCGCCGGCGGGCTGCTCCTTGCAGCCGGGCAGGGTCACGGCCAGCGCGGCCGCCAGTGCGGTAGAGATGAAGAGTTTCATGCTTGTCCCCTGTTCCGCGCGGAAAATGGGGAGGCCCGCGGATGTGCGGACGTCCCCTTCCGCTTGAGCGGCCCCGCCCGCGGCGAACAGCCGCTGCCGGGCGAGGTCGTCCCGGACAGACTGCCTAGGCCGTCGCGCCGCCGTCCACAAGCGGCGATTTAACCCGAGATACTAACCATCGATAAGGTCCAGCGCCGCCCCCTGTCCGGCCACCGGGCCTGGTGAAGGATGGTCGGGAACCGCCAGGTTGTCGCCGTAAGACAGCCGGTCCGTGACTTCCGCTCCTCCCCGGAACGGGGAGGGGGACCATCCGAAGGATGGTGGAGGGGGCCCATGGCGAAGCGTGGCGCAAATTCTTCAGGGGCGTGAGGGGTGGATGCGCGGGCCCCCTCCACCGGCTTCGCCGGTTCCCCTCCCCGGAACGGGGAGGAACCCGCCTAGCCACCCCTCCGCTGCATCAGAGCAAGCTCCCCTGCGACCCCTTCTGGTGGCTCGCCCTCGTCTCCACGCGGCTCGCTTTCTTCACCGGGCTGATCAGCGGTGGCAGCTTGGGCTTGATGCCCTGGAACAGCTCGGCCAGAGTCACGAACTGCATCGCCGGGAAGCGGCCGAACTCGGTTTCGATCACTTCCTGCGCCTCGGCGGCGTCGCGCATCCCCTTGGTCGGCATGCCCTTCATCACGAACAGTCCGAAGCGGTGCTTGTCGCGGCGCATCACTTCGCCCAGGTCGCGGACCATGCCGGGGTTGACGTTGTCGCCGGCCTTGACGCTGATCACGCCGGTTTCGATCTTGCCGCCCGCTGCCAGATAGTTGAACCAGCCGTCGACGCCCTTGTCGCCGCCCTTCTTGTCGCGCGGGAAGCCGCCGACCTGCCAGCACACCCATTGCTGGAACTGGTGCGGATCGTCGGCCGCCAGCCGCTCGGCGCTGGCGAGATCGCGCGGCACGCCGATCGTTTCGAACTCAATCCCCGGATAGCCCTCGCGCATCCTATTCTCGATCATGCCGATGGCGATGTGGGTGACGTCGATGCCGATCCACCGCCGCCCCAATTTCTGCGCCGCGTCCACCGCCGTCCCGCAACCGCAGAACGGGTCGAGGACGATGTCGCTTGGGTTAGACGAAGCGGCGATAATCCGTTCGAGCAGGGCGCGGGGTTTCTGGGTGGGGTAACCGAGGCGTTCTTGGGCGTTGGCGGACAACGGCGGAATGTCGTCCCACAATGTCTGAAGTCGCGCGCCTTGGCTCTCATCCTCGTACATTTTTAGGCGAAGCGCTCCTCCCTGTTTCGTGGGGAAATGCAGACGTCCCTCCGCATCATACTTGCGGAGCCTATCGATGTTGCACGACCA
>DASSPS010000013.1:0-37304 GCA_035699505.1 Sphingomicrobium sp. | reverse complement strand
GAAAACGGACTGGACGGCCGTAATGCCCGCACCGATCGCCAGCTTCCCGCCAAGCTGGTCCTGAAGATAGTCCGCCGCGGAAAGATGGTCCGCGTGGGCGTGGGTTTCGAGGATCCAGTCGACGGTGAGACCCAGTTCGCGGACATAAGCGATCAACCCGTCAGCCGAGGCGGTGGACGTCCGTCCCGACGCCTGGTCGAAATCCAAGACGCTGTCGATGATCGCCGCTCGCAAGGTCGCTGGATCATGGACGACATGGCTAGCGGTGAAGGTTGCTTCGTCAAAAAAGCTTTTGACGACCGGCACGGGCGCCCGCCCACTGATGGCGGACCCCACGAGTGCGCCAGCCCGCTCGATTACCGCGTCAGTCATGGTCGGATCCTTTCCGCGACAAGGTCGCCAGCTCCGGGCAGAACATGTCGCGGAGTAGCTTCAACAGCATCAGGACCCTGGGGTCCTGAAGACGATAGAAGACGAGTTGCGAATCCCGGCGCGTCGCGACGAGACCGTCGGCGCGCAGCTTCGCCAGATGTTGCGATAGCGCCGACTGGCTCAGGCCGACTTCATCGGCAATCCGCGCCACCGGCGCTTCGCCGGCATCCGCCAGATAGCAAAGGACAAGAAGGCGTTTCGCATTGGCCAGCGCCGACAGCAGCGCAGCCGCCCGTTCGACATCGCTGGCGAACATCGAAAAACGTCGCTGGCTTTCCATAAGACAGCTAATTTAGGAAATGCTAATGTATAGTCAAGGTTCCGATACGCACGACAATCTTCTGCCCGACTCGGGTCGACCGAGGCATGGCTGAACGGCAGCAAACGGAACATTCAGGAGGGGTGCAGTGCGCCCCTCCTATTGGCCATTGTCACTGGCTCGCGCGTTGTCCGTGGCGAGTCGCAACGACGAAGGAGTGTGGCCATGAAGGCTGTTACGAAAATCCTCGCCGGGGCCGCGGTCGTCGCGGTTGCTGCCGGCGGACTGGCGGCCCCCGCGGCCGCGCAATATTATCCGGGTTACGGCTATGGTCAGGGGACGGGCGGGATCGGCCAGATCCTGGACGTCATCCTGAACGCCCAGCGCTACGGCTATGGCTATCAGGGCTATGCCAACGACCGGTCGCAGATCGACCGCTGCGCCGTCGCCGTCGAGCAGCGCATCAACCGCGACTATGGCTATCGTTACGGCAGCCCCTACGGCTCGCCATATGGCGGGTATAGCAATCCCTATGGCGGCCAGTACGGCGGCCAGTACGGCGGCCAATACGGCTATAACCAATATGCCCAGGGCGGCGCCAAGGTTGTCGGCATCACCCGAGTCGAGCGCCGGTCGAGCACCACCACCCGGGTGCGGGGCGTCGCCACCGCGAACGTCTATGCCAGCCAGTACGGCAATCCCTATGGCGGCCAGTACGGCGGTCAGTACGGCGGCCAATATGGCAGCCAGTACGGCTACAACAATTACGGTTACGCCCAGGCTGGCGAGCTGAGCTTCAAGTGCGATATCGATTACCGCGGCTATATCCGCGACATCGACATCGACCGGAACAACAACGCTTACTACGGCTACCGGCGCTACTAGGCAGTTCCGACTGACGTAAATGGATGCGCCGGGCTCGGAAGGGTCCGGCGCATCTTTTTATGTCAGGCGCTGGCGCCTGCCAGTCGCCCGTTGGCCAGAAACTCACGTTCGCGCCGTCATCGAACGGGTTCGCGGCCCGCCGACGTCAGCTGGGCGCCGACCCTCGCTTCGCGACGGGGAGCAATGTCGTCATCTGGACCATGACCAACCGCTGCGACGTACCGCTGTAGGGCGGGCGTGGGCCGGCGCGGAGTAAATCCGCGCCGTCGGTCCTGTCCGCTGCGCGGCAGGCCGTCCGGGGCCTACGCCCCTCTTACCTAGCTAACGAACCGCAAGCGGTTCGCTACGCTAGGCGCGGGGGCTTCGCGTTGCTATCGGCCCTTCATGACGGTCCAGCCCACCGAATCCATCCTCATCGTCGACTTCGGCAGCCAGGTGACCCAGCTCATCGCCCGGCGCATCCGCGAAGCCGGCGTCTATTCGGAAATCGTGCCCTTCAACGGTGCCGACGAAGCCTTCGAGCGGCTCCATCCGAAGGGGATCATCCTGTCCGGCGGGCCAAGCTCGGTGATGTGGGACGAAAGCCCGCGGGCGCCGCAGCATTTCTTTGGGTCGGGCCTGCCTGTGCTCGGCATCTGCTATGGCCAGCAGGCGATGGCCCACCAGCTCGGCGGCCGGGTGGCGCCCGGCGACAACCGCGAGTTCGGCCGGGCCTTCATCGAGATCATCGACGACAGCGCCCTGTTCGACGGGCTGTGGAAGGTGGGTGAGAGCCACCAGGTGTGGATGAGCCACGGCGACCGGGTCGAGCGTTTGCCGGAGGGGTTCAAGATCGTCGCCCGCTCGGAGGGCGCGCCCTACGCCATCGCCACCGACGAGACGCGGCGCTTCTATTCGACCATGTTCCACCCCGAAGTGGTGCACACGCCCGACGGCGGCAAGTTGCTGGCCAATTTCGCGCGCCACATCTGCGGCTGCGCCGGCGACTGGACGATGGGCGCCTTTCGCGAGGCCAAGATCGCCGACATCCGCGCGCAGGTCGGCGGCGGCCGCGTGATCTGCGGCCTGTCGGGCGGAGTCGACAGCGCGGTGGCGGCGGTGCTGATCCACGAGGCGATCGGCGAGCAGCTGACCTGTGTCTTCGTCGACCACGGCCTGATGCGGCAAAGCGAGGCCGAGCAGGTCGTGAGCCTGTTCCGCAACAGCTACAACATCCCGCTCGTCCATGTGGACGCCAGCGACGACTTCCTCCGCGGGCTCGACGGCGTCGACGACCCGGAGGCCAAGCGGAAATTCATCGGCAAGACCTTCATCGACGTGTTCGAGGCCGAGGCAAAGAAGATCGGCGGCGCCGACTTCCTGGCCCAGGGAACGCTCTATCCCGATGTCATCGAAAGCGTCAGCTTCACCGGCGGGCCGTCGGTGACGATCAAGAGCCATCACAATGTCGGCGGGCTGCCCGATCGGATGAACATGCAATTGGTCGAGCCGTTGCGGGAGCTGTTCAAGGACGAGGTGCGCGTGCTGGGCATTGAACTCGGCCTTCCGCAAGCCTTCGTCGGCCGGCACCCCTTCCCCGGACCAGGGCTCGCCATCCGCATCCCGGGCGCGGTGACAAAAGAGAAATGCGACATCCTGCGCAAGGCCGACGCCATCTATCTCGAGGAGATCCGCAACGCCGGACTCTATGATGCCATCTGGCAGGCGTTCGCCGTGCTGCTGCCGGTGCGGACGGTCGGCGTGATGGGCGACTATCGCACTTATGATTTCGTCTGCGGACTGCGGGCGGTGACATCCGTCGACGGCATGACCGCCGACATCTACCCGTTCGACGCCGCTTTCCTCGGCCGCGTGGCAACGCGGATCGTCAACGAGGTGCAGGGCATAAACCGCGTGGTCTACGACTGTACGTCAAAACCGCCCGGGACGATCGAGTGGGAGTGAGCGGATAGGACTGCCGGGAGTGGATATTGGCAGGTAACTCGTTGGCCGCTTCCCCACGATAAACTTCCATTATATCACAACCATTTAACCGGTAATTTTGTTTGACCCGGAGCGGCTTTTGCAGTCTGAAATCTCCCGCTTCGTCGAGTGGAGGGGTTTTCATGCGGTTGCGGTTCGGCTTCATGGCGGCGCTGTCCTTGTCGATCCTTGCCGGCTGCTC
Organism: Sphingomicrobium sp.; assembly: GCA_035699505.1. Lineage (GTDB taxonomy): Bacteria > Pseudomonadota > Alphaproteobacteria > Sphingomonadales > Sphingomonadaceae > Sphingomicrobium. Next base: position 33,564 of record DASSPS010000013.1, on the reverse strand, counting down.
GACGACTCCGCCCCCGCCGCCCGCGCCGGTCGCCTCGGTCGTAGCGCCCAAGGCACCGCTGCCCTACCGCTGGACCCAGGGCAATGCGCCCAAGGCCTATGAGGAAGCGGTTGCCCTGTTTGGTCCGCTCAACCTGAGGCCGGGCCAGTATCGCTGGCTGACGGCGATGCCGGAAAAAGGCGAGGCGAGGATCGTCATCGACCTGATGTCGCAGTTGTTCTACGTCTATCGCGGCGACCAGCTGGTGGGCGTGTCGACCATTTCCAGCGGCAAGAAGGGCAAGGAGACCCAGCTTGGCTTCTGGTCGGTGATGCTGAAGCGCAAGCTCGGCTACAGCCGCAAATATGACAATGCGCCGATGCCCTTCATGCAGATGTATGACCCGAAGGGCCTGGCCTTCCACGCCGGCGCGCTGCCAGGCTATCCGGCCAGCCACGGCTGCGTCCGACTGCCGCACAAGTTCGCTGAGCGGCTTTACGGCATGACCGTCATGGGCACCAAGGTGATCATCGAAGGCTAGCCGCCGTCGCGAGGCCGGGTCCGCTGGATGAACTGGGGCCTGGGCAGGAACAGCTTGCGCAGCGAGATACGGACCGTCCGGCCCTGCGGGTCCAGCAGGTCGGGCTGATAGTTGACCGGGGTCAGTCCGGCGGCGTTGCGCACCCTCTGCTTTTCATCGAAGATGTTGTCGACCGACAGGCGGACCTGCGTTCCGCGCAGCCAGGGCCGCCTGACGATCAGGTCGAGCCGTTCGCCGAGGTTGGCGAACAGGTTCAGGCTGACCTTCGCCAGCGGATCGAACTCGAGCGTTCCGGACGTTCCGCCATCGACCCTGGTGCCGCTTTGCCAGTTGAGCGACAGCCTGGCGCCAAGGCCATTGTTGAAATAGCCGGCGTCGACGTCGACCCGGTGGCGCGGCCGGCCGCCGCCGCCTTCCGATGCCTCGCCGTCGAGATAGTCGAGAGTTGGAAGCCCTGGCCGGATTCGCACTTCATCCTTGAGCGTGATGGTGTGGTAGGCCGATAGCTGCAGCCGGCCGCCAAAGGCGCCGCCGCCGCCGCCGCCGCCGCCGAAGCGCATGCGGCCCATGCCGCCCCCCCAGGCGCGGGGCCCGCCCTCATTGCCATGCTCGAACGCAACCACCTCTCCGCCGCCGCCGCCGACTGGTGGGTGTTGAGGCGCGTCGGCAGCGGGTGCCGGCGACCGGTCGCCAGCGGCCGGACGTGTCGGCAAGGTGCCGCCCTGCCGGACGAACTGGTCGCGGAGCTGCTGCATGGTCGATTGCGACGGCCGGGCGGTGCGCAGCGGCTTGGTGAAGTTGAAGCCCCAGCGGAATTCATCGCGCGCCGACCGGTCGTAGTTCACCGGCCGGAAATCGACCGCCACGAGCCGGCCGCCTGAGTCGCGCGTGAACCGCTCGGGGAAGGCCGCCTCGATGGCGGCCGTCGGGCCGGGGAAGCGGGCCAGCGGGTTGTCGATCCGGGTCCGCGTATAATCGGCGCGCAGGTCGAGATCGACCTTGCTCGACGGCTTGAAGGTTCCGCCCAGCTTCCACACCGTTCGCTTGTCGGCGTCGAGGGCTGGATTGCCGCCGGTAGTAGCGTCAACCTGCACCGTCTGGCCGGTGGTGTAGTCGAAGATCCGCGCGTTCGGAGTGACGAGGACGGGATCGCCGAGCTGCTGCAGGCTGGGTGCGCCCTCCTCGCGGGTCACCGAAGCAATCAGGTTGAGCGGGTTGACCGGCGACCAGAAGATTCCACCGCCAACGGTGGTCAGCGTGCCGAAATCCGACAGATTCTCAACTTCGGCATTGGCGTTGAGACTGAGGTTGCCGAGCGCCGCAAAATCCTTGTTCCGGCGGCTGACCGGCAAGTCGACATTGAGCGCGGCGCTCCCGCGCGTGCGGCCCAGGTCGCTTGCCGTGACCGTTGTTCCGCGCCGGGTCCGGCCGTCGAGGTCGCGGCGGTCGGCGCCGAGCCGAACGGTAAGGTTGGCGGGACCAGCGGGGAGCTCCGCAAACGGGCCGTTGGCCACGAAATCCGCTCCCGCGGTCTGGCTGAGCGACCGCGACCGGTCCCGCGAAGCGGTCAGCAAGGCCGCATCCTCGCGGTCGGTCCGAGTGACTGCCCGGGCGATGTCATACGCGCCGGTCAGCGACCAGCGCCACTTGTCCTTCTGGCCGTTCAGCGCGCCGCCGAGGCGGGCCGACAGGCTGTCGGTATCGCGGCGCAGCGGATCGCCGATTGCAATCACCGATGGCCCGAGCAGCGACCGGCCCTCGCTTGCCTCGATCTGACCGTCGAGGGTTGAGGAAACATCGCCGAACAGCGTGCGGTTGACGGTGCCGCCCACTCGTCCGAGGCGGCGCGAGCCGATCAGCGTCCGGAAGTCGCGCGGATCGGCCGACCCTGCCGTCGGATCGAAGGCGATGTCGCGCTCGCTTTCGGTCAGCGCGCTTGACCCTTCGACATGCGCGTTGAGCGTTGTCCGGCCATTGTCGCCGATCATCAGACGGGTGACGTCGGCCGTTTCGCCGACGCGGCCGCCCTCGGTCGGGAACTCACCGTCCAGCCGGGCCGCCGTCGACCGGAAGCGCGGCCTGAGGACGATGTTCACGACTCTCTGGTCGGCCCGATAGCCATATTTCAGGGCCACTTCCTCGGGCAGGATGTCCATGCGCAGGATGGCCTCGGGCGGAAGATCGCGAATCTCGCGGAAGCCGGAAATGCGCTTGCCGTTCAAGAGCACGACCGGGGGGCCCATGTCGCGGCCGCGCGAGCTGTGCGTCTGGGCGCCGACAGCGTCGAGCAACTCGGCGATGCTCGACGCGCCATAGGCGCGGATATCGCGGGAACTGAGCGTGTTTTCCGGCGGAATGTCGCCGATGACGGCGTTGGGATCGCGCTGGCCGACGATGACGATCTCGTCCTCGTCCGCCGCTTCGTCGTCGGCGGGCAGGGCGGGCTGGACCGCTGCCGGCGCCGAACCCTGAGGAGGCGCCGTCTGCGACGGATCTCCACCCGTCGCGGGCGGCGCGTGTTGCGCCTGCGCCGGGGTCACCACCGCGGCCGCGGTCGCAAGGAGGAATGGGATGGAGAATGCTTTTCTGGTCATGGTCGGTTCGCTGGCGTCAAAAAGGTGAACGCAAGCTGACAGCTATGGCGCGTTCGACAAGACGGCGGCAATGGCGGACCGACGGCTTGCGCGGCGGACATTCGCGGCGCACTGTCCGGAAAATTGCAGGAGATCCTGGCGATGGATGACGAATTCGCACCGCGGCCGATCGCCCCCTGGTTCATGGTCGCGGCGGTCGCCTCCCTTCTTCTCATGGGCCTGTTCTGCGTCCTCTACTTGATGCACGTCACGGCAGACCCGGCGGGCTTACCGCTCGACCAGCGCGCTGCCTATCATGCAACGCCGGCATGGGTAATCGGGGCGTTCGGGATTGGCGCCTGGGTCGGGATGGCCGGCGCTGTCCTGCTCGTGCTCAAGCGCCGGCAGGCGGAGATCGCCTTTTTGGCCGCTTTGGCGGGAATGCTGGTCTGGCTGGCGGGGTCGCTGGCCGTGGCGCCCCTCCGCGAGGCGATGTCCGCCAACGACCTTCTCGTCATCATCGGCATGGTCGCGATCACCTGGACCATTTTCTGGTTCGCGCGCCATTCTCGGCAACGCGGCTGGCTTCGCTAGGGCGGCGACTTTTGCCGCAGCGCAGCAAAAGCGCTACGGGGTAGTCCCATGTCGACCTTTACCCTCGACACCGCCACCAGCCGGGCGACGCCGTCGCCAGTCCCGGGCAAGCGGATGACGGTGCCGTCGCTTCGCGGGCGCAAGCAGGACGGGCGGACCGAGCAGCCCATCGTCATGCTGACCGCCTACACGATGCGGATGGCGCAATTGCTCGATCCGCATTGCGACATGCTGCTGGTCGGCGACAGCCTTGGGCAGGTCATTTACGGCCTGCCCTCGACCATTCCCGTGACCCTCGAGATGATGTGCGCGCATGGCGCAGCGGTGGTGCGCGGCAGCTGGCACGCCCTGGTCGCGGTCGACATGCCGTTCGGTAGCTACGAAGGGTCGGTTGAACAGGCCTTCGCCAGCGCATCCCGGGTCATGAAGGAGACCGGCTGCGCGGCGGTCAAGCTGGAAGGCGGGGAAGCGATGGCGCCGACCATCGAATATCTTGCCCACCGCGGCGTCCCGGTCATCGGCCATGTCGGGCTGACCCCGCAGGCCGTCAACATCCTCGGCGGCTATGGCGCTCGGGGAAAGAGCGATGCCGAGGCGAGGAAGATCGTCGGCGACGCCAGGGCGGTTGCCGATGCGGGAGCCTTCTGCATCGTCGTCGAAGGCGTCATGGAAGAGATTGCAACCGAGGCCGCCAGCGCGGTGCGGGTGCCGATCATCGGCATTGGCGCTTCGGCCAAGTGCGACGGGCAGGTGCTGGTCACCGAGGATATGCTCGGCCTGTTCGAGCGCACCCCGCGCTTCGTCAAGCGCTACGCCGATCTCGCCAGCGAGATCGGCGAGGCGGCAGCCAGATATGCCGCCGAAGTGCGCGACCGAAGCTTTCCGACCGACGAGCAGACCTACCGGCCCAAGGCCTAGAGCCGGTGCGGCAGTTTCCGGATGTTCCGCTTCAGCGCGGCCTGCGCTTTGCCGACAGCGGGCGGATCGCGACCGCCGGCGGCCTGACCTCCGGCTTCGACATGGCATTGCATGTCGTCTCGCGATATTTCGCCGATGAAGCCGCGCAGGCGACCGCGACCTACATGGAACATGACAGCACCGGCTGGCGCGACGGGAAGCGCGCCATGGCCTGAGGCGGCACGATCCGCCGGTCGCGGCGGGACCGCTGGCCTTTGGCGGCAAATAAGCGTAAGCTGGCGCCATCACCGGACATCGCCTGGCGCGCCGGTGGCTGAGAGACGTGCGACGCTCCCGCCGTGAGTGGAGCCGCATCATGACCGAGTTTCGCGACGTCGCCCAAGCGCAGGAACTGGCGCTGGCGATCGTCGACACCCTCCCAGAGCCATTCCTCGTGCTCGACGACAAGCTCGTGATTCTGGCCGGCAGCCGCTGCTATTACGAGGTCTTTCGCGAGAACCCGAAGACGGCGCGCGGCCTGTCGCTGTTCAAGCTGTCGGGCGGGCGGTGGGACGTTCCGGGATTGCGCCGCCTGCTGGCGGCCGTCGCCGCCGACCATGTTGCCATGGAGCGATTCGAGTTCGAGGCCGAGTTCGGCCATCTCGGCCTGCGCAACTTCCAGCTGAACGCCCACCCGCTGCGCCTTTCCGCCGACGGGGATCACCTCATCCTGCTGGCGATCAAGGACATCACCGAGCGGCACCTGGCCGACCAGGAGAAGCAGCGGCTGCTGGAACATACCGAAGAGTTGCTCGAGCAGCAGAAGGTGCTTCTGCGAGAGATGCGGCACCGCATCGCCAACAGCCTGCAAATCATCGCCAGCATCCTGCTCATGAAAGCCAGTTCGGTATCCTCTGAGGAAACCAAGAGCGAATTGCGGGCAGCGCACCAGCGGGTGATGTCGGTCGCGGCGGTGCAAAGCCACCTCTACTCATCCGACGGCATCGAGCAGATCGATATCGCCCCCTATTTGCGCAAGCTCAGCGCCGGCCTCGCCTCGTCGATGGTCGGCCCACGGCAGGCGATCGAAATGGTCGTCGTCGCCGACGATGGCATGCTGTTGACCAGCGACGCTGTGTGCATCGGCCTGATCGTCACCGAGCTGATGGTGAACGCGATCAAATATGCGTTCCCGAAGCCACGGCGCACGGCACGAATCTCGGTCACGTTCGAAATGGCGGGCCAGGACTGGAAGCTGACCGTGGCCGACAATGGCATCGGCCGCCGCTACAACGCCGAGCAGGAACCTTCGACGGGACTTGGCACGGTGCTGGTCGCGGCGCTGGCCAAGCAGCTTCGGGCGCAGATTGCGGAGACCAGTTCGGCGAAGGGCCTGACCTTTACCGTCACTCGGGCGACCTTCGCCTCGCGGCTGCCGGCGGCGGCCTGACGGCCGATCTTCGGCCGCCCTTCAATCTGGCTGGTTGCCGTAGATTTTCATCAGTTCGTAGAGATAGTCGCGGCTCTTGTAGAGGCCGGCGACGCTTGCCCGCTCATTGAGTCCATGGATCCCGTTGAAATCGGCATCGATGAAATAACCGGAAATGCCGTAGGTCGGGATTCCCGCCGGCGTGGTGAAGGCGGCGTCGGTGCCGCCGGCCACCATCGTCCGCACCTGCGGCACGCCTGGGAACATCCGGGCGGCGAGCGATTCCGCCGGTCCGAGCACCTTCGGGTCGAGCGGCGGCGGCGGCGCCGGGTCGCTGCGCGTTTCCGGAATGGCGATCTTGACCTCCGGGTCATTGATCACCCGGGCCAGGGTTTGACGAACCTGTTCCGGCGTCGTGCCCGGGAAGATGCGGCAATTGACGTTGGCCGTCGCCCGCTGCGGCAGGGCATTGGTGGCGTGACCTGCGCTCAGCAGGGTCGGAATGCAGGTCGTGTGGAGAATGGCGTTCCAGCTCGGGTTCGCCGTCAGGATGGCGGCCGCTTCGGAATCCGCTGGATTGAGCACCAGCGCCTTCATCGCCTGGCCCTCGGCTCCGGGTGTCAGCCTAGCCATCCGGGTGAAGAAATCCCGGGTGGTGGCGTTGAACATGACGGGGAAGGCGTAGCCCTGAACCTTGGCGAGCGCGGCCGTCAGCCGGTAGATGGCGTTGTCGGGGACCGGCCTTGAGCTGTGCCCGCCGGGGTTGGTGACGTTCAACGTGTAGTTCTGGGGCAGCTTTTCACCGACCTGGATGCCGACATAGACCGGCTTGCCGGCCTTATCGAGAAGCCCGCCGCCGCCCTCATTCACCGCAAAGGCCGCGTCGATCAGGCCGCGCTTGTTCTTCGCCAGATATTCGGCGCCATTGAACGCTCCGGCCGTCTCTTCGCCGCAAGTCAGAGCCAGCTTCAAAGTCCGGCGCGGCTTGAATCCCGCCTTTTTGTAGCGAGCCATCGTGTCGACCCAGATGGCGGACATGGCCTTGTCGTCGACGGCGCCGCGACCGTAGAAATAGCCGCCCTCCTCAATCAGGGTGAAGGGGTCGCGGGTCCAGTCGGCGCGCTTGGCCTCGACAACGTCGATATGGGCCAGCATCAGGACTGCCTTTGCCTTCGGGTCGCGGCCGGGAAGGATGGCGACTAGTCCGCCTTCCTTCGGATGGCCGGGCGCGGCAAACAGGTGGAGGTCGGAGTCGGGAAAGCCAGCCGCCTTGAGGCGCGCCGCCATCCGCTCGGCCGCCAGCGTGCAGCTTCCTTCCGACAGCGTCGTGTTGGTTTCCACCAATTCCCTGTAAAGCGCCCTGAATTCGGCCTGGTCGGGACGCAGCGCTTGCGGCTGCGCGGCGCCAGTTGTCGAAATCGTCACCAGCAAAGCGCCCAAAATTGCCTGATTCACCCGACGTCCTCCCCTTTGTCGAATCGACCCTGGGCCGATCGTGGCCGGCGGACAAGAGGGTGCGGTCGGCCGTTTGTCGAATTATCGATAGACGATAATCGACATCAAGCCCATCGCGGCTTGTCAACGCGCCCCGTTTGTGTATTGCGAATCTAATACAGAACGCGTTCGGGGACGGGGACTCATGCTGGAAATCACAAATCTTTCGCACACTTACGCCAATGGCACGGTCGCGCTGGATGATGTCAGCCTTTCCATCCCGCGCGGCATGTACGGCCTGCTTGGCCCCAACGGCGCCGGCAAGTCGACCCTGATGCGGACGGTGGCGACGCTCCAGGCGCCGACCGCGGGAAGCATCACCTTCGGCGACATCGATGTCCTCGCCGAGCCCGACCGGCTGCGCCGGACGCTCGGCTATCTGCCCCAGGATTTCGGCGTTTATCCCCGGGTTTCGGCTTATGCGATGCTTGACCAGCTGGCGGTGATGAAGGGAATCACCGGCAAGGCCGACCGCAAGGCGGTGGTCGAGACGCTGCTCAGCCAGACCAATTTGTGGGGGGTTCGCGACAAGACTCTGGCCGGCTTTTCCGGCGGCATGCGGCAGCGGTTCGGGATCGCCCAAGCGCTGATCGGCAACCCGGAACTGATCATCGTCGACGAACCGACCGCCGGCCTCGATCCCGAAGAGCGCAACCGCTTCCTCAACCTGCTCGCTGGAATCGGCGACAATGTCGTGGTCATCCTGTCGACCCATATCGTCGACGACGTCGCCGACCTGTGTCCGCGAATGGCGGTGCTGGCGAATGGCCGCGTGCAGCTGGAGGGCAAGCCCGCCGACCTCATCGCCTCGACCCGGGGCAGGGTATGGTCGAAGACCATCGACCATGCCCAGCTCGAGGATCACCAGGCCAGATATGAAGTGATCTCGACCCGGCTGTTCGCCGGCGCCACCATCATCCACGTCCTGTCGGACAGCAGGCCGGACGGCTTCGACCCGGTCGAGGGCGGGCTCGAGGACGTCTATTTCTCGACCCTGTCCACGCTTCGCCGCGCGGCCTGAGGGAGTGCTGGCCATGCTCCGCGGGATCATCGCGTTCGAAATCCGCTATCAGCTCAGGAACCCGGTGTTCTGGGTCGCCGTCGCCGTTTTCTTCCTGCTTGGCTTCGGCCTCACGGCAAGCGAAAATGTCAGCATCGGGACGCCCGGCGGAGTCCATGAAAATTCGCCTTATGCGATCGCGGTCGCCACGGCGATCCTGAACCTCTTCTATCTGTTCATCGTCACCGCTTTCGTCGCCAACGCCATCGTCCGGGACGAATCAACGGGCTTCGCGTCAATTGTCCGGTCAACCTCCGTCACCAAGCGAGACATTGTCATCGGCCGGTTCATCGGCGGCCTCAGCGTCGCCTGGGTCGGCTATCTGTCGGTCCCGGCCGGAATGCTGATCGGCTCGTCAATGCCCTGGGTCGATCCGGAAACCGTCGGGCCGCAGAATCCCGCTTATTATTTGTGGAATTTCGCGCTGTTCGGGCTTCCCAACATCTTCCTGACCAGCGCCGTCCTGTTCGCGCTTGCGACCAGCCTGCGGTCGATGATGGCGTCCTACATCGGCGCCGTCGTGCTGGTCATGGGCTATGCCGTGACCACCGGCATCGTCGGCCAGAAAATCGAGTATCGCGAGGCCTTCGCCCGCTACGAGTTGCTCGGCAACGGCGCGCTTCGCGAAGCGACCCGCTATTGGACGCAGGCCGAGCTCAACAGCCGCCTGATCGACCTCAGCGGCGCCTTGCTGTTCAACCGCATCCTGGCAGTCGCGGTCGGGCTGCTGTTCCTCGGCTTCACGCTGTGGCGCTTTTCGATGACCGAGCGCGCGCCATCGAAGCGCAAGCTCAGGCGGCTCGCCAGGCGCCAGGCGAAAGAAGAACGGCTGGCGTCCGCCCCGCCAGCGGCCGGCGGCGACGCGATCGTCGCGCGCAACACCGTGCCGTCGCGCTGGACGCAGTTCGTCACCCGCCTTCGGGTCGAGGTCCGGCAGGTTCTGACCAGCCCTGGCCTGATTGTCCTGTCGCTGTTCGCGATCGCCAATACGGGCGCCTTCCTGTGGCTTGGCCAGAGCCGGTACGGCACCCAGGACTATCCGACGGTGGCGGCGACCATACAGGGAGTCAGCGCCGGCTTCACCGCCGTGATCCTGATGATCGCGGTCTTCTATGGCGGCGAGCTGGTGTGGCGGGAACGCGACCGGAAGTTCAACGAGATCCTCGACAGCACCGCGGTGCCCAGCTGGGTGATGACCGTCCCCAAGGTCATCGCGATCTTCCTGGTGCTATTGGTCGTCAACCTCGCCGCGATGCTGACCGGGATCGTCTATCAGGCGGTCGAAGGCGCGCGCGAATTCGGGCTGTGGGGCTATTTCGCCTGGTTCATCATCCCGGCCGCCGTCGACGGCCTGCTGATCGCGGTGCTCGCGGTTGTGGCGCAGATCGTCAGCCCCAACAAATATGTCGGCTGGGGGCTCATCTTCCTGTGGTTCGTCAGCGGCATCTTCCTCAACAACATGGGCTATTCGAACCCGCTCTACACCTACGGAAGCGGGCCGGGCGCGCCGCTGAGCGACTTCAATGGCGCCGGCAGTTTCTGGTTCGGCGGGGCCGTGTTCCGACTCTACTGGCTGAGCTTCGCGCTGATCCTGATGGTCGTCGCCCATCTGCTGTGGCCACGCGGCACCGACCTCAGCCTCCGCGTCCGGCTCAGGAACGCCGGCCGGCGGTTGAGCCCGGCGCCCCTCGCCATCGCCGGCCTTGGAGCCGTCGTCATGGCCGCGACAGGGGCCTATGCCTATCATAACATCAAGGTGCTGAACGCCTATCAGACCTCCGACGAGGCCGAGAAGCTGAGCGCCGAGTATGAGCGCAAATATCTGCGTTACGAAAACCTGCCTCGGCCGACCGTGACCGACGTCACGCTCGACCTCCAGCTCTATCCCAACGAACGACGGCTGATCGCGGTGGGCCGCTACTCCCTGCGCAACGACACGGACGTGCCGATCCGCGACGTCCATATTCGCCAGGGCAATCGGGACACGGAATTCCTGAAGCTCGATCTGGCCGGCGCTCGGCTGGTGTCGAACGACAAGACATTCAAATATCGAATCTATCGCTTCGATACGCCGCTCGCGCCCGGAGCAACAGCGAATCTGACTTTCGAATCGCGGCTGTGGCGGCGCGGCTTCAGGGCGTCAAATCCGGCGACCGACATCATCGAAAACGGCACCTTCGCCAACAACACCGATTTCGCGCCTTTGATCGGCATGGGCAGGCAGGGCCTCCTGACCGACCGGATTCAGCGGCGGCGGCAAGGCCTTCCCGCCGAGCTTCGGATGGCGAAGCTCGAGGATAGAAGCGCGACCCGGTCCAATTATGTCGACGCCGACTGGGTGATGTCCGACATCACGCTGACGACGGACGCCAGCCAGACCCCGGTCGCGCCAGGCAGCCGCGTGTCGGACAAGGTCGTGGGAGGCCGCCGAACCGCGCATTTCGTCAGCACCGCGCCCATTCTTCATTTCTTCTCGATCCAGTCCGCCGACTACAAGGTCGCGACCCGCGATCACAACGGCGTCAAGCTGTCGGTTTATTACCAGGACGGCCACGACTGGAACGTGCCGAAGATGCTGAAGGCGATGGCGGCGTCGCTCGATTATTACCGCCGGAATTTCGGGGCGTATCAGTTCAATTACGCCCGGATCATCGAATTCCCCGGCTATTCGAGCTTCGCCCAGGCGTTCGCCGGCACCATGCCATATTCGGAATCGATCGGTTTCAACGCCGACACCAACGATCCCGAGAAAATCGACTTCACCACTTATGTCATCGCCCATGAGATCGCCCACCAATATTGGGCGCACCAGGTGATTGGTGCGGACATGCAGGGCGGCACGCTGACCAGCGAGACGCTGGCGCAATATTCGGCGCTGATGGTGATGAAGAAACTGTACGGGCCCGACCAGATCCGCCGCTTCCTGAAGTTCGAGCTCGACAATTACCTGAGCAGCCGGAAAGGCGAGGCGGTCGAGGAACTGCCGCTCGCCCGGGTCGAGAACCAGCAGTACGTCCACTACCGGAAGGGATCAGTGGCGATGTATCTGCTGCAGGAAAGGCTGGGCGAGGCCGCGGTCAATCGCGCCCTGTCCCGATTCCTTGCCCGCTTCCGCTTCAAGGGCGCGCCCTACCTTCGCTCGGTCGACCTGATTGAGGAATTCCGCAAGGAAGCGAAGACGCCGGAGCAGCAGCAGCTGATCACCGACCTGTTCGACAGGATCACCCTCTACGACCTCAAGGTGGTCGACGCGACCACCCGGCGCGAAGGCAGGGACTGGGTCACCACGCTGACCATCGGCGCGAACAAATATTACGCCGCCGGCAAGGGCGCGGAAACGAAGGCCAGGCTCGCCGAGCCGATCGAGGTCGGCCTGTTCGGCGCCCGGCCGGGCCTTGGGGCGTTTTCGTCGAAGGATGTCATCATCATGCAGCGCCAGCCGATGCGCGACGGCAGCCAGCGGGTCACGTTAAGGAGCAGCCGCAAGCCGTCCTTCGCCGGCGTCGACCCGTATAATTTCTACGTCGACCGCAACAGCGACGACAACGTCCGCGCGGTGACGGCCAGCTAGGCCCTTTGCCTTTCCCACCGCAGCGGCTAGATGGGCGCCGCCAGCTTCCGTTCATCTGCTGTGGGGGAGGGAAGCGGCGTCCACCCCGTTGCGAACCTGATTGAGGCACTTTCTTGGCGCTTACCCCGGACACTGGTGAAACCTTCCTGCGCGAGGTCGACGAGAATCTTCGCCGCGACCAGATGAGCGATTTCGCCAAGCGCTACGGCGGCTGGATCATCGCCGGCGTCGTGCTTTTCCTCGCCGCGATCGGGGGCTGGCTCTACTGGCAGGACCGGCAAGTCAAGCAGGCGCAGCAGGAAAGCGAAACGCTGGCGGCGATCTATGCCGACATCGCCGCGCAGAATGTCGGCAATGTGCCGCAGCGCCTGAAGCCGCTGGAAGAATCGAGCAATGCGATTGTCAGCGCCACCGCCCGGCTTGCCCAGGCCGCGGTCGCCCTCGAAAGGAACGACCGGCCGGCCGCGCTCGCCAAGTACAGGGACGTGGCGGCCGACGACGGCTTGCCGCCGGCCTACCGCGATCTCGCCACGATCCGGGCGACGGCGCTCGAGTTCGACAGCCTGAAGCCAGAGCAGGTCATCGAGCGGCTGGCGCCGCTGACCAAGGCGGGCGAGCCCTGGTTCGGAAGCGCCGGGGAGCTGACCGCGATGGCCTATCTCAAGCAGGGGCAGAAAGCGAAGGCCGGGAAGTTGTTCGCCGACATCGCCGCCGACAGCCAGGTTCCCCCAACCATCCGGACAAGGGCGGTGCAGCTTGCCGGAACGCTGGGCGTGGACGCGACGGCGTCGCTGCCGACCCTCAACCAATAGGAACGACCCGAATGAGCCGAGTGAGAGTTGCCGTCCTGATCGCTGCCGCGCTGGCCACCGCCGGCTGCGGCATCTTCAAGAAAACGGCCCCGAAGACCCCGACCATCGGCGAACGGATTCCAGTCCTGACGACCGAGCTTGACATCGCCGTCGATCCGGAAACCCAGGCGACGGCCATGACACTGCCGGAAGCAGTGGCCAATAGCGAATGGGCGCAGTCGGGCGGCAACGCCGCCAAGTCGATGGGCCATGTGGCGCTCGGCACCAATCTTGGCGAGGCGTTCCGGGTCACGATCGGCGAGGGCAGCACCCTCAAGGCGCGGCTGGCGTCATCACCGGTGATCGCCGACGGGCGGGTTTACACGATCGACACCAACTCCACCGTTCGCGCGTTCAACGCCACAACCGGAGCGCAGATCTGGGCAACCCAGTTCGGGACGGAGCGCGGCAACAACTCGTCGCTGTTCGGCGGCGGCGTCGCCTTCGGCGGCGGCCGGGTGTTCGCGACCAACGGCCTCGGCTTCGCCGCGGCGCTCGACGCCACCAACGGCGGCATTGTCTGGCAGGTCCGGCCGGGCGGACCGTTGCGCGGCCAGCCAACGGTTGCCGGCGATGCCATCTATATCATGAGCCAGGACAACCAGCTTTATTCGCTGAAAGCCAGCGACGGCACCCAGAACTGGTCGAACGCGGCTGCCCTGGAAATCGCCGGCGTATTCGGCACCGCTTCCCCGGCATATTCGCAGGGGACCGTCGTTGCCGGCTTCTCGTCGGGCGAGCTCAATGCCTACCGCTATGAGAATGGCCGGCTGGTCTGGCAGGACCAGCTGGCGCGAACGACGATCACCACCAGCGTCTCGTCGCTGTCGGACATCGATGCCAACCCGGTGATCGACAGCGGCCAAGTGATCGCCGTCGGCCAGGGCGGCCGGATGGTGGCGCTGGAGCTGATCAGCGGCCAACGCATGTGGGAATTGACCATCGCCGGCATCTCCACGCCATGGGTGGCCGGCGAATGGGCGTTCGTCGTCACCGACGACGCCAAGCTGATCGCCGTCGCCCGCCGCACCGGCAAGGTCCGCTGGATCAACCAGCTGCCGCGGTTCGAGAAGGAACGGAGCAAGAAGGGCCAGATCAGCTATGTCGGCCCGATCCTGGCCGGTGGCCGGCTGATCGTCGCCGGATCGAACGGGGTCCTGATCAACGTCGACCCGGTGACCGGTTCCTTCCAGAGCCAGACCAATGTCGGCGCCGGCGTGCGGCTTCAGCCGGCGGTGGCCAACTCGACGCTCTACGTCCTCGACGAGGACGGACGGCTCCACGCCTACCGCTAGGTTGACCCAAGCGTCCCGCCTCGGCAGGGGCGGGCGCGATGCCTGACCTCCCAACCGTTGTCCTGGTCGGCCGGCCCAACGTCGGCAAATCGACGCTGTTCAACCGGCTCGTCGGCAAGCGGCTGGCGCTGGTCGACGACCGCCCCGGCGTGACCCGCGACCGCCGGGAAGGGGATGCGCATCTGCTCGGGCTCGATTTCCGGGCGGTCGATACCGCCGGCTACGAGGATGAGGATCCGGCCACGCTCCCCGGCCGCATGCGCAAGCAGACCGAGGCCGCGGTGGCCGGCGCCGACGTGGCGATCTTCATGTTCGACGCGCGCGCCGGGATCACCCCGCTGGACGAGGAAATCGCCCGCTGGCTCCGGGTCGGCGAGACGCCGGTCATCCTGGTCGGCAACAAGGCCGAAGGGCGGGTGGCGCAGCCGGGTCTCATGGAGGCCTATGCGCTCGGCCTGGGCGATCCGCTGCCGGTCAGCGCCGAGCATGGCGAAGGCGTCGTCGACCTGTTCGAGGCGCTGCGCCCGCTGATCGAGCGGGAGGCGCCGGCGCCGCTCGCCGACGAGAATGAAGAGGATCCCGGAGCGCCGCTAAAGCTTGCCGTCGTTGGCCGACCGAACGCGGGCAAGTCGACCCTGGTCAACCAGATGCTCGGCGAAGACCGGATGATCACGGGCCCCGAGGCGGGGATCACCCGCGATTCGATCACGCTCGACTGGCAATGGCGGGACCGGCCGGTGCGGCTGGTCGATACCGCCGGCCTGAGGAAGCGCGCCAAGGTCGACGACAAGCTCGAACGGCTGTCGGCAGGGGACACCAGGCGCGCGATCGACATGGCCGAAGTCGTCGTCCTGTTGCTCGACGCCACGCGCGGGCTGGAAGCGCAGGATCTCCGGATCGCCGACCAGGTGGTCGAAGAAGGGCGGGTGCTGATCATCGCCCTCAACAAATGGGATGTCGCCGACAACGCTTCCTCCCTGTTCAACGGGGTCAAGGCGGCGCTCGAGGAAGGCCTGTCGCAGTTGAAGGGCGTGCCGCTGCTGACCGTTTCGGCCAAGACCGGCAAGGGCATCGACACCTTGCTCGAGGTCGCCTTCGAGATGCGGGAGGCATGGAGCCGGCGAATCCCGACCGGCGAGCTCAACCGCTGGTTCGAGGCTGCGGTCGAGGCCAACCCGCCCCCCGCGCCAAGCGGCCGGCGGATCAAGCTGCGCTATGTCACCCAGGTGAAGACCCGTCCGCCCAGCTTCGTCATCTTCGGCAACCGGCTGGATCACCTGCCGGACAGTTATTCCCGCTACCTGCTCAATTCGATGAGGCGCGACTTCAAGATGGCCGCCGTGCCGCTACGGCTGACCCTCCGCAATTCTCGCAACCCCTACAGCGACGACAAGCGCTAAGGCTAATTTTACTCTTTTCGAGCTATTCGTCAGGCGTGGGACCATGCCCCGAGGTGATCGGCGCGGAGGTATTGAGCAAGTGACCGACGACGAGCTGGACATCGTCAACTGGGTGGAATTCGAGAAGGCGCGGGCCGAACTTGGTCCCGGCTTCATCCGGATCCTCGGCTATTTTCGCGAGGACGGCACCAAGTCGGTCGCGCGGATCGAGCAGGCCATGCACGATCAGGATGCGACCGCCCTGGTCATCCCGGCGCACAGGCTGAAGGGCGAATCGAGCCAGTTCGGGGCCGAACCGCTGGCCAAGCTCGCCGAGCTGATCGAGCAGACCGCGCGGCTGTGCGTGGAAACCCGCCGTTTCCCCGATGAGCTGGTCCCCGAAGTCGTCGAGCTGCGGCGCCTGTTCAACAGGACCATCGACCTGTTCGACAAGGCGACCAATCCGCTGCTTCAGCGTGGTCCGAACGGCCCGGTCGGCGGTTTTGGGCGCAAGGCCAGCAACCAGGGTTTCGGCCGAATCTAGCCGGTGGCCGCCGCCGGCGCGGCTCCCTTTCGCATCCGCTGCATTTCCCAGCGCGCCAGACTTCGCCACAGCCATTCGAGCGGCCCATAGTTGAAGCGGTCGAGCCACGGCTTCGACCACAGCAGCATTGCAAGCCAGACCGCCGGGACGAGCAGCCACGCCTCCGCGCGGGAAACCTGCCCGTAAAGGCCGAGTCCCCAGCCGTAGAAGACGAAGGCCGCGACCAGGCTGGTGCCGAGATAATTGGTAAAGGCGGTCCGACCGACGGCGGCCAACCGCTCGGCCAGCCAGCCGCCGCGACGGGTCGCCAGGATGATGAGCGCGGCATAGCCGAAAGCCATGACCGGCCGGAACGGCGCGGAGGCGGCGCTCAATCCGCCGAAGACGTAGGGCAGGTAAAAGCCGGAGCGGATATCCACCGCCACGATCGCGGCAAAGACGACAGCGCCCAGCGGAATCGTGATCAGCGCGACCCGGGCGTAGCCACGGTCCGGCCAGGTACCGGTCAGGAAGCCGCTTTTGTACCCCCACATGCCGAACAGCATCAGCGCCAAGGTTTCGGCGCCCAGCAGCCTGATGTCTTCCAGCGGCTCGGCCAGCCGGTCGGTCAGCATTTCCTGGAGGCGGGTCAGGTAGCTGCCGCCGTAGATCGCCTGGTCCGCGGCCAGTTGCGCCGCCGAGGGATAGAAGCCTTGCGCGATGTCGTTCCATCTGCGGATGACATCGGCGGCTGCCCCATGGGCATGGGCGGCAACGTCGAGCTGATGGATGCCGGCGACGATGGCGCCGAACAAGGCGACATCGGCGAGCATGAACAACAAGGCCCAGGCAAAAAGCTCCCCCGCCGACCTGTAGCGGAACAGGAAGGCGGCCAGCCCGACCGCCGCGTAGAGGTGGAGGATGTCGCCCCACCACAGCAAATAGAAATGGGCAAGACCGATCAGGAACAGGACCAGCATTCGGCGGGCATGAAGGCTCCAGGCGGATTCGCCGGCGGCTTCGGCCCGCTCCGCCACCAGCAGCATCGACGCCCCGAACAACATCGAGAACAGGCTGCGCAGCTTGCCGTCGACGACGACCATGTTGGTCATCCACAGGGCAAGATCCACGCCGCTATGGCCGCCATAGGCGGCCGGGTTGAAATAGGCTCCGTCGATCATCGCGAAAGCGACGACGTTGACCGAGAAGATGCCCATCACCGCGATTCCGCGGATGATGTCGAGCGTAACGATCCGATCCCTGGAAATGCCGGCCATACTCCGCCCCCGTGAAAGCCATTAGCCCAGCAGATAAGGCTCCGGAACTTCGATCTCGCCCTCGGCAACGAAAGTTGTCGCGCCGCCAACGGACACGGCCACGACCTTGCCTTCGGCCAGCGTCGCGCTCGCTTCCAGCCGGCTCGGCCGGCCCAACAGGACCCCCTGGTCGATCGTCAGCCTGAACTGTTCCTTCTGATGGCGCGCGAGCATGGCGCCCGCCCCGGCCAGGACGGTCGCGGCGCTTCCGGTGGCGGGATCCTCGGCGATTCCGAAGCTGGGCGCGAACAGCCGGGCGTGAACTGTGCCACCGTCGGCCAGCGCCCCGGCAAAGACGTACAGCTGGCCGTCGATTCGACCGGAAAAAGCGGCCCGCCACGCGGCGTGATCAAACACGGCGCGGTCGACCGCCCGAGCGTCGCGCAGCCGGATGAAGGTGAAGTCGATGCCAAGCGTCGCCGCGAACAGCCGTTCGACCTCGGCGGTATCCAGGCCGATGGCGGCCGCCGCATCGGCGACAGCGACATGGCCGGCATGCAACTGGGGCGCCTGATCGACCGTCAGCCGGCTAAACAGGCCGTCGCCCCGTCGCGACACTTCGACGCTGACCGGACCGATTCCTTCCTGAAGAACGAACTTGCCCTCCCGGGCGAGCCCCTCGCGGACCAGCAGGCAAGCGGTGCCGACGGTCGGGTGGCCGGCGAACGGCAGCTCGCGGGCGGGCGTGAAGATCCTCACCTTTCGGATGCTGCCCGGGTCGGTCGCGGGGAGGACGAAGGTGCTCTCCGGGAAATTGAATTCCCGGGCGACACGCTGCATCCCTTCGTCGGAAATTCCGGCGGCGTCGGGCAGGACGGCGAGCTGGTTGCCGCCGAACGGGCTGGCGCTGAAGACGTCGGCGATCAGGAAGCGGTAACGGGCCACCGATCAGGCCTTCACGACCAGGTCGATTTCGACGGCGGCGCCCAGCGGCAAGGCGGCGACCGCAACCGTTGTCCGGGCCGGGTAGGGCTGCTCGAAATGCCCGGCATAGATCGCATTGAGCGCGGCGAAATCGCTTATGTCGATCAGGAACACGCCGACCCGGACGACATCGGCAAAGCTCTTGCCGGCGGCGTCCAGCACAGCCGCCAGGTTGCGGAAGATCTGTTCGGCCTCGGCTGCCACGCCGCCCTCGACGAGCTTGCCGTCAGCGTCCAGCCCGACCTGCCCGCTGAGGAAGATCAGGTCGCCGGTGCTGATGGCCTGGGAGAATGGCCCGACCGAGGGAGAAAGCCGGTCGGAACGGATGGCGCGCAGGGTCAAGGATGGCCTCCTGTTGGTGGACCCTGACCGCTACCGACGCGGGGCCGGCGCCACCAATCGAAAAGCTTCACCGCTCAGCGCCGCGTAATTCACGGGCGGGCGGTCAGTCGCCCTCGGCGCCTTCGCTCTGCAATTGAACGTAGTTCTGAAGGCCCATCTGCTTGATGAGCTCGAACTGGGTCTCGATGAAGTCGATATGCTTTTCCTCATCGGCGAGGATTTCGCGGGCGAGGTCGCGCGTGACGAAGTCGCGGACGGTTTCGGCATGGGCGACAAGGTCGCGGTACAGCTTGGCGCCCTGCAGCTCGGCTTCCATGTCGGCCTTGAGGATCTCCTCGACATTCTCGCCGATCCGGAGCCGCCCGAGCGCCTGGAAGTTGGGCAGCCCGTCGAGGAACAGGATCCGCTCGGCAAGCCGGTCGGCATGCTTCATCTCGTCGATCGATTCCGACCGCTCATAGCCGGCGAGCTTCTTGATCCCCCAATTGTCGAGCATCCGGTAATGCAGCCAATATTGGTTGATCGCCGTCAGCTCTTCCTTGAGCGCCTCGTTGAGAAGCTCGATGACTTTGGGGTCGCCCTGCATGAATAGCCTCCGTGGAAGCCCAAGCCCCTAGGCGCATAAATCCTGGTTGGGAAGGAAAAAATGGCGGAAAACTGCGGAAAGTTTGCGACTGAAAGTCAGTCGCAGAAGCGTCAGGCGGCCTGCTGACGAACCAGGCGCAGGTGGGCGCGCTTGCGGCCGCTGACTGCGCTGCTCGCCATGCCCCCGGCGCAGCCGCGCCGCTCGTCGTCGATGATTTCCTGCGCATAATCGAGGCAGCAGCCGCATTGCGCCTCGCAGCCGAGACCGGCGTAGGCGGCGTCCACCGTGGCGGCCCCGGCGAGCGCGGCTTGCCGGACCTCGTCCTCGGTGATGCGGTTGCAACTGCACAGGATCATGCGCGTCATATAACGCTAATGCGACCTATTCGCAACTAGAAGATCAGCGGGTCGGAAGCGGCTTAGGATGGAGGCCGAGCGACTGGCGCATGGCGGCGGCGGTATCGAACAGCGAGCGGGCAAGCATGTCCGGAGTCGCCGCCGCTTCGCCGAGGATCCAGAGCCGGATCGGGCCGAGCATCGCTTCGGCGAGTTGCACCGTCGCCAGCGTGCGCGGGATCCCGCCCGAGCCGTCATAGGCGACCCGATCGCAGATCATGTCGGCAAGCAGGCGCGTGGTCCGGTCGCGGCTCGGCCCAGCCAATGTCTCGCGCGCTCGCGGCCGGTTCGCCCAAAAATGGTCGAGCAGCCGTTGCAGATGCTCGACCGGGCCGGTTCCCGCCGCCGGACCGGCGAGATGCGCCAGCGGCCGTGACAGCGCCGCCAGATGCACCGCCTCGGCGCTCGAAAAATGGTCGTAGAAAGTGGACCGGCCGACCCCTGCCTTCTCGATGATTTGTCCGACCCGGATCGGCGGCGGCGTCCTGTCGAACACCAGCTGGTTGTAGGCGTCGATGACGCGTCGCCTGGTCTTCGATTCCAAGGGTCCTTGCATGACGCGGGTGTACAACGCGCCGCTTTCGTTCGGAACCGGACAAATTCGCCCTTTTGTTTGTTGCGCGAGCCAACGCCGGCCGCCTCCATCTCGAGCGGTGCAAGGCAGATGGGGGCGGTGGATGACCGACGAGACGGCGAGGGCGGGACGACTGTCGCGCGACGGGGGGATTGCCCTGATCGCCGGGGCGATCGCCTCGATCATCCTGATGATGAACCATCCGAGCGGAGCGCATGGCGGGCCGGCAGGGTCGATTGTCCATGGCGGGATGATGCTGGCGCTGTCGGCGATGCTGTTCGGCTTCATCGCCTTCGTCATGGGCCGGGGGGTGCGAACGCCGCTGATCCTCGGCCTGATCGCCGCTACAGTCAGCCTGGCAGCACATATCGCCGCGGCCACGATCAACGGCTTTACGGTGCCGGTGATGGCGGCCTGGCCGAGCGGGGCGCCGGGCCATGACGTGTTCCTGCTGGCCTGGCTGCTTAACCAGGCGCTGGCCGGGATCGGCGTCTTCGCGACGGGCATCGCCTATCTGTGCTGGGCGTTCGATCTGCGGCGCGATCAGCCCTTCCTTGCGGCGGCGGGGGCGCTGGCGGGGATCATTCCCGCGGCGCTGCTGGCGACGGGCGCAATCAAGCTGGACGTTCACGGCGCGCTGCTCGCCTACGGCCTGCACGGGCTATGGGCGGTCGTGCTGGGTGTGTGGATGATCCGGTCGAGCCGAACCTAGGTTTACGCAAGCGCCGCGTCGGCGCCCATCAGCTTGGGGAAGAAGCCTTCGTGCGCGGCGCGGAGGTCGGCGAGGGGGATGGTGAAGGTCCGGAAATCTGGCCAGTCGTCCTCGATCGCATCGCCGCCTGTGATGCCGACAGGACTGCCGCGAACTCCGGCCTGTGCCATGGCTTTCATCAGCGCTTTACTGTTTTTGGTGGTGACTAGGTAGCGACCCTGATTCTCGCCGAACAGGATCGCGGGCTGCGGCTGGTCAATGTACGGAGTGTGCAGCTTGGCGCCAATATTGCTGGCGAGGGCCATTTCGGAAAGCGCCACCAAAGTGCCTCCATCGGAAACATCGTGAACCGCCGTCACCAATCCTTCGGTGATTGCCCGCCGGATAAATTGGCCCGTTGCCAACTCGTCCTCCAACCAAACAGTGGGCGCAGGTCCATCCGCCCTGCCCATAACCTCACGAAGCCACAGCGATTGCCCGAGATGGCGCACAGGTTCTGATGCGCCGATTTCCCAAATCTCTTCACCCTGGGCCTTGAACCCAATCGTCGCGCCCTTCTCCCAATCCTCCAGCAACCCGACGCCGCCGATCGCCGGCGTTGGCAGGATTGCGCTGCCGCCGCCGGTGGCTTTGCTCTCGTTGTAGAGGCTGACGTTGCCGCTGACGATCGGGAAATCGAGGGCGCGGCAGGCGTCGCCCATACCGCGCAGGCATTCGACGAACTGGGCCATGATCTCGGGGCGCTGCGGGTTGCCGAAGTTGAGGCAGTTGGTGACGGCCAGCGGACGCGCGCCGACGGCGCAGAGGTTGCGGTAGGCTTCGGCGATGGCCTGCTTGCCGCCTTCGTACGGGTCGGCGTAGCAATAGCGCGGGGTGCAATCGGTGGTCATCGCCAGCGCCTTTTTAGTGCCGTGGACTCGGACCACCGCGGCGTCGCCGCCGGGGCGCTGGATCGTGTCGGCGCCGACCGACTGGTCATATTGCTCCCAGATCCAGCGGCGGCTGGCCAGATGGGGCGACGCCATCAGCTTCAACAAATCGGCGGCGATGTCGGTGCTTTCGGGCACGTCGCCGAGCGGTTTCACCTGCGCCCAGGCTTTGTACTCGTCGAGGCTCATGTGCGGCCGGTCGTAGAGCGGGGCGTCGTCGGCGAGCGGGCCGAGCGGGATGTCGCACACCACCTCGCCATTCCATTCCAGCACCATGTGGCCAGTGTCGGTGACCTCGCCGATCACCGCGAAGTCGAGCTCCCACTTGCGGAAGATTGTCTCGGCCTCGGCCTCGCGGCCGGGCTTGAGGACCATCAGCATCCGCTCCTGGCTCTCGGAAAGCATCATCTCATAGGGCGTCATGCCGTCTTCGCGGTACGGCACCTTGTTCATGTCGAGCCGGATGCCGGCGCCGCCCTTGCTCGCCATTTCGACCGAGGAGGAGGTGAGGCCGGCGGCGCCCATGTCCTGGATGGCGACGATGGCGTCGGTCGCCATCAGCTCGAGGCAGGCCTCGATGAGGAGCTTCTCGGTGAACGGGTCGCCGACCTGGACGGTCGGGCGCTTCTCGTCGGCTGCGCTCTCGTCGAAGTCGGCCGACGCCATGGTCGCGCCGTGGATTCCGTCGCGGCCGGTCCTGGAGCCGACATAGACGATCGGGTTGCCGATGCCTGACGCGGCCGAATAGAAAATCTTGTCGGTCTTGGCGACGCCGACGGTCATGGCGTTGACCAGGATATTGCCGTCATAGGCCGGGTCGAAATTCACCTCGCCGCCGACCGTAGGGACGCCGACGCAATTGCCGTAGCCGCCGATGCCGTGGACGACTCCGGCGATCAGGTGGCGCATCTTCGGGTGCTCGGGGTTGCCGAAGCGAAGCGCGTTGAGGTTGGCGATCGGGCGGGCGCCCATGGTGAAGACGTCGCGCAGGATGCCGCCGACGCCGGTCGCCGCGCCCTGGTAGGGCTCGATGTAGCTCGGGTGGTTGTGGCTCTCCATCTTGAAGATGCAGGCGTCGCCATCGCCGATATCGATGACTCCGGCATTCTCGCCAGGGCCGCAGATTACCCACGGCGCCTCGGTCGGCAATTTCTTGAGGTGCAGCCGTGACGATTTGTAGGAGCAATGCTCCGACCACATGACCGAGAATATGCCGAGCTCGACCAGGTTCGGCTCGCGGCCGAGCGCTTTCAGGAGGCGCTGATATTCCTCCTCGCTGAGGCCGTGCTCGGCGACGGTTTCAGGCGAGATCCGGGGGGCGTCGATGACTTGCATGGGCGGGCCCTAGCGGCGCATCCGGCACAAAAAAACCCCCGGCCGGGACCGGGGGCTTCCATGTCACCGCAACGGGGTGCTCAGCTCTTGCAGGACTGTCCGTTGAAGGTAACCGTTGCTGCCTGCGGATCGCCCTTTAGCGGGCTCGCCGCATCGGCGGGATTCACCGGCGTCCCCTCACCGGCCTTCTCCGCCTTGATCCGGGCGGTGCCGTCGCTCAGCCAGTCGACAGAGACGAGGCTGTTATCCTTGCAGCGGTACGTCTTGCTGGCGACGATGGCCGGCGGCAGGACGATATCGGCATTGGCGGCGTTCGCCATCGGGTCGGGCCCGGCGGGGTCGGCGACGATCGTATGGTCTTCGTTGTTGCAGCCGGCTAGCGCCGCGGCCACAGCAAGGCTGAGCAGGGTCAAGGTGCGAGTCATAACGGCGCCGCCTTGCGCCGACGGGCCGCTCACCGTCAAGCGGACAAACTTGCAATGTATCGAAGCGGGCCATAGCTTCGTCGAACCAATGCAAACCGCCGGCAACAGCGCACAGCGCATTCGCATCGGGTTAACGGGCCTCGCCTTTGCCTTTCTGCTTGTGCTGATCGGCTCCGTGATCAGCCGATCTGGTCGCGACGAGGCGACGGGCCAGGCGGCGCAGCAAGCCGAGAACGAGGCCGAGCCGAGCGAGCCGCTGGCCGAGCTTGGGGTCGCCCCCGGCGCGGCGGCAACGAATAACGCCAGCGACCCGCAATGACCCGCGCGCAATGGATTCGGGCGGGGCTCCGTCCGTGGGCCGCGCTTGCGCTCGCCGCATTGCTGATCGCCGGCGCCGCGGTGGCGCTTGGCAACCGGCGGGGTCCAGCACCGCTGCCGCCGCGCGGCGGAGCGGAACAGCCACGCCTCCTGCTGCTGACCAGCCTGCCGCTGGTTTTCTCCGAATCCTTTACCCTCGATTCGGGATCGCCGGCGCTGACGGCGCTTGAGCGGCGCTACCGCGTGGAGCCGATCGGCATCGCCGATGCGGCCAGTCTCAACGGCGGGAACCTGCTGCTCATGGCCCATCCGCTGGCGCAGCCCGCCGAGGCCCTGGTCGACCTCGATTCGTGGGTCAGGGCAGGGGGGCGGCTGGTTCTGCTGGCCGATCCGAAGCTGGACTGGCCAAGCCAGCGGCCGCTCGGCGACAGGCTTCGCCCGCCGCCGGCCTTCGCCGATACCGGGTTGCTGCGGCACTGGGGCCTGAAGCTCTATTCGCCGGAAGAGAAAGGAACCGTGGACCGGACGGTCGACGGCAGGACGGTGCGGTTCAGTTCGCCCGGCATCCTTGGCAACGCCTGCGGGTTGCGGACCGCCGGGTTGCTCGCCCGCTGCACCATCGGTCGCGGTAAGGCGACCGTCATCGCCGACGCGGACTTCCTTCGCGCCGGCAGTCCCGAATCGGACAATCTGCAATTTCTGTTGGCGGAACTCGACCGGATCGAATGACGCGATTCGACGCGAGTCGAGCCTTCCACATGGTTATCCACAGGGCTTGGGGGATAGAACAGGAGCAGAACATCTCCGCGAATTGAGGCGAAAAAGCCGCAGTTTTCCAAGAATGGACCACGAAATCCCATGTTATGGCATGAAAATCCATTGTATCCCTACACACCTTGGGTTACCAACAAGGCGTAGCGAGGGGCTGACCAAACGCTGGTCTGTCGAACGCGGACGGGTGGCTGATCCCCGCTCTTCCGCGAACCGATTGCCGCGCGCTGCGAACGGGGAGTGGTTTTCGTGGCGCTTGAGCACCTGTTTCAGGGAAGTGCGCTGAACGCGGTCGATGCAAAGGGCCGCGTATCCATTCCTGCATTCCTCCGCTCGGTCATCGAGCGCCGGGGCGACGCCCGCACCATCACGCTCGCCAAGCATGAGGCTTTCCCCTGCCTCAGCGCCTACGACCCGGCCTATGCGGCGCTCAAACATGTGAAGCTCGAGCGGCTGCTTGAGAAAGAAGAGACGAGCGCCGCGGCGCAGCTCGAATATCAGCAGCGCAACCTCATGGCGTTCGCCGCCACCGAGGAAGTTCCCTACGACAGTTCCGGCCGAATCGTCCTGCCGCCCATGATGCGCCGCAAGGGCGGGATCGAGGGTCTCGCCTTGTTTCTCGGCACCGGCGAGACGTTCCAGATCTGGAACCCGACCCTGCTCCTCAAGGATGACCGAATTCCCGAGGACCTGAAGGATATCGCCCGCTTCCGGCTCGAGGAGCGCGGACTATGACCCGCGTCCAACCTCAGTCCCGTCACGTACCGGTCCTGTTGCAAGAGGTCGTCCAAGCGCTCGCTATCGTCCCTGGCGAAACGCTGGTTGACGGCACCTTCGGAGCGGGCGGTTACACCGCCGCCCTGCTCAAGGCGGGGGCCGGGCGAGTTGTCGCCTTCGATCGCGACCCCGATGCGATCGCCCAAGGTATTGAACTCGTCCCGGACCCCCGCCTTCTTTTGATCGAGGAGCGCTTCAGCCAGATGGACCGGGTGCTGAGCGAGCGGGGCATTGGCCTCGTCGACGGCATCGTGCTCGATATCGGGGTCAGCTCGATGCAGCTCGACCGGCCCGAGCGCGGTTTTTCCTTTCAGGGTGACGGTCCGCTCGACATGCGCATGAGCAAGTCGGGACTGACCGCCGCCGAATTTCTCAACGAGGCCGACGAAGCGGAGATCGCCCGGATCCTGCGCGACTATGGCGAGGAGCCGCGCGCGCGGTCCATCGCCCGCGCCATCGTCGCCGCCCGGCCGGTCGAGCGGACTGCCGAGCTTGCCGCCATCGTCCGCCGCGCGGCTGGCTTCAGACCGGGCCAGAAGGCCGACCCGGCGACCCGCACCTTCCAGGCGATCCGGATCCATCTCAATGCTGAACTCGACGAACTCGAGGAAGGTCTTGCCGCCGCCGAACGGTCGCTAAGACCCGGCGGCCGGCTGGCGGTGGTCACCTTCCACAGCCTCGAGGACCGCATCGTCAAGCGCTTCTTCCGCGAACGGAGCGGAGGGTCGCCCGCCGCCTCGCGCCACCGACCCGCGATTGTCGATCCGGTCGAACCGACGTTCGAGCGAGTCGCCAAACCGGTTTCCCCGTCGGAACGCGAGGTGGCGGCCAACCCAAGGGCCCGTTCGGCCCGCCTGCGGAGCGCGGTTCGCACCGCGTCTTCCGCCAGGCCAGTCAAGGACAGGGTGAGATGAGCGGCAGCAGCTTCCGGTCGGTGTTCATGGTCGCGAGCTGCGCCGGAGCGGCGCTCGGGTGCTATTTGGTGTCGCTGCGCGTCGCCTCGGAACGCGCCGCCCTTGAGGAAATAGAGACCGAAATCGTGATGGCGCAGCGCGACATCCGCCTGCTCCAGACCGAGATCGGCACGCGCGGCCGGCTAGCCCAGCTCGAACGCTGGAACGTCAAGGTCCTGGCCTTGTCGGCGCCGGCCGCCGACCAGTTCCTGGAAGGGGGATTTGCGCTTGCGCGCCTCGCCAGGCCGGCCCAGCCCGACGCTCTCGAGGCTCCGGTTGTGCTGGCTGCGGCGCCCGCCGACGCGCCCAAGCCCACCGTGCGCGGCTTGCCCGGCAAGGGCAGCGGTGCCGATGACCGGGGGGTCGCCGCCCGCGACCTGCTTCGCGTCGCGAGCTTCAAGACCGAGCCGCGGCCAAGCAGCAGCATGACCATCAATCTCACCAATCAGTCGGGTCCGCCCAAGCCGGGAATGGCGACCAGGTCATCGGCCGCACCGTCCAAAAAACTGGCGTCGGCCGATCCAACGCCGAAATCCGTCAGATCGGCCAGGCCCGCCAGGCCCGCCGATCCGCTTGCGCCACTGCCGGCGCCGGCTAAAGCCGCCAAGGAATCCGGTAAGACGCAATGAACGCGCCTTCCGCCGCTCTCGTCGCAGCACGGCCCGAGCGGCTCCGACTTGTCGGCCAGAGGCGCCAGATCCTTGCCATGATGCACCAGCGGCTGATGCTGGGCATGCTCGTCTACGCCGGCATCATCGCGCTAATTGTCATGCGCATCCTGTATCTGGCCGCCTTTGGTGACCACGCCGGCCGCCAGGGCGGGATTACCTCGCTGGTGCCGGAGCGGGGCGACATACTCGATCGCGACGGCCAGCCTTTGGCCCGCACGATCGATGCGTGGACCATCGGCCTTCATCCCGGCAAGCTGATCGGCGACAAGCTGGATATCGCCAGGGCGCTGGCGAAGCTGATGCCGGAGCGCGACGAAGCTACCTATTTCGCCATGATGCGGTCGAGGACGAAATTCTTCTACCTCCGCCGCCGCGCCTCGCCGGCGCTGGTTGAGGCGGTCAATGCGCTTGGCGAGCCCGGCCTGTCGCTGGGCCGAGAGCCCGACCGGCTCTATCCCCAGACCAGCCTTGCCGCCCACGTCATCGGCTTCACCGACGTCGACGGCAATGGCGTGGCGGGGATCGAACGCGCGTTCGACAGGCAACTCGCCACCCCGGCGACCCGCAGCGACCCCATCCAGCTGTCGATTTCCAGCCGAATCCAGCAAGCGCTGGAGCATGAACTGCTGAAGGCGATGACCACCTATTCGGCGATCGGCGCCGCCGGCATCATCATGGACATCCACAGCGGGGAAATCCTGGCAATGACCTCGCTTCCGCAGCTCAACCCGAACGCGGCCGGCCAGGGCTCCCCGGAAGCGCGATTCAACCGCGCGACCCTGGGCGTCTATGAGCTTGGCTCGACCTACAAGCCGTTCACTGTGGCGATG
Organism: Sphingomicrobium sp.; assembly: GCA_035699505.1. GTDB lineage: Bacteria > Pseudomonadota > Alphaproteobacteria > Sphingomonadales > Sphingomonadaceae > Sphingomicrobium. The sequence goes on along the minus strand of DASSPS010000013.1, from coordinate 5,520 downwards.
GCGATGGACAGTGGCGTCATCAAGTCGTTCGGCCAGATCTACAATTGCCCGAAGGAGCTCAACGTCTACGGCCGGACGATCAACGACACCCATCCCTTTGGTCGGCAGTGCACCGTCGCCGAAATCATGAAGGAAAGCTCCAACATCGGCACGGCGCAAATCGCTGCCCAGGTCGGTTCGTCGCGGCAGCGCACCTTCCTTGAAAAGATGGGCTTCCTCAGCCCGATCGCCATCGAGCTCAAGGAGAAGGGCCGAACCCTGACTCCAGGAAACAATTGGGGCCCCCTGGAAACGATGACGGTCGGCTATGGTCACGGCATCGCCGTCACCCCGCTCCATCTCGCGTCCGGCTACGCCACCTTGTTCAACGGCGGCATGTACCGGCCCCCTACCTTGCTGAAAGTCGGAAAGACCCATCCGGTCCCCAAGGGCCGGCGCGTGTTCAGCGAGGAAACCAGTTACAAGATGCGGGCGCTGCTGCGCCTGGTCGTTACCGAAGGCACCGGCAAGAAAGCCGACGCGCCCGGGTACCGCGTCGGTGGCAAGACCGGCTCGGCGGAAAAATATTTCAACCGTTCCTTGCTGGTGACGACCTTCGCGGGCGTTTTCCCGATGGATGAACCCCGCTATGTGATCGTCGCCATGCTCGACGAACCCAAGGCGACGGCCGCAACCTACGGCTTCCGCACCGCCGGCTGGAACGTCGCGCCGGTGATCAGCGGCACGGTAAGCCGAATCGCGCCGATGCTTGGCGTGCGTCCCGACAAGCGCCGCGAGCCGAACATGGCCGAGGTGCTTCCCTTCGTCCAAGAAGCGAAGGAGCAGTAAATCGCCATGCGGCTGCGGGAGCTCGCGGGCGTCGATAATGATTCTGAAGTGACCGGTTTCGCCATCGATCACCGAAAGGTGGCGGCGGGCAGCATTTTCGGCGCCTTCAAGGGGGCCGTATCCGACGGCGAGCAATTCATCGGAGCGGCGATCGAGCGCGGCGCGATCGCCGTCGTCACTCGGCCGGGCGCCACGGTCATCGGCGTGCCGCATCTTGCCGATGCCGAGCCTCGCCGCCTGTTCGCCAATCTCGCCGCCAGATTTTACGGCCCTTATCCGGACACGGTGGTCGCCGTGACCGGCACCAACGGCAAGACTTCGACGGTCGAGATGACGCGGCAGATCTGGCGGATGCTCGGGCACCGGTCGGCGTCGATCGGGACGCTGGGGGTGACCACGTCCGACGACCAGGTCACAACCGGCCTTACAACGCCGGACATCGTGACTTTCCTCAACAATATGGCCGGCCTCAGGCGCATGGGCATCAGCCATGTCGCCTATGAGGCGTCATCCCACGGCCTCGACCAGCACCGGGCCGAAGGCGTGCCCCTGAGGGCCGCCGCCTTCACCAATTTCAGCCGCGATCATCTTGATTACCATGTTTCGATGGAGGCCTATTTCGAGGCCAAGATGCGGCTGTTCGACGAGCTGCTGCCCGCGGGCGCGACGGCGGTCGTCTGGACCGACGATCCCCGGTCCGATGACGTGATCGATCGGGTCCGGCGGCGAGGCAATCCCATCATCACCGTCGGCCGGACGGGCGACACCATCCGCCTAGTCGACCAGGCGCCAAGCCCGCTCGGTCAGACGTTGACGATCGAGCAGGACGGCAAGGCTCACCTGCTGCCGCTGCCGCTGATCGGCGCCTATCAGTCGGCGAATGTTCTGGTTGCGGCCGGGCTGGTTTTGGCGACAGGCGGGGAATGGGATGCGATATTCTTCGCGATGCAGCGCCTGTCGCCCGTTCGCGGCCGGCTGGAGCGCGCCGTGATCACCGGCAAGGGGGCGCCGGTCTATATCGACTATGCCCATACCGCGGACGCGCTTGAGGCGGCCATCGCGGCGCTTCGCCCGCACGTCAAAGGCAGGCTGATCACCGTGTTCGGCGCCGGTGGCGACCGCGATTCCGGCAAGCGGGCGCAAATGGGCGCCGTCGCGTCTCGCGCGTCCGACGTGGTCATCGTCACCGACGACAATCCGCGCAGCGAAGACCCGGCGCAGATCCGTCGGGACATCCTTGGCGGGGCACCGGAAGCAATCGAGGTGGCCGGCCGCCGCGAAGCCATTGCCGACGCCGTGCGGATGGCGGAGGCCGGCGACATCGTCCTCATCGCCGGCAAGGGCCATGAGACCGGACAGATTGTCGGCGACCGGGTCCTTCCCTTCGACGACGCGCTCGTGGCGAGGGAGGTGGCGGCGTGAACCCCCTGTGGACTTCAGGCGAGATCGCCGCCGCGACGGGCGGCATGGCAAGCACACCATTCGAGGTCCGCGGAATCACCTTCGACAGCCGCGAGGTCGAGCCCGGATTTCTGTTCGTGGCCATGCCCGGAACCGTGCATGACGGACACCAATTCGTCGCACAGGCCTTCGCCAGGGGCGCGGCCGGGGCGATCGTCTCGCATGCCGTCGACGGGCCGCACGTGCTGGTCGCCGACACCGCCAACGCCCTTGAGGCCCTTGGCCGCGCCGCGCGTGAGCGGGTCCAGGCCCGGGTCATCGGCATCACCGGGTCGGTCGGCAAGACCAGCACCAAGGAAGCGCTCTTCGCCGCGCTCGACCGCTGCCGGCCTGGCAAAGTCCACCGCTCGGTCAAGAGCTACAACAACCATACCGGCGTGCCATTGAGTCTGGCCCGCATGCCGCGCGACTGCGCCTTCGCAATCCTCGAAATGGGGATGAACAATGCCGGCGAGATCGCGGCGCTGACACGCCAGGTCCGGCCCCATGTTGCCGTCATCACCGCCATTGCCCCGGCGCACATCGAGAATCTCGGTTCCGAAGAGGCCATCGCCGATGCCAAGGCCGAAATCTTCGAAGGGCTGGAGCCGGGCGGCACGGCGATCCTGCCCAATGACAGCCCGCACCGCGACAGGCTGCTGCGTGCCGCCCGCCGCCACGCCGAGCACATCCTCACCTTTGGTCACGGCGATGCCGACGTCAGCGCCAGGCATGCGGTTACCGCCGATGGCGGCGGCAGCCTGATCACCTCCGCCCTGCTCGACAGCGAGCTGACCTTCACGATCAGCCAGCGCGGCGACCATTGGGTGTCCAACGCGCTGGCCGTCCTCGCTGCTGTCGAGGCGGTCGGCGGCGATCTCGCCATTGCCGGTCTCGCGCTTGGCGATCTGGGCGGGCTGAAAGGGAGGGGCGAGCGACAAAGGATACCGCTGGCCGACGGCGACGCCTTGCTGATCGACGAAAGCTATAACGCCAACCCGGCCTCTATGGCGGCGACCCTGAAGAGCCTCGGCGCGGAGCCAGTCGCCGGCCGGCGGATCGCCGTGCTCGGCCCAATGCGGGAGCTTGGCGAGCGCGGCCCCGCCCTACACGCCGCCTTGGCCGAGCCGGTCCGCGCCGCCCGGGCCGACATCGCCATCCTGGTCGGCGAGGAGATGCGGCCGCTGGCCGATTCGCTTAGGGGTGAGGTTAACGTAACGCTGGTCGCCGACGTCGACGCCGCGACCGACGCGCTGATGGCGATCATCCGCGCCGGCGACGCCGTTCTGGTCAAGGCGTCCAACTCGATCGGGCTTGCGAGGCTGGTCGAGGCGGTCAAGGAGGGCGTACCATGCTCTACCTGATCGCCGAGCAGCTCGGCTTCCCCGGAATCCTCAACCTCATTCGCTACATCAGCTTCCGCGCCGGCGCGGCGAGCGCGACGGCGCTGGCGATCGGACTGCTGCTCGGACCCTGGTTCATTTCCTACCTGCGGGTGCGCCAGGGCAAGGGCCAGCCGATCCGCGGCGACGGCCCGCAAAGCCACCTCGCCAAGCGCGGCACGCCGACCATGGGCGGCTTGCTGATCCTGATCGCGCTGGCCAGCTCGGTGCTGCTGTGGATGGACATCACCAACGTCTACGTCTGGGCCTGCCTGCTGGTGACGGCCGGGTTCGGGCTGATCGGCTTCCTTGACGACTACGACAAGGTGAAGAAGGCGCATCACGCCGGCCTCAAGGGGCGGACCCGGCTGGCGCTGGAATTCCTGATCGCCGGAGTCGCCACCTACCTGATGGTCAGGGCCGGCGGCACCAACCTGCACCTGCCCTTCATCCAGGGGCCGGTGCTCGACCTCGGCTGGTTCTACGTGATCTTCGGCGCCTTCGTCATCGTCTCCTTCGGCAATGCCGTGAACCTGACCGACGGGCTCGACGGCCTCGCCACCATGCCGGTGATCATCGCCGCCGTCGCCTTCCTGCTGATCGCCTACCTCACCGGCAACGCGCGCTTCGCTGAATATCTCGGCATCCCGCATGTGCCGGGAGCGGGCGACCTGACCGTGCTGTGCCTGGCGATCGTCGGGGCGGGGCTTGCCTTCCTCTGGTTCAACGCGCCCCCGGCGGCGGTCTTCATGGGCGACACCGGCAGCCTGGCGCTGGGCGGCGCGCTCGGCGCGATCGCGGTGGCGACCAAGCATGAATTCGTTCTGGCGATCATCGGCGGCCTGTTCGTGCTCGAGGCGCTGAGCGTCGTCATCCAGGTGTTCGTCTTCAAGCGCACCGGCAAAAGGGTGTTTCTGATGGCGCCGATCCACCACCATTTCGAACATCTCGGCTGGTCCGAGCCGACGGTCGTCATCCGCTTCTGGATCGTCAGCTTTGTCCTGGCGCTGGCCGGCCTGTCGACGCTGAAACTGCGGTGATCACGGCCCGAGCGTTCGCCGGCAAGCATTATGCGGTCTACGGCCTGGCGCGCTCGGGACTGGCGACGGTCGAGGCGCTGCTCGCCAGCGGGGCGCGAGTCACGGCGTGGGACGCGAAGGAAGAGGCGCTGGAAAAACTCCTCCCCGGGACGGGGAGGGGGACCAGCGAAGCTGGCGGAGGGGTCCCACTGGACCTGCAGGGCTCGACCGTGGGACCCCTCCACCACACCGCTGCGCGCCGTGGTCCCCCTCCCCGTTCCGGGGAGGAACTGAGGATCGCCGACCTCGATACTGTCGATCTTGCGCAGTTCGACAGTCTCGTCGTCACCCCCGGCCTGCCGCTCAACCGCCACCCGATCGCGGCGCGGGCGCGGGAGGCGGGGGTCGAGATCATCGGCGACGTGGAATTGTTCGCCCGCGCCCGGCCCGAGCTGCCGCCGCACAAGGTGGTCGGGATTACCGGCACTAACGGCAAGTCAACGACCACGGCGCTGATCCACCACATCCTCAAGACGGCCGGCGTGCCGAGCGCTATGGGGGGCAATATCGGCCTGCCGATCCTCGCCCAGGACCCGCTGCCCGAGGGCGGGGTCTATGTTCTCGAGCTGTCGAGCTACCAGATCGACCTGACGCAAAGCCTCGACTGCGACGTCGCCGTGCTGCTCAACATCACGCCCGATCATCTCGACCGGTATGAGAGTTTCGAGGCTTATGCGGCTTCGAAAAGACTACTTCACGATTTCCAATCCGATCGCTCTGAGTGGATCGACATGACCCAGGACAGCTGGAACATTGATCGAGTCCGGGAGATGCTCGAGCAAGTAACCCCT
>DASSPS010000012.1:0-85374 GCA_035699505.1 Sphingomicrobium sp. | reverse complement strand
GTCGCCGCCGACATTTTCGATCATCTCGCTAATCTCGCGCGACGATCGTCCCCCGGCGCCCTTGAACACCATATGTTCGAACAGATGGGCGAGGCCGTTGAGGGACGCGGGTTCAAAGCGCGAGCCGGTGTCGACGTAGAGCCCGACAGCGATCGTCTCGACCGACTGCATCGACCGGCTGCCGACCCGTAAGCCGTTGGCAAGGGTGGTCAGGCGCATCATGCCGCCGGCCTCCTCCCCCGCTGGCGAAGCGCGAGGCCATAGATCAGTGAAGCGATCGCCGCGAAGGCGAACCATTGCACGGCGTAGGATCGGTGGTTGTTGGGGATTTGGTCGAGAGAGGGCGGCGCGGCGATTTCCAGCCCGGCCGGCGCGCTTGCCGCCACCAGCCGCATGCCCGTCCGCCTGTCGGGCGCGATGACGCCGCTGACCGGCCCGCCGGGCCAATCGAACTGCGCATTGGGATTGCGCGACCAGCCCACTTCGACGCTTAGCCCCGGTCCCTCCGCGCCGGTCCGGCATTCGACGATCACGGCATAGCCGGTCTCGCCCTTCGCATTGCGGCCGGCCGTCACCCGCCGCCCGACCGGTTGCAGGCAGACGGCGGTGGCGTGCCGGAACAGAGGCAACTCGGCCTCCTTTATCGGCACTGTCGGGAAAATGATCGGCGGCTGGTTCTGGGTCGCCTGGTAGCGCGCGATCAGCGATTCTTTCCATTGCGCCCGCTGGAGTTGCCAGACGCCGAGGCCGATCATCGTCAAGACGGCGGCGACGACGATCATTGTTGCGACGATGGGGACGCGCCGGCTCATTTTGCTATCCGTCCTTCGCGTGCCTGGTGATGATATTCCTGGGCCAGCAGGAATGCCTTGCCGATCCTGAGGCCGCCGACGGTCAGCGCCGCGCCGACCGGTAGCCAGACGAAATGCACCCAGAAGCTCGGCCGGAACGACAGGTCGACGGCGATGGCGGCGATGGTCAGTACTGCGCCGACGATCAGGATTAGGAAGGCAGCCGGGCCGTCGCCGACATTGAACTGGGCGAAGTCGAGCCCGCAGGCCTTGCACCTGGGCGCGATGCGAAGCGGGCCCGCGAACAGGGTCTTCGCCCCGCAGCGGGGGCAGGCGCCGCCAGAGGCCGCGGCCAGCGGCGACGGCGCGCTCACTGGCTCGCCATCCTCAGCCGTGAACCGGAGCGCCCCAGCCGCCCCAAATATAGATCGTCGTGAACAGGAACAGCCAGACGACATCGACGAAATGCCAGTACCAGGCGGCGGCTTCGAAGCCGAAATGCTGGCCCGGCGTAAAGTGACCCTTGTAGGCCCGCGCCAGGCAGACGCTCAGGAAGATGGTGCCGACCAGGACGTGGAAGCCGTGGAAGCCGGTCGCCATGAAGAAGGTCGACCCGTAGATGTTGCCGCCGTTCGACAGTTTGAACGCGAACGGGGCGTTGGCATATTCATAGGCCTGGATGCCGGTGAACAGCATGCCGAGCAGGATGGTGCACCACAGGCCCTTCTTCAGGCCCTCGCGGTCGCCATGGATAAGCGCATGGTGGGCCCAGGTCACGGTCGTTCCGGAGCACAACAGGATCATCGTGTTGAGCAGCGGGAAGCCCCACGGGTTGAGCACCTCGGTTCCCTTGGGCGGCCACTGGCCGCCGACCGCGTCCACCGTGGACGGGAACAGCGAGGAATCGAAGAAGGCCCAGAACCAGGCGAGGAAGAACATCACCTCGGAGGCGATGAACATGATCATGCCGTAACGCAGGTGGAGCGATACGACCGGCGTATGATAGCCCGAATGCGCCTCCCGGATGGTGTTCGCCCACCAGTTCCACATGGTGATGAGGACAGCGATGAAGCCGGCGATGGTGATGAACGGGCCATAGCGGTGATCGTGCATCCACATCACCGCGCCGCCGAACAGGGCGAACGCCGAAAAGGCGCCGATCAGCGGCCAGGGATCAGGATCGACAAGGTGATAATCGTGATTCTGCGTTGCGGCCATGTTCGGCTTCCTCGACTTTTCCTTGAATCGGGCTCTAGCGGCCTCAGCCGCCGCTTTCCACCGGGTAAAATGTATAGCTCAAGGTGATTTCGTCGATGTCCCTCGTGGTCTCGTCGTCGCGGATCCGGGGGTCGACGTAGAAGACCACAGGCATGTCGACGGACTGGCCGCCGCGAAGCGTCTGCTCGGTGAAGCAGAAACATTCGATCTTGCTGAAATATTGGCCTGCTTTCAGCGGCGTGACGTTGAAGATCGCCCGGCCGGTGGTCGTCCGCGCGGTGAGGTTGGTTGCGCGATAGAAAATCTGCGTCCTTGCGCCTGGGTGAATCCGGATGGTTTTCTGCACCGGCTCGAACCGCCACGGCAGCGCCGGCTCAATATTGGCGTCGAACCGGACCCCAACGTCGCCGGCGACGGCGCCGGGCGCTTGTTCGGCCCGGACCGGGGTCCCGCCGAAGCCTGTCACCTGGCAGAACAACCGGTACAGCGGCACCGAGGCGAAGGCGAGGCCGACCATCGCCGCCACCAGCAGCGCCATCATCAGACCGACGCGGCGGTTCTTCTCGGCGAGCGCCGTCATTTGGCGAGGCCCATCTTGGCGATGGTGATCAGGAACATGAGGATGACGAAGGCGCCCAGAAGCCACGCCATCAGGCGAGCCCGCTCCCGCTGACGGGCGCGGATGAGTTCATCTTCCGGCCGGGTCACAGGGCAATCCAGCGGTCGGCGACCAGCGCCGCGAACAAAGCGAAGAGGTAGAGGATCGAGAAGCCGAACAGGCGCTTTTCCGGGCCCATGCGGGCCGGATCGGTGGCGCGGTTGGCGAGCACCAGCAGGCCCAAGGCGACGAACATCAGGTTGAGCGTGACAGCGGCGAGGCCGTAAATCGGACCCGTCAGCCCCATCGGCCAGGGCGCGATGGCGGCGGCGGCCAGCGGCAGGGTGTAGAGCGCGATCTGGCGGCGGGTCGCGGCGAGGCCGTCGGTCACCGGCAGCATCGGCACGTCGGCCGCGGCATAATCCGAGCGGACGAACAGCGACAGTGCCCAGAAATGCGGCGGCGTCCACAGGAAGATGATGGCGAACAGCAGCACCGGCAGGAGCTCGACCCGGCCAGTCGCCGCGACCCAGCCGATCAGCGGCGGGAAGGCGCCGGCGGCGCCGCCGATGACGATGTTCTGAGGCGTCCGGCGCTTCAGCCAGACGGTATAGACGAGGACGTAGAACAGGATCGAAACGGCGAGCAGGAATGCAGCCAGATGGTTGGCGGCGACGTCCATCAGGATGACCGAGAAAGCCGACAGGCCGACGCCGAAATGGAGCGCCGTCTGGCGGTCCAGCCGCCCGGCGGGCAGGGGACGAGTCGCCGTCCGCCGCATTTTGGCGTCGAGGTCGGCCTCATACCATTGGTTGAGCGCTCCGGCGGCGCCGGCGCCGAGCGCGATGCACAGCACGGCGGTGAAGCCGATGACCAGCGGCGGCAGGCTCGGGGCGGCGAGCATGCCGGCAAGGCCGGTGAACACCACTAGGCTCATGACGCGCGGCTTGGTCAGCGCGACGAGGTCGCGCCAATCGGCTGGCAAGGCGGGTTGAGCGATTGCGGGAGTCATGGCTGGCCGCGCCCCTATAGTCAGTGAGGCGGCGGGCTGGAAGCCTTTGCGAAGCGCGCTAACCTGCGGCCATGACAATCCGATTCGCCTTTGCGCTCGGCGCCTTGATCGCCCAGCCCCTGCTTTCGCAAGCGACGCAGCAGGCTGCCCCACCGCCGACCGACATCGTCAAGGTCGCCATCGATACCAGCGCCGGGCGAATCCTTGTTGCGGTCGACAAGGGCAAGGCGCCGAAAACCGCCGGCAATTTCCTGAAATATGTCGATAGCGAGCGGTTCAATGGCGAAAGCTTCTATCGCGCCATGCCGTACGGAGAAGGCGAGGGATTGATCCAGGGCGGGATCACCTCCGACACCAGGAAACTTTATCCTCCGATCGCCCATGAGCCGACCACCGAAACCGGCCTGAAGCATGTTGCGGGGACCCTGTCCGTCGCCCGCGCCGCGCCGGGGACGGCGCGGGCCGATTTCTTCATCCTGACGACGGATATTCCCGGTTTCGACGCCGATCCGTCACGCTCGGTCGAGCCGGCCGGCTATGCGGCATTCGGCCAAGTCATCGAAGGCATGGAAGTTGTCCGCAGGATCTTCACCTCGCCGCTGTCAAAGACCAAGGGCGAGGGCGCGATGAAGGGCCAGATGCTGGATCCGGTGGTGAAGATTACCAGCGCCGCCCGCATCAATTGACCGACGACCCGGAACAGTGAAAACGCCCCGGCGATGAGGCCGGGGCGCTTCGGTCCGTTACCGGTCAGGATCGTCAATCGATCTTCGGCAGGGTCGAGAATTGGTGGAACGGCGGCGGGCTGGACAGGGTCCATTCCAGCGTCGTCGCGCCTTCGCCCCATGGATTGTCCGGCGCCTTCTTCCCGGCGGCCAGCGACCACAGGATGTTGACGAAGAAGATGGCGACGCCGGCGATGGTGATCATGTAGCCGACCGTTGAGATGTAGTTCCAATAGGCGAGGGCCGGCGTGTAGTCCGGGATTCGCCGCGGCATGCCGTCGAGTCCGAGGAAATGCTGCGGGAAGAAAACCAGGTTCACGCCGATGAACATGATGAAGAAGTGCAGCTTGCCGAGCGTCTCGTTGTACATTTTCCCGCTCATTTTCGGGAACCAGTAATAGAATCCGCCGAAGATGGCGAACACCGCGCCAAGGCTCAGCACATAGTGGAAGTGGGCGACGACATAATAAGTGTCGTGCATGTAATTATCGACGCCCCCGTTGGCGAGGACGACGCCGGTGACTCCGCCGACCGTGAACAGGAAGATGAAGCCGATCGCCCACAGCATCGGCGTTTCGAAGGTGATCGACCCGCCCCACATGGTGGCGATCCAGCTGAAGATCTTCACGCCGGTGGGCACGGCGATGATCATCGTCGCCGCGGTGAAATACATCTTGGTGTTCATGTCCATGCCGACGGTGAACATGTGGTGCGCCCAAACGACGAAGCCGACAACGCCGATCGCCACCATGGCGTAGGCCATGCCGAGATAACCGAACACGGGCTTGCGGCTGAAGGTCGCGACGATCTGGCTGACCATGCCGAAGCCCGGCAGGATCATGATGTACACTTCCGGATGGCCGAAGAACCAGAACAGATGCTGGTACAGCACCGGGTCGCCGCCACCAGACGCATCAAAGAAGCTGGTCTGGAAGTTGCGGTCGGTCAGCAGCATCGTGATGGCGCCCGCAAGCACCGGCAGCGCCAGCAGCAGCAGGAAAGCGGTGACCAGGATCGACCAGACAAACAGGGGCATTTTGTGCAGTGTCATGCCCGGGGCGCGCATGTTGAAGATGGTGGTGATGAAGTTGATCGCACCCAGGATCGAACTGGCGCCGGCGAGGTGGAGTGCGAAGATCGCCATGTCGACGGCCGGTCCGCTTGAGCCGGACGTCGATAGCGGCGCATAGACCGTCCAGCCGGTGCCGGCGCCCATGCCGGTGCCGCCGGGGACGAAGTTGGAGCCGAGCAGCAGCAGGAAGGCCGGGATCAGCAGCCAGAAGCTGATGTTGTTCATCCGGGGGAAGGCCATGTCGGGCGCGCCGATCATCAGCGGTACGAACCAGTTGCCGAAACCGCCGATCATCGCCGGCATGACCATGAAGAAGACCATGATCAGGCCGTGGGCGGTGATCAGCACGTTCCAGTGATGGGCCCATTCGTCGAAATTCGCCGTGCCGGAGCCGAGCGGCCAGCCCCGGCTAAGCACCTGGATGCCGGGCTCCATCAGCTCGGCCCGCATGATACCCGAAATGGCGCCGCCGATGATCCCGGCGACGATCGCGAAGATCAGGTAGAGCGTGCCGATATCCTTGTGATTGGTCGACATGAACCATCGGGTGAAGAAGCCCGGCTTGTGGTCGGCATCGTGCGCGTGCGCGGCATCCTCATGGGTCTTGAGGGCCAGTGCGTCTGCTGCGGTGGTGCTCATTGAATCCTGTCCGATCGTCAGTCGTTGGCGGTCGCGCGATTGGCGACGTTCGGTTGCGCTTCGGCCGGTGCCGCGGCGGCATCTGCCCGGGCGCCGGCGGCGGCTGGTGCGGCAGCGGCCACTGGCTGCGGGGAGGCGCCGGGCATCGTTCCGCCTTTCGAAGCAACCCAGGCGGCGAACTGCGCCGGCGGAACCACTTCAACCGCAATCGGCATGTAGGCGTGGCGGGCGCCGCACAGTTCTGAACATTGGCCGAAATACACGCCCGGCCGGTCGACCTTCACCCAGGTTTCGTTGTTCGATCCGGGATTGGCGTCGATTTTGTCCCAGAATGCGGGGATGGCGAAGCTGTGGATGACGTCGTTGGACGTGACCAGGAATTTGACCACCTTGCCGGCCGGAATGACCAGCCGCTCGTCGACTGCGAGGAGCGGCGGGCCGTCGGCATCGGTCCGGAATCGGTCGCCCGGCTTCACGTCGGCCTTTTCCTTCAGCATGTTGGAGACAATCTCGAAGTCACCATTGTCCGGATATTGGTAGGTCCAGAACCACTGGTTGCCGACGACCTTGACGGTGAGGTCGGCCTTGGGCGGTGAATATTGCTTCTGCAGCAGCCGCATCGAGGGAATCGCGATCGCCACCAGGATGAGCACCGGGACCAGTGTCCAGACCACCTCGATCGTCGTGTTGTGCGAATTGCGCGACGGCACCGGGTTGGCGCTGCGGCGATAGCGGATCATCGTGTAGCCGAGCAGGCCAAGCACGAAGAAACTGATGATTACGCATAGGCCGAGCAGCCAGATATTGTGGAAAGCCGCGGCTTCCCGGCCAATTTCGGTTACCTGGGTCTGAATGCCCTTGAAGCCGTTTGGGTGGCCGATGGCCTTGTCCGGCAACGCCGTCGGGATGGTCGCCGTCGACTGGGCCGCTTCGGGATTGCTGGTCGACGGCGTCGAGGGCGCCGGCGCATTGGCTGCGTCAAGGCTCTGCCCCTGCGCCCGCTCAGACGGCGCGGTCGCCGCCGGGCCCGCCACCTCCTGCGTTTGCGGGGCCTGCGCCGCTGCCGGTGTCAGGCCCGCCGCGGCCAGGGCAATCGCCCATCCAATCCGTTTCATTCGCACCCCGATAAACTTGGGTTGGGACGGGAAAGCCAAGGCCGGCTTCCCGAAATTGGCGGCCTTATAGGCGCGGGTTCTTGGCTCCTCAAGCGCCTGCGCCAAGAGAATATGCGGCTGTTGTCGGCGTCTGTTTCGCCGCCTATTTGCTGCCCGCAGCAATGGCCCTGGACAGACTATGACCGACGACGAAATCCTCGCCGAATTCCGCGCCGCCGACGCCTTGCTCGAGGGCCATTTCATCCTGTCGTCGGGCCTGCGCAGCCCGCGCTACCTGCAATGCGCAAGGGTGCTGATGGACCCGGCGCGAGCGGAAAGACTGGCCAAGGCGCTTGCTTCGAAATTGCCGGAAGACGTGAAGTCGGCGCTGCACGCTGTGGTGTCGCCGGCGATGGGCGGGGTGATCATCGGTCATGAGATGGGCCGCGCGCTCGGCCTGCCGGCAATGTTCGTCGAGCGGCCCGAAGGGACGTTCGAGCTTCGCCGCGGCTTCCGGCTCGATCCAGGCACAAAGGTGCTGATGGTCGAGGATGTCGTCACCACCGGTCTGTCGTCCCGCGAGGCGATCGCGGCGATCGACGCGGCCGGCGGCCGGGTGATCGCCGCCGCCTCGCTGGTCGACCGCTCGGTCGGGACGGTGGATTTGGGCGTCCCCTACACCCCGCTGATCCGCATCGACGTGCCAACCTATTCCGCCGATTCGCTGCCGCCGGAGCTGGCGGCCATCCCGGCTATCAAGCCCGGGAGCCGGGCGGCAGCTTGACTCAGCGGCTCCGCCTCGGCGTCAACATCGACCATGTCGCGACCATCAGGAACGCGCGCGGCGGCGATCACCCCGATCCGGTCCGAGCCGCGATCATGGCGGCCGATGCCGGCGCCGACGGCATTACCGCGCACCTGCGGGAGGATCGCCGGCACATCACCGACGGCGACATCGACCGGCTGATGGCCGAGATCGACCTGCCTCTGAATCTGGAAATGGCGGCGACCGAAGAGATGCTGGCGATCGCGCTTAGGCACCGGCCACACGCTGCTTGCATCGTTCCGGAGAAACGGGAGGAGCGCACCACCGAAGGCGGGCTTGACGCCGCAGGGCAACACAATTTGCTGGCCTATTATGTCGACAAGCTCGGCGCGGCAAACATCCGGGTGAGCCTGTTCATCGAGCCGTCGGAGGAGCAGGTCGCCGCCGCCGTCCGCCTCGGCGCGCCGGTCGTCGAATTCCACACCGGGCGCTACGCCCATGCCGAAGGCGAGGAGCGCGCCGACGAGCTGAAGCGCATCGCCGATTGCGCGGCGCTTGCCGCCAGGAACGGCATCGAGCCCCACGCCGGCCATGGCCTGACGTTCGACAATGTCGTCCCCGTCGCCGCCATCCCGCAGCTCGCCGAGCTCAACATCGGCCATTTCCTGGTCGGCGAGGCGATCTTCACCGGGCTGGAAGCGAGCGTCCGAAGGATGCGCGCGCTGATGGATGAGGCGCGGTGATTGCCCCTCTCCCCTTGCGCGAGAGGGAGGGGCCCATTGCGCCGCAATGGGAGGGTGAGGGGGCGTGCCTTCTCGCTCCGACCCCCCTCACCCTTCCGGCGCTTCGCGCCTCCCTCCCTCTCCCGCGAGGGGAGAGGGAACAATGATCGTCGGCATCGGCTCGGACCTGTGCAACATCGAACGCATCCAGAAATCGCTCGACCGGTTCGGCGACCGATTCCTGAATCGCGTCTTTACCGACGTCGAGCGGGCCAAGGCCGACTCCCGCCCGCACACCCGCGCCGGAACGCTGGCCAAGCGTTTCGCCGCCAAGGAGGCTTTCTCCAAGGCGGTCGGCACCGGCTTCAAACGCGGCGTCTTCATGAAGGACATCGGCGTGGTCAACGCCCCGTCCGGCGCGCCGACGCTTCACCTGACCGGCGGCGCCAGGGCCCTTCTTGACGCGCTCGCGCCGGCGGGCCACGCCGTCGACGTTCATTTGACGATGACCGACGACCACCCCTGGGCGCAGGCATTCGTGATCCTGACGTTGCGCAAGATGGAGCCCTGATTGAGCCAGGAAGTGGAAGCCCCCGCCGGACCCGACGCAGCCGCCAAGCCGGTCGCCAAGCCGGACAAGGCTGGCGCGGTGTGGCGCGAGATCAAGGGCATCTTCTGGGTGCTCGCGGCGGTGCTCGCCTTCCACAGCTTCGTCGCCAAGCCCTTCTACATCCCGTCGGAATCAATGATGCCGGTGCTGCTGAAGGGCGACCGGCTGGTGGTCAGCAAATATCCGTACGGTTGGTCCTGGGTGTCGCCCAGCTTCCACATTTTCCCGCACTGGCAGGGCAGGCTCCTGGGCAGAATGCCGAAGCGCGGCGACATCGTCATCGTCACCCCGCCGGGCCGGACCGACGATTATATCAAGCGCGTGATCGGCCTTCCCGGCGACAAGATCGAGCTGGTCGCCGGCCAGCTGTTCATCAACGGCCGGGCGGTGCGCCGGCAGCAGCAGAAGCCGATGGCGATCCCGATCGATGAAAATGTGCCGTGCGGCCGAAATCCCGATCCGCAGCGGCAGGACCATGTCATGATGTCGTTGATTCACCGGGCTCGGGACGGGCGTGAATATTGCGTGGTCCCGGTCATTCGCGAAACGCTGCCGGGCGGCGTCACCTATGACACGATCGAGCTTGGCCGCAGCCCAGGCGACGATTTCTCGCCGGTCGTCGTCCCAGCCGACCATGTGTTCCTGATGGGCGACAATCGCGACCGCAGCGCCGACAGCCGCTTCCCACTGTTCGAGGAGGGCCTCGGCGGCCCCGTTCCGTGGGAGAATATCGGCGGCCGCGCCGAGTTCATCACTTTCTCTCTCGACGGCACGACCCGAATCCTCAACCCGTTGACATGGCTGAAGGCGCTCCGCTTCGGCCGGGCTGGAAATTCCCTCCGTGGCTCGGCCTCCTAAGGTCCAGGACCCGCCGACGGTCGAGCCGCATATCGAACGGCCGGGCCCGGCGGAATTTCGCGATCCTATCGTCATCCGCGAACTGCAGCGGGCCAGCGTCTGGTTTGGCCTGGCCCTGCTGATCGCCGGGGTCATTGTCCTCGCCCACCCGCTGCTGCTGATCATCGGCGGCCTGATCTTCGCCGTCTTGCTTGACGGCGGCGCCCGGCTACTCGGCCGCTACCTGCCGATCGGCCGCGGCTGGCGGCTGGCCATCGTCCTGTTACTGGGCTTCGGCTTCATCGGCTGGGTCGGCTGGTTCGCCGGCACGACGATCGCCGCCCAGTTCGAAGCGCTGCGGATCGTTGTCACGGCTCAGTTCGAGAAATTGCTCGGCTTTGCCGCCTCGCTAGGCGTGTTGCCCGAAACGGCGGCCCAGAATGCCGGCTCGCAATTGCTCGGCTCGGTCGGCCGGCTGACCAGCGCCGTCGGCAGTGCCATCGGCGCGGTCACCAGCGGCATTTTGATGATGGTCATCGGCATCTTCGTCGCCATCGAGCCCAGGATCTACGACCGGAGCATCGCCTGGATGCTGCCTCTCAGACACCGCGACCGTTTCTACAGGATAGCCAAGCATGTGGGCTTCACCCTTCGGCGGCTGCTCGCCGGCCGCCTCGTCGGCATGATTTTCGAAGGCATCTTCACCTGGATCATGCTCGGCTACGTGCCGGTCCTGTTCGGCATCGATCCGGTGCCGATGGCCGGCCTGCTCGGCCTGATCACGGGCTTGCTCGCCTTCATCCCCAACATTGGCGCAATCATCTCAGGCGTGTTGATGGTCGCGGTCGGGTTCAGCATCGGGCCGAATACCGGGCTGTGGGCGATCTTCGTCTATTTCTTCGTACAGAACGTCGATGGCTATCTCGTCATCCCTTATATTGCCCGGCGCACGGTCGACCTGGCCCCGGCGCTGGTGCTCGGCATGCAGTTGCTGATGGGGGCGCTGTTCGGGATCCTCGGCGTCCTGTTCGCCGACCCGATCCTGGCGACTCTGAAGGTGACGCTCATGGACCTCAGCCGCGAACGGGCTGAGGAAGAAGGCGAGGAACCGAAGAAGGTCTAGGGGACTTGCGGCTGGCCGCCCATCATGGCGGCGGCGTTGGGCACGATCTGGACCACGGTGACGTCGAAATCCAGGTCGGCATTGGGTGGGATCGGGCTGCCCGGCTGCGGGTTGGCGCCATAGGCCAGTTTCGACGGGATGTGAATCTTATACTTCCCGCCCTTTTGCATCCGGGTCAGCGCCTGGGCGAAGCCGGGGATGACCTGGCCGGCGATCATCGGCGTCGGGCCGCGATCGGCACTCGAATCGAACACAGTGCCGTCAGCCAGACGGCCTTCATATTCGATAAGCACCCCGTCCTCGAGCTTGATCGTCGGGCCGCTGCCCGCTTTTATGGTCTGAACCTGCACGGTCTTGGCGCGGACCCGCTCGGCGCCGAGCCAGGCAAGCCCGAGGCCGGCGCCGGCCAATAGCAAAAAGCCGAGCCACAGCCTGACCGCCCGCTTGGTTCTGGCGGGGCGGTTGGCGGCTTCGGCTACGGACATTGGGAAACTTTCGCGAAGGAGGGAACGGGAGGCCGGCTTAGCGGCTGGTGCCCTCGCGCTCCATCCGCTTGCGCTCGAGCTTGCGGGCCCGGCGGATGGCGGCGGCGCGTTCGCGGGCCCGCTTCTCCGACGGCTTCTCGTAATGGCGCCGCAGCTTCATTTCGCGATAGACGCCCTCGCGCTGCAGCTTCTTCTTAAGCGCGCGCAGCGCCTGGTCGACATTATTGTCGCGAACGATAATCTGCATAAATCGCCTTCAACATCCTTCCTGGTGCCGCCCTCCGGCCGCAACATCCGTTCCTGCGCTCGAAGCACAGCGGGGTTACCAAAGGCCAAAGCAAACGGTTCGCCGCAAGCATGCTCGCGGCGGTGGCAGGCCCTTAGCAGCGTCACTAAAGCCTTTCAAGGCCGTCAGAAATCGGCCGCCCTGCGATGAATCGAGCCGAACTCGGGATGGGAAGCGCAACAAACAGGTTTCGCTTATCGGAGATTAACCTTGCAGTTGATACAACCGGCGCTTCGTTTCGGAGGGGTTGGATGTCATTGAATCGTCGTGAGTTGTTGCGTCTTGGAGCGGTTGGCGCCGGGGGCCTAATGCTTTCGTCGGCGGCTAGTTCCGTAGGCCTGCCAGCTCTGACCTTTCGTGTTCCGCCCGCCGCTGGGGATCCGTTGGCGCCGCTTCCGGCGTCGCCGATCGCCCGTCCTGCGGCGCCGGCCGGAATCGACTCCCAGCTGTTTCAACGGGCCAAGGCGGCTCTCGATTCGCGCCCCTGGATCCTGCATCGCGATTTCATCGGCATTTCCGATTTTTCGCAGGCGTCGCGTGATCCGCGCTTCCACGTCGTCCATCTGCCCAGCGGCAGCGTCGAATCCTATCGCGTCGCGCATGGCAGCGGGTCCGACCCGGCTCATTCCGGCTTCCTGGAGCGCTTCTCCAACACGCCCGGGTCGGAAGCGACGTCGAACGGGGCCTACCAGACGCTGGACACCTATCACGGCAAATATGGGCTTTCGATGAAGGTCCGCGGGCTCGACTGGTCGAACAGCAATGCCGAAGCCCGCGCCATCGTCATTCACAACGCCTGGTATGCGGAACCGGAAATGGTTGAGGCGCATGGCAAGCTCGGCCGCAGCCAGGGATGCTTCGCCTTCAGCCGCGACGACCAGTGGAAGGTCATGCAGCGCCTCGGCGGCGGGCGAATGATTTACGCCGACAAGGTCCACCAAGCCTGAGCCGCCGCGATTGCGGCAATATCGTTACCACCGCATAGGAAACGGCGCGCTCCGGACAGCCTGCCGTGTCAGCGGACATGGCTGACGTCACCGAATCACTCCTTTGCCGGCCCGCGTAGATCGAGCTGAAGTCCTACCGCGCCGCGACCTGCGCCTTCGGTTTCGCCGCCGGCAGCTTGCCGTCGAGCGCCGCCAGCACCTTGGCGTCGCGCCGGTACACGTCCTCATAGTTGACGATTCGGCCGTCAGTCGCCGCGGCGGAGCTAAAATAGACGATATAGACCGGCATGGGCTGGGCGAACTTCGCCTCGACGGTCGTCTTGGCGGCCAGCGCCTCGTCAACCTTCTCCGGAGTCCATTCCGGATTGGCCTCATCGGTGAAAATTTTCTTCGCCAGGCCGACCACGTCCTGCGTCCGAATGCAGCCATGGCTGAGCGACCGAATCCTGTCGTTGAAGCGGCTTCGGGCGTTGGTGTCGTGGAGGAAGATCGCCTCGCTGTTGGGCATCACGAACTTCAGCTGGCCAAGCGCATTGGTCGGCCCCGGCGGCTGGCGCCAGCGCTGCACCTTGCCGTCCTTCCCTTTGACCGGAACATAGCCCTTCTTGCCGCGAACTTCCGGCTCGATGCTCTTGGGCACTTCCCACCAGGGGTTGAGGATGACTCCGGTCGCGGTTGCGGTCAGCATCGGCGTCGGCGTCCGGATTGCGCCGGCGACGGCCCGCTGCCGCCACTTGGTCTCCCCGTTCTCGACCAGCGACACATAATAGGCCGGCACGTTGACGATGATATATTTGCTGCCCAGTTCGCGGGGTAGCCAGCGCCACCGCTCCATGTTGAGCCGAAGCCGATTGATCTTGTCCTTCTCGCCCTGCGCTGCTGCGGCGAGCGCATCCTTGAGGTTTTGATATTGCGGATGGGTCGGCAGCAGGCTGTCGAGAGCCTCGCCGATTCGCCGCTGGGCGAGCGCGCCCCGAAGTAGGGCATCCTGCTTTTGCGAATCCAGATCCTTGTCGGGAATAAGCCAGCCGTCGCGGTCGGCGCGGCGGACATGGCCGAGGGCAAGGTCGGTCGATAATTTGTTGAACCGGTCGGTTGCCGCCGCCGAGTAAAGGGCCGGGTCGCCGCTGTTCAGCGCGGCGGCGAGGCCGCCAGCATCATAATCGGCCGAGTCCAGTCCCTCGCGGCCGACTGCGGCGATATAGGCAAGCAATTGCTGGACATCGGCTGGCGACCAGACGGCCGGCGGGAGCGGCGGCGGAGTTGGCTGCGCGGGCTGGGCGGCGAGTGGATCGGAGGGTTGCGCGACTGCCGCAGGCCCCGGGACGCCTGGAGCCGGGCTTTGCTGAGCCTGGGCAATGGCCATCGGAAGCGCCGCGGTCGCGGCGAACAGAAAAAGTAATCTTGGTGGCGCGCGCATCACTCTCAACTCATCAAATTCGGCGGCTGGTGGCCGTTTCATGAAGCTTTATGCCGATGCCGATCAATACAACGGATGAACGGGCTCAACCAGTGACGGGAAGGCAACAGTGCCGCAATTTAAAGTGGTTAGCGCCAACTAATCCTTAAGCTCCGTCGGGTTAGACACGACGCCTTCTTGTGGGGAGAAGTCTCTTGGGGGCCAAGTTCAGCCTCGATGGCGGCATGATTCCGCGCACCGTCAAGCGCATGGTTGACGAACGGCGCGAGGATCGCGTTGACGCCGATGCGCAGACCGCGGTGCTCTGCCATCGCGGGCGGGATCACGTCGTCCGGCTTGTCAACCTGTCCTCTTCGGGGGCTATGGTAATCTTTTCGGCGATGCCGCATATCGGAGAAGAGGTTACGCTCCAGCTACTTGGCCGTGACGCCATCGGAGGTCACGTCCTGTGGGTGCGCGATGGTCGCATCGGCGTGAATTTTACCGCTCCGCTGGAGTAGCGGTCTGTTGGAGATGAGTTTTCACATGATCAAGGCGCGGATTGGCCAGACTGCTGACGCAGCCGACCGGCGCCGGAATCAGAGGCTGCCGATTGAGCTTGAAGCAACCGTAAGGGAGCTTGGCGCCAATGGCATCGAGGCCCGGGTCCTGAACATTTCCGAACAGGGCTTCATGGCTCAGACCGAGGGCGCGTTTGAGGTCGGGTCCCGGGTCTGGCTGATGCTCCCCGGCCGAGGCCGGGCGAATGCCGTCGTCCGCTGGATCGCCGGCGACAAACTCGGCGCCGAATTCGCCGAGCCGATTTCCTTGGGCGACCTGCCGAGCGACCGCGCCAGCGCCTGAAGCGGGCTAAGCCCTTCAAAAGCAAGAGCATGGCCTGCGTTTTGACGGCGCCGCCCAGATTCTTGCAGGAAACCGGAAAGCCTTTCGCTCGTTCTGCCCGATCGAAAGGAATATTCGATGTCGATCATGCTCAACGAACCGCGCAAGGCGCACGACCCGATGGGCCGGGGCTACCATGCCGTCTATCGGGAGCATGAGGTCAATCACTGTCCGGGCTGCGGCCGCACCCACTGGCTGATCGGCCGGATATCGGCGGAATGCGCTTTCTGCACGACAGCATTGCCGCTCGCTGAAGCCAGCATGCGGTCGCACAATGGCCCAGTCGTCATCCAGCACAAGAACCGCGAGAATTATCAGGCGTGGGCGGCCTGAGCCGCTAAGGCGCGGGGCGAATCGGGACCGGCACGCCGCACAGCGCCGCTCCCGCCGAGCCGAACCCGTAATCGCGGCGGTGTGACGCCAGTTCGAGATAGTCGGCGAAGGCGCGGCTGGACTGTTTCATGATCTGGAAACGCGGGCGCTGCGGGGCCGGCAAGTCCGAGCCGATGCGCACCGATCGAAGCGGGATCTTGGCCTGGGCTGGCGCATAGAAGCCAAGCGGCGCGGTGCCTCGCGGCAGCGCCGACAGATGTTCGATGCCGCTGATGACGCGGCCGACCGCCGCGAAATTGCGGTCGAGCCGTCGCGACGCGGTGCCGATGATCGCGAACAATTCGCTGCCAGCGCCGGTATCGGGCGCCGGGCCGCGGGCGACGCCCACCGTGCCGTAGCAGAAGGCGAGGTTGACCCGGCCGTCGGCATGCATCGCGATCGGCCAGTTGAGCGCGAATCCCGATAGCTGGGAATAAGGATCCACCGACCCAGACGGCAAAATCGACAGGCCTTCGGCCGGCCGGCTATATTCCTCTGCCGGACGCTCCTTGACCCCTTTAGGCAACGGCGGCGAGCGTTCATGCTCGTCCTCGCCCGCACCCCATTGCGTGACCCAATTGTCGGCAACGCGGTAGATCGTGGCGTTGGCCCAATGGCCCGACCGGGCGATCTTCTTGATGTTGTCGACATGTTCGGGCGCAAATTGCGGAGCGAGTTGGACGACGACCGAGCGGCCTCCGTCAAACTCGAAGAGGAGCAGATCGGCTGGGTCGATATCCGACCAGTCGGCAGGACTGGCAGCGGCGATCGCATCGTTCGGTGAGCGGACGGCCGGGGCCGGCGGGGGCGCCGGTGTTGTGGCTGGCGCCGCGGTCGCCGCCTGGATCGCGGCGGCGAGGATGGAGGCGATGATCATTGCGCCACTGTAACCGCGGCGGACGCATCGTCCAGCCCGGGCTTCCGCAAGGGTCCGGAAGCAGTTAGGGCGCGCCCATGTATCTCGCCACGCTGATGCTCCTGGGATCGGGCGAGCTGGGCCGTGAATTCGCCATTGCCGCGAAGCGGCTCGGTTGCCGGGTCATCGCCTGTGACCGCTATGCCGGCGCGCCGGCGATGCAGGTTGCCGACGATCATGAAGTCCTGGCCATGCTGGACGGCAAGGCGCTTCGCGCCGTCGTCGAAAAGCATTCTCCCGATTTCATTGTCCCGGAGATCGAGGCGATCGACACCGCGACCCTGGCCGAGCTGGAGCGGGAAGGATGGCGCATCGTCCCGTCGGCCAATGCCGTGCAGCTGACCATGAACAGGGACGGCATACGCGATTTCGCCGCGGCCGAGCTCGGGCTCGTCACGTCCCGTTATTGTTTCGCCGAGAGCCGGGATGATGCCATTGCTGCCTCGGCAAATGTCGGGCTGCCCTGCGTGGTCAAGCCCGTCATGTCGAGCTCGGGCAAAGGCCAGAGCGTCGCCAAATCCGCCGAAGAGGTCGGCTCCGCCTGGGATTTTGCGGTGGCCAACATGCGCGGCGACCGGCCTCGGGTGATCGTCGAGGAGTTTATCGACTTCGACAGCGAGATCACCCTGCTGACGGTCGCCACCAGGGACGGCCTCATGTTTTGCGAGCCGATCGGCCATCGCCAGGAATCGGGCGATTACCGCGAAAGCTGGCAGCCGGCGGCGATCGCGTTGTCGGCGCTGAGCTCGGCCCGGCACCAGGCGCGCAAAGTCGTCGAGGCGCTCGGCGGCCATGGCCTTTTCGGGGTGGAATTCTTCATTCGCGGCGAGGAAGCCATCTTTTCGGAGATCAGCCCCCGGCCACACGATACCGGCATGGTCACCCTCATCTCGCAATCGCCAAACGAATTCGAACTGCATCTGCGGGCCATCCTTGGCCTGCCGATCCCGGCCATCGAGCAATATGGGCCCTCGGCGTCGGCCGTCATCCTGTCGGACCGGGAATGCGGTCAATTCGGGTTCGATGGAATTGCCTCGGCCATCGCCGTCGGCCAGGCTCACGCGCCGGTCGATTTGCGCCTGTTTGCGAAGCCGAAGACCCTCAGGAACAGGCGGATGGGCGTCACTCTGGCCCGCGACGATTCGGTCGACGAAGCGATTGAACGGGCCGTTGCCGCAGCTGCCTGCGTACGGATTCGTTATGAGGAATAAGGAAGCTTTCGCCGATCGGAGGCGTTGGACGATCGAAAGGATTTAGGATGCGCGTTTCGCTTGTCGCCTTGACCGTTGCCGCAGCCCTGCTGACGGCGTGTGACGAATCACAGCGGACGCAGCCAAACCAGCCGATTGTCGTCCGCAGCGAGGCGCAAGACCGGCTCCATCAGCTTGACGATATGAACCGCGCCATCGCCCTGAAGCGCGCCATCCAGGATTCGGGCTTCGCCTGCCGCCGGGTGGAAAAGTCGGGCTATGTCCAGGAAGTGCAGAATCTGTCGATGTGGACGGCCAGTTGTGACGACGGCAACGACTGGGCGATCTTCGCCGGTCCGGATGGCTCAGCGCAGGTTCGCCGCTGCCAGGATCTTGCCGAATTCAACATGCCGGCCTGCACGATTCGCGCGGGGCCGAAGCCAGCCGGCTAGGTTAGTCGCACTTCCGGGTGATCTTGACCTCGCCTGCGGCGCTGCCTTCCTTGACCGTCGTGCAATTGCCGACCCTCGTTTCCTCCCGCCAGCTGCCGTCGGCATTGGTGACGCGGTTGCTCTTCGGCACCCGCTTGCCGTCCCGGATTTCGTAATTGAAGTTCTTCGGAGTTGATTGGGAATGCTCGTCGGCACGAGCCGGCGCCTGGGCGCGCGCCCCGGCGGCCACGCCGACGACGGCGAGGCTGGCAACCGCCACGATCAGGACCGAACGCATTGCGAATCGTCTCATCACACCACTCCTCAGCGTCCATATTTACGCAAGGCGAAGTGAACCGGCGGTGAAAATCTTTGTCGCCGGCCGTTCAGCCGGGGCTGCTCAGCCTTGGCGAGCCTTGAACCGACGGTTGGTCTTGTTGATGACGTAGGTGCGCCCGCGGCGACGGATTACGCGGCAATCCCGGTGGCGCGCCTTGAGCGACTTCAAGCTGTTGCGGATCTTCATGGCGCGCGATGCCTCGTCTCGTAATATGTTCGGGTTTTCCGGAAGGTCCCAGATGGACCGGCGGCTCCCCTACGGAGGAGAGCTGTCCAAGTCAAGGTCGCCGGCCGGCGCGCGGCTGTCCCGGCGCGAACCGGTTGGCGAAATAATCGCCGCCGTACCAGTTCGGCCGTCGGTCGGCATCGGCCAGGTTCCGGGCGATCCGATAGTTCAGTTCGCCATAGCGGGCGCCCGCGCGCCAATTGAGCGGCTGCGACAGGTCGTCATTGGGCTTGTGGTAGATGGTCGACCAGAAGCGGCTCCAGATGTCCTTGCCGCCATTCGCGTAGCCGGTCATCAACAGGATTCCGGGAATGCCGCGCAGGACGAAGCGATAATGGTCGGATCGGACGAACAGGGCCTGTTCCGGCATCGGGTCCGGGGAAACGGCGATGCCCATCGACCGGCCGGCGTCGGCCACTGCCTGCGCGACCGTCGAATGATCGGCGCCGAACGCGACTACGTCGGTGAAATTGTAGAGCAGAAGCGGCATGTCGAGGTCGACCACGCCTAGGATCTGACTGGCGGGCACAGTCGGGTTAGCGGCGAAATAGTCGGCGCCGAGCAGGCCGCGCTCCTCGCCGGTATTGACCATGAAGATCACCGAACGGCGCGGTGGCTTGCCGGAACTGACGAACGTCCGCGCCGCTTCGATCAGCGTCGCCACCCCCGCCGCATTGTCGACCGCGCCATTATAGATCCGGTCCTCGCCCGGCCGCGCATCCTCCTTGATTCCAAGGTGGTCGATGTGGCCCATCATGACGACATATTCGTTCGCCAGCGCCGGATCGGATCCCCGCAGCACGGCGATCGTCTGCGGGCTGGTGAAATCCTGCCAGCTCGATTGCGCGCTAAGCCGGAAGCTTCCGGCCAGCGGGAACCCCGCCAGACGTCGACCCTGTCGCGCATCGCGCTGGATTGATTGCAGCGACCGCTTTGCGCCGGCGAAGAGTCGCTCCTGCCATTCGGTCGACAGGCCCACCGTGAACCGCGGGCGGTCGCGGGTCACGCCGGCCCTGCCGTCCGGTCCGACCCAATCGAGGATCGCCCGTCCCTGGCGGCTGACCTGATCGGCCCGGCCGGTCGGGATCTCGATGAAGCCGGCGGCCCCTTTCCGGCCCGCCTCCTCGATCTTGCTGTCGTCGAGGTGTGCGGCGATCTCGGTCGGCAGCCCCTCCGGAGTCCCTTCTATCGCCACGACGATCTTCCCGCGCACGTCGAGGCCGGCATAATTGTCGATGCCGATCGCCGGTTCGCTGATGCCATGTCCGACGAAGACCAGCCCGGCCTCGCCGGACCGGCTTCGTTCCGTCAAGCTGGGCCGGATATTGGCGTCGCGGCCAGGGGTCAGCGTCTGCGCGCGGCCGTTGACGACATAGGTGATGCTCGGCTGCCCCGCCTGGGTCGCCCGGCGTAGCGGTACAGCCAAGAACCAGCCGCCGTTGGCGCCGCCCGGCTCGAGCCCGAGCGCGCGGAACTGGCTGGCAACATAGGCGGCGCCAATTTCCAGCCCCTTCGACCCGGTCTCGCGGCCTTCCAGCAAATCGCTGGCGAGGAATTCGACATGGCCACGGACTCGCTGGGCGGCGGCCTCTTCGCTGTTTGGCGGCGGCGCTGCCCCCAGCAGCATCGCCGCGGCGAGGCCCAGCGCGACAATCCGGATGGTCAAGCGGCGATCTCCTGAAGGTGCCGTTCCCACGCGAGCGCGTCGCCGACGATGGTGCGGATATCGGCAAAGCGCGGCTCCCAGCCGAGTGTTTCGCGGATGGCCTGGTTGGCGGAAACCAGTTGTGCCGGATCGCCGGCACGGCGCGGCTTAAGCTGGCGGTGAATGGGCGTGTCGAGCATGCTGTCGAGCGTGTCGAGCACGTCTAGTACTGACAGCCCATGGCCATAGCCGCAGTTCAGGATGAGATTCTCGTCCGGTTTTTCGATCAGCCGCTCAAGCGCCCTCACATGGGCATCGGCCAGATCACTGACATGGATATAGTCGCGGATGCAGCTGCCGTCCGGCGTGGGATAATCATTGCCGAACACGTCGACATGGTCGCGCTTGCCGGTTGCTGCCTCGACAGCGACCTTGATCAGGTGGGTCGACCCCTTGCCCATTTGCCCGGACCGGCGGCCGGGGTCGGCGCCGGCGACGTTGAAATATCGAAGCGCGGCATAATTGATCGGGTGCGCGGCGGCGGCGTCGCGCAGCATCCATTCCGTCATCAGCTTGGACGCGCCATAGGGGTTGATCGGCTTCGTGGGGTCGCCTTCCGAGATCGGCACCTGCTCGGGCGCGCCATAGACCGCCGCGGTCGACGAAAAGACGAAATGCGGCACGCCTTTCCCAACCGCCGCTGACAGCAGGGCATGGCTGGCAAGCGTGTTGTTGCGATAATATTCGAGCGGCCGTTCGACCGATTCCGGGACGATGATCGATCCGGCGAAATGCATGATCGCGCCGATTCCGCGCTCGCCGATAATCCGCTCGACCAAGGCCCGGTCGGCGATATTGCCTTCATGGAACGGCACGGCCGGTGGAACGACGGATCTTGACCCTGACGACAGGTCGTCGATCACCGAAACGTCCCAGCCCGCATCGCGCAGGGCAAGCACGGCGTGGCTGCCGATATAACCGGCGCCGCCGGTGACGAGAACTGGGACCTTGGCCATGGGCGGGTTGGCTAGCCGACAGGCTGGTTCAAGGCCACCCCGACTTTTTCGGGTTTGACCGCAAGTTGGCGGGCACTATCAGGGCGGCCGATCCAAGCCACCGTCAAAAAGCAGGTTTCATGTCCTTCACCATTTCAAGCGCGTTCGACGCCGGCAACATCCGCGTCACCGGTCAGCAGGGCGACAGCGCCGATCTGGAGATCGTCACCGATCATCTGTCGGACTTCTATCAATGGTTTTACTTCCGGCTCGCCGGCGCCGCTGGCCGCGAGGTCACGCTTCGCATCACCAATTGCGCCGGCTCGGCTTATCCAAACGGCTGGCCGGATTATAAGGCCTGCGTTTCGGTCGACCGCGACGAATGGCTTCGCGTTGCGGACACGGCGTATGCAGACGGTGTCCTGACCATTCGCCTGACCCCGCCGACCGACTGCGTCTGGCTGGCCTATTTCGCGCCTTATTCGATGGAACGGCATCATGATCTGATCGCCACTTATGCGGCGCTTGAGGATGTCGGCTACCGCTCGCTCGGGCAAACGCTTGACGGCCAGGACATCGACTGCCTGACTTTTGGCGACGGGCCGCTCACTGTCTGGCTCTACGCCCGCCAGCACCCCGGCGAGACGATGGCCGAATGGTGGATGGAAGGCGCGCTGGACAAGCTTGCCGATCCCGGCGATCCGGTCAGCCGGGTGCTGCGCCGCGACTGTACCTTCCACATCGTTCCCAACATGAATCCGGACGGGTCGCGCCGCGGCCATTTGCGAACCAATGCCGCCGGCGTGAACCTGAACCGCGAATGGCACGCGCCGTCGGCGGAGAAGAGCCCGGAAGTCCTGTGCGTCCGCAACGCCATGGACGAAACGGGGGTCGATTTCGCCATGGACATCCATGGCGACGAAGCGATTCCCGCCAACTTCCTGGCCGGTTTCGAAGGCATTCCATCGCTGAAGGATAATCAGCTTGAATTGTTCAGGCTCTTCATCCGCACGCTCGAGCGCGTTTCTCCCGATTTCCAGACCCGCCAAGGCTATGAAGTGCCGCCGCCCGGTGGCGCCAACATGTCCATGTCCACGACCCAGCTGGCAGAGCGCTTTGGCTGCGTGTCGATGACCCTGGAAATGCCGTTCAAGGACAATTTCGACCTGCCAGACCCGGATCATGGCTGGTCGCCGGACCGTTCGCGGCACCTCGCCAACGCCTGCCTCGACGCGCTGCACGGCATCATGCCGGAGCTGAAGTCCTTCCGCGGCAAATAGCCATGCCGGTCCTCGTCCTCCTCCGCCATGGCCAGTCGCAGTGGAACCTCGAAAACCGCTTCACCGGCTGGTGGGATGTCGACCTGTCCGACAGGGGCGTTGATGAAGCCCGCTCGGCCGGCCAGCTGCTTGAACAGCGCGGCTTCGAATTCGACTGCTGCTTCACGTCGCTTCAGACCAGGGCGATCCGCACCCTGCACCTGGTCCTGCACGAACTGGCCGCCCTGTGGCTGCCGGTGACTAAGGACTGGCGGTTGAACGAGCGCCATTACGGCGGCCTGACCGGCCTCAACAAGCAGGAGATGATCGATCAGGTCGGCGCCGAGCAGGTCCAAATCTGGCGCCGTTCGTTCGACATCCCGCCGCCGCCGCTGGCCGAGGACAGTCCCTATCAGGTAGGCAAGGACCGCCGCTACGCCGGCGTCGACGTGCCGAGCACCGAAAGCCTGAAGGATACGATCGCCCGGGTGCTGCCCTATTTCGAATCCCAGATCGCGCCGGCGCTCAAGGCCGGCAAGCGCGTCATCGTGTCGGCGCACGGCAATTCGCTGCGAGCGCTGGAAAAGCATCTGTCGAACATTGGCGATTCCGAGATTGTCGGGCTCGAAATCCCGACCGGCGAGCCGATCGTCTATGAGCTGGGCGACGACCTAAGCGTTCGCGACCGCTATTATCTCAAGGATCGAAAATAGGGCTGCCCCTGTTTTCAGGCGGCAGCGGCCGCTTGAACGCCGCTCGCGCCGCTACGCGGCCGCTTTCTCCGCATACATTGCCAGGTCGGCGCGTTCGATGACGTCTTCGGACGTGTCGCCCTTGGCGATCAGGCTGAAGCCGATGGCGACGCTCAGGGGCAGGCAGCTGTCTTCATAGCAGAATTCGCAGCCGGCGATCTGCGAGACCAACCGCGACGCGGTCTCGGCGGCGCTGCCCTCGTCGGCATGTTCGAGCAGGATGGCGAATTCGTCACCGCCGATGCGCGCGACATAGTCGCTTGATCGAACCCCGCGAACCAGAAGCTCGGCGACGAACGTCAGCGCCTCGTCGCCGGCCTTGTGGCCGAAGCTGTCGTTGATCAGCTTAAGGCCGTCGACGTCGATGAACAGCATCGCCGCCGTTTCCTCGTAACGGGTGACGCGGGCGATCAACTGGTCCAGCTGTCGCATGAAGCCGCGGCGGTTGGGCAGGCCAATGAGGACATCCTGGTGGGCCAGCTGGTCGAGCTGGTCGATCCGGTCCTGTAGCCGGGTGACTTCATCGCGCAGCCGCGCCACTTCGGCCGCCAGCGCCTGACTGTCGCTGTGATCGAGCAACCCGTCGTCCATCGTCGTCCCGAATCCCCGTTTCCGGACCGAGACATACCGTGATTCGGCAGTGCTGGAAATCCGCCGAAGGCCTGGTCCGTTGCGCCTTGGCGCGCTTGTTCCTAAACGACACAGCCTCTTGAAGCGTAGCGGGCAGGGGCATGGCCAAGACTGAAGTCGGAATCATCATGGGCAGTTCGTCCGACTGGGAGACGATGCGCCATGCCGCCGAGCTGCTCGACCAGCTCGCGGTCGCCTATGAAACCCGGGTCGTGTCCGCACACCGAACGCCCAGGCGGCTCTACGATTATGCGACCGGTGCCCGGGGGCGGGGACTCAAGGTGATCATTGCCGGGGCGGGCGGCGCGGCGCACCTGCCTGGAATGACAGCGTCGATGACGACGCTGCCGGTGCTCGGAGTGCCCGTCGAAAGCAAGGCGTTGAAAGGCATGGACAGCCTGCTGTCGATCGTCCAGATGCCCGCCGGAATTCCGGTCGGCACGCTGGCCATCGGCAAGGCCGGGGCGATCAACGCCGGCCTGCTCGCCGCGGCCATCCTCGCCATCGGCGATGAAGCGCTTTCCGCCCGGATTGAAGCGCATCGGGAGGCGCAGACCCAATCCGTTGCCGAAACCCCTGAATGAGCATCCCGCCCGGCTCGACCATCGGCATCGTCGGCGGCGGGCAGCTCGGCCGGATGCTGGCCATGGCCGCCGCCCAGCTCGGCTATCGCTGCCACATCTTCGACCCGCACGAACGTCCCTGCGCCGCCGATGTGTCAGCCGATTTCACGCGCTCGGAATATGACGATGTCGACGTGCTGCGGCGCTTCGCGGGCGAGTGCGATGTCGTCACCTATGAGTTCGAAAATCTTCCCGTCGCCGCGCTCCAAACCATCGCCGACATGTTGAAACCCGGGACGCGGTCGCTGGCCGTCGCCCAGGACCGAGCCGAAGAGAAAGCGTTCATCCAAAGCACCGGCGCTCGGGTCGCGCCTTGGCGCTCGGTCTCGACGCTTGAGGAGGTGGAAGCCGCGGTTGCCGAGCTTGGTTTGCCGATCGTCCTCAAGACTCGCCGCTACGGCTATGACGGCAAGGGGCAAGCCTGGATCCGGTCGCCAGATGAGGTCGCCGCAGCATGGGAAGCGATCAGCGGCGAGCCGGCGGTCGCCGAGGCGGGCGTCGCGTTCGCAACGGAATATTCCGTCATCGTCTGTCGCTGGGCGGACGGCCGCCACGCCGTCTGGGATTCAGCGGAAAACGTTCATAGCGGGGGTATCCTGCGCAGCTCGACGGTGCCGTGCGGCGCAGCCGTCGCCGCCCAGGTGGCCGAGGCAAGGCGGTCGACGGCCGCGATCGCCGAAGCGCTTGGTCATGTCGGCGTCCTTACCGTCGAATTCTTCGCCGCCGACGATGGGCCAGTGGTCAACGAAATCGCGCCTCGCGTGCACAATAGCGGCCACTGGACGATCGAAGGCGCCGAGACGTCGCAGTTCGAGCAGCATATCCGCGCCATCTGCGATCTGCCGCCAGGCTCTACCTCGCTGACCGGCGCGCGCGTGGTCATGCACAATCTCATCGGGCCGGATGCTGATGCCTGGGCCGGCCTGCTTGGCGAGCCAGGCACCCGCCTTCACCTTTACGGCAAGGGCGAGGCGAGGCCCGGGCGCAAGATGGGTCACGTCACGCGCGTCAGTCGGGCCTAGCCGTGATAATCGCCCGCAACCATCTCGTAAAAATCGTCCGGCCTTGATCAGCGCCGGCCGCCGGCTCGGCGGCTGAGCGGCGTCGGGAAACGCCTCGCGACGGGGGGCAATCCGGTCAAGTGAATGCGGATAAGGCCTCGCAAAAATTTCGCGCTCTTCATCGGGGCTGCATTTCCTCTACCGGCAATCCGAGCTTGGCAAGCTGCGGCCTTACCTTGGCGGCATCGCCGACGACGACGAAAGTGAAGCCGCCCGGATCGATCGCCCGCCGCAATGCGGCGTCAACCTGGGCCGTCGTCAGGCTGCGATACCGCCCCGCGAGCAGCTCGTAATAATTGTCCGGACGGCCATAGAGCTCGATGGTCTGCAGCGCGCCGAGCACGGCCGTGCCGGTCTCGAACTGCCCGGGCAGCGCGCCGACATTGCTCGACACCGCCTGGGTGAGTTCGGCGGGGGTCACCCCCTTGCTTGCGGTGACGTCCTTGAACTGCCCGATCAGTGCTTTCAGGGCCTCGCCAGTGCGATCGGCCTGGACCGGGGCGTTGACCAGATAGGGCACCGCCGCCAGGTTCAATTGAGGGTAACTGTAGGCTCCGTAAGACCAGCCTTTCCGTTCGCGAAGGTCGGTGTAGATTCGGGACGCCGTCGAACCCCCGAGGACGTCGTTGCCGACGTTGACGGCGCTATTGTCGGCCTTGGGATCAATCGGTGTCACCTGACCGCCATAGATTACCGATTGCGGTGAGCCCGGCCGGTTGATGAGGACGATTCGGGTCGATCCGGGCCGCTCGATCGCTGGGAAGCTCTTCTGCCCGCGCGGCGCGGCGGGCGCACGCCAGTTGCCGAGCGCCTGTTCGAGAATCGGCTTGAGCTCGGCCAGGGGGCGGTCGGACACGATGAACAGCCGCGCATTGTCGGGGCGGAGCCAGCGGTCGCGGAAGACCGTCAGCTGCTCGCGGCTGAAGGCCTTGACGGTTTCTTCATCGCCGGCTGAGGTGCCGCCATAAGGGTGCGCCGCGCCGTACAGGAGGGTCGGCAGCGCCCGGGCCGCGATTCCGTTGGGATCGGTCTTGGCCTGCTGGATTCCGGTCAGCAGCTGGCTTCGGATCCGTTCAACCTCGCCCGGCTGAAAGGCGGCGTTCTGGACGACGTCGGTCATCAGGTCGAGCGACGGCTGCAGGTTGGCGGTCAGCGCCGACAGCGTGACGGTGCTCCGGTCGATGCCGCCGGCTGTCGCCAGCGACGCGCCGAGCCGCTCCTTCTCCTCGGCGATCTGTTGGGCGGTCAGCCGCTCGGTGCCTTCGTCGAGCAGCGCCATGACCATGTTCTGCAGGCCGCGCGTGTCCGGCGTATCCGCCGCATAGCCGGCGTCGAAGCTCAGCACGACATGGGTCAGCGGCGCCGCCGACCGGCGGGCGAAGGTGATGGGGATGCCGTTGGCCAGCACCGTCCGCTCGATCGCCGGGAAGTCCAGTGTCTCGGGCGCGCCAAGCGGCGGCATCGACCGCTTGACCGACGGAACCTTGATGTCCGGGCCCTTCGCCGGCTTGGCGCCCTTTGCCTCCTCATAAGGCGGCCGCTCGCCGGGCTCCAGTCGGATGGTGACGACCGGTCGGCTGAGCCAGGCCCGCATCGCCCCCCGGACCTGCGCCGGGGTCAGAGCGGCATAGGCCTGCAATTGCTTGCGGTAGAGGTCAGGGTCGTCGGCGTAGAGCTGCCCTTCGGCCAGGGTCGAGGCCTTGCCGCCATCGTCGCCCACCTTCTCGAGCGACCGGATCTGGCCGGACATGGCGACCGTCGCGGCGCGGGTCACCTCGTCCTGGGTCGGGCCTTCGGTGAGGAATTGGGCGACGATCTCGTCAAGCCGCCTTTCGACCAGCGCCGGGTCGACGCCTGGCTTCACCGTCGCGTTGATCTGGAACATGCCGACCCGGTGGAATGGCTGCATGTCGGCGTTCACGCTGACCGCGATCTTCTCGTCGCGCACCAGAATCCGGTCGAGCCGCGAACTGCTAAGGCCGCCCAGCACGGCCGCGCCGACGTCCAGCGCTTCCAGATCGTCAGACAGCAGGCCCGGAACCGCCCAGTGGCGCTGGACCTGGATCGCGGCGACCTTGTCCTTCATCACGATCGCCTTGGGGGCGGGCAGCGTCGGCACATCGGCGGCGGCCGGCACATTGGCCGGCCCGCGCGGGATGGCGCCGAAATATTTCCGCATGAGCGTCCGCGCTTCCGCCGGCGTGATGTCGCCGGCCAGCGCGACAACCGCATTGTTCGGACCATATTTGTCGATGAACCAGCTCTTCACGTCGGCCAGGCTGGCCGAATCGAGGTCCGCCATCGATCCGATGGTGCTGTGGCGATAGGGATGACCTTCGGGGAACAGCGCCGCGAGCAGCTCATATTCGATCAGGCCGCCTGGCTGATTGTCGCCTTGCCTCTTCTCATTCTGGACGACGCCGCGCTGCAGGTCGAGCCGCTGCTGATCGATGGCCGGCAGCAGATAGCCCATCCGGTCGGATTCCATGAACAGGGTCCGCTCCAGCGCGCTCTTCGGCACTGTCTGGTAATAATTGGTCCGGTCGAACCAGGTCGATCCATTCCAGTCGGTCGCGCCCAGGCTTTCCAGGAAAGGCATGGTCGGCTCGCGGACATTGTCCGACCCGTAGAACAGCAGATGTTCGAACAAATGGGCGAAGCCGGTCTTGCCCTTGGGCTCGTCCTTCGATCCGACATTGTACCAGACGCTGACGGCAACGACCGGCGCCTTGTGATCCTCGTGGACCAGCACCTCCAACCCATTGTCGAGCGTGAAGCTGTCATAGGGGATGGCGACCTGCTTGACGAGTTGGCTGACCGGGGCCGCGGCGGCTTGCTGGGGAACGGCCGGCCCTTCGGCAAGCGGTGGCGGCGCGATCGGCCCGGCGACCTGCGGTGCGGTTGCACAGGCAACTAAAGCGGTCGTTGCAAGCAGGGTTGCAGTGCGACGAAAATCGAATGTTTTCAAGGGAATCTCCGCGACGGCGAGTTCAGCGCCCGCTTGTAACCGCGACTTCGCCTGTTGCAACATTGTTCGATAAGGGCAAGCGACGCTTCGACGAGCGGCGCTCTAAACCCGCGAGCTTTACCTCTCGGGAGGAAAGCCTAGCCTTCATCGCCCATCCGGAGCGCGGCTATGAAAGCCTCCTGCGGGATGGAGACGTTGCCATACTCGCGCATCCGCGCCTTCCCCTTCTTCTGCTTCTCCAGCAGCTTCCGCTTTCGCGTCGCGTCGCCGCCGTAGCATTTGGCGGTGACGTCCTTGCGCAGGGCGCTGATCGTCTCGCGGGCGATGACCTTGCCGCCGATTGCCGCCTGGATGGGGATTTTGAACATGTGCCTTGGGATCAGCTCCTTCAGGCGCTCGCACATGCCGCGGCCGCGTTGCTCGGCGGTACCGCGGTGGGTGATCATGCTCAAGGCGTCGACCGGCTCCTCATTGACCAGGATGCTCATCTTGACGAGGTCGCCGGTGCGGTGGCCGATCTGCTCGTAATCGAAGCTGGCGTAGCCGCGGCTGATGCTCTTCAGCCGGTCGTAGAAGTCGAACACCACCTCGTTGAGCGGCAGTTCATAGGTGAGCTGAGCGCGGGCGTGGCTGCCGCTGCCGACATAGGTGAGGTTCTTCTGGATGCCGCGGCGGTCCTGGCAGAGCTTGAGGATTGCCCCCAGATATTCGTCCGGCGTGTAGATGGTCGCCTTGATCCACGGCTCCTCGATGCTCTCGATCCTATTGGGGTCAGGCATGTCGGCGGGGTTGTGCAGCTCGATCGTCTGCGCGGCCTCATTCTTCGAATGGGTCAAGTGCATCTTGTAGACCACCGAGGGGGCGGTGGTGATGAGGTCGAGGTCATATTCGCGGGTCAGCCGCTCCTGGATGATCTCGAGGTGGAGCAGGCCCAGGAAGCCGCAACGGAAACCGAAGCCCAAAGCGGCGCTGCTCTCGGTCTCGAAGCTGAACGAGGCATCGTTGAGGCGCAACTTGTACAAGGAATCGCGGAGTTTCTCGAAATCGGCGGCATCGACCGGGAAAAGCCCGCAGAACACCACCGGCTGGACCTGCTTGAACCCGGGCAGCGGCTCGGCGGTCGGGCGCTTGGCGTCGGTGATCGTGTCGCCGACGCGGGTCTCGGCGACCTCCTTGATCTGGGCGGTGATGAAGCCGATCTCGCCGGCGCCGAGCTCCGATAGCTGCTCGATCTTGGGGCGGAAGCAGCCCACCCGGTCGACCAGATGGGTGGTGCCGGTGGCCATGAACTTGACCTGCGCGCCCTTGCGCAAGGTGCCGTCGATGACCCGGACGAGGATGACGACGCCGAGATAGGGGTCGTACCATGAATCGACCAGCATCGCCTTCAACGGCGCGGAGAGGTCGCCGCTGGGCGGCGGAATCCGGTCGACGATCGCCTGCAATATCTCGTCGATGCCGATGCCGGCCTTGGCGCTGGCGAGGACCGCGTTGCTGGCGTCGAGGCCGATGATCTCCTCAATTTCCTGGCGCACCCCTTCCGGGTCGGCGGCGGGCAGGTCGATCTTGTTGATCACCGGCACGATCTCATGGTCATGCTCGATCGATTGATAGACGTTGGCCAGGGTCTGCGCCTCGACCCCCTGGGCGGCGTCGACCACCAGCAGCGCGCCTTCGCAGGCGGCCAGGCTGCGGCTGACCTCATAGGCGAAGTCGACGTGGCCGGGCGTGTCCATCAGGTTGAGCTCATAGGTCTCGCCGTCGGCGGCCCGCCAGTTAAGGCGGACGGTCTGGGCCTTGATGGTGATTCCGCGCTCCTGCTCGATCTCCATATTGTCGAGCATCTGGCCGTGGGTCATCTCGCGCTCGGTCAGGCCGCCGGTCCTGAGGATCAGCCGGTCGGCGAGCGTCGACTTGCCATGGTCGATGTGGGCGATGATCGAGAAGTTCCGGATGCGGGAAAGGTCTGCCATTTGGCCGCGCCGCTAGCAGAGCAATCGCAGGCTGGCGAGCGGCGCGATCGTGACGGTTCAAATCCATGCTGGCGGGGCGGGCCGACAAGGTCCGTTGCGCGGCGGCGGCATCAGGGCCGGCCGGCCAAGGCCGGCAAGACTGCCGCAACCGATTCCAGAAAATCAGCCGCCAATTCCGCCCCTTCCAATCGGACAAGGTGGTGGAAGCGGAAGGCGCCGCGTATTCATTCGGTCCCTGTCCCCTTCGCTTGCTCAGATTCGCGAAAATGGTCGCCTTGCCAGCACCATTCGTGAACTTAAGCGCCGCCAAAGAACAATTTGGCGCTTAACCCGTTCCGCAATCTGGCGCACAACCGGGGGGACGATGGCGCAGCGACCGACCAAGCCAGTGACTGCCGCACCCAGCGCGCCGCCACCACAGCCGGCGTTCGACCTCGCCTGGGTGCGCGGCATCGCCGATGCTCTGCCGATGCCGATCGCCTATCTCGACCGGGACCGGCGCTATCGCTTCATCAATCGCGCCTTCGCCGACTTTTTCGAGCGGCCGCGCTCCGCCTTGCTCGGCCTGACCGTCCGTGAAGTGCTCGGCGCCAAGGTCTATGCGGTGCGCAAGCCGCTGTTCGATGCCGCCTTCGCCGGCGAGCGGCAATGGTTTGCCGCTGACTATCCGCACCCGAGCCGCGGCATGCTCGCCATCCAGGCCGAATATGTCCCGCAGTTCGGCGCCGGCGGAGCGGTCGAGGGGGTGGTGGCGCTGATCACCGACGTCACCGAGCAGCGCGCAGCCGAACGGGCGTTGAGGGAAAGCGAGGAACGGTTCCGGCGGATCGCCGACAGCGCGCCGGTGATGATGTGGGTGACCCGGCTCGACCGTACGCGCGATTTCGTCAACGACGCTTATGTGGAGTTCGTCGGCGGTACTCGCGAGGAAGCGGCCAAGCTGGACTGGCGGACTCGCATCCATCCCGACGATGTCGACCGGATCGTCCGCGAAAGCATTGCCGGCGAGGCCAGCCTGGCGCCCTTCACGCTCGAGGGCCGCTATCGCCACGCCGACGGCGAGTGGCGCTGGCTGCGGAGCGTGTCGCAGCCGCGCCTGTCGCCGGATGGGGATCTGGCCGGTTTCATCGGCGTCGCCACCGACATCACGCTCGCCAAGGAGGCCGAGCTCGACCTGATGCGCCAGGTGGCGGAGCAGAATGCCGAACTGGTGCGCAGCGAAGCCCAGTTCCGCGCTGTGTTCGAGGCGGCGCTCGAGGTGATGGTGCTGCTGAAGCCCGACGGCACCGTGCTGGCCGTCAACAGCCGGCGGGAGGTCTGGCGGCATCCGACGCCAAGCGAGGCCATCGGCCAGAAATTGTGGGAGGCGCCGACGCTGCTCGCCTATCCCCAGCACGTCGAGACGATGAAGCGGGGAATCGCGACGGCGGCGCGCGGCGAGGTGTTCACGACTGAGGTCAAGATGGAGCGGGAGGGCGTGCCAACGGCCTATCTCGACGTCTCGGTGCAGCCGGTCCGGACCGGGGCCGGCGAGATCATCTACTTGCTGTTTGAGGCGCGCGACATCACCGAGCTCAAGGCCGCGCAGGAGCAGCTCCGCCAGAGCCAGAAGATGGAGGCGCTGGGCCAGCTGACCGGGGGCATCGCCCACGATTTCAACAATTTGCTGACGGTGGTGGTCGGCGGGCTCGACCTCATCGCCAAGCGGGTCGAGGACGAGAAGCTGCAGCGTTACGCAGCCAATGCGCTGGCCGCGGCCGAGCGCGGCGCCAGGCTGACCGGCCAGCTGCTCGCCTTCAGCCGGGTCCAGCGGCTAGAGGTCCGGCCGACCTATGTGGCGCCGCTGATCGAGAATATGCGGCCGCTGCTGAAGAATGTGCTCGGTCCGGGAATCGAAAAACGGTTCGACCTCGACAGCGCCGACTTGCCGGTGCTCGCCGATCCGACCCAGCTCGAGGTCGCGGTGCTGAACCTTGCGATCAACGCCCGCGACGCCATGCCCGAAGGCGGCGTGCTGAGCTTCGCCACGACCGCGGTCGACATCACCGGCGATCCGGAGCTGGGCGACGGCCGCTATATAGAACTGGCGATCAGCGACACCGGCGCCGGCATGAACGAGGCGGTCGCCGGCCGCGCCTTCGAGCCCTTCTTCACCACCAAGGAAGTTGGCAAGGGCACGGGGTTGGGCCTGTCGATGGTCTATGGCATGGCTCGCCAGTCGGGAGGGATCGCGCGGATCGAAAGCGCGCCCGGCGCCGGAACGACGGTCAAGCTCTATTTCCGGGCGGCCGAAGAGTCGGACACAATCGCCCAGTCCCCTTCAGAGGAGCCGGCGGTGGCGGCCAGGCGGAAGGCGGTGCGGGCGTCGGTGCTGGTCATCGACGACGATCCGGACGTTCGCGGCTTCATCTGCGAAAGCTTGGCGGAACAAGGGTATAAGGTCCGTGAAGCGGCCGACGGCCAAGCCGGTCTCGCCGCTTTCGCCGACGATCGGCCAGACCTGATCGTCCTCGACTTCATCATGCCGGGCCTGAGCGGCGCCGAGGTCGCCAGCCGGATCCTCGCCGACCGGCCCGAACAGGCCATCCTGTTCGTCTCAGGCTACAGCGAAACCGATGCGGTCAAGAGCGTGGCGCCCAACGCTCCGCTGCTGCCCAAGCCGTTTCGCGCCGAAATGCTGGAGCGCGCGGTCGAGCTGGTTCTGGCGCGCCGCTGACGCCTGAACCGCCCCCCCGCTGCCAGTCGGCGGCGACCACCATGGAGAAACGGCGCGGGGGTGCTGGGAAAGAAGAGGCCGCTGCCGCCGACGCCCCAGCCGAACTTGTCAAAGAGGTTGTCGACCGTTGCCCGGATCAGGATGGGCGTTTTGCCGAGCGGGTTCGATACCGCTCGCCAATGATGGTGACCGGCCGCGCCGGGATGAACAAGGAGAAAGCGCGGTTGGAAGGGCGCCGGTTCCTGCATTCGAAGCGGGCGGTCATTCCAGGATTTTTTCCGGCGAACGGCGCTCCGTCACCCGGCTTGCGGAGGCCATTTTCCAGCTTGGCGCTGCCCCCGCCGGCTGCGAATACAGCAGGCAGGCGCCGATTGGGATGGCGAGGTGCAATGGCCTGCAGAGCGATTCCGTCACCGCGCCGCAGGCAACTGACCGTTCATCCCCGCTAACGATCGGGGTTTGGACGATGGGGCGATGTCGGCTCGACCAGTTGGCGAATTCTTTCGGCCACCTGGCAAAGTGGCAAAAAAAGGGAGCGCGACGTTGCCGGCGCGCTCCAAGGCTTAACGAAGGGTCGTTAGGCCTCCGTAAGAAACTATTCGGGACCCGCAGCCAAGCTATCGAAAGTTCAGCCCCCAACTTTCTTGTGGATATCTGTGCTGCTTTGGGTCGGTTCATCGTGGCGGCTGTGCGGAAAGCCCCGCTTGCGATATTCACGCCCCATGGGGGGCGTCGTTCACCAACCGTCGGGGCGGATCATCGCCCTTGGCCGGCTTATGCTGGCTGTCTTCTATGCGATCGCCGTCGGCATCGATGTCACGCAGCCGGCGCGGGCACCGGTTTTCGCTTACAGCCTGCTCGCAAGCTACCTGGTGTTCGCCGCCGCCGTGGTCGGCGTAACCTGGCGGAACTGGTGGCTTGACGCAAAGCTGACCGGCCCGTCACACGGCATCGACATCGTGGTTTTCACGGCCCTGGTGTTCGTCACCGCCGGCTATACCAGCCCATTCTTCATCTTCTTCGTCTTCCTGTTGCTGTCGGCGGCGATCCGCTGGGGCTGGCGGGAAACGGCGCTGACCGCGCTCCTCCTGGTCCTGCTCTATTTCTCGACCGGCTTTGTCGCCGCGACGTCCGGCGTGAATTTTGAACTCTACCGATTCATCATCCGCACCGGCCATCTGGTCACTTTGTCGCTGCTGCTGATCTGGTTCGGCCTCAACCAGTGGCGGTCGCGCTTCTACACGCCCGCACCGGAGCTTTTGGCGGCGCCGTCGCTCGACCAGTTGCCGCTGGAGACCAGTCTTAAGGCGGCGGCCAAGACTCTGCGCGCCGCCGCCGGCATCCTGGTATGGCGGCCCCGGGCATCGGCCGAGGCGACCGTCTGCATCCTTCGCGAAGGCGATGTTGCCGCCGTGAAGGCGCCCCCGGCGATTGTCGGCGAGGGCCTGGCGCGGCCATTTCTCTACGACATCGCCCGGAACCGCGGCCTGACCAGGGACGAAAAGCATAATTTGGTGAGGCTCTTCCCGCGGGTGGTGTTCGACCTTCCCGCGGCGGCCGAACTCGGCCTGTCCGAAGGGCTCGCCGTGCCGATCGCCACGGGCACTGGCGCCGGCATGCTGTTCCTCGAAGGCATGGCGGACCTGTCCACGGACCATATCGACCTTGGCCAGCAACTCGCCGACGACGTTGTCGCTCACATCCAGCGGCACGCCTTGCTCAAGGCCGCGGCGGAAAGCGCCGAATCGCGTTCGCGCCTGTCGCTGGCGCGCGACCTGCACGACAGCATTGTCCAGTTTCTCGCCGGGTCCGCCTTCCGCCTGGAAGCGATGAAGCGGTCGGCGGCGTCGGGCCGGACCGTTGAACCGGAACTCAGTGAGCTCAAGGAGCTGACCCTCCTCGAACAAGGCGAGCTCAGGTCGTTCATTGCCGCGCTGCGCAGCGGCTCGGACGTGCCGATGGCGGACCTGCTCAAGGATATCGAGGCGCTTTCTGCCCGGCTCGCCAGGCAGTGGGCGATCGACTGCACCTTCACCTCTCGGTCGCTGGACATGACCGTTCCGACCAGCCTCAATCTCAACGTCCACCAGCTGGTGCGGGAAGCGGTCGCCAACGCCGTCCGCCATGCCGGCGCCACGAAAGTACAGATTGCCCTGCATGCGGCGGCCGACTCGGTCCGGCTCGAAATCGTCAACAACGGCAAGGCGTTCAAGGGGCTGGCGCGTCCGGTCGACATGCCGCAGAGCTTGCGCGAACGGGCTGAACAGGCCGGCGGCACGATCGAACTGTCGCGAGGCATGGGCGTGACCAAATTCGCGGTGACCCTGCCGCTCGAAGGACATCAGGCATGACGCGTATCCTGCTTGCCGACGACCATCCGATGATCCGCACTGCGATCGAAGTCTTGCTTCGGGACACGCGCTTTGAGATCGTCGGCACCGCCGCCAGCGGCGAGGAAGCCTTGCATCAGGTTGACGCGCTCGATCCCGACATCCTGTTGCTCGACCTTCAGATGCCGGGATTGACCGGCATGGACGTGCTTCGACAGCTGCGGTTGGCGGGCTCGAAGGTCCCGGTCGTGCTGCTGACTGCGGCGATCGACGATTCCTCGCTGATGGAAGCG
The DNA here is from genome assembly GCA_035699505.1 of Sphingomicrobium sp. GTDB lineage: Bacteria > Pseudomonadota > Alphaproteobacteria > Sphingomonadales > Sphingomonadaceae > Sphingomicrobium. Next base: position 49,428 of record DASSPS010000012.1, on the reverse strand, counting down.
AAGGACCTGCATGTCCAGGGCATGGTCCTGAAGAATTCCGACCCGGTTTTTCTGCTCGAATGCCTGGATCGGGTCTGCGCCGGCGGCATCTGGGTCGATCCAGAGCTTCGCGCCCGGAGCGAGGAACTTACCGCCATGTTCGGCGCCAGCGGCCGGCCGGCGCTGGCTCCGCGCGAGCGTCAGCTGGTTGGCTTCGTCCGCCGCGGGCTGCGCAACCGCGAGATCGCCGAGCAGCTGGGAGTCACCGAAGGGACGGTGAAAGTCTACCTCCACGCCATCTTTGAAAAGCTTGGAGTCAACAGTCGGACCGAGCTCGCGATCCGCGCCGACGAATTCCTGGCGGGGAGCTACGTCGTCCGGGATTGATCAGCCGGCGGCGCGCTTGGCGCCGAGGCCGACGACCATCTGGTTGGCGCGCTCGTAGGCCAGCGGCTTGCCGAACAGATAGCCCTGGATCGTGTCGCAGCCGAGTTCGCGCATGCGCTCAAAATCCTCGGCGGTCTCGACGCCCTCGGCGGTGACCGACATGCGGAAGCTTTGGGCCAGCTGGACGATCGACTGGATGATGGCGACATTCTCCGGCCGCGAACCGGCTTCGCGGACGAAGCTGCCGTCGATCTTCAATTTGTGGAACACGGCCTTGTTGAGATAGCCGATCGACGAATAGCCGGTGCCGAAATCATCCAGGGCGATGCCGACGCCGAGCTGGCGAAGGCGCTTGAGGACGTCGAGCGTCGTGCCATTGTCGCCCAGGAACACGCCTTCGGTGACTTCCAGCTCGAGCCGGTTGCCCGGGATTTTGTAGCGGGCCAGCGCCTCGCTGACGATATTGGGAAGCGCCGGCAGGATGATCTGCTTGGGGCTGATGTTGATGGCGACGGTGATCGGGTCGGGCCAGGACGCGAGCGCCTTGCACGCCTCGTCGATGACGAATTCGCCGATCGCCGGCATCAGCCCGCTTTCCTCGGCGACCGGAATGAAGATGCCCGGTGGGACGTTGCCGCGCTGCGGGTGGGTCCAGCGGATCAGGGCCTCGAAGCCGACCAGCTTCTGGTTCTTGGCGGCCACCAGCGGCTGGAAGGCGAGATGGAACTGCTTTGACGCGATGGCCTGGCGAAGGTCGGTTTCCAGCCGCACGCGGTCATCCTGCTCCGACTGCAGCTCGGACGAGAAGTAGCGAGCGACGCCGCGGCCACTATCCTTGGCTTGGTACAGCGCCAGGTCGGCCTTGAGGATCAGATCGTCGACCGTGGCGCCGTCGATCGGGCCGAAAGAGCAGCCTATCGACACGCCGATCCGGATCTCCGTCTGGTCGATCATATAGGGTTCCTTGATCGACCGGATGATTCGGTCGGCCAATTGCTCGACCTTCTTGCGGCTCTGCGCGTCGGTGACGACGATGGCGAATTCGTCCCCGCCCATCCGGCCGACGTGGCCGTCGGCGGCGACCTCGTCGCACAAGCGCTTGGCGACGGCGCGGAGCACCGCGTCGCCCTTCGGGTGGCCGAACGTGTCGTTGACCGGCTTGAAGCCGTCGAGGTCGAGGAACATGATGGCGCAGGGGACATTGCCGGCGGTGGCGGCGCGCAGCGCCTCGCCAAGCAATTGGCGCACGCGCCCGCGGTTGGGCAGGCCCGACAGCACGTCCATGTTGGCCAGGTGAGTCAGCCGCTCCTGCGTCTGGCGCATCTCGGTGATGTCGGTGCCGACCCCGCGGAAGCCCTCGAAACGGCCGGCGGTGTCGATGATCGGGTCGCCGGCCATCGAAATCCAGCGCGGGCCGCGCGGCGTGGTCAGTTCCATCTCGAGCGCCGTGAAGGGCTGCTTGCCGAGAAGCACCCGGCCGAGCTCGGCATGGCCGCCGAGCAGCGACGGCAGCGAATGGCCGATCAACTGGCCGGCCGGCCGGCCGAGCAGTGCGCTCATCCGGCTGCTGATGTAGCTGACGCGGTTGTCGGCATCGACCTGCCACAGCCAGCCCACGCCCCGTTGCTCATATTCCTGGAGCAGGAGGCTGGCGCTCTCGCTCTGCGCGCCAAAGGCGGCGTTGGCCTTCAGCTGGCTGAACGCCCAGCGGGCGACCGCCAGGACGCCGAAGATGGCGACGCCCAACGTGAACAGGATGGAGATCATATGCTGGAAGGGCACGGTCGTCCGGCCCAGCAGCATCGATGCGCACAGGCCGGCGGTGAAGCAGGACATCCAGGCAATGGCGCAGGGCGGAACAACGACCAGTCCCAGCGCGGCGATGCCCAGGCCCGAAGCGATCGACGCGGCGATGACCTGCGCTGCCGGGTCGAGGCTTGGGAACAGATAGACCGGCAGCGACAGCCACAGCAGCGCGCGGCCGGTGACTTCGCCGACCATCTGCCATTCCGGCACCTTGCGGCCGGACCGCCCGACGTGGGTGATCGCCTGGGTGCGGGCGAGCTGCATGGCGGCCAGGTTGACGATGGCGACCAGCGCTGCCCAGGGCATCAGATAGGCGATCGGCGCCGATCCCCACAGCGCTGCCACGATCATCGCGGCAGCAACGATGTTGGCGGCGGCGAAGAAGGGCGCGAGCTGGGCGCGCGACATCAATTGCACGTCCTTAAGCGGCGTGCTCTCGTCCTCGGAGTCGCCGCTGGAAACGCCCGGGGCTTCCCCGTCGGGCAGACGCGCGGCGATCATCCTTTTGTACCGGTCGGGGGCTTCGTACATCCGCTCTCGCTTCCTGGTCGTGAGCAGCGGTAGCCGAAGAGGGTTGAAGGCCGGTTAAGATGGAGGTCGCGAACCGGTAATATTTAACGCGTCGAGATCGCGCTGGACGATGGGGTGATAGAGGCTCCTCGACCGCGCATAGACTCGCCTGGCGATCGGCAGCCCCCATTGCTCGTCCTCGGCCAGAGCGGTGATCAGCGGCCGGACGAATTTGCCCCGCCCGTTGGACAGCAGGAACCGCTCGAGCGCCGGAACGGCCGGGTCGTAGCGGTTGTTCACGGCCAGCTCGAGCCAGGCGAACAGCACCTCATTGTTGCCCGTCTCGTTGAGCTTGAGCCCCTTGTCCAGCGCATCGAGCCTGGCCGGGGCCATCTTGCGCGGCAGCCGATTGAGGAAGCGCAGCCGCTCGGCCGTGGTCCATGTAGCGAAATCGGCCGGCGCGCCGCCGCCGCGCCCAAAGGCCGCAACGGCCTTGTCGACGGTCGCGAATGCGGCCGGGTCCGGCCGCGCGACGTTGGGCGGAAGGCCAGGGCGATATACCCAGCGGTCGAGCATCAATCTGTCCTCGAGCGCCTGGTCGCCCTTGATCATGTTGGCGCGAAGGTCGGCCAGGAACCTGGCCGAGGTCATCGGCTGGAAGGCGTGGCGGTCGAAATAGGACCGAAGGTAAGCGTCGAACCTCTCCCGGCCGGCGATCTTCTCGATCGTCCGCAGGAATATCGCGCCCTTGTCGTAAATGATGCCGGTCTCGCCGCCGTCCGGAACGGCCTCCTCCTTGGGGAGGTTCAACCGGGTGATTGGCGCCGTCATGCCCTTTTCGTCGAGCGCCTCCATCATGTCGTCGAAGCTCAGCGCGGCTTCCTGTTGTGCCCGGCGCCGCCCGTAGATCGCCTCCATGATCCGGTTTTCAATATAATTGGTGAATCCCTCATTGAGCCAGCTGTCCGCCCAGGTGGCGTTGGTGACGAGATTGCCGGACCAGCTGTGGGCAAGCTCATGCGCGACCAGGCTGACCAGGCTCTTGTCACCGGCGATGAAGGTCGGCGTCAGGAATGTGAGGGTCGGATTCTCCATGCCGCCATAGGGGAAGGCGGGGGGCAGGACGAGCAGGTCATAGCGGCCCCAGCGGTACGGGCCGTAGAGTTTCTCGGCCGTCTCCACCATCTTCTCGGTGTCGGAAAGCTCGGCGGCGGCCTTGTCGAGCATGATCGGTTCGGTCCATACGCCGGTGCGCGGCCCGAGATCGCGGAACGCCAGGTCGCCGACCGCGATGGCGATCATGTAGGGCGCGACGCTATGCTCCATCTTGTAGGAAAAGACGCTTTCGCCACCCTGCGTGATCGGTTCGGCCGCCTTGGGGGCGCTCATCACCGCGGTCAGCCCGGCAGGCACGCGGATGGTCGCCTCCCAGGTCTGGCGGATGCCCGGCGAATCCTGGGTCGGGATCCAGCTCCGGTTCTCGATCGCCTGGCCCTGGCTGAACAGATAGGGCTGCTTCTTGCCGGCGGTCTGCTCGGGCGTCAGCCATTGCAGCGCGCCCGCCCCCGGCGCGCTCTTGTAGGTGATGACCAGCCGCCTGGTGTCAGGCCGCAGGGCCACCGCTAGCGGCGCGCCAAGCGTCTCGTCCGACGCGCCGACCTTATAGTCGAGCGGCTGCTTGCTTCCGTCGGTGATGCTGGCGATCTCCAGGCCCTTGTCGTCGAGGATGATTTCCCTGGCGTCCGGCCTGCGGTCGATGTCGAGCGTGGCCGTGCCGCCGACGCGCTTGGCGTCGAAATCCACGGCCAGGTCGAGCGCAACATGGTGGACCCTTGCTTCGAGCGGCCGGGCGTAGGTCGCCGCGTCGACTGCGTCCGGCGTGTCGAGGATCGGGGCGATCGACGGATTGGCCGCCGGGGCGGCATTGTCGGCGTCGTTGGTCGTCGACACATTGCAGGCGGACAGGGTCAAGGCGGCGGCGATCGCCGCGACGCGCATCGGCAACTTCATTGAGGCTCCTTATTCGGCGGCGGCCTTGTCATCCGTAACGTAGATGGACCGTTTCGGTGCCGCGAAAAGGCGCCGCACCATCGGCTCGAAGAAAGCCAGCGGCGCGCTATCATAGGCCGGGTCGAAGGCGGCCTGGTCGTAAATCTCGCAGAACCGGGCCGTATCCTCGAAATGCGGATGGCCGCGATAAGCCTCGCGCATGTCGCGGTCGAGGCCGATATGGTGGAAGAAATAATAGCCCTGGAAGATGCCGTGCTTCTCGGTGATCCAGTGCAGCCTCTCGTCGACGAACGGCTTCAGGATGGCCGCGGCGATATCGGGGTGGTTGTAGCTGCCCAGCGTGTCGCCGATGTCGTGCAGCAGGGCCATGACGACATAATCTTCGCTTTCCCCGCCGCGATGGGCGCGGGTCGCGGTCTGCAGGCTATGTTGCAGCCGGTCGACCGGGAAGCCGCCATAGTCGCCGTCGAGCAGTTTGAAATGAGCCAGCACCCGGTCGGGAAGCGCTTGCGCGTAAGGGAAGAAGTGGCTGCCGATGACCTGCCAGTCGGCCTGGGTGCCCTCGTCCATGCGGGTGAATTGGGCGCGGTCGGGATGATCGTTCATGGGGTCAGATTAGACCTCCGGATGGCAAGAGCCAAGATTTCATGATCTCCGTCGCCTCGGCGAGCGACTTACCAATGGCCTGTCCGGCCGCTACGTTTGAGGCCATCGCTTGATCAGTCGGCGGGGTGGGGAGTTCGACGATGCGCGACTCGCAAGGCGATCCATTCATTTTTCGCGGCCCCCGATTGTGCCGCAATGTCCGGCCGGTGACTTTTGGCCTAGTTCTTGGATTGGCACTCGCGGCGATCGGAATTGCGCTGACAGTTTGACGCAGTTGGCCGGCGTGGTGGTTGCCCGATGGCGGGCGGCCCCTGCTGGCCCCGCTCGCAATGCCTAACCGACCCGCCTATATGGCTGGGGCATGGCGACCGACAGCGCCACTTTCACGGACCAGCAGTCGCCCCGCCGCCGGGCCGGCGACGTGCCGCGCGTCCGCTCGCCGGCGCGTCCGATCCTGCGCGGGGTGGGGCTCGAAAGGCCTTTCTTCGAGGACAAGAACCGGGCCTTCTGGATCCTCCAGTCGACCGGCTGGGGCGGCTATTTCATCCTCCGCTCGCTGTCCGGCTTCGCCAATTCCATGGGGGCGATGTATATCGTCCACACGGCGCTGCTGACCGCCACCGGCTACTCGCTGACCCTGCTGATGGCGTCGCTGTTCCGGCGGCTGATCGTCATGCGGCCGATCCTTACCCTGGTGATGTCGCTGATTGCCGTGATCATCGCGGCGGCCACTTTCTCGGCGATCGAGACGTGGAGCCTGTCGACGTTCCTAAAGCCCGACCTTCGGCCGATCGGGGTCGAATATCTGGGCGCGATCCTGCTGACCTTCGCCTTGCTCGCCGCCTGGGCCGCGCTCTATTACGGGATCAATTACTGGCTGTTGCTGGAAGAGGAGATCGACCAGCGCGAGCGGCTGGAAAGCCAGGCGTCGAGCGCTCAGCTGGCGATGCTTCGCTACCAGCTCAACCCGCATTTCCTGTTCAATACGCTCAATTCGATCTCGACCCTGGTGCTCCTGAAGCAGACCGAGCGGGCCAACGCCATGCTCGCCCGCCTGTCCTCTTTCCTGCGCTACACCTTGGTCAACGAGCCGACCGCCAAGGTGACCCTGGCGCAGGAAGTGGAGACGCTGAAGCTTTACCTTGAGATCGAGAAGATGCGCTTCGAGGACCGGCTTCGCCCCCATTTCAAGATCGACCCGGAAACGATCGGCGCCCGGCTGCCGTCGCTGCTGCTGCAGCCGCTGATCGAAAATGCGATCAAATATGCGGTCACCCCGATCGAGGGCGGCGCCGACATCTGGCTGACCGCCAGCCGGGAAGGGCAGGGGGTGCGCATCGAGGTCGCCGACAATGGCGACGGCGACAAGGAAACCGCGGCGATGGCGGCCAGCGCCTCGACTGGAGTCGGACTGGCGAATATCCGCGACCGACTGGCGCAGGCCTATGGCCCGGCGCATGGATTTACGACCAGGAAGAACGAACATGGGGGGTTCAGCGTTATCGTCGAAATCCCCTTCGAAACCGGAGATAGTGATTCATGAGCATCCGGACCATATTGGTCGATGACGAACCCCTCGCGACGCAGGGCCTCAGGCTCCGGCTCGAAGTCCATGACGACATCGAGGTGGTCGCCACCGCCGCCAATGGGCGCGAAGCGATCCGCGCCATCAAGACCCACAAGCCCGACCTCGTCTTCCTCGACATCCAGATGCCGGGCTTCGACGGCTTCTCGGTCATCCAGGGGCTGATGGATGTCGAGCCGCCCTTGTTCGTCTTCGTCACCGCTTATGGCGACCACGCCCTGCGCGCCTTCGAGGCGCAGGCCGTCGATTATCTGATGAAGCCGGTCGAGGAGGACCGGCTTGCAGCGACCCTCGACCGGGTCCGCCAGCGCCTCAACGAGAAGCGCAGCGCCGAGGAAGTGGAGCGGTTCAAGGAGGCCCTGGTCGAGCATGCGCCCGAGGCGGCCGAGGAAATGGCCGATGCCGCGCCCGAGGCGCACGCCGCCAACCGCTATGAGAAGATGATCAACATCAAGGACCAGGGGCAGATTTTCCGGGTCGATGTCGACACGATCGAGCGGATCGACGCCGCCGGCGATTACATGTGCATCCAGACCGGCGAGAATACGCTCATCCTGCGCGAGACCATGAAGGACCTGGAAAAGCGCCTCGACCCGCGCCGCTTCCAGCGCGTCCACCGCTCGACCATCGTCAACCTCGACCTCGTCAAGCAGGTCAAGCCGCACACCAATGGCGAATGCTTCCTGGTGCTCGATTCTGGCGCGCAGGTGAAAGTGTCTCGCTCATACCGGGACGTGGTGGCGAGGTTTGTCCATTAATGGCGCGCATCACCGGCCTCGGCGGTGTCTTCTACAAGGTCGCGGATCCCGACAAGACGCGCGCCTGGTACCGGGACAATCTCGGCATCGGCGGCGAATGGGGAGTGATGTTCCCGTTCAAGGCTGACGATCCCGAAGGCTTCGCTTTGCTGTCGCCGTTCGACAAGGCCAGCGACTATTTCGCGCCAAGCCGGCAGCCCTTCATGGTCAACCTGCGAGTCGACGATCTCGATGGCATGATCGCGGACCTCGAAGCCAAGGGGATCGCCATCCTCGGCCGGCAGGACGAGGATTACGGCCGCTTCGCCTGGATCCTGGATCCGGACGGGGTGAAGGTGGAGCTGTGGCAACAGTTGGGCCCGGCGCCGGGCTAGACACCGGGCCGCAACGTCAGGATTGCATCGGTTATAGCCTGTGCTGCTGTGCGTTTGTCGAGGCGTTCGGACAAGCGTCGCCAGCACGCGAAGTCCAGCGCCACGGCCAGCAGCGGTGGTCTCTCGCCCAGGCCAGCGCCGAGCAGGCATCGCGCTTTTGCAAAGGTCGGCGCCATCCGCAGTTCAACCATCTCCCGGGTCAAAGCGTGATGCTCGGCGTCACGCAGGCGTGCATGGCCCGTCGTTTGCAACCGATACGGTCAGTGCACGGAGCGATCTTGCCGGTTTTTACGATCGGCGTGCGATCGGCGTGCGATGGACAGGCGGGAAGGGACTCCGCTTGCTGCCCGACAGCCAAGGATTTGCGCGAGCGCAGTCCGCTGCTACAGCCCCGCCATGTCCAAACTCCGCTGGCTTGGAGCCGCTTCCGCCCTTGTCCTGACCCTCGCCGCCTGCGAGGTCGCGACCACCAGCAACCAGTCCGCCACCGCCGAAAGCAGCCCGGAGACGGGCAAGGTGGCGGCGCTGGCCGATGTGCCGATCACCGTCGACACCAGCTATCTGTCCGCCGAGGAGCGCGAAGTCGTCAACCTGCTGATCCAGGCGGCCGAGATGATGAACCCCATCTATCTGCGCCAGGTTTCGGCCGACAATCCGCGCGTCCGCGCCGAGATCGAGAAAAGAGGCGACAAGGCGATGCTCGCCAAGTTCGACCAGATGATGGGCCCGTGGGACGAGGTCGACGAGGACAAGCCCTTCTTCGGCAATGCCCCTCGGCCGGCCGGCGGCGGTTTCTACCCTGCCGATCTCACCAAGGAGCAGTTCGACGCCTATCTCGCCGCCAACCCGGCCGAGGCCGAGGCGCTGACCGACCCCTATACCGTGGTCAAGCGGCAGGGGGACAGGCTGGTCGCTGTGCCTTATTCGGTCGAATATAGGCAGTGGCTCGAGCCGGCCGCGAAACTGCTCGAGCAGGCCGCGGCGAAAACCGGCAACGCCAGCCTCAAGAAGTTCCTGACATTGCGGGCGCGGGCGTTCCGCACCGACGATTATTTCGAATCCGAGATGGCGTGGATGGATCTCGAAGGCACGCCGATCGAATTCGTCATCGGCCCTTACGAGACCTACACCGACAAGCTCTACGGGCGGAAGACGGCGTTCGAGGCCTATGTCACCTTGCGCAATCCGGAGGAATCGCAGGCGCTGGCCATCTACAAGGGCCACCTGCGCGCCATGGAGGCCAACCTGCCGGTCGAGGAGCGCTTCAAGAATTTCAGGCGTGGCTTCGAATCGCCCATTTCGGTTGTGGACCAGATTCAGGGCGGCGGCGATTCCATGCACGGCGTGCCCAGCATCGCCTTCAACCTGCCCAACGACGAACGGGTGCGCGAGGCCAAGGGCGCCAAGAAGGTCATTCTGCGCAATGTGCTCGGCGCCAAATATGAGCGCATCCTGGCGCCGATGGCCGAGCTCGTCCTGGTGCCCGACCAGGCCAAGGCCGTCACCCGCAAATATATGTATCTCGAGACCGTCTTCCATGAACTCAGCCACAGCCTCGGGCCGGGCTCGATCAATGTCGGTGGCCGGGCGACGACGGTCGACAAGGAGCTGAAGGACGTCGCTTCCGGCTTCGAGGAGGCCAAGGCCGACGTCATGGGCGCCTGGAACATCCTCTACATGATGGACCAGGGCGTGCTTCCCGCCGCCGAGAAGGACCAGATCCGCGCGTCCTATGTCGCCGGTCTGTTCCGATCGATGCGCTTCGGCGCGCATGAGGCGCATGGCCAGGGCGCGGCGATGCAGTATAAATATCTGCGCGACAAGGGCGCGATCGTCTGGGACGAGCAGGCGAAGCGCTTCCGGCTCGACCCCGCCAAGCTCGACTCCGGCATCCGCGACCTCGTCGCCGATATCGTCAGGCTCCAGGCGACCGGCGATTACAACGGCACGAAGGCCTTCCTCGCCCGATATGCGGTGATGGACGAGCAAGCCGAAACCGTCACCGGCACGATGGGCCATATCCCCATCGACGTCTGGCCGATCTATCCCAAGCGCATCTGACGGAGGCGTTCATGGCATCGACGTTCGACACGTTCCGGGCGCTCCACGTGCCGGGCGATCCGGTCGTCCTCTACAATATCTGGGATGTCGGCAGCGCCCATGCCGTGGTCAAGGCAGGAGCGAAGGCGCTGGCGACCGGCAGCCACCCGGTCGCCGACGCCCATGGCTGGGCCGACGGGCAGCAGGTGCCGATCGACTTCGCGCTGGCCAATGCGAAAAGGATCGTCGACGCCGTCGACGTTCCGGTGACCATTGATTTCGAAAGCGCCTATGCGGCCGACCCGGAACTTGGCGCGGCCAATGTCGCCAGGCTTGCCGCGACCGGCGCCGTCGGCTGCAATTTCGAGGACCAGGTCATCGGCGGGGCGGGGCTTCACCCGCTCAAGGAGCAGGCCAGGCGGATCGAGGCGATCCGGCTCGCCGTCGGCGACGCCTTCTTCATCAACGCCCGAACGGACCTGTATCTCAAGACCCAGACCTATGACTCGGCCCTGGTTGATGAGGCGATCGACCGCGGCAAGGCCTTCGCCGACGCCGGCGCCAGCGGCTATTTCGTGCCGCGCCTCAGCGACCCCAAGCAGATCGAGCGGATCGTCAGGGCAGTCCCGCTGCCGCTCAACGTCATCGCCTTCCCAGGCGCGCCGGACAAGAAGATCTGGGCGATGGCCGGAGTGGCCCGCATCAGTCACGGCCCCTTCCCCCACCGCGCGCTGATGGCCAAGCTGACAGAGATGGCGGCGGAGGCGATCGGGTAGAGGGCTGGAGGCGTATGACCCGCATGCCCGCCCTCTTCATCGGGCACGGCAGCCCGATGAACACGCTCGAGCGCAATGGCTTCACGGACGCGTGGCGGGCGCTGGGGGAGCGGCTCCCCCGGCCGCGCGCCCTCCTCGTCGTTTCGGCGCATTGGTATTTCGGGGCGACGGCGGTGACGGCCATGCCCCGGCCGCGAACCATTCATGACTTCTACGGTTTCCCGCAGGCGCTGTTCGATTTCGATTACCCGGCTCCCGGCGCCCCGGATGTCGCAGGCGAAATCGTCGAGGCGGTCCGGCCAACCTGGTGCGGCCTCGACCAGGATCAGTGGGGTTTGGACCACGGGACCTGGAGCGTCCTTGCCCACCTCTATCCAGAGGCCGACGTCCCGGTCGTTCAGCTGTCCATCAATGCGCTGAAGCCGCTTGATTATCACGTCGAACTGGGGACACGGCTGAATGCCTTGCGCGATCGCGGCGTGATGATTCTCGGCAGCGGCAACGTTGTCCACAACCTCGGCCGCATTCAATGGGATCAGCCAGATTCCGGGTTCGACTGGGCGCAAAGCTTTGACGATGCGGCGGTGGCGCAGGCGGCTGAAGCGCCCGCGGATATCCTCCGGCTGATGGAGCACCCGGACTATGCGCTGGCCGTGCCCACGCCCGACCATTTCATCCCCCTGCTCTACATCGCCGGTATCGCCGCGGCGGGAGGAGAGCCGCTCGACCCGCTGGTTCGCGGCTATGCGATGGGGTCGTTGTCGATGACCTGCTACGGGGTCGGCGCGGGCTCCGCCTGCACGGAGGAACAGGGCGCCGCCGGCGTTCCCGAAGGCGTGCCGCCCGACCAATCGAACATTTAGAGCGCTCGCAAGGCGCTCGCCGGCCGGAGCTTCAGCAGCGGCAGCGAACTCAGCAGCGCGATGCCGAGCGTCAGCACGGCGCCGCCGATCAGCGTCGCGCCCACCACCAGCCAGTCGGGCCGCCAGCCGAATTCGAACAGGCGGACGATGACGAACCAGGCGCCGGTCAGGCCGAGTGCGACCGACACCGCCGTCACCACCACCGCCAGCAGCCCATATTCGAGCGCCTGCACCCCTAATATCTGGCCGCGCGTCGCGCCCAATGTCTTGAGGATGACGCTATCGTAGCTGCGCGCCAGGCGGGAGGCGGCGAGCGCCCCGATCAGCACGGCGATCCCCGCCAGCACCGCCACCGACGCCGCCAGCAGGATCGCGACCGACATCTGCCGAAGCACCGTCGACACCTGGCCGACCACCTCGCCGACATCGAAGATGGTCGCCGACGGAAAAGCGCGAAGCACCGCTCGCGACACCGCCGCTTTCTGCGCCGGCGCGACATCCACGGTCGCCGCCAGATTGTGCGGGGCGTTCACCAGCGTCGATGGCGAAAAGACGAGGATGTAGTTGAAGCCCATCGTGTCCCAGTGAATCTCTCGAAGCGAGGCGATGCGCGCCTCGATCTCGCGGCCCAGCACGCTGACGGTCAGCGTGTCGCCGACGCCCACGCCCATGATGTCGGCGGCTTCCTTGTCGATCGAGACCAGAGGCGGGCCCGCATAATCGGCCGGCCACCACTGGCCGGCGACCACGTCGCTCCCCTCGGGTGTGTTCGCGCTGTAGGTGACGCCGCGCTCGCCGCGCAGGAACCAGGCGCCCGGCGGCAGGGTCTCGAGGTCGGCGACCCGGGTCTTGCCATAGGCCGTGATCGTGCCGCGCAAATTGGGCACGATGTTGATGTCGGCCTGCGGCGCCTGCGCCCGGACCAGCGTCTCGAACGCGCCGCGCTTTGCCGACGGCACGTCGAGCACGAACTGGTCGGGGGCCTTGGCCGGGACGGTCTTCTCGATCTCGGCGTCGAGGCTGGTCTGGATTGCGGCGATGCTGACGAACAGGGTCAGCGCCAGCCCGAGCGCGACGACCAGCCCGACCGTCTGCGCGCCCGGCCGGTGCAGCCCGGTGATGGCCAGCCGGAGCAGGGGCTGGCCCGGTCGCGGCATCTTGCGCGCCAGCAGCCGCACGCCCAGCCCGACAGCGGCAAGCAGCAGGATCACCGCCGCAACCGCGCCCAGCACCGACAGTGAGAACAAAGGCTCGGTTGAGGTCATCACCGCCAGCGCCGCGACCAGCGCCAATGCGACTGCGGCGATGAGTAGGGCCGCCCAGCCGACACCCTGCCGGCGGGCGACGGACTCGCGGAACAGCGACGCCACCGGCTGCAGGCGCGCGCGGCCGAGCGGCGGCAGGACGAAGGTGAAGGCCATCAGCAGGCCGTATGCGGCGCTCGTCAGCAATGTCGTCGAATCGAGCCTCAGCCCTGGCCTGACCGGCAGCAGGTCGGTGGCCAGCGCCAGCGCCGCCAGCTGCAGCAGCGATCCGGCGACCAGGCCGGCGACCACCGCGGCCAGGGCGACCATGCCGATCTGCAGGAAATAGATCCGGCCGATGTCGCCCGAGGTCGCGCCGAGCATCTTGAGCGTCGCGATTCCGTCGCGCTTGCGGCGCAAATAGGAGGCGACGCCGTTGCTCACCCCGATTCCGGCGATAATCAGCGCCGCCAGCCCGATCAGCGTCAGGAACTGGCCCATCCGCTCGAAGAAGCGGCTGGCGCCCGGCGCCGCCCGGTCGCGGTCGCGAAACTCCCAGCTGGCTGTGGGGAAGCGAGCCTTGAGGTCGTCGATCACGGCCTTGGGCTGCGCGGCCGCGGGCAGCTTCAGCCGGTATTTGCTGTTGAGCATGCTGCCCGGTTGGACCAGGCCCGTCCGCATCAGCCCGTCGATGGACACGATCGCCACCGGCCCGAGCGTGAAGCCCTCGCCGACCCGGTCCGGCTCCTCGCCGATCACGCCGGCAATCCGGAAATCGGCCTCGCCGAAGCGAAGCGTCTGCCCGGGGCGAACGCCCAGCCGGTCGCCGAGCTCGGGCGCGATGTAGACATCAGTCGGCTTCGGCGCGCGCACCGACTTGCCGCCGACCTGCAGCGTCCCAAACAAGGGATAAGCGGCGTCGACGCCCTTCAGCTCGGTCAGCAGCGCGGCCTCTTCGGCGCCGCCGCGCGCCATGGCCCGCATCCGGATCGTCTCGCTGACCGCACCCCGCGACCGCATCGCGCCAAGCTCGTCGGGAGTCGCCCGACGCTGCGACATGCCCACCTGGACGTCGCCGCCCAGCAGGACCCGGCCACGATCGGCGATCTCGCTGGTGATGGCGCTGGCGAGGCCGCCGATCGCCGCCAGGGTGGCGACACCGAGGAAGATGCACAGGAACAGCAGCCTCAAGCCCCGCAAGGATTGGTTGAGGTCGCGCCGGGCGAAGCTTGCCGCCCGGCCCCAGCCAAGCGCGCTCACGCCGCCCGGTCCACGTTGATCCGCCCGTCGTGCATTTCCAAAATGCGGCCGCAGCGGCTGGCAAGCGACGGGTCGTGGGTGATGATGATCAGCGTCGCGCCGGTCGCTTTCTGCCGGTCGAACAGCAAGTCGATGATCGCCCCGCCGGTCTTGCCGTCGAGATTGCCGGTTGGCTCGTCGGCGAAAATGATCTTGGGCCCCGGCGCGACCGCGCGGGCGATGGCGACGCGCTGCTGTTCGCCGCCGGAAAGCTGGGCCGGATAATGGGTCAGGCGATGGCCGAGCCCGACCGCCTCAAGCTCGCCGCGCGCCGTTTCGAACGCGATGCCGTTGGCGCCCGCCAGTTCGAGCGGCACCGCGACATTCTCCAGCGCAGTCATCGTCGGCAGCAAATGGAAGCTCTGCAGGACGATGCCGATCCTGCCCCGCCGCGCCCGCGCCAGGTCGTCCTCGCTAAGCGCGCCGAAATCGGTGCCGGCGACCGCGACCGTGCCCCCGGTCACCCGCTCCAGGCCGGACAGCACCGCCATCAGCGACGACTTGCCCGACCCGCTCGGCCCCAGCAAGGCGATCGTCTCGCCGTCGGCGACGTCGAGGTCGATGCCCTTCAACACCTCGGTCCTGGCCTGGCCTTCGCCGAACGACAGGGTGACATTGCGCGCTTGGATGACGATATCTGCGGACATGAAGGGGAAACCTGTGACGTTGGCGAAACTGTTCGGCCGATATGGAGGGCTGCTGGTGGCGCTTCAATTGGCGGTTACCGGCTGTTCGTCGGAAACCCCGGCCCCGCCCGTCGAAACGAGGCCGCGCGCCGAAGCGCCTGCGGACCCGGCCCCGGCGTCCGCCAACGAGAAGCTGGTGCTGGCCTTCGGGGACAGCCTGTACGCCGGCTACGGCCTGGCGCCGGCGGAAAGCTTCCCCGCCGTCCTCGACCGGGAGCTCGCGGCGCAGGGCCTCGTCGTCGACATGGTCAACGCCGGCGTCTCCGGCGACACGACCGCCGCCGGCCTCGCCCGGCTCGACTTCACGCTCGACGGCCTCAAGCGCACGCCGGACCTCGCCATCGTCGGGTTCGGCGGCAACGACGTGCTGCGCGGCCTCGACCCCGCCGAGACCAGGGCCAACCTCGAAGCCATCGTCCGCACCCTCGACCGGCGCGGCATTCCCGTGCTGCTGACCGGAATGGTCGCGCCGCGCAACCTCGGCCGCGACTATGTCGGCCGGTTCGATTCCATCTATCCCGAACTCGCCAGGCGCTATGGCGCGGCGCTCGATCCTTTCTTCCTCGACGGCGTGATCACCGATCCCAGGCTGCTGCTCGGCGACGGCATCCACCCCAATGCCGCCGGAGTGCGGATCATGGCCAGGCGGCTGGCGCCGCTGGTCGCCAAGGCACTGGCGCCGCCTAGCCAGCGGCGGGCGGAGTCGGAGCCGCCTGGTCCAGCGCCCGGCTGAACCCGGGCCGGGCATCGGCTGGCCGGGCCGGCGGCAGCTTCATCGTCACCGACGCCGCCGGCGCCCGAGACCGGGCCTCGTCGCAGCCGGACGCCATGCAGGCAACCGCCGCCAGCAAGGCGATCTTAGGCGGCAATGGGGTCGGAATCCGGATTGCGCCCGTACGGGTCGAGACTGCTTTTGGCGCGATTCGCCAGCACGCTCAGCCGATAGGCCAGGGCCTGCTCCGCGATCGGGTCGCGTTCTTCCTTCTTGAACAGCTTCATAGTCGTGTTCCCCAGCTTGCGATTCTGCTGGTCCACGGTCCCACGAATCGTTGGGTACCGCTGCAAACCTTGCCAAAAAGGAAACGCCGTTGACCGGAGTGCGCCGATGTTCATACCGAAACGGGATTTGGGGGGGCGCCAATGCGCAGCATCTTTTTCATGACCGGCCTGTTCCTGCTGTCCGGATGCGCGGCGCGGCAGGTCAGTGCCCTCGCCGATCCCCGGCTGGCGAGAGCCGAAAGGCTGATCGACGCATTCTACAGCTTCGACCCGGCCCGGCTCCGCCCGGAGCTTGCCGACGCGCCCCGGTCGGCGGCCGAGATCCTTTATTATCAGGGGTGGGCGGAAGGCGGCAATTACCAGGTCCTGGAGCGGAAACCCTGCCGCGCCGAGAATGCCGCGACCGTCGCCTGCAGCATCAAGGTGCGGGACGACCTGATCGGCGCGCTCCGCACCGGCTATGACGTCACCGACACCTTTCACATGACCTTCGCCGATGGCCGGATCGTCAAGGTCGCGACCAGCTCCGACGATCCGCCGGCCATGTCGGAAGCATTCAAATGGCTCCGCGCCCGGAAGCCGCAGCTGTGGACCAGCGGCCCGTGCCGCGGCTTCTTCGCCGCCGGCCCGACACCCCAGGATTGCGTCCGCGCCGTCGTCAGCGGCTTTCGCGAATATCGATTGGCGAACCCGCTGCCGCGCGGCTAGTCAGGCCGCGGTATAGCCGCCGTCGATCATGTAGATGGATCCGTTGCAATAGGATGCCGAATCGCTCGCCAGGAAGGCGAGCAGGTGCGCGACCTCCTCGTTGCTGCCGTATCGCTTCATGGGGATGCTCTCCTCGACCGCGCCCCGCAATGCGTCCGGATCGTCGGGCGACAGCTGCCGTTGCAGCGAATCGATCATTCGATTGTCGATGGGGCCCGGGCCGACCGCGTTGACCCTGATGTTCGACGCACCGAGCTCCAGCGCTGCCGTCTTCACCAGTCCGAATACGGCATGTTTGCTGGCGATATAGGGGGCCATGGCCGGAAAGCCGATCACTCCTGCAATCGACGACAAGGCGACAATCGATCCGCCGCCCCGCGCCTTCATTGGCGCCACGACATGTTTCATGGTCAGCCAGACGCCGGTGACATTGGTGCGCATCGTGTCTTCGAATTCGTCGACCGTCAGTATGTCGACGGGTTTCAGCACGCCCTCGGTACCCGCATTGGCAATGGCGATGTCGAGGCCGCCGAACCGTTCGACCGCGGCGTCGACCGCCGCCTTGATCCCGGTTTCGTCGGTTGCTTCCGCGACCGCTTCGGCGACATGGTCGCCGCCCGCCAGCCGGCCCCGAGTTGCCGCCAGTTTCTCGGTCGAGCGCCCGACCAGCATGACCTTCGCGCCAAGCTCCAGGAATAGTTTGGCGGTCGCTTCGCCGATGCCGCCGGTGGCGCCGGTGATGATCGCGACTTTCCCGTCCAGCCGCTGTCGTGCGTTGCTCATGGCCTGCCCCTATGCTGCAATGAAGGTGCGCCGCCGTGTGCGACCGTTACGCAGGCGTAGCATGTCCCGACTGCAATGGCGGCACGCTTTGTTGGCCGGGGATGAAACTCGGGCTGGAAAGCCGCCGCCACAATGGCTAGTCGGCGCTTCTGTCCGCCCCTAGCTCAACCGGATAGAGCGCCGGGCTTCGAACCCGGAGGTTGGGGGTTCGAGTCCCTCGGGGCGGGCCAGCAGTCGGCCCGGCGCAGGGTTGGCGGAACCCGATTTGGCCGATATGCGTTTTGGCGCGGGCGAAAACCCGAACTGCGAACTGTACCTGAACGGCCCGGCAATTACCCCTGCCGGGCCGTTTTCTTGTTCAATCTGAAGGCTCGAACAGCAACAAGCCCCGGCGAGGTTTTGGACCTCGCCGGGGCTCGAAGCCTTCTAGTCGAAGTGCCTTAGCCGCGTTCCGGCTCCGGCGGCGGCGGCGGCGGCGGCGGCGGCGGCACTGGGCACGCATCCGTAGCCAGGATCACCGATCCGTCCGGGCAGGTCTGCGTCGCCGGTGGTGGCGGCGGCGGCGGCGGCGGCGGCGGCGGTGGCGGCGGTGGCGGTGGCGGCGGTGGCGCGGCCCCGAAGTTGAAGATCAGGCTGGCCAACAGCGAATGCGACTGGAACCGGTCGCTGAAGACCGGGGTCACGGTCGCGTTGGTCGTCTGGAACACGCCCGTGGAAATGAAGTTCGGGTTGCCTCCAAAACCGATCGGGCCGCCCTGGAAGTCCATCCGGCCAGTCCGGAAGTAGCGATATTTCAGGCCGACATCGATGTTGGAACTGATCGCGGCGCGAGCGCCGGCGATGAGCTGCCATGCCCACGCCTTGTCGCCGTCATTCAGGGCGCGGCCCCAGGCGCGGCCGAAACCGCCGCCAGCATAGAAGGACAGGCCGTCCTCATTGCCGAAGTCGGCGAGCGCGTTGATCATGGCCGACTTGATGCCGACCTTTCCGTCCAGGCTGTCGAACGTATCGACGGTCACTGCGGCTTGGCCTGGTGCGCCGGGATCCGGAGCGACCGATGGCCGATTGAGCCCGGCGTTGAGCTGCGTCAGGAAGGCGGCCGACGGGTCGAAGCCGTCCCGCTTTGCCCTCTTGTAGCCACCTTCCAGTTCGAGCCGGAAGGCGCCAAGGTCATAACCGATGATGGCGTCAATGTCGTAGCCGCGCTTGAGCTCGGCGTCGAAATTGCCGACTCCGACGAAATCGGCCGGGCCGGTTGGCGTTGCCGGCGTGCTGGTGAAATCGACCAGGCCGTCGCCGTCCATATCCAGGGCATGCAGAATGCCGCCCTCGATACCGACATAGAGTGATCCGTCCCGGGCGAGCGCCGGCGATGAGATTGCGGCGGCTGCGACCGCGGCGAGTAAATATCTACGCATGGAATCCCCTTTTTGAGTAAAGTTCCGTTCGGCAAACTCACCACGGCGCGGGAAGTTTCAACTGACTTGTGCGAATGATTAGTGCCGTGTCGCTTTTCGGCAACAGTGCCGGTCTTGCCGAATTTCCTGCGCCGATCAGGAACCACGCTTCAAACGATAGCTACGCGGCGCCCTGATGGCGTCATTACGGATGCAATTGTTGAAGCCCACCCAGTCCTTGCGCGTGCCGTTGCGCGCCGAATTGCGGTTGCACAACTCGACCTTCCAGGCGATCCCATGTTTCTTAACATAGGCCAGCGCCGATCGCATCGCCCGCCGCTGCCGGGCGATGCAGCGTTCGTTCCACTTGCAGATGATGCCGGTGTTCAACAGCACGGGGTCGTACAGGGGCGGCGGCCTCTGCCGGGCTTCCGATACGGTTCCCCCCAGAACGAACGCCGCCAGGATCAATCTGGTCATCATGGCGCGGCCTGAACGCCCGTGCTGCCCAATCGCTCCTGGGCGCGGCAATCTATCCCGCCTAGTTGCCTGCGTCATCGCCGCTGACCACGCCGAAGATGTTGTTTTTCTCCAGCTCCGTGATCGTTTCGCGAAGCACGGCATCATCCGTTGCCGCGACCGGAATTGGGTTCGCGCAGGGCGTGCCGTTCCACTCCATCCCTTCATAAATGCCGTGCTTGGGATCGCCTCGGGGATAAAGGTCGAACGGCGCGCACATCGGGAACGGATTGTCGCCCACATATTTGGCGGGCCGAGCATGGAGATGCATGTCGATGATCGGCTGTGACGGGGCAGCGGCGGGCTGAGCGCCGGCGGCAAACGCGCGGATGGCAAGCAATGACATTGTCGGGCGCCCTTGCTGCCAGCTAAATCGCAATCCCCGCAATGCATTGCAAAGAGTGTTGCGGCAACCGCCCCTGGTTCAACCGGTTCGCCCGCCCCTCGCGGGCGCCATTGGCGAACGGCTCAGCCCAATATGTCGGTGCCCCAGTTAAGGGATGAGACTCCGAGCACGTCGATGCGCATATCCGCCTCCGGATCTGAATCAGTGTTCAGATAAATCGAAACGCCGATCTGCTGGCCGGATTCCGGGTTCGTCAAAACCTGCATCCAGGCTTCCCCGGCTGCTCCGCTAGAGCTCCCCATCACGGTGAAATCGGTGTTGCCGCGACGCCCGTCGTTGGCGGCATTGCCGTCCGCATCTATGCTCCTGAGGTCGATGAAGTCGCCTTCAGCGCGACTGAAGTCGGTGATGGTGTGCAGGTTCATTACTGGTTCGAATGGCTGCGCGAAGAAGAAGCGATCTGCGCCGTCGCCGCCGGTCAGCAAATCATTGCCGGGGCCGGCGCCCAGAAAATCATTGCCGGTGCCGCCCTCGAGCGTGTCGTTGCCTTCCTGTCCGGCAAGATAATCGTCTCCCTCGCCACCGATCAGATAGTCATCGCCCTCGTGACCGTAGAGCGTATCGTTCCCGGCCAAGCCCTCCAGCCGGTCACTGCCGGCGAGGCCGTAAAGCTGATCGTTGCCCGCCCCGCCAATCAGTTCGTCGTCGCCTGCGGTCCCGCTTTTCGTGACGCCCTTCGGTGGTTTTGCCATCGCCCGTCCCCTCGACAAGGAATTTGACGCGACTCATGTGGGTCGGCTGTTCGTATAATTTTTATTAACTGCCAAGTATAGCGAAAGGTTCGGATCAGTCAGTCCGGAATCCGCCGCCGCCGATCTTGGCTCGCCCAGCCCCGCCCCAGCTTCCACCATTTGCGCTGCGGGCCGCTCTTCAGCACGCTGCGGCGGAACAGCCGGGCCGAGGCCCACAGGATGAGGCCGACCCACAGCGCCTGCCAGGCGAGCGCCAACAGGTGCGGCCAGACTTCGGGCTGCTCGGCGGCGCGGGCGACCATGACCAAAGGTGACGACAGCGGGAAGGCGGCGGCGGCCAGCGCTTCGGGCGATCCCGGGCTGCCGACGGCGGTTGAGGCCACGCCGAATATCAGCACCTGGGCGAAGGTCACCGGCATCGACAGGGTCTGCACTTCGCGCGCGGTCGACGCTTGCGCGCCAATCCCCAGGAAGACCGCGCCGAACAGCAGGTAATTCATCGCGAAATAAATAAAGCCGAGCGCCAGGAAGAGCGGCCAGCCGACCGCCGGCACCGGCAGCGCCGTCAGCCCGCCGCTGCTCAGGCCGGCGATGGCGAAGGCGCCCGCCGTCACCCACACGGTGATTCCCAGCAGGGACGAGCAAAGCATCGCAAACAATTTGCCCAGGAACATGGCGTCGATCCGGACCGCCGCGGCGATCACCTCGATGATCTTGTTCGATTTCTCCTCGATCACCTGGCTCAGCAGCATGCCCGCCAGAAGCAGGGTAAGAAAAAACAGCAGCATCTGGCCAAGCTGTCCTGTCAGCGCCCGTTTCTGGCTAAGGTTGGCGGTCGAGCCCTCGACTTTGGTAACCTTAAGGTCGGGCGACGGCAGGGGCGGCATCTGCGCTTCGTCGAGCATCAGCCCCACCTGCCGGACAATCGGGTCGTCGGCCCTAAGGTCGCCCATGATCAGCGGGTCGCCAAACCAGCCGTAGACGACGGCCCGGACATTGGTGCCCGGCTCGGCAAGCAGCTTTCGCGCCTGCGCCTCCCAATCGTCTGGCGCGCGCTCGACATATTTGAAGCTGATCATCCGGTCTTCGCTGACCGCCCGGGCCAGTCGATTGCGAACCTCGCTGAGTCGCTGGAATTCGGCCGGCGCCATGGCCACCGCCACTACCGGCTTGCTCGCCTGCTCGGCCACGCGGGCGCCGATGCCGCCGAACACGCCGCCGAGAAGGATCGGGAACAAGGGCGCGATAAGGAAGAAGATGAAGGCGCGCGACAGGACCGTCGCGGTGAAATCGCGGCGGGCGATGACGAAGGCGGCGCGCAGCAGCTCGGGCATCAGGCCGCTTCCTCGATCGGCGCGCCCATGGCCGCCGCCGCGGCCTCGCCGGCGATGGTGACGAACGCCTCGTGCAGGCCGGGACGCTCGATCGACAGCGCCTCGATTCCCGCGGCTCCGTCGATCAGCGCTTTCAGCAGCGGTTCGGGGCCGCCTTTGGGCAGCTCGAACTGGAATTCGCCGGGCCTGCGCTCCGCGCCAGCCGGAATGACCGACCGCCACGGGCCGTCGGCGTTGCGGGTCTTGAGCCGGACAATCGGCTGCAACTTGCCGCGGGCGTCGTCGACGCTGCCTTCAAACGCGACCTTGCCCTCGGCGATGATCGCGATCCGCTCGCAAAGGCGCTCGGCGTGGGCGATGACATGGGTTGAAAAGATGATCGTCGCGCCGGCCGCCGCCTGCTCGCGGATCAGCACCTCGAGCTTGCCCTGGTTGATCGCGTCGAGGCCCGAAAAAGGCTCGTCGAGGACGATCAGCCTGGGGTTGTGGACCAGGGTGCCAAGCAACTGCACGGTTTGCGCCATGCCCTTCGACAGATTGCGGATCGGCTTCTTTGCCCAGTCGCCAAGGCCGTGCGCGGCGAGCAGAGTTTCGGCCCGGCGCCGGCCCTCGGCCAGCGGCAGCCCGCGCAGCGCGCCCATGAAGGCGATTCCGTCGCGGGCATGCATCGACGGATAAAGGCCGCGTTCCTCGGGCAGATAGCCGATGTCGTGCGCCGCATCGAGCGGCCGGTCGGTGCCCAGCACGCGGCGGGTTCCGGACGACGGATCGATGATTCCCAGCAGGCAGCGAAGCGTCGTCGTCTTGCCGGCGCCATTGGGCCCGAGCAGGCCGTAAATCGCGCCCTGAGGCACGGCCAGGCTGACCCCGTCGACGGCGCGCGTGTCGCCGAAATCCTTGACCAGGTCGCGCGCCTCGACGGCAAACTCGCCGGGGGATGCGCCCCCAATCCGTTCGTGCTGAGCCTGTCGAAGCACTGTATTTCCTTAAGAATGCAAGACGGCCCTTCGACAGGCTCAGGGCAAACGGGTTATTGGGCCGTGTGAGTAGCAGCGCAACCCTCAAGGATGAGATAAGGGCCGAGGCCGAACGCCTCGGCTTCGTCGCCTGCGGCTTCGCCAGGGCGGATGGGGCGCCGAATGCTGGGCCCGACTTGGCCCGCTGGCTTGAGGCCGGGCACCACGGCGGCATGGGCTGGATGGCGGAACGCGCGCATCACCGCGTCGCCCCCACTGCGCTATGGCCGGACGCCCGCTCCGTGATCGCGTTGGGCATGAGCTATGCGCCCGCCACCGATCCGCTGACCCTGGCCGATTCGCCCGACCGCGCCCGGATTTCGGTCTACGCGCAGGGCGGCGACTATCACAAGACGGTCAAGAAGGGGTTGAAGGCGCTGGCCCGCTTCATCGTCGGTCGGGCGCCGTCCGAACTGAAAGTGTTCGTCGACACCGCGCCGGTGATGGAAAAGCCGCTGGCCGAGGCTGCCGGCATCGGCTGGCAGGGCAAGCATACCAATCTCGTCAGCCGCGAGCACGGCAGCTGGCTGTTCCTCGGCCTCATCCTGACCAGCCTGGACTTCGAGCCGGACCAGGCCGGGCCGGACTATCATTGCGGCAGCTGCACCGCCTGCCTCGACGCCTGTCCGACGCAGGCGATCGGCCCGGCGCACCGGATCGATGCCCGGCGCTGCATTTCCTATCTGACCATCGAACATTCCGGCCCGATCCCCCTCGAGTTCCGCGAGGCGATGGGCAACCGGGTCTACGGCTGCGACGATTGCCTCGCCGTCTGCCCCTGGAACCGATTCGCCGAGGCGGCCGCGGCCAACCGCGCCTTCCTGCCCAGGGCCGAGCTGGCCGCGCCGCGCCTCGCCGGCCTGCTAACCCTTGACGATGCCGCCTTCCGCGAGATGTTCGCCGGCTCCCCCATCAAGCGCGTCGGTCGCAACCGATTCATCCGTAACTGTTTGATTTCAGCTGGAAACTCTGGCAATCAAAGCCTCGTTCTTGTCATAACTCCCCACCTCCTCGATCCCGACCCCGTCATCGCCGAGGCGGCGCAGTGGGCGATGGCCCGGCTTCAGGCCCCGGCGAGCGAGCGGATGCAGCCCGCCTGATCGGTTTCTACCCCGCTTGGCAGCCGGGCATCGACATGAGTCACCCGCTCCGGCCCGCGGCCATCGTCCGGGGGATAGAGATAGGCGTCGAGCACGCAGGCGCCGCGGAACTGCAGCTTGATTCCTGGTCCCTCGCGCACCTGGATCGCCGGCCGGCCGAACCGCTGCCCCAGCTCGCTCGCCGTCATGCCGATCAGGTCACTTCGGATGTGCGGCGATTGCTGGACCGGTCGAGGCGGCTGGGCCGGGGTAGGCTGAACCGCGGGGCGAGGGGCACAGGCGGCGATGGCGAGTATGGGGAAGAGCAGGATAGGACGCATCACCAAAGCATGGCGACGCCGGCCGCGCCGGGCAAGCTTGCCGCTTGGCGATGGGCCCGCTAGGCGCCGCCCTTCCGCTTCCAGCAGCAACGGACCTTTCATGCCCGACACCCGTCTCGACGTGCTTTGCATCGGTAACGCCATCGTCGACGTCATCGCCAATATCGACGACTCCTTTCTTGTCGCCGAAGGCCTGACCAAGGGGTCGATGCGGCTGATCGACGCCGAAGAGGCCGAGCGGCTCTATTCGCACATGGGCGCCGCCCGTGAAGTCAGCGGCGGATCGGCCGGCAATACCGCCGCCGGTATCGCCGCGCTCGGCGGCAAGGCGGGTTTTATCGGCCAGGTCGCGCCCGACCAGTTGGGCGAATTCTATATCCATGACCTGCGCTCGACCGGGGTCGAGTTCACTTGCCCCCCGGCCGATTTCGGCGAGCCTACCGCCCGGTCGATGGTGCTGGTCACGCCCGACGGGCACCGGACGATGAACACCTTCCTCGGCGCCGCCCAGCACCTGCCGGCGAGCGCGCTGGACGAGGCGCAGATTCGCGACAGCGCGGTTCTCTATCTCGAAGGCTATCTTTGGGATCCGGAAACGCCGCGATACGCCATGGTCCGGGCGATCGAGGTCGCTCGGGAGGCCGCCCGCAAGGTCGCCTTCACCCTGTCCGACACCTTCTGCATCGAGCGCCACCGCGAAGGCTTCAACCAGCTAATCGACGGCGGCCGGATCGACATTTTGTTCGCCAACGAGGCGGAAATCCAGGCGTTGGCCGGCGTACCGCACCTGGAAACAGCCGTCGCCGCCGTTGCCGGCAAAGTCGAAACCCTTGTCGTCACCCGCAGCGAGCATGGCGCCCTGGCGGTCCGCGGCGCCGACCGGGCCGACGTGCCGGCCGAACCGGTGCGCGACGTCGTCGACACGACCGGCGCCGGCGACCTGTTCGCCGCCGGCTTCCTGGTCGGGTACACACGCGACAAGCCGCTCAAGGTCGCACTTCGACTCGGCGCAATCGCCGCGGCCGAGGTCATCCAGCATTATGGCGCCCGACCCGAGGCCGACCTTCGAGCGCTCGCCGCCGACTTGCTGCCATAGGAAAAGGGCGGCCCGCTACCGGACCGCCCCAATCTTTTGCGCCAGGCGTGCTAGGGCCGGTTGACGGTCCCGCCGCCGCCCCCAGGAAGATCTTCCGGGAAGATCGGCATTTCGTCATCAGCCATGACGTCATGGCCCTTGGCGAGTTCCGAATTCCGCATGCCATAGGCGAAGTACATCACGATCATGACCGCCGTGTAGCCGGCGAAGATCAGCAGCACATAGTTCGGCACCGACGTGATCAGCCATAGGCATGACAGGATGCCGGCGATCGGTACGAACGGATAGAGCGGCACCCGGTAGCCACGCGGAATTTCCGGGTGGGTCTTGCGCAGCCACATCACCGAAAGGCAAACGACGGCGAATGCGGCAAGGGTGCCGACCGAAGTCATGTCGCCCAGGCTGTTGATGTCGAAAACACCCGCTGCAATGGCGACTATCAGGCCGACCAGCAGCGTGTTGATCCACGGTGTCCGGTACTTCGGATGAACCCTGCTGAAGACCCGCGGCAGCAGGCCGTCGCGGGCCATGGTGTAGAAGATCCGGGTCTGGCCATACATTAGGACAAGGATCACCGAGGTGAGGCCGATGATCGCGCCGATCTTGATGGTCTTGGCGAACCAGGCCCATTCCGGACCGAAGGCATCGACCGCGACGGCGACCGGATCCGGCACGTTGAGGCTGGTGTAGGGAACGATCAGGGTCAGGACGATCGACACCAGGATGTAGATGACGGTGCAGGCGATCAGCGAGCCAAGGATACCGAACGGCATGTCCTTGGCCGGATTCTTCGCTTCCTGCCCGGCCGTCGAGACAGCCTCGAACCCGATATAGGCGAAGAAGACGATCGACGCCGACCGGATGATCCCGCTCCAGCCGAACTCCCCGTCCTTCCCGGTAGGCTCGGGGATGAACGGATCCCAGTTGGGCGCGAAGGCCGGATAGTTCTGCAAGATAATGAAGCCGCCGACCAGGATGAAGGCGACCAGCACGGTCACCTTGATGGCGACGATGATGTTGTTGAACTTCGCCGATTCCGAAACCCCGATTACCAGAAGCAGGGCCAGGGCCGCGCAAACCAGGAAGGCCGGCAGGTTGAACACGGTTGTGACCACTACGCCGTCGACCAGGACCGGGGCGCCGTCCCTGACAAGCGGATAGCCGGCAGGTCCGGTCAACTCAGGCGGTATGATAAGCCCGATGTCGCCCAGCAGGCTGACCATATAGCCCGACCAGCCGACCGCGACGACCGAGGCGGCAAGGCCATATTCGAGCAGCAGCAGGGCACCCATCACCCAAGCGGCGAACTCGCCGATGGTCGTGTAGCTGTAAGTGTAGGCGGAACCGGAAACCGGCAGGGTCGACGCAAGCTCCGCATAACAAAGGCCGGCGAAGGCGCAGACCACACCGGCGATGGCATAGCCGATCAGGACCGCCGGGCCGGCGTGAAGCGCGGCGGCGTTGCCGGTGCGGACGAAAATCCCCGCGCCGATGATGCATCCGATACCCAGAAAGACCAGGTTCCATGGCCCGAGCGAGCGTTTAAGTTCACTCGTCTCCGTTTCACGCTGAATCTGGGCAACGGTCTTGCGCAACATCATGCGCTCAAGCACGCCCCGCGGAGCTGCAGTCGCCATTCGATCTCCCCTAAAGATAGAAAATTTCACTTGAGCCTAGCGGCTGAAACCAAAGGCGCAATCCCTCGCGCGCATTGTCGGCCGACTAACGGGCGAGCATCGGCCCAAGCGGTTGGCCGCCGAAAATGTGAACGTGCAAATGCGGCACCTCTTGGCCGGAGCGCTTGCCGATATTGGCGAGGAGCCGATATCCCTGCTCGACCATGCCGGCGTCGCGCGCGATCTTGCCGACCGCACGGACGAAGCCGCTGATCTCGGCGTCCGACGCAGTGGCCGAAAAATCGTCCCAGCTGACGTAGGCGCCCTTGGGGATCACCAGCACATGGTAAGGCGCCAGCGGGTTGATGTCGTGGAAGGCGAGCGAATATTCGTCTTCATACACCTTTTTGCACGGGATCTCGCCGCGCAGGATCCGGGCGAAGACGTTGTCGTCATCATACGGCAGGGTCGGGTCGATGGGCATGAGCGCGACTGTCCCTTCGACGAACGACAGGTCAAGCCAATTGTGCGGCGGCGCGGTGAAGAGTAGCTTTACCGCGATGGCCGCAGCGACGCACTTAGCCAATCCTTGGAGGTTGTTCCAGGAGCCACTGCGCGGCCCGGCGCTGGTCGCTTGCGCGCTGGCGGTGTGGCTCGCGGGCGCCGCTTACTGCCACGGCTATGAGCGGCTCCTGACCGGCGCCGATGAGTGGGGCGGCAGCCTCATCTGGTCGGCGGCGGCGGTCCTGCCGTGGTTCGCCTTGTTCGAATGGTCGAAAATGCCGGAAGGGGCGGAGGCTGCTCGCCGACCGTTGTTCCTGCTGGGCCTCGTACTCGGCATCGCGACCTTCTCGATCCTGCTCGAATATCTCATCAACTGGTCGCTGGACGCCATATCGGACGGTCTCGGACTGCTGATCCTGCGCCGGCTGCCGGCCATTGGCATCGCGTTGCTATTGATCGCGCTAGCCCGGAAAGCCGTCATTCGGCACCGGGCCAGCCCCAACGACGTGGAGATCGGCAGCCTGGCTGCGGCTATCGATTATGTCGCCGCCGCCGACAATTATGTCGAGCTTCACAGCCGCGGCCGCGTCACCATGCGCCGCATGACCTTGGCGGAGGCTGAGCGGGCGCTGAACAAGCAGGGCTTCGTCCGGATCCACCGCCGCTACCTGGTCAACGCCAGCCGGAACGCGGCGGTGCGCGGTAACGGCGAGCAGATTGTGAAGCTGGGCGACGGCACGGAATTGCCGGTCGGCCGCCGCTTCGCGCCCAATCTGCAGGCGCACCCCTAGACTCGCCACTTCACCACAATCCGCCTCCTGGCGAGTCTAGCTGGCCCGGTCGCCGGGCGACAGATGACTGTCGTCCCGGGCAGCACCAACGCGGCGGCGAAATCATGCTCAGGAGCGTTGATCCGCCGCGATAAGGCGTTGACCATGCAGCGTCGCTCGCTACCACCGGGCCGGTATGAGCGACGAGATTCCCGAGAGCCAGATTCCGTATGACGAGATCGTGCAGGAAGCGTTGCGCGACGTGGTTGGGCGGGTGCTCGGCGAAGTCGAGCAGAGCGGGGCGCTGCCCGGAGAGCATCATTTCTACATCACTTTCCGGACGCGGATGCCGCGCGTGTCAATCCCCAAACATCTGATCGAACGCTTCCCGGAGGAAATGACGATCGTCCTCCAGCATCGCTATTGGGACCTGAAGGTCGAGCCTGACTTCTTTTCCGTCGGCCTCTCCTTCGGCGGGGTGCCGTCGACCCTCGTCGTGCCGTTCGCTGCGGTCACGCGCTTCCACGACCCTGCGGTCGAGTTCTCGCTTACGTTTCAGGCCAACGGCGGCGAGGACCTGGTCGAGGAGCATGACGAGGCGGAGAACGATACGCCGGTGACGGAGGTCAAGGACGGTTCCAACGTGGTCTCGGTCGACTTCACCAAGAAAAAATGACAGCCCGCCGACGCGGGGCACGTCGAATGAAGGAAGCGCATGAACACTCGCTCTGAAAGCGACAGTTTCGGTCCGATCGATGTGCCGGCCGACAGCTATTGGGGCGCGCAGACCGAGCGCTCGATCGGCAACTTCCCGTTCGGGCCGCGCGAGCGCCTGCCGATCGAGATTGTCCATGCCCTGGGCTTCGTCAAGCAGGCGGCGGCGCGGGTGAACGCCCGGATCGGCGGGCTCGACGCCGAGCTCGCCGAAGCGATTCAGCAAGCGGCGGGGGAAGTCGCGCGGGGCGATCTCGACGGCCAGTTCCCCCTCGTCGTCTGGCAGACTGGGTCGGGCACCCAGTCCAACATGAACGCCAACGAGGTCATCGCCGGCCGGGCGAACGAAGTGCTGACCGGCAATCGGGGCGGCAAGGAGCCGGTCCACCCGAACGACCATGTCAACAAGAGCCAGTCGTCCAACGATTGCTTCCCGACGGCAATGCATGTCGCCGCGGCGCGGGCGGTGACGGCGAAGCTGCTTCCCGCTTTGAAGACGATGCACAAAAGGCTCGCGGAGCAGACCGAGCAGTGGGACGGAATCGTCAAGATCGGCCGGACCCACCTGCAGGATGCGACGCCGCTGACGCTGGGGCAGGAATTTTCCGGCTACGCGCAGCAGATCGAGGACAATATCGAGCGCGTCGAAGGCGTGCTGCCGCGGCTCTACCGGCTGGCGCAGGGCGGCACCGCGGTCGGCACCGGGCTCAATGCGCCGACAGGCTTCGCCGAGGCGTTCGCCAAGGAAATGGCGAACCTGACCCGGCTGCCGTTCGTGAGCGCGCCGAACAAGTTCGGGGAAATGGCCGCGCATGACAGTTTAGTCGAATTATCAGGCGTTCTCAATGTGATAGCAGTATCTCTCAGCAAGATCGCCAACGACATAAGATTGCTCGGCTCAGGCCCACGTTGCGGGCTTGGCGAGCTCAGGTTGCCGGAGAACGAACCAGGCAGCTCGATCATGCCCGGCAAGGTAAACCCGACCCAGTGCGAGATGCTGACCATGGTCGCCGCCCAGGTCATGGGCAATCATGTCGCCGTCACGGTCGGCGGTCTTCAAGGGCATCTCGAGCTCAATGTCTTCAAGCCGCTGATCGGCGCCAACGTAATCCGCTCGATCAACCTGCTCAGCACCGGCATGGAAAGCTTCACCGAACGCACGCTCGACGGGCTGGAGGCGGACACGCAGCGGATCGAGGAGCTGTTGAACCGGTCGCTGATGCTGGTCACCGCGCTGGCCCCGGAGATCGGCTATGACAATGCCGCCAGCATTGCCAAGCACGCCCACAAGACGGGCCAGACGCTGAAGGAGGCAGGCCTGGAACTGGGCCTGGTCGACGAGGAGACGTTCGACCGAGTCGTGAAGCCCGAAAGGATGGTCGGACGATGACAAAGGCGCGGATTGTACTGGCGCTGACGGCCGGCGCGGCCATTGTGGCCATTGTCGGTTGCGCGCCCAAGCGGCAACCGCCGCCGCCGGCGCCGCCGCCGACCGCGCTGCCGGCCGAGCGGCCCGCCGAACGCCCTTTGCCGACCAGCGCCTATCTGTTGAAGGTGGCGTCGATCGACTTGTATGAAATCCGCTCCGGCGAGCTTGCCCTGGAACGATCAGGGGACCCCCGCAACCGGGACTATGCGCAGCGCATGATCGAGGCCCACCGCGGCCTTTCGGCGCAACTGTCGATGGCCGGCCGTCGGCTCAACCTGCTGCCGCCCAACACGCTTCAACCCGAACAGCAGCAATGGCTCGACCAACTGTCAGCAACGACCTCGCCGGCCCATTTCGACGCGACCTATCGACGCCAGCAGATGGTCGCCCATGACATGTCCTACCGGGCGCATGCCGCGTACGCCTATGGCGGCGACAGCCCGACGCTTCGGCAGGTCGCCCGCCATGCCGCCGGGGTCGAGCAGGAGCATGGC
The DNA here is from genome assembly GCA_035699505.1 of Sphingomicrobium sp. Classification (GTDB taxonomy): domain Bacteria; phylum Pseudomonadota; class Alphaproteobacteria; order Sphingomonadales; family Sphingomonadaceae; genus Sphingomicrobium. The sequence goes on along the minus strand of DASSPS010000012.1, from coordinate 18,608 downwards.
CGACGCATGAGGATGATGTGATCAAACAGCTGCTCTTGCTGCCAGCGCTGGCCGCGGTGGCCGGTTGCGCGGCCCTTCCCGACAAGCCCGTCTTCCTGACGGGAGGCTGGGGCGGGCCGGGGATCGAGATCCTGATCGAAGGCGGGCTGGCGACGGTCCAGTTCGATTGCGCCAGCGGATCGATCGATTCCAATCTCTCGGCGGCGGGCAGCTTTTCCGTTCCCGGCAGCTATCGCGCCGGGCAGGGCGGACCCATTCGCGTCGGCCAGATTTTCACCAGCCAGAGAGCGACCTATGCCGGAACCGTCACCGGCGACCAGATGACCATTGGAGTCCAGGTGGAGGGCGGCCCGGCCCTTGGCCCCTACACGCTCACCCGGGGCGCGCCGGGGCAGCTCAACCGCTGCCTTTAGAGGGCATAGTTCAGGCGAATGCCGATATTGTCGATGCCCGGGTTCTGCCTCCCGAAAACCTGGCCCTGGCTGAGATGCACGAGGCTCGCCTCGATTGTCATGCGCTCATTGAGGCGAGTGCCGATGCCCAGTTCAGGTTCGAACAATATCCGGCTGCCGAACTCAACCCGATCGTTGAAGGGATTGTCGAAATTGGCCGCCGAGCCGCTGTGGACCGCTATTCCGACGCCAGGGCGGATATAGAGCCGATCGCCGAACTTGGCGGAGATTCCGGCAGCGACGTAATGGGTATTGCCGGCGCTGTTGAGTGAACCAAACAGGTAAGGCTGCAGCGGGGTCTTGCCGATCCTGCCGCCGCGCCATCCGATCTGCGCATCCATTCCACTTTCAACACCGCTCAGATTCAGCGGCGTTTTCACGTCATGGATGAAAAGGCCGCCAAACAGTTCGCCTGCCTGTGCGGGCGCGGCAGTGGCCGCCAGGACCGCAGCGGCCGTAATCAACGCATAGTTCAAATCACGCTCCTCGACTTCGCTGCGCCATCAATGCGCGAGAGGCCCCCTTGTGCCCGACCGGCTGAACCGAAGGTTGCCAATCGTCAGGCGCCGGCCTGCCATGCGCGGATAGCGTCGGTCGGCCAGACCAGCATCCAAATGTTGAGGGTCAGATTGTCGCGGATGACCAGCAAGGGCACGACTTCGAGCAGGAGGAGCAGAAGCACCGCCGTCCGCACCGGCAGCCGCCGGGCAGCGAGGAAGCCAATCGCCATCATCGCCACGTCGCTGACCGAGTTGACGACGCTGTCGCCATTATAGCCAAGCGCGATGGTCGCTTCGCGGTAGCGGTCGATGACCATCGGCGTATTCTCGATGATCTCCCACGCGGCCTCGACCGCCAGCGCGACGAGGAAGCGGCGCTCCACCGTCCAGCTTCGGGCAACCAGCCACAAGGCGGCATAGAAAAGCAGCCCGTGGACGACGTGACTCGGGCTGTACCAGTCGGCGAGCATCTGGCTCTGCGTCGGTCCGACCGGTCCCCACAACTCGAGTGCGCCGCAGGTGCAGATGACGGGCCTGCCCATGGCGATCAGGATGGCCGCGGTCGCGGCAAGAAAAAGGAAGGCGGCGAGTATCGCCTGGCCGCGGCCGGACGATTGTCCTTTCCGATTTCCCCCCACGCGCTGCATCGTGACCAAGGTTAGGGCAGGGATTGTAATGTCCGCAATGGGCGGGAGGTGGATGCGCCGGTCAGCTCCGGGCCGAGGACTTGGCCTCGAGCGCGTGGCGTTCGAGAATCTCGTGCGGCTTTTCCTGGACATAGAAATGCGGCGTGTCGTGGCCAGCGAAGCTGATTTTCGAGCCCAGCCCAAATTTGTCGACTTCGATCGCCGTCACCAGATCGACATTGATCCAGACCGGGCCGCCGCCCCCGTCCGAGGACTGCAACGTGCAACACAAAAACCGCGCCATACCCCCTCCATGCCTGGCACGAGGCTACATGAGTCTGCGGACGAACGCCAAGGGAAGGCGGCATGCCCCTGTCCGCCTGCCGCGCCGAAGGAAAAGGCGCTTGCATATTGCGACCATTTGCCCTGACTTGCCCCCATGTTGCGCGCCTACGGACCTGATTGCGACGGGAGCATCATTCACGCCGACGGGCAAATTCCGGCCGGCGCAACCTGGATCGATCTCGACGAGCCGACCAAGGATGAAGAGAAGCTGGTCGAAAAGAACGTCGGCGTAGAAGTGCCGACACCCGAGGAACTGGCCGAAATCGAGCCGTCGAGCCGGCTCTATGAGCGCAACGGCGCGCTTTACATGACGCTGAGCACGGTCGTCGGCATCACCGAGGGCCGGCCGGCCTCAACCCCCATCGGTTTCGTCCTGACCAAGGACAAGCTCGTTACAGTCCGCTACGCCACGCCAAAGCCGGTGATGCACTTCATCGAGCATGCGCTGCGCGAGCCGGAACTCGTCAGCAATGCGACCACCGTGACGGTGCGATTGCTCGATGCCATCATCGACCGCCTGGCCGACGAACTGGAGGCGGTCGGCGCACGGGTCGACAAGTTGTCAGGCGACATTTTCCCGGAGGAAATCGATGAGCGGCGGATTCCGGCGCACCGTTTGACAGCGCTGCTGGCGCGCATCGGTCGCGCCCAAGCCCTGCTGGCGCGGATTCGCGAAACCGCCGTCAGCACCAGCCGGCTGCTCGGTTTCCTGGCGGGGTCGAGCGCCATGCGCGGCGATTCCCTGGATGCCGCCCGAGCTCACGTCGGCAGCCTGACCAACGACGTCACGTCGCTGATCGATTACAGCAGCTTCCTCAACGACAATCTGACTTTCCTGCTCGACGCCTCGCTCGGGCTGATCAGCATCGAGCAGAATGCGGCGATGAAATTGTTTTCCTGGGCCGCAGTAGTGTTCCTGCCGCCGACCCTGATCGCCGGCATCTACGGCATGAACTTCGATCATATGCCAGAGCTGAAATGGCTGTTCGGCTATCCGATGGCGCTATCCCTGATCCTGATCAGCGCGGTGGCGCCCTTCCTCTATTTCAAGAAGCGCGGCTGGATTTAAGCCGTCAATCCTGGAGAAGGATGGGCTTTTCCTCAAGCTCCGGCTCGGCAGCCGGTTCGGCGCCCCTGGCCGCGCGGCGCCGCTCGATTGCGGCATAAGCGAGCGCCAAATGGCCCGCGACTTCGGCGTCGGACCCTTCGTCGCCGTGCAGCGCCGAAGCACGCCGGCGGAAAGTGTCGCTGTCGTAGGTCATTCGAGAAACTCCTGTTGGCCATAGTAAATAGTTGATTGAGCAATCGGTTGCGATGGGCCGGGAATCGATCCGGCGCGGCCCTTGTTCATCTGGGCGCAACCGTTGCGGCCTGCTGGCCGTTAGGGCGCGAATGACTTTGCACACACAGGATAAGGGCTGGCTTTACCGGGTCGGCTGCCGGGTTTCGGCGGTTGCGTCGGACGTTTCCGCGCATCCGTTCGCCCAGATGGGAGTCATCCTGTTCTGCGCGTTGTGGTGGCTCATCGGCCTGCCCACAGACATCCTCACCGCGGCCCTGTCGATCATGGCGATCACGCTGACCCAGATGGTGCTCAATCGCCAGAACGAGCGGGAGCTGGACGCGCACCGGCGCGACGTCGCCATGCACGCCAAGCTCGATGAACTGGTCGTCGCCATGAAGGGTGCGCGCAACGAAGTCGCGGGCATCGAGGATGAGCTGGACGAAGAGGAAATCGTGGAATTGAAGCGCCATGTCGAGGAAGCGAGCGAAGCGGCGGGCGACGAGGATCTGAGCAGCGAGGACCGGGCCGCCGCCCATCGCCGCGGCGCCGAGGCCCGCAAGAAGCTCGCCCAGGTCGGCAAGGAACCCGCCAACCGGGGCCGGGCCAAGGCCTGAGCGGACCTTCGTTTGCGAGCGGTTTCGCCGCTTGCTAAGGGCCGCCCATCGCCAAACGGCGATCGACTTCATCTCCAGATCGAGAAGCCTTCATGATCCCGACCGGCCAGGACAGCCTCAAGACCCGAACCACGCTGACCGTCGGCGGCAAAAATTATGCTTATTATTCTCTGGCCAAGGCGGGCGAGGCGCTTGGCGACATCGCCCGCCTGCCCTTTTCGATGAAGGTGCTGCTGGAAAATCTGCTGCGCTTCGAGGATGGAGTCTCGGTCACCAGCGACGATCTGCAATGCATGGCGACCTGGCTGAAGGAGCGCTCGATCTCTCGCGAGATCCAGTACCGGCCAGCCCGAGTGCTAATGCAGGATTTCACCGGCGTGCCCGCGGTCGTCGACCTGGCGGCGATGCGCGACGCGATGAAGCAGCTTGGCGGCGACCCGCAGAAGATCAACCCGCTGGTGCCGGTCCACCTGGTCATCGACCATAGCGTCATGGTCGACGCCTTCGGGACGCCGCAAAGCTTCGGCCGCAACGTTGAACTGGAATATGCCCGCAACGGCGAGCGCTACGAATTCCTCAAATGGGGCGCCTCGGCGTTCGACAATTTCAAGGTGGTGCCGCCGGGCACCGGCATCTGCCACCAGGTCAACCTGGAATATATCGCGCAATGCGTATGGACGGCCGAGGACCTGAACGGCGAGACCGTCGCCTACCCGGACACGCTGGTCGGCACCGACAGCCATACGACCATGGTCAACGGCCTTGGCGTGCTCGGCTGGGGGGTAGGCGGCATCGAAGCCGAGGCGGCGATGCTCGGCCAGCCGGTCAGCATGCTGATCCCCGAAGTCGTCGGCTTCCGGCTGTCGGGCGAGCTCAGGGAAGGAATCACCGCCACCGACCTGGTGCTGACGGTCACCCAGATGCTCCGCGCCAAGGGCGTGGTCGGCCGCTTCGTCGAATTTTACGGGCCCGGCCTCGACAGCCTCAGCCTGGCGGACCGCGCGACGATCGCCAACATGGCGCCCGAATATGGCGCCACCTGCGGCTTCTTCCCCATCGACGCGCGGACCATTGAATATCTGCGGCTGACGGGGCGCGACGAGGAACGCATCGCCCTGGTCGAGGCCTATGCCAAGGCGCAGGGCCTGTGGCGCGACGCGGCGGCGCCGGAGCCGCTGTTCACCGACACGCTCGAGCTCGACATGAGCAGCATTGAACCGTCGCTGGCCGGCCCCAAGCGGCCCCAGGACCGGGTGTTGCTGAGCGAGGTCGACGACCAGTTCAACGCCGAGCTTGAGAATAGCTACAAGAAGCATAACGACCCGCGGGTGCCGGTCGAGGGCGAGTCGTTCGATCTTGGCAATGGCGATGTCGTCATCGCCGCAATCACCAGCTGCACCAACACCTCCAACCCATCGGTGCTGATCGCCGCCGGGCTGGTCGCCCGCAAGGCTCGCGAGAAGGGCCTGGAAACCAAGCCATGGGTCAAGACCAGCCTGGCGCCGGGCAGCCAGGTGGTCACCGATTATCTCGACGCGAGCGGCCTGAGCGAGGATTTGAACGCGCTCGGCTTCGACCTGGTCGGCTACGGCTGCACCACCTGCATTGGCAATTCGGGGCCGCTGGCCGAACCGATCAGCAAGGCGATCAACGACAAGGACCTGGTTGCGGTCAGCGTCCTATCCGGCAACCGCAACTTCGAAGGCCGGGTGTCGCCCGACTGCCGCGCCAACTACCTCGCCTCGCCGCCTTTGGTGGTGGCCTACGCGCTCAAGGGCACGGTCCGGTCCGACCTGGTCGGCGAGCCGATCGGCACCGGCCGCGATGGCCGGCCCGTGTTCCTCAAGGACATCTGGCCGTCGAACGCGGAAATCCGGGCGCTGATCGACGCCCATGTCCATTCGACCATGTTCCGGCGGCGCTACGCCGACGTCTTCGCCGGCGACGAGCAATGGCGGGCGATCAAGGTCAGCGGCGGCGCCACCTACAGCTGGCCGCCGGGATCGACCTACATCGCCAACCCGCCGTACTTCGAAGGCATGACGATGACGCCAAAGCCGATCGAGGACATTGAGGGCGCCCGGACGCTGGCGCTGTTCGGCGATTCGATCACCACCGACCACATCTCACCAGCCGGCGCGATCAAGCCGGACAGCCCGGCGGGGCGCTTCCTGCTCGAACATCAGGTCAGCCGCGCCGAGTTCAACAGCTATGGAGCGCGGCGCGGCAACCATCATGTGATGATGCGCGGCACTTTCGCCAACATCCGCATCCGCAACCGCATGCTCGATAATGTCGAGGGCGGCTATACCCGCTACGCCCCGTCGGGCGAGCAGATGGCGATCTATGACGCGGCGATGGCCTACAAGGCCGACGGCACGCCGCTGGTGGTGCTTGCCGGCAAGGAATATGGCACCGGCTCGTCGCGCGACTGGGCGGCCAAGGGCACGGTGCTGCTCGGCGTGCGGGCGGTCATCGCCGAGAGTTTCGAGCGGATCCACCGATCGAACCTGGTCGGCATGGGCGTGCTGCCGCTCCAGTTCCAGGACGGCGAGAACGCCATTTCGCTCCGCCTCGACGGGACCGAGAGCTTCACCATCCGCAATGTCGCCGCAATCCAGCCGCGGCAGGATGTCGAGGTCGAGGTGACCGACGCCGACGGGGCGACCCGGACGTTCACCGCCCGCTGCCGGATCGACACCTATAACGAGCTCGAATATTTCCACGCCGGCGGCATCCTGCCCTACGTGCTGCGAAGGCTGGCCGCCTGACCACGGTCGAACTCCTGGTGGAGATCGCCGGCTGGGGCGGGGCGGCGCTGATCCTGCTGGCCTATCTTCTGCTGTCGGCGGGCAAGTTCACCGGGCAGTCCGCCGCCTATCAATGGATGAACGTGGTCGGCGCGGCGGGGTTCATCGTCAACGGCTGGTGGCACGGGGCGCTGCCGTCGGCGGTTCTGAACGTGATCTGGATGCTGATCGGGGGAGTGGCGCTATGGCAGATCCGCGCAAAGCGGGACTCGTCGACCTCAGCCATGTGATCGAGCATGGCATGACGACCTACAAGGGCCTGCCTGGCCCGCAAATCTGCGACTTTTGGAAGCGCGAGGGGTCGGCCGCCAACTATGACGACGGGTCGAGCTTCCAGATCGGCCGGATCGACATGGTCGCCAACACCGGCACCTATGTCGACGCGCCCTTCCACCGCTTCGCCGACGGGGCGGATCTGGCGGAACTGGACCTGGCAAGCCTCGCCGACTTGCCCGGCATCCTTGTCCGACGGCCGTTCGACGCGGGGCTGGCGACCGATTCGGCGGACCTCGCCGGACTCGACGTGCGCGGCAAGGCGGTGCTGATCCACACCGGCTGGGACCGGCACTGGCGGACCGAGGCCTATCAGGAGAATGCGCCGTTCCTGACCGCCGCCGCCGCGCAATGGCTGGCCGACCATGGGGCGGCGATCGTCGGCATCGACAGCCACAATATCGACGACACGGGGCAGCGGGCGAGGCCGGTGCACACCATCCTGCTGCGCGCCGGAATCCCGATCTGCGAGCATATGACCGGGCTCGGCGACCTTCCCGACGGCGGCTTTCGCTTCTCCGCCGTGCCGCCGAAGGTGAAGGGGATGGGGACTTTTCCGGTCCGCGCCTATGCCGTCGTCGCCGGTTAATCCGCCAATCGGAAGGCCGGAAGGGTAAGGGACCGCAAGTGATCCAGCGAGAAGCGGCGAAGCGACAGCTGGGGCTGGCGTCAGGCGCTCGCTGAGTCCGTAAGGACAGGCCGCAGCCAGCCGGGACGAATCGCCTCGCCCAGATCGTCGACCCGGCGATGCTCGACCGCCAGGCCGAGCTCCGGATAATGGACTTTGGCGCGGGGCCCGGGCTGGTCGGTTTCGACGACCACCAGCCGCCGGCCGACCTTCGACCGCCAGTTCATCCGGGCGGTATTCTCCTGGCCGACGAAGCAGCCTTTGGAGAAGCTGACGCCATTCAACTCGGTGGCGTTGCATTCCAGCCAAAGGATATCGCCAAGCTCGGCGTGCCCTTCGCAAACGCCGAGGCGGAGGCGGTGCTCGCGCCAGCCCGCAGCGGATGCGCTTGCAGGCTCCAACCAGCGGCGGCCAAGGGCCGCGAGCCGCGGGTCGGGTACGCCTTCGCCGGCATCAAGGGCCCAGTGCACCGCCAGTTCCGGATCACGCTCGATCCGGATAGGGCGGCGCAAGCGATAGATGGAAAGCCGCCGGCACAGGCCATCGGCGGCCTCCGCCTCGCAATCGAGCAGCAGATCGCGGCCATCCGCCCAGACGATGAAATCGAACAGGCATTTGCCCTGGGGCGTCAGCAGGCCCGCCCAGACCGGCAGCGGTCCGGCGACATCGCTGGTCACCAGCCCCTGCAGGAAGCCGCGCACGTCCTCGCCGGACAGTCGGACGAGGGCGCGGTCGGTGAGGGTGGTAGCGGACATGGGAGTGAGTTAGGGGGCCTGGGACGGTTTTTCCAACACCCGTTCGCCCTGAGCCTGTCGAAGGGCTGCCTTTTCCTTCGCAAGGAAGGACAGGCCATCGACAAGCCCAGCCCGAACGGCTGAGGGGGTGCATGAGCGCAACGGCAATCACCATCCGGCGGCCCGACGACTGGCATGTGCATTTGCGCGACGGCGACATGCTGCGGACGGTTGCCAAATATACCGCGCGCCAGTTCGCCCGCGCCATCGTCATGCCCAACCTGGCGCCGCCCTTGACCAGGGTTGAGGCGACCGCCGCCTATCGCGACCGGGTCATCGCCGCGGCCGGACCGGGCTTCGCGCCGCTGATGACCTGCTATCTCACCGACGAAGCGTCCGGGGACGAACTGGCGCGGGGTCATGCGGCAGGCGTCTGGGTCGCCGCGAAACTCTATCCGGCCGGCACCACGACCAACAGCGCCAGCGGAGTCACCGACATTCGGCATATCTTCCCGGCGCTGGAGCGGATGCAGGCCATCGGCATGCCACTGCTGCTCCACGGCGAGGTGACCGACCCGGACGTCGACGTGTTCGATCGGGAGGCAGTGTTCATTGACCGGGTCCTCGAGCCCCTGGTCGACGATTTTCCCGATCTCAAGATCGTCCTGGAGCATATCACCACGCTGGAAGCGGCGGACTTCGTGCGTGACGCGCCGGCGACAGTCGCGGCAACGATCACGCCGCAGCATCTGCATATCAACCGCAACGCCCTGTTCGCCGGTGGGCTGAGGCCTCACGCCTATTGCCTGCCGGTCGCCAAGCGGGAAAGGCATCGGCTGGCGATCCGCAAGGCCGCGACGTCCGGCTCGCCCAAATATTTTCTCGGCACGGACAGCGCCCCGCACAGCCGCGAGGCAAAGGAATCCAGCTGCGGCTGCGCCGGCATCTTCAACGCCCCCTACGCGCTGGAAAGCTATGCGGCCGTGTTCGAGGAAGAAGGCGCGCTGGACCGGTTCGAGGCTTTCGCCAGCGAGCATGGCCCGCGTTTCCACGGCCTGCCGCTGAATGACGGGACGGTGACGCTGCGGCGGGCCGACGCCGAGGTGCCCCCCATCATTGACGGGGTGGTGCCGTTCCATGCCGGCGAGAGGCTGCGCTGGAGTTTTGACCCAGGCTGATCAGCCTCCGCCGACCCCTTTCGGCCCGATGACGCCGTTGAAATGGCTTTCCAGCCGGTCATAGCATTCGCAGGCGATCCGGCGGAGGCCGTCGCGGTCGGTGATATGGATTGCGCCGCGGCGGATTTCGACCAGACCCAACTCCTGAAGCGAGCGGACGGCGGCGTTGACGGTGGTCCGCTGCGCGCCGAGCAGGCCGGCCAGCGCCTCCTGGGTCAGCTCCAGCCGGTCCCCGGCGCGGTCCTGCGCGGTCAGCAGCCAGCGCGCCGTCCGCGCCTGGATCGAGTGGAAGACGTTGCACGCCGCACCCTGCATGACCTGGGCCAGCAGAAAATCGGAGTAACGGCAGAAGAGGTTGGCGATGAAGCCGGATTGGCTTTTCGCTTTCTCGAGCGCTTCCATCGGCAACCTCAGTGCAGGTCCCGCGACCAGAACGGCGGCGCGGGTATAGGCGGGCGCATGGCCGCAGCTGATGATCCCGCCAACCGCCCCTTCATCGCCGACCGAGGCGACCTCGATCGATCGGCCGTCAACGTCGACGACCATCGAGATCATGGTCGATCCGAACGGGAACAGGCTGGAAGCGACCTGGCGACCGCGTTCGAGGATGACATCGCCGAGGCCGAGTTCGACGATCTCCGCCTCGGGTTCCAGCAGGACCCGGGCCTCGGCGGAGAATGTGGCGAGGAGCCGGTTGCCGGCAAAAGCCTGGTCAATCCGATCCTGTAGGTCGATCTCGGCAAGTGCCACGAGAGACTCCTTTCGACGGACAAAAGCATTACGCCGCCGGTTCGATCCATCAATCGAAATGATTGTTCGAAACGGTCATTATCTTGTGTTCGGAAAAGAGACCGCTTTTCTCATTCGGCCAGAGCGGCGGTGAATTCCGCTGCATTCCCGCGCGTCTCGTCAGGGGTCTGGCCGGGCCGGTACAGCGCCGAGCTGATGCCGAAACCGTCGGCGCCCGCTTCCCGCCATGCCTGCATGGAGTCGCGCTTGATGCCCCCGACGGCGAGGATCGGGACGTGGTCCGGCAGCACCGCCCGCAGCGCCTTGATGTCGGCGGGTGAGCCGGCCTCGGCCGGGAAGAATTTGAGCGCCGTCGCGCCGGCGCGGATCGCGGCAAAGGCTTCGCTTGGGCTGAAAAAGCCGGGGCAGGAGACGAGGCCTGCATCCGCGGTGGCGCCGATCACGTCGACATTGGTATTTGGAGAGACGATCAGCCGACCGCCGGCCTGCCGGACGGCGGCGACGTCGGCCGGCGTCAGGACCGTGCCGGCCCCGATCAGGGCCTTGCCGCCGAGAAGCCGCGCGAGCCGGCCGATGCTGTCCAGCGGGCCAGGCGAGTTGAGCGGCACCTCGATGATCCGGATGCCGCCATCATAGAGCGCCGCGCCAATCGCCTCGGCTTCGTCCGGTCGGACGCCACGGATGATGGCGATGATCGGGCAGGCGGAGAAGTGGCGCCGGAACTCGTCGCTTGGACTCATGGCCGCCCTTTGCCGCTCGGCATGGCGACCGGCAAGACCATGCGCGAACCATTGCCCGGTTGAACCCGCCCTATGCCGCCTATATAGGCCGCCGCTCTGCCGCAGTCCGGAGACGTGGGTGAGTGGCTGAAACCAGCGGTTTGCTAAACCGCCGTAGGGGGATTACTCCTACCGAGGGTTCGAATCCCTCCGTCTCCGCCAGCGCCAGGCCTGAATCGCCAGACTGTCTCGAATTTGTCGAAACTTTCTGTTAATCAGAGTGTTACGGTTCCTGGACCATTGTATCGGGCGGAGAGGCATGATGATGGAAATCGGCAGAAGGCTCGGGATTGCACTGGTCTGTGCGGCGCTGGTGGCCAACTCAAGCGTCGCCGGCGCAGCCAGTACGGCGGCCAGCGCGGCGACGGCGCAGGCCAACAGCCAATGGCTGGCGCTCAGCGCCATGGGCACGGCGTCCTCGGCGGCGGCGGTCAGCGTCGGCCAGGAGAATCCGCGCGCCGACCCCTATGCCGACTATAGCGGCCACGGCCTTGGCCCGTCGGTCCTGCTGCTTGGCCTGGGAATCCTGCTGGTGATCGCCGTCATCGCTCTTTCCCACGATTCGGACGGTGACGAGGACAGACCGCTCAGCCCGTTCTGATGCCGGCGCTTTTCGACCCGACCGAAGAATCTAAAATCTAAGCGTTTTTCGCCTTACATTTCCCCGCAATCGCCCTTTCCCCCGGGCAAGCGCGCATGGGATGTCGGCGAGCCTTTGCTAAGGTTCAGGCAAACAGCACGCCAGGACCGACCATGCCCATGAAATTGCTCGCCGCCATCGCCATCGCCGCAGCCGCGCCACTCGCGGCCAAGCCGGCGACGCAGCGGACAGCCCCGGCGGCGGTTGCCGACAGCCTCATCGCCGCCGACCGCGCTTTCGCCGCCACCGCCGCCTCCCGCCCAGCGATCGAGGCCCTGTCGGCGATGATCACCGACGACGCCATCTTCTACATTGTCCCTGTGCCCAACCTGGCGACGAACAGGGCGGAGGCGGTCGAGGTCATGCGCAAGGCGTTCGGCGGCGATGACGTGACCCTGAGCTGGACCGCGGTCCGCGCCGGCATCTCCGCCGACGGCAGCCAGGGCTTCACCTATGGCTTCATGGACCGCAACGCCGCGGGCAAGCCGCCAGCGCTTGGCAAATATGTCGCTTACTGGCTCCGCAAGCCGGAAGGCTGGCGAGTCGCCGCCTTCAAACTGGTGCCGCGACCCGATGGCCCGGTGTCGACCGCCTTGCGGCCGCCGGCCTTGCCGGCCCGGCTGAGCGGCAAGGGCAGCGCCGCAAGCATCGCCCGCTACAAGGCCGAGATCGACCGGGTCGAGCGCCGCTTCTCCGACGACGCCCAGGTCATCGGGCTCGGCGCGGCCTTCCGGAAATATGGCAGCGCGGACGCGATGAACGTCGGCGGCGGCGCCGATTTCACCTATGGCAATGTCGCGATCGGCCAAGCTCAGGGCGGCGACACGCCGACCCCGAGCCCGCTGCGCTGGGCGCCCGACGGAATCATCGCGGCGTCGAGCGGGGATCTCGGCCTCACTTACGGCTATCTCGAACGCAACGGCCCTGTCCCCGAAGGCCGCCTGGCGCGCATTCCCTGGATCACCATCTGGCGCCGTGAAAAGCCAGGACGGCCCTGGCTGTATGTCGCCGAATGAGATTCGACGCCTGGTTACGCCTCAGATGAAGACGAAGTCGGCTGCGGACAGGGTCGTCGGATGATTGAGCAGGGTCGCGAAATGGATTTGCTGCGCGGGACCCGTTCCGTCGGCATCGAAATACAGCTTGCCGGACGAAGAATCATAGATGATCCGGTCGTTGGTGTCGCCGGCGGTCAGTCCGCGGACGAACGCGCCTGACGCCAGATTGCCCGGCGCCATTCCAGCGAAGACCGCATCGTCGAGGTGGATGGTGTCGTCCCGCGGGTTGAAGTCGGTGATCGAATCGGCGGCGTCCAGAACGGTAAAGACGAAATAGTCCTTGCCGGAGCCGCCGGTCAGCGTGTCGGCGCCGCCCTTGCCGTCGATCCGGTTGCCGCCGGCATTGCCGACGATCGCCTGGCTGAACTCATTGCCGGTGAGGTCGATCGCCGCCTTGCCGCGATCGTTCGTCGTCCGCAGGCTCTCCACTTCCGCGCCGGCGTTCAGTGCGTAGCTGACGCTGGCGAGCACCGTGTCGACACCCCCGCCGGCTTGCTCCAGGATCAAGGTGCCGGCCGCATTCACCGTATAGCTGGTGTTGCCGCTGGCGCCGCCCGCCGCCTGGAACAGGTAGCTGCCGGTCAGGCTGCCGACGGCGCTGAGATCGACAGAATAGAGACCGGTCGCGGCAGCGGTGAAGGTCACGCTCGAATCCAGGCCGAGGCCACCGTCATTGTCGCCGATCGTCCCGCCCGGCCCGGTGATTAGCATATTGGGGTCGGCAAGGAGGCCGCTGAGCGAACTGACGCCGAGCATTTCGAATGTGTAGCTGGCCCCCGCCACCAGGAGAAAATTCAGCCGGTCGACCTCACCGACGACCGCGATGCTGGCGGCAAGGCGGTAGTTGGTCTGGGCCGAGGTCAGCGCGATGGCATCGCCCGAGAAAGTTCCGTTCAGCCGATCGTACATCCACGCCGTCAGCAGCGCGTGCGCCTGGGCCGTGGGGTGGACGCTGTCGAAGAACAGCATGCTGCTGTTGTTGAGCTGAAGCTCGCCGGTGACCGGGTCGCGCCCGACGTCGAGCAGGCCGGCGTCGGCCAGCAGTTCGGTATTGTACTGGATGGCTTCATCGAGGCTGAGGTAGCTGACCTGAAGCGTGATCGAGGAGCCGGCATATTCGGCGATCAGATTGTCGACTCCGGCGCGGATCAGGCCGTCGAGGAAGTCGGAATATTCGCTCGCCCAGTAGCGCCGCTCGGCCTCGCCCACGACACCATTATAATGGGGGATGATGCCGACATCGGGAATGCCGACGACGACGATATTGCGCACGCCGATGGCGATCAGCTGCTCGATTTCGTGGAAATATTTCTCGGCGGCCAGAGTCAGGGCGGTGAAGGCGTCGTCGCCGAGCACGATCGGATCGCTGCGCGGGACCAGGTTGCGGACGTCATTGCCGCCGAAGTTGAAGAAATAAAGCGCGCCGGAATCGGCATCATTGTCCACCGCATTCTTGAACGCGTCCGTCTGGCCGTCGAGATCGGGGACAGCCTCGTCGCCGCGCCGAATCTGGGCGCCGCCATAAGCGAAATTGAGGTTCGATCCACTCGGGTCGCCGCTGAAGGGCGAGATCGGAATGCCGAGCCACGGATCCTTGTAGCCGAACGGAAAAATCGGCTTGGTCACGAGGCCGATATATTTGTTGCTGAGGAGATCGGCGTAGGTGTAGCCGTCGGAGAAGCGGCCCTGGAAATAGCCGAGTTCCGCGGTCGGGGCGCCTTCCGGCAAATCCTGGAAGGTCAGGTCGCCATACCATTCCGCAAGCCTGAGCGCATTGCCGGAATCGACCAGGCTGTCGCCGAAGGTGAAGAAGCCGGTATAGGGCATGGACGCACTCCCCCGGGGAGCAACATTGCGCCGATCACGCCGACTCGGGCATCAGCCCCCCGCATTCAACCTGTCGGAAAAACAGGCCGATATCAATGGGATATTTGGTTAACGCTGAGCCGGGCCTGGTCAGAAAACCGGCTTGCCGTCGACATTGCCCGGCGGCGAGTAGCGACAGATGAGGTAGCTCCAGCCCCGCTGATCCGAGTGGACGGCGCAGCCGACATGGGTCGTGCCCTTCCACACCATCTGCGTGTAATGGGCGACGTCCTTCCAATAGCCGGACCGGCTGACCGCCGGGAACAGGCCCGGTGTCAGCATCTGTTTCTCGTCGGTCCACAGCGCGACGAGTTGCTCGGCGCTGGTCGTCTCGGTCCACGCCATGGCGAGATTCTCGCGCTGGCCGGGGCGCATCTCGCGCGGGGAATGGACCAGCCGGCCAAGGCGGGCGAGATCGGGGCCGTAGGCGGCGGCCGATCGGGCAAGGCTATCATCCCAGACCAGAGGCGGGGCGCCGACCTCGGCGCGAGCTTCGTTGTGCAGGGCGAGAAGCTTTTGCGGCAAATTGGCCCGGCCGTCGCTAGACGCGAGGGAGGCAGCCGATGCCGCCGCCGACATCGTCAGCGCCGCGCAACCGATGAAGATGGAGCAATTGCCCATGGCACCGGCCTACGCGCGCCAAGGCTACGATAGGCTCAACGCTTATGGTTACCGGCTGTCTCAACCGATCGCCCGGGGATCGTCGGCCATTAACGGCTGGCCATTGCCTTCTATGGCAGTTGCTTGCAAAGTTGGCGGTCCCGCGGCGAACGACGAGGTGAGCATGGGCACTTGGGATCGATCGTGGCTGAGCTTGGCGATTTCGTCCTTGCTTCTGGCGACATCCTGCCAGTCGGCTCCCGATGAGCCTACCTTGAGCGACGTTCGCGCGGCCGCGCTGAAATATCAGGATGTGAATGTCGCCAAGGCCGAAGGATTTACCACCGACAATAAATGCGTGACTGCCGAAATGCTCGGCTTCCCAGCGGCAATGGGCGCAATGGGAGTGCACTATGTCCGCCGCGACCTGCTCGGCTTGCCGGCAAAGCCCGGACCAGCCGGCGGCCCGCGAGTCCACGGCACAGGCACACACACCGATTTTTCGAAGCCCGCGATGCTGGTTTACGAACCACAGGCCGACGGCTCATTAATACTCGTCGCCGTCGAAAACCTGGTCTTCGCTGATGCCTGGAACAAGGCGTCCGGCAACCAGCCGCCAGTGTTTCACGGACGGGCGTGGCCCCTTCTCAAGGACAATCCGGCAACCAAAGTTGACGAAGCCCATGGCTGGGAGCCGCACTACGAGCAGCATCTGTGGGTCTTTCGCGACAATCCCAACGGCAGTTATTCGCCGTTCAACCCGGCGGTGAGCTGTACCCATCACAAGGGCAATGCGCCGATGGCGCACTGAATTGGTCGCGCTGACCGCAGGCTCGGCGCGGACGAACGGTTGAACAAGGGTCGCCTTCGTCGCACAACACCCAGCGGGGGAGTTGCATGGCGTCGCTGTTCCTGAGCTACTCGCACGAAGATTCGAGCCGGATCGAACCGCTGGCGGCCGCTCTCGAAAGTTGGGGGCACACCGTCTGGTGGGACCGGCATATCGCCGGGGGTCAGCAATTCGCAGAGCGGATCGAGCAGGCGCTCGAGTCCGCCGACGTGGTCATCGTCTGCTGGACTTGCGGCTCGGTTCGATCGGACTGGGTTCGGGATGAAGCCTGTGCTGGGCGCGACAGCGGCCGGCTGGTCCCAGTGACATTGGACGGGTGCCAGCCGCCCCTCGGTTTTCGCCAGTATCAGACGATCGACCTTAGCCGCTGGAAGGGGCGCCCCGGCGCGCCGGAACTTGAGGCGTTGCGCGCCGGGATTGCCGCAAAGGCAAGCGGCATCGCCGAAGGGGGGCCGTCGATGTCGCTTGGGGCGGCCCGGCCCCGCACCAGTCGGGCCCTGCCGAAATGGGCGCTGCCGGCCGTTGCGGCAGTCGCGCTGATCGGCGGCGGCGCGTTCGTCTTTTCACGCATCGCCGCCAGCTCCGGCGCCATCGAGCCCAAGGTCGCGGTCGGCCAGTTCCGAGTCGTTTCCGCCGGCTTGCCAACCGCTTTGAACGACATGCTCGGGCAGGAAATCGTTGCCGCGTTCGGCGCCGAAAATGCCGTGAGCGTCGTGGCTCCTCCGGATCGGGCGGCCACTGCCTCGGCGCCGTTTGTCATGGACGGGACCGTCAATCGACTGGGCCCCGCCGTTCGGTTCACCATCAACCTTCGCAACCAGGAATCCGGCGTAGTCCTGTGGTCCGGCGCCTATGAACATGAGGTCGCGGACGCCGTCGCCGCGCGCCAGGCCGCGGTCGGGGCAAGCCAGGTCGTTCGATGCGGCTTGTGGGGCGCATCCTCCTACCCGCGGCGAATGTCCGACCAGGCGCTCGCGCTTTACCTGAAATGGTGCAACGAGCATTGGAGCGGATCGACCAATCCGGCCGCCGAACTCGACGCGGCGCGGCGAGTGACGGTGGCGCTTCCGGATTTCTCGTTCGGCTGGTCGGCCCTGGCGCTGGCGGCGGTGCCATTGACGGCGGAGCGATCGGCGGAGGCGAACCGGCTGCGTGCCGAAGCGACCGCCGCGGCGCGCAAGTCGATGGCGCTCGATGCCCAGAATCCCGAAGGCTATATGGCGCTCGCCGGCCTGTTGCCCCTCGACCGCTTCGACGAGAGGGAGACCTTGCTCAAGAAAGCGCTCAGTGTTCGGCCGACCGAATGTGGCTGCGAGCGGCAGGCCTATGGCGATTTCCTGGCGTCGGTCGGGCGCATGGAAGAGGCCGTCGACGAATATGAGCGGGCGCGAGACATGCGGCCGCTGGCCCCATTCAGCAACCTGCGCTTCGCCCAGGCGCTCTACGTCGTCGGCAGGAATGAGGAAGCCGACGGCGTCCTTAGAGCCACGCTCGAGTTGTGGCCGGACGCGACCTCGCTCCGCCTGCTCAAGATCAAGTCGGCCCTTTGGACGCGCCGCTATGACGAAGCGATCGCCGGCCTGAACGCTCCCGACCTGCCGTTGACCAGCGTGCAGCGAAAGGCCCTGGCCGGCGCCTTCGCCGCGCTCAAATCGAGCGACATCGCGCAACGGCAAAAATCCATCGGCAGCCTGCAGGGTTTCGCCGCCGATCCCCGCTATAACGACAAGGTCGTGGTCGCGACGCTCGCCGCCCTCGGCGCCCATTCGGCCGCGTTGCAGGCGGCCGCCAACCTGGTGCGGGCCCGCGGCCTGTTTGACGCGGAAGTCCTGTTCGAACCCAATCTGGCCGCGGCAAGCGCTGACCCGGGCTACGCCAATCTCGTTCGCGCCATCGGCTTGCTCGACTATTGGCGAAACGCGCCAAATCCGCCCGACGTCTGCAAGGATTCGGTCCGGCCTGCTTTCTGCTCGAATGCGTAATAAGGAGTGGCAATGAAACAGTTGATAGTTGGACTTGCGGTCGTCCTGGGGGGATGTGAGCGCGCCCCGGAGCAAGCCGCGGCGCCGCCAGCGCAAGCTCCCGCCGTGCTGCAATCGGAAGGCCCGGTCAGCAAGCCGCCGCCGGTGGTGCCGCTGCCCAAGGACCAGGCCGAGATCGACCGGATGATCCTGGCTGGATACACGCCTCACGCCAATCATCTTCACGCGCCGGGAGTCAACGAATGCCCGCTGACCAAGGGCAATGAAGCGGTGATGTAGCGTCGGCAGCGTTTTTCGATGGCCAGGTTGCGGCGCGGACGCGCTAGGGCTTGAGCCATGCCGCGAGCCGAACCTTGCGACGCAATCGTCATCGGCGCCGGCGCGGCGGGGATGTTCTGTGCCGCGCTTGCCGGGCAGCGCGGCCGGCGGGTGCTGCTGGTCGATCATTCGCCCGAGCCAGGGGCCAAGATCCTGATCTCCGGCGGCGGGCGGTGCAATTTCACCAATTTCGGGACCACGGCGGGAAATTTCCTGTCGGCCAACCCGCATTTCGCCAAGTCGGCGCTGAGCCGCTTCACGCCGGCGGACTTCATCGCGCTGGTCGACCGGCACGGCATCGCCTGGCACGAGAAGACGCT
>DASSPS010000011.1:0-9708 GCA_035699505.1 Sphingomicrobium sp. | reverse complement strand
CGGCGGGAATGCCCGCGGCTTCGAGCTGGCGGACGATTTTGTCGGCGCCATGCTTGGTGCGGCTGAAAACCAGGGTGCGCTCGCTCTTCTCGCGCTGGAAGAACAGGGTCAGCAGCGCCGTCTTCTCGTTCTGGTTGACGTGGACGACACGCTGGTCGACGCGGTCAGCGGTCTTGGCGACGGGAGTCACCGCGACTTCAGCCGGGTTGGTCAGATATTTGTCGGCCAGTTCCTTGATCGCCTTCGGCATGGTGGCCGAGAAGAACAGGGTCTGGCGTTTGGCCGGAACCAGGCTGACGATCCGCCTCAGGGCGTGGATGAAGCCGAGGTCAAGCATCTGGTCGGCCTCGTCGAGGACGAGGATTTCGAGATCGCGGAGCGACAGCGCGCGCTGGTCGATGAGGTCGAGCAGCCGGCCCGGCGTGGCGACGAGGACGTCGAGGCCGCGCGAGACGGTGCGAACGCTCTTGCCGTTGGGAACGCCGCCATAGATGGCGCCGACCGACAGTTGCATGAAGCGGCCATAGGTCTGGGCGCTGGCGGCGATCTGCGCCGCAAGCTCCCGGGTCGGGGCAAGCACCAGCATCCGGATCTGGCCCGGACGCGGATATTGCTTGGCGGCGGCCAGCCGGTCGAGCGAGGGCAGCATGAACGCCGCCGTCTTGCCGGTGCCGGTCTGGGCAATGCCGAGGAGATCACGACCGCTCAATACGGTCGGAATGGCCTGGGTCTGGATCGGCGTCGCCTGCGAATAATCCTTGGCGGCAAGCGCGTCGAGCAGAGGCTTGGAAAGCCCCAGATTGTGAAAAGACATGAATATTCCAATGAAAAATCGGCCGCGCGGAAGGCGCGGTCCGAGGGGTCTAGAAAGCGCCCCGCGTGAATTGGGAAGCAAATTGATCGAGACGCGGGCCGGGTCCTCAACTTTCCGTCGAGACCGTTCACGCCGCTTGGAAAGCGCCTCGTGCTGCAGTGCAATATAGAGGGAAAGTGAAGAAAGTCTAGGCCAGCGCGATTTGGCCTGTCTCGACATGGAAGCGGGAGGCGACACCGATGCCGTCTAACAGCGCGCTTTCCGTCGCCGTCATCCATACCTGGCCGCGCCCTTCCAGCCGGGCGAACAAGGCGGAGCGGCGCCTGGGATCGAGGTGAGCGGCGACCTCATCGAGAAGGAGGATCGGGGGCGCGCCGCGCCGGTCGGCAACCAGCCCGGCATGCGCCAGCACCAGGCCGAGGAGAAGCGCCTTCTGCTCTCCGGTCGAGCAGCGGGCGGCGGGCATGGCCTTGGTCAAATGACTGACCGCAAGATCGTGGCGGTGCGGGCCTTCGGTGGCGCGGCCGGCGGCGGCATCCCGCGACCGATTCGACCGAAGGGTCGCGGCCAGGTCGCCGCCGCCCCACGCGTCAAGCGTGATCGCGGCGTTCGGAAAGTCGCCGTCGGGCAAAGCCGCCAGCCGCTCGCCGAGGGCGACAACAGTCCGGCCGCGGGCGTCGGCCATGGCAGCGCCATGCTCAGCCATCGCCGCTTCCAGCGCCGCCAGCCAGTCGGCGTCGGCATGTTCTTCGCCAAGCAGTTTGGTGCGGGCGCGCATCGCCGCTTCATAGCGGGCCGCGTGGCGGGCGTGACCCGGCTCGAGCGCCAGCACCAGCCGGTCGAGGAAACGGCGGCGGTCGCCGGCGGTGCCGCTGAACAACCGGTCCATGGCTGGCGTCAGCCACAGCACGGACTGCCATTCGCTGAGCGAATTGACCGCGGCGGCGGCACCGTTGACCCGGACCTGCCGGCGATCCGGCGCGGATGGCTGAACGCCGGTGCCGATGTCCGTCTCCCCAACCCTAGCCGCGACCGCAAAGCCGCCCGACCCGCCAATGCGCGCCATTTCCGACAGCGGCGCGCCGCGCAGGCCTCGCCCGGGGGTCAGCAGCGACACCGCTTCAAGGACATTGGTCTTGCCCGCGCCATTGTCACCCGACAGCAGGACGAAGCCCGGACCGGGCTCGATCAAGGCATCAGGATAGGACCTGAAGTCGGTCAGGGAGAGGCGGGAAACCGGCACTCGAGCCGCTTAGGCGCTATTGGGAGCGGCGGTCGAGAACTTCGAAATGGGCGGCTCGATCGTCGAAGCTGTTGAGCACGGCGCGCGCCTCGGCCGGGACGTGGCTGACCGAAAAGTCTTCGCCCATGAAGGCCTTGACCGAATCAATGCTGTCGAACCACATCAGGGTCTGAAACTCGATCTCGCCGCCCAGGTCGCGACGCATCAGGTCAACATGCAGGAAGCCCGGTATCCGGCGAGCCTCGATGCCCGGAATCACCTCGTCGCGAACGATCCGCTCATAGGCGGCGGCATTATCGGGCGTCGTCCACCCTCGCCAGAGCCGGCAGATCATTACACCCGCATGGGCATCAGCACGTACAGTGCGTTGGCCTTGTCATTCTCGCGGAGCAGGGTCGGGGCTGCGGCGTCGGCGAGGTGGACCTCGACGGTGTCGCCGTCGATCTCGTTGAGGATATCGAGCAGGTAGCGGGCGTTGAAGCCGATCTCGAGGCTGTCCGAGCCATAGTCGGCGGGCAGCTCCTCGACCGCCAGACCATTTTCCGGCGAGGTCACCGACAGGGTCACCTTGTCGCGGTCGACGCTCATCTTGACGGCGCGGGTCTTCTCGCTGGCGATGGTCGAGACGCGGTCTACGCCGGCCGAAAAGGTCTTGGGATCGAGCTTCAACAGCTTGTCATTCCCGGTCGGAATCACCCGGTTATAGTCCGGGAAGGTGCCGTCGATCAGCTTGCTGGTGAGGACGGCGTTGCCGAGCCCGAAGCGGATCTTGGTCGGCGACAGCGTGACCTCGACCGTGCCTTCAAGCTCGTCGAGCAGCTTCCTGAGTTCGACCACGCATTTGCGGGGAATGATGACGTCCGGCATGCCGTCGGCGCCGTCGGGCTTGGGCAGCGTGATCCGGGCGAGCCGATGCCCGTCCGTCGCCGCGGCTTTCAGCAGATCGTCGGCGACATGGAGGAAGATGCCCATCAGATAGTAACGGGTTTCCTCGCTCGAGATGGCGAACTTGGTCTTGTCGATGATCTGGCGGAGGGTGGCCGCCGGCAGTTCGAAGCGGGTCGGCAATTCGCCTTCGGCGATCACCGGGAAGTCATCGCGCGGCAGGGTCGACAAATTGAAGCGGGCGCGGCCGGCGACGACCTGCATTTTGCCTTCGGATGCCGTCAATTCGACCTGGCTGCCCTC
The DNA here is from genome assembly GCA_035699505.1 of Sphingomicrobium sp. Classification (GTDB taxonomy): domain Bacteria; phylum Pseudomonadota; class Alphaproteobacteria; order Sphingomonadales; family Sphingomonadaceae; genus Sphingomicrobium. The sequence continues at coordinate 6,463 of DASSPS010000011.1, read as the reverse complement.
CGGAAGCTTGCGGACAATGTCGAAGAAAGTGTGCGCCGAAACCGTGATAGCCCCGGCCTGACTAACGTTGGCCGGCACGCTTTCATCGACCTGCAGGTCAAGGTCGGTGGCCATCAGGCGGAGCGATCCGTCCTCGCTTGCTTCGATCAGGACATTGGACAGGATCGGGATGGTGTTGCGGCGCTCCACGACCGACTGGACGTGGCCGAGGCTCTTGAGGAGTGTCGCCCGTTCAATCGTCGCTTTCATGCTGTCCATGCCCCTCAATCACGCGCCTGGCCGCCGTTATAGCGAGCGGATTGGCGCGTGCCAGTGGCAGATGCAGCAGGTCAGCCTGATTTTGGGGGGCTCAGCACCGTGTCGATTTCATGAACGATGCCGTTTGACCTTTTCTGGTCGGCCGTAACCACCGTCGCCTTGGCGCCCGTGCTGTCGGTCAGGACGATCTTGTCGCCTTCCTTGGTCGCTGTCACGGTCTCGCCGCCCATGGTTGCCAGCACCGCCTTGCCCTTGGCATTGTCGATCGCCTTGCCGATATCCTCGGCAAGAACGACGCCGGGCAGGATGTGATAGGTCAGCAGGGCGGTCAGCTCGCCTTTTTTCTCCGGGGCCTGCAGGCCTTCAAGAGTCCCGGCCGGAAGCTTGGCGAAGGCCGCGTTGCTCGGCGCAAGGACCGTATAGGGCCCTGGGCCCGCGAGGGTCGCGTCCAGCCCGGCCGACTTGGCGGCGGCGAGGAACTGGCTGTCCTGGGCTATTCCAGACGCGATCGTCGTGCTCACCTCCCCCGTCGCCTCACCGGTGGCGGCGTTGCCCGCCCGGTTGCCGTCATCGGTTTCGGTGCACGCCGGCAGCGCCAGGATGGCGGCCGCGAGTCCGTATAGAATTACGCTGCGCGACATGTCGGAAAACTCCTTCATCAGATTGTCGAAACGGCCCCGCAACGCATGCGGGGCCGCCGTCGATCCATCGCTTCAGAAATTAAACAAGCGCTGCGATCACCGCGGTGATCAGCTGAGTCGTCGGATCAATCTGGTAGATGTTGCCGTTCGAGTAGCGGTACCAATTGTCCGGCGTGTCATAATATTGATCGCGGTAGGACAAAGGCAGGTTGTACGCGCTGTATCCGAGCGGCAGTTGCTGGCCGACGCCGAGGCCGCCGGTGAGCAAGGAGGCGACCGCCGAAATCAGCTGCGTGTCACGGTCCACCTGATAGATCGCGCCCGGCGCATAGCGATAATAATAGTCGTCATTGTCGCTGTAGTAGCTTCGGTACGGATCGGGGAGGTTGTAATAACTGTAGCTCGTCGGCAGCATCTGTCCGACGCCATAGCCATTGTCGTAGAGCGGGATAATGTCCTCGATCAGCCCGCTGCTGCGGTCGATCTCGTACATGTAGCCATTGTTGTAGCGGTAATAGTCGTCTGCCGAATCGCGGTAGAAAGGCTGATAGTAGGAGGGCATGAACGCGCTCCCGAACGTCGTTGGGAACGTCTGCCCGAGGGTTAGCCCGCCGCCGAACAAGGGCAGAAGAGACGCGATCAGGTTCGTGTCGCGATCGACCCGATACACCAGCCCTTCGTTCCAGCGGTAATAATAGTCATCATCGTCGCGATAGACGCTCTTCAGGAAATCCGGGAGCATGCGCGATCGGATCGCGGCCGGAAGCAGCGTGCCTTCAAGCTTCTTGTACTGCCCGGGAGGCATGCACAGGGGATTCTTGTTGGCCAGTCCTGGCGGGCAGCCGCCGACGCCCCTGGCAAAATTTTCGATCCACGGGTCGTCATTGTCGATATCGACACGAACGGCCCTGGCCTTGCCACTCCCGGCTAGGCGGACGTCGTTCAGGTCCGGCATCCGGACATTGGCGCGGCCCGCTTGCTTCAGCTCGCCACGGTTGCCGACGTTCAGCTTGTTGCTGTCGGACTTGCCGTGAACGCGCAGCTCGGCCCTGTCTGGCTTGCCGCGATCAACGCGGGCCGCCTGAATCTGGGCGCGCTCGTTGCGTCGCTCGGCGCGTACCATGCGCTGGTCGCCGCCGCGGCTTTCGATCCTTGCCTGACCCTTGCTGCCGCCGCGGTCCACCTTCACGGCCTGGCCGCCGCCGCGATCAGCCTTGGCCTGCTTGCCGCCGCCCTGCTGGGCCTGGGCCGCCGGCGCCCCGCCCTTTTCTTTGTTACCGCCCCTTTCGGCGGACGCCGGAACTGAAATCGCCAGTGCCGCGACGCTGGCGGCGAGGAACATCTTCCTCATGATAAATCTCCTTCGGGCACTCAACGGTTGTGGAACATCACCGTTCCAACGCTTCGTCGGCGGTCCTGTCGCCATCCGCCGCAGGGAGATGAACCCTGCATTTCAATTACTTGCAGGATTTCAGGAGACAAAATCGCGGCGCAGGCGGCGCGCCGCGAACAGGTAGAAAATGGCGGCAATGAGATAGAAGGCCAGGCCGTAGAGGATCGAAAATTGCAATGAATCGTCGCCGTGCGCGGCCTTCATCCGGTCCGACATCCAGCCGAGGAAATAGATTCCGAAGGCGATGCCGATGAGATTGTTGATGAACAGGAAGCAGGCCGAGGCCGTCGCCCGCATCGACGGCACGACGATATGCTGGACGGCGGCAATGACCGGCCCGAGCCAGGCCAGGGCCAGCATCTGGCCGATGGTGAACAGGATCCAGGCGACCGGCAGGCTCGGCGCGAACAGGCCGAGAGCGAAGGTCGGCGCGGTGATCAGGAAGCAGACCGACGGGATCAGGGCGTAGGCGGCCGGGCGTGACGGCCCCGTGCGGTCGGCGACGAGGCCGCCCAGCCAGGTGCCCAGCGCCCCGCCTACCAGGATGATCGACCCGTAGAACCAGCCGACCTGGTCAAGCGGCAGGCCGAAGCTGCGATTGAAGAAGCTCGGCAGCCAGAAGATCAGGCCGTAGCCGAGGATCGAGCCGGACGCGGCGCCGAACGACAGCAGCCAAAAGCTGGGCGTTCGGGCGAGAGCGCCGACGACGACCCGCAGCGCCGATGCGTCGACGAGCTCGCCGTCGCCATCGAACTGGCCGCGCGGCGGTTCGGGGACGAACAATTTGATCGACAGCGCCGCGGGCAGGCCGAGCAGGCCAACGATGAGGAAGGCGGTCCGCCAGTCCAGCGCCGAGGCCAGCCAGCCGCCGAAAAAGACGCCGAGCGCCGATCCGATCGGGATGCCGAGGCTGAAGAAGGCGAGGGCGCGGGCGCGCCGAGGGCGCGGGTAGAAATCGGAAATGAGGGCGTAGGAAGGGGCAATGCCGCCCGCCTCGCCGACCGCGACCCCCATCCGGGCCATGACCAGAGCCGTGTAGCTTTGTACCAGGCCGCAGGCGGCGGTGAACAGGCTCCACAGCGCGACCGCGCCGGCAATGATGTTCACCCGGCTCTTTCGGTCGGCGAGCCAGGCGATGGGAATGGCGATCACCGCATAGAAAATCCCGAACGCCACCCCGAGCGTGGCAAGCGCCGTGTCGTCCAGGTCGAATTCGGCGCGGATCGGCACGGCGAGGACACCGATGATATTCCGATCGATGAAGTTGAAGATATAGGCGAACAGCAGGAGCAGCAGGACCCGGCGCTGCACCCGGCGGTCTTCGGTCGCGATCATGGCGCCGTTTGCAGGAAGGCGGTGATGGCGTCCACCGCCTGCGGCTCGGTCAGCATGGGGGCGTGGCCGACGCGCGGGATTTCCACCCGGCGCATGGCCGGCGCCCGGCGCTGCATCTTGTCGGCGATGTCCTTCGACAGGAGGTCGGAGAGCTCGCCACGCACCAGCAGCACCGGCGCCGACCGGGCCAGCCGCCTGAACAGATACCAGGCGACGAAGGTCATGGCCTTGTACCGGTTCTCGCTCAGCGGCTGCATGATCGCCGGGTCGTAATCGAGGTGCGGCGCGCCGTTCGTTTCGGCGAAGGTGCGGCGGGCGAAATCGGCCCAGTCCCTGTCGGTATAGTCGGGGAACGCGACGCCGTTGATCCTCCGCAAATAGGCGGCGGCATCGTCCCAGCTGCCGATGTCGACCTTCTTGCCGACATAGCTTTTGATCCGGTCGATGCCGACGTTGCACACCTCCGGGCCGACATCGTTGAGCACCAGGCCGGCCACCATGCGCCGCCGCATGCCGGAGATGGCGAGGCTGATGATTCCGCCCATAGAAGTGCCGACGAACAACGCCCGGGACATGCCCAGCAGGTCGAGCAGCCGGATGATGTCGCGGGCGTAGGTGTTGGGGACATAATTGGCGGGATCGGGATCGCGGTCGGAGAGCCCCCGGCCCCGGACATCGGGCACGATCACCCGCCGGCCGGCGGCAGCGATCAACGGCGCCAGAGCCTCGAAGTCCTTCGAGTTGCGGGTAAGCCCGTGCAGGCAGATCACGGGCAGGCGGGCCGCGCCGGCCGCGCCGGCATAGTCACGGGCGTAGAGCGACAGTCCGTCCCGCGACGTCCAGCGCCGCTCTACATAGTCCGCCATCACTCCGCCTTCTTCCGGCGCGCTATCAGAACTTCGCCGACAGCGACACGAACACCTGCCGCGGGTTGCCGTAGAAGGCGCTGAGGATTCCTTCCTGACCGAGGTTGCTGGCCGGGCTGTATCCTGGCTGGCCGTTCAGCAGGATGAATTGTCCGTTCCATGGGTTTTGCCAGAGATAGTTGTAGCCGGCGAGTTTATACTGCTTGTCGGTCAGATTCTTGCCGTGAAGGCCGATTGAATAGCGGCCGCCGGGCAGCGTGTAGACGGCGCTTGCGTCCCACAGCGAGAATGCCTTCTGGTCAATCCCAGGTGTCGGCCATTCGAACTGTTGGCTGTCGCTTCGGTAGCTCAAGGTGGACGATAGACTGAGGTCGCCGCCGGCGATTTCGGCCAGATAGCTCAATGTTCCGCTGGCCGTCCACTTGGGCGTATTCTGGATCGAGTAATGGTCGGCCAAATTCACTAGCCGGCCGGGCAGTGGAATGGGCGTGCCGTTCTCCTCATAGGCAACGAGCGACATGAATTCCTTGAACTTGCCGTCGAGGTAGCCGAGAGACCAGCCGAAGTTGAGTCGCTGCGCACCGCCCGGATCGCCGAACAGACGTGCGTTGCCTTCCCATTCGATGCCCCGGATGCGCGCTTTGCCGGCATTGCTGGTGACTCCGCAGAAGTTGGGAATTCCACCGACCACGCAAGCCTGGGAGGCCGGAATCTGCATGTCCTTATAATCGGCGTTGAACAGCGCGATCCCGGTCGAAATCCGCCGGTCGAATAAAGACGCCTTGTAGCCGATTTCGAATGAAGTGACCTTCTCCGGCTCGAAGGTCATATATTCGTACACGTCCTGCGGGTCGGCGTCGCCGCGGATCCCGTCACCGTCAAGATCGGGCGCCTGGTTGGATTGGCCGCGCGGGTCGAAGCCGCCGCCTTTGAAGCCCTTCGACCAGCTCGCGTAGAGATGGTGATCGGGGGTCGGCTTGAAGCTCAGCGAGATACGCGGCGTAAAAGCCGTATCGGTGCGCTTGCCGGTAAAGTTCGATGTCGGTCCGCCGAGCTGCGTTCCGACATTATAGGGCGGCGACCCGCCGAACGTCGGCGAACCGCCGAAGTACCAGCTGCGCCGAAGAACCCGGCCTTTCCGCTTGTCGTTGGTGTAGCGACCGCCGGCCGACACGCTGAACTGGGCGGAAATGTCGAAAGTGAAGTCGCCGAATACGGCCCAGGTCTTGGTGTCGATCGTGCTTTCGGTCGAAGCCGTGAAGCCGGGGAAGCCGATCAGCGCGCCGAGGTCGTAGAGCCGGGCATCGAAGAGGGTGATCGCCTCGGCGTCAAGGAAATAGACGCCGGCCACGCCGTTCAAGCGGTCGCCCTCATAGAGCAGCTGCAATTCCTGGCTGAGCTGGTTGTTACGATAGATGCCGGGGACGTCGAGGCTGACTGTCGGCAGCGCATCGAAATCAATCGGAGTCTTGCTGGTGTCGGCGCGATAGGCGCCGATCGACCGGAGCTTCAACGCATCGGTCAGGCCGACATCGACGTGCAGCGCCATGCCACCGCCTTTGACTTTTTGCTCAGGCGAATCGAGCCCACCGCGCGTGTCGTAGACGTCGTCCAGAACGGGGGCGAGGCTGCGCAGACTGGTGATCAGGCGGTGCCCACCGCGCGACTCACTCTTGTCGAGCGTATGGTCGCCGGTCATCCGAATGAAGATCCGGTCGGTCGGCTCCATCTCCAGCGTGCCGCGGAACGCCCAGATGTCCTTGTTGTAATTTTCCTTGCCGGTGGTGAGGTTGGTGCCGAAGCCGCCGCGGCTGAGCCGCGCCGCCGACGCTCCGACCCGGAAGCCTTCGGTCAGCGGCATCGAAGCGGAGAGGATCAAATCCGCCTGGTCGTAGGACCCGTAATTGGCCCGGACCCGGAATTCCGGATCAGCCGACAAGCGTTTGGTGACATATTTGATCGCGCCGCCG
>DASSPS010000010.1:0-10988 GCA_035699505.1 Sphingomicrobium sp. | reverse complement strand
GGCGAGCTGGCAGCCGGCGACCAGGCCGAGCGCCAGCGATTCCGCGCCGGTGACCGTCCGGTAGAGGCCGGGCTCGGCGGGCGCGGCGGCAATGTGGTGCCGCCGCATGACGGATTCGCCCATCTCGGCCGTTTCGCCATAGGCATGCCCGGCGTTGAGGGCGGCGATATTGGCCTCGGCCAATCCCGGCGCCTTCGCGAACTTGGCCTTGAGCCAGTCGACGATCGGCTGGCGGTCGCGGTCGAACATCCACAGCGCCAGGCCAAGCGTCCACATATTCTTGCAGCGCAAAGCCTCCTTGTTGCCGAGGCCGAACGGTTTCACCGCGTCCAGGGTCAGCTGCGAGATGTTGAAATGGACCAGCTGCCACTTGCTTAAGGACCCGTCCTCGAGCGGGTTCTGGTCGTAACCCGCCTTGGCGAGGTTGCGGGCCGAGAATTCGCCTTCGTCGGCGATGATCAGCCCGCCTTCGCGCAGCGCGCCGACGTTGGTCTTCAGCGCCGCCGGGTTCATCGCCACCAGCACGTCCGGCTGGTCGCCGGCGGTCTCAATCGAGCAGCTGCCAAAATTGATCTGGAAGGCGGAGACGCCGAAAGTCGTCCCCTGCGGCGCGCGGATCTCCGCCGGGAAATCGGGGAAGGTGGCGAGGTCGTTGCCGGCCAGCGCGGTCGACAGGGTGAACTGGCCGCCGGTCAGCTGCATGCCGTCGCCGCTGTCGCCGGCGAAGCGGACGACGACGGCTTCGGGTTCGGGCTGCGCGGTGGCTTCGCGTGTCGTGAGGAGATGGGTGGCGGTGGCCATATTGTTCCTGAAACTCGGCGAGTGAGCTCCTTATTAGTCCCACAAAGGCGTCATTGCGACCCCGGACCTGATCCGGGGGAAGCAATCCAGGCATTTTCATTTGAAACTGGATTGCTTCGTCGCTTCGCTCCCCGCAAGGACGCACCCATGACCGACCCCTTCGTCCGGCCCGACGTCCGCCAGTTCCTCGACTTCCTCAACGGCCTGCCCGGGCCCAAGGGCCATGAGGCAGGGCCGGAGGCGGCGCGTCAGATGATGGTCGCCGGGCGCTATGCGCTCGACGCCCCGGCGAAGGAGATTGCCGTCCTTCGCGACATCGGCGGCGGACCGGTTCCGATGCGGCTTTATGACCCGCGCGAAGTGCGTGGCCCAGGTCCGGTCATGGTCTTCATCCACGGCGGCGGCTGGGTGATCGGCGATATCGAAACGCACGAACCCCTGTGCATTGACCTGGCCATCGAGCTGGATATCCCGGTCGTCGCGATCGATTATCGGCTTGCGCCCGAGTCCCCCTTCCCTGCGGCGTTCGACGATGCGCTGGCGGCTGCGCGCTGGTTGGCGACATCGCCGCCAGCGCTCGGCCGGATACCGACCGGACTGGTCCCTGCCGGCGACAGCGCCGGCGGCAACCTGGCGGCGGCCGTGACGGTCGCCCTTCGCGACGAACCGGCGGCGGTCCCGGTCGTCGCTCAATGGTTGATCTACCCAGCCGCCGACCCGACCGTGAAATATCCAAGCTACGACCAGTTCTGCCAGGGCCATCTGCTGACCAAGCCGAGCATGGACTGGTTCGAGGACTGCTACGCCGGGCCTAAGAACGACTGGCGCTACAGCCCGCTGCTGAAGGGCGCAGCCGGCCTTCCGCCGACCTTCGTCCTCACCGCCAGCCTCGACCCGATCCGCGACCAGGGCCGCGCCTATGCCGCCGCCTGCGTGGCTGCCGGGGTGGAGACCATTTATTGGGAGGCGGAAGGCACGGTGCATGGCTTCCTGAACGTGCGGAAAGCGGTGCCCTCGGCGAATGACGACCTGGCGCGCTGTATCGAATATCTGCGCCCCTTGGTGGAGCGCTCACGATAAGCCGCTAAGCTCCGCTCGCCGGTCGATTCGTCATCGGTTCCTGGGGGAGCAAGCGAGATGATCTTCAAGCGCTTCGCGGCCAATTTGCGCGCCCAGAACTGGTTCGCCATTGGCATCGAGCTGGCGATCGTCATCGTCGGCGTATTCATCGGCACCTGGGTCGCCAACTGGAACGAGCAACGAATGGAGCGCGCGGAGACAGCTCACCGGCTTGAGCAGCTGAAGCCCGAGGCGAAGCGGATCCAGGCACGCGCTGCGTTCGTCCGCGATTATTACACAACCACGCGCCGATATGCCGGCACCGCGTTTGCGGCCTGGGCCGGCGATCCTAAGGTCAGCGACAGAGACTTCGTCATCGCGGCTTATCAAGCCAGCCAGATCAAGGCGATGTCGACAACCACCGAAAGCTGGGCGACGGTTCTTGGCGCCGACCAGATGCGCGACATCGACGATCCGGCAATCCGCGATCCCTTGTTGCGGCTGATGACCTTTCCAGCCGAGAATCTTGGCCTCAACCGCGTCATGTCCAAGTATCGCGATGAAGTTCGTTCGATCATTCCCGACGATGTCCAGGCGCAGATCCGCAAGCAGTGCGGCGACTATTTCAAGCGGCCGGGCGATCTCGACCTGGCATTGCACACCGACTGTCGGTTGGACCTCGACCCTGAAGTTGCCACCCGCACCGCCGCGGAATTGCGCGCAAACCCCGGATTGGTGAAGGAACTGCGGCTGCACCTCGCGCTGGTCGCCAGCCAGGACAATGACATTGAGATTTACAGCAAGGCTGCACGGCAACTTGATACGGCCCTAAATCGATGACCGACGACCATCTTTACCGCCGCGGGGTCGGCGTCATGCTGCTCAACCAGGACGGCAAGGTGTTCGTCGGCAGGCGGATCGATAACACCGACGAGGCCTGGCAGATGCCGCAGGGCGGGATCGACAAGGGCGAGGAGCCTTGGGCGACGGCGCTTCGCGAGCTTGAGGAAGAGACCGGCATCGCGCCGCACCTGGTCGAGCGGATCGCCGAATGCCCAGAACGGCTGCGCTACGACCTGCCCGAGGAATTGCGCGGCAGATTATGGGGCGGCAAATGGAAGGGCCAGCTTCAGGACTGGTTTCTGTGCCGCTTCACGGGCCGGGACAACGACGTGAACATCGCCACCAGGCATCCCGAGTTCAGCCACTGGAAGTGGATCGAGCCGGCCGCGCTGCCTGACCTGATCGTCCCGTTCAAGCGGGACCTGTACCGGCGATTGCTAAGCGATTTCGCCGATCACCTCTGAGCGGCCAGCCGCTGACCGCCAAGAAACGCCCTGGCCTCGGCGATGCCGGCGCGGTCAGGGTCAGCGGGTAGCGCCGCAAGCTGGCGATAATAGGCCTCCGCGGCCTTTCTGTCGCGCAAGGCCCGCGCGGCGCGCGCCGCACCATAGATTGATCCGAACCGATTGGGCGCTCGCTCGAGCGCTGCCCGGAATTCGGCCAAGGCGCCAGGCGCGTTGCCCTGGTCGAGCAGCAATTCGCCAAGCTGCTCCCTGGCCGGGAGGATCTGGCCGGGCGTCACCGGATGCTTTTCGCTCCGGTCGTCGAGATCGGCGGCTTCGCGCATGGTCGCCAGCGCATCGGCCTTTCGCCCCTCGGCCTGGGCGACCCAGGCGGCCGCGACTCGGCGCTGGATTTCGACCTGGTTCGCCCAGTCGTAGGTCCCCGCCGGAACCGTGATTGCAGACCGGATCGCGACCAGTCGGTCGAGCGCGGTGCGGGCCCGTTCGACCTGCCCCGATCTCGCGGCGCCGACAGCCTGGGCGAAATAGATATGCGCCCGTCCCCACGGATACTGGTCGAGTGACGCCAGCGTTTCGGCCTTTCCGGGCAGCTTGAGCGACGCAGCATCCTGCCACTGCCGCCGTTCGAGCGCATAGCGTGCCGGTATCGCCGTTGCGGCGTAAGCGACGCTGAACACCGGCGGGTCGGCCTGCCTGATCGCACCAAGGTTGGCGAGCACGCGCGCCGCGTCGCGGTCGCGGCCGAGCTGGAGATAGCCGTAAGCCAGATAATCCATCGCATGCAGCCGCTCGCTCGACGAGTCAGCGAGGCCCTGGCGGCGCGCGATCCGCATCGCCGAGGCTTCCGAATTGATGTTCGACGATATCGCATCTTCCCACATGCCGAGCCTGACGAAAATGTGGGAGGGCATGTGGTGGGCATGCGCGCTGTCGGGCGCAATCTTCGCGTACCGCTTCGCTGCGGCTAGGGCGAGCGGCGCCAGCGACGGCGAATCGAACCCGTGGATCAGATAATGCGTCACCCCGGGATGATCCGGATTGACGGCGAACACCTCATCGAGCAGGATCGCCGCTTCCTTTTCGCGGGCGTAGCCCGGATCCTTGTCGAGCAATCCAACGGCCAGCAGCGACAAGGCGGTAAAGGCCCGCACCTCATGAACGCTCGAAAAGCGGGCAAGGAGGTCGCGCATTGCCTGACTATAGGCCGTGACCCGTTCGGCATGGGTGGTTCGGGCCGGATCGAAGAATGTGGCGATTGCGGAAACCAGCCCGCGCTCGATCGCATTCGCCTTGCCGGGCCGCGTTGCGGCCTCGGACATTGCCGCCCTGCCCTTAGCCAGCTCGGCCGCGGTCGGCGGCTCCCACAGCGGATGGAATTGGCTCATGGCGATGCCCCATTGGGCAATCGCGCAATCGGCGTCGGCCGCCGCGGCAGCACGGAAGCTCGTTTCCGCGTCGGGATAACCGAAGGAATGGAGCCAGGCGGCCCCTTCCCGGATCAGCGCCTCGGCGGCGGGATTGCAACTCGTCTCGAAACTGAGCGTTCCGATATCCGCATCGTGCCGATGATCCTCGTCGGCGGCCCTGGCTGTCGCCCCAGCTCCCAGCAAGGCCGCGCCGACGATCGTCGCGGCCAATCCCAACGATCGGAATTTCCAGGCCATCGGTTCCCCCTTCGACAGTCACGCGAAGAGTCTCCGTACCATAATCGGCCAGTGCCGTGCAGGCCTGGAAGGGAGATAACGCGTCCGCTATGCTCCCCTTTGATATAAATGCGCGCCGACCTTAACCGGTTTCGGCGATTACCTTTGCGGCGCCGTGAAATAGCCAATCCCGCCGCCGACCAGCGCCCCAAGAATTGGGCCAATGAAGGGCAGCGGGATGGCGACGACGGCGCCGATCGCGGCGGCAATGGCCATGCGCTTGTGGACTGGATTCTCGAGCATCATTCCGCTCCTCTAGGTGTATTGCATCTATAATACACCAAGCAAACATTTTCAAGGGCGTTTGAACACCGGCATCTTGACCGTGAAGATCTGCAGGACATCATCGTCCTGGTCACGGGTTTCGTTCCGCATCGTCACCATCGCCATATTCGGTTTTGACCGGGACGGCGTGATATCGACGATCTCGCTGAACACCCGAATCGCCATTCCCGGCCTGGTCGGCTTGGGCCAGGAGATCGACAGCTCGGCGCCGACTAGGCCCTCCTCCAGCGGCACGCTGTCGACAAGCAGGCGCATCGTCAGCGCCGCCGTATGCCAGCCGCTCGCCGCGAGCCCCTTGAACAGGGACTTTTCGGCCGCCGCCTCGTCGAGGTGGAAAGGCTGCGGGTCGAACTCCGCCGCGAAGCGCTTGATCTGCGCACTGTCCACTAGGTACGGCTCACTGCCGAAGGTCTGGCCGACGAACAGATCGTCAAGGTAGAGGCGGTCGGACATCGGAAGACCGATAGCTTGCCCGGTGTGGCCTTCGCAAATGGGCGCGGCTAGGGAGAGCAAATGGGGGCCCTCTCCACACGCGAACTACAGGTCGTCGAAACCGCCCAATCCGCGGAGATGCTTGTCCAGGTGGAGACCTGGGCGGCGGTCAACAGCGGGTCGCTCAACCTCGCCGGGCTGAAGCGCATGGCCGGCCTGCTGGCCGATGCATTTTCGGTGCTGCCGGGCGACCTCACGCTCGACGAGCCGGCGCGGGTCGAGACGGTCGATGCCGCCGGCGCTATCCGCGACATCGAGCATGGCCGCCACCTGCACCTGAAAGTTCGTCCGGAAGCACCGGTGCAACTGCTCTTAACCGGTCACATGGACACGGTGTTCGAGGCCGATCACCCGTTCCAGTCGCTGACCTGGCTTGAGGACGGCGTGCTGAACGGCCCGGGAGTCGCCGACATGAAGGGCGGCATCGCGGTAATGCTGGCGGCGCTCAAGGCGATCGAGGCCATCGATTGGACCGGCCGGCTGGGCTACGAAGTCGTCATCAACAGCGACGAGGAGGTGGGATCACCGGCCTCGGCGGCCTTGCTGGCGCGCTCGGCCCACGGCAAGCGTGCTGCGCTGACTTACGAGCCCGCCGCCTTGCCGGACGGCACGCTTGCTGGAGCGCGGCCGGGCAGCGGCAATTTCAGCTTCACCATCCGCGGCCGTTCGGCGCACGCCGGCCGCAACCCCGAGGACGGCCGCAACGCGCTAGTCGCCACCGCCGACCTTGCGCTTCGCCTGAAGGCGCTGGTTCGACCCGGTCTGTCGGTCAACCCGGCCAGGATCGACGGCGGCTCGCCCAACAATGTGGTGCCCGACCTTGCCATCCTGAGGGTCAATCTGCGCCCGGCGACGCCCCAGGATGAAGCAGAAGCGCACAATCTCATCGACGCAATCGTTAATTCAATCGCGGCCCAACATGACGTGAAGATCGAGAGCCATGGCGGGTGGGGACGCCCGCCCAAGCCAATGACGCCTGATGCCGAAACCCTTTTCGGCCTCGTCCGCCAGGCCGGCGCCGACCTTGGCCAGCTCATCGGCTGGCAGCCGTCGGGCGGGGTATGCGACGGCAACAATATCGCCGCCTGCGGGGTGCCGGTGGTAGACACGATGGGCGTCCGCGGCGGCAAGATCCACAGCATGGAGGAATATCTGATCGTCGAGAGTCTGCCGGAGCGGGCGGCATTGTCTGCCTTGACCATCTTTCGGCTAGCCGGGGGCGGCGCATGAGCTACCGCATCCGACCGGCCCGCAAGACCGACCTTCGCGCCTTTTACAACCTTGCCAAGCTGACCGGCGGCGGCTTCACCAACCTGCCTGCCGACAAGGGCACGCTCGAGAAGAAGCTCGCCCGCAGCGAAGCCTGCTTCGAGCGGTTCGACGACACGCCGGCCGACGATCTCTACGTCTTCGTCCTGGAAAATGTGGAGACCAGGCAAATCCGCGGCACCTGCCAGATTTTCGGCGCGGTGGGCATCGAGCATCCTTTCTATTCCTACCTCATTTCGACACTGACGCAGAAAAGCGAGGAGCTGGGCAAGACTTTCCGCAATCAGGCGCTCAACCTCACGACCGACCTGGAAGGATCGAGCGAGGTCGGCGGCCTGTTCCTCCATCCGCACGAGCGCGCCGGCGGGCTCGGCATGCTCCTGGCGCGCTCTCGCTATCTGTTCATCAAGGCCCACCGCGAGCGGTTCGGCGATACCGTTCTGGCCGAGCTTCGCGGAGTCATGGACGAAGCCGGCAACTCGCCATTCTGGGATGCGATAGGCGGCCGATTTTTCGGCATGAGCTTTCCCGAGGCCGACGAATTCAACGCCATCCATGGCACGCGCTTCATCGCCGACCTGTTCCCCAAGAGCCCGATCTACCTTTCCATGCTGCCCGAGAGCGCCCAGGCCGTGATCGGCCAGCCGCACCCCACCGGCCGGGCGGCGCTGAAGATGCTGGAGCATGAGGGATTCGTCTGGGACAGCTATGTCGACGTGTTCGACGGCGGACCGACGGTAACCGCCCGAACCGACTCCATCCGCACGGTCAGGGAAGCGCAGACCCTGAAAATCGCGGCAGGCGAGCCCGCCGAAGGCCGGTCGATGCTGTTGTCGCATGGCCTGCTGCACGATTTCGTCGCCTGCTACGGCAAGGTCGAGGTCGACGGCGATGAAGCGCGGATCGACGGTGAGGCTCGGGCGCTTCTCGGCGTCAAGGATGGCGAAACCGTGCTGGCGGTGGCGCGGTGAGCCTTGGGGAGATCAATTTCGACGGAATCGTCGGCCCCAGCCACAATTATGCCGGCCTGAGCTTCGGCAACCTGGCCTCGACCAGGAACGCGGGCCACGTATCACAGCCGCGCGCGGCTGCCCTGCAGGGCGTCGAGAAGATGCGATCCAACTTGCGGCTCGGGCTGATCCAGGGGATTCTTCTTCCCCACCCGCGCCCGAACCGCGCGTGGCTGGCCGAGCTTTCCGCCAGCATCGAGCATGCCGACCCGCCGCTCGCCGCCAATGCCCTGTCGGCGAGCGCGATGTGGGCCGCCAACGCCGCGACCGTTTCACCGGCGCCCGACACGGCCGACGGCAGGTGTCACCTGACCGTGGCCAATCTGCGGACCATGCCGCATCGCAGCCACGAATGGCCGGCGACGCTGGCGCAGCTCAGGCTTGCGTTCGCCAACAACTCTTTCGCCGTCCATGGCCCGATCCCCCCCGCATTCGGCGACGAAGGCGCGGCCAACCACATGCGGCTGGCGCCAGGCCATAGCGAGCCCGGCATCGAGATTTTCGTCTATGGCGTTTCCGGCGGCGCATTTCCCGCCCGCCAGCATGTGGAAGCGTCGAGGGCCATCGCCCGACGGCACCGGCTGGATCCGGAGCGGACCTTCTTCGCCGAGCAGTCGGAGGACGCAATTGCCGCCGGCGCCTTCCACAACGACGTCGTCGCGGTCGCCAATGGCCGGATTATGTTCACCCATGAACAGGCTTTCGCCGATCGCGACGCGCTTCATGCCGCGTGCGAGCAGAGCATTCCGGGCGTGGAATGGGTAGAGGTGCCCGCGGCGGAAGTGCCGCTGGCCGACGCGGTGTCGTCTTATCTGTTCAACGCCCAGCTGGTGACGCCGCCCGACGGCGAAACGACGTTGATCGTACCCGAGGAAGCGCGCGAAACGCCATCGGTATGGGGCTGGATCGAACGGCACCTGGCCGGCAACGGGCCGATCCGCCGGGTCCAGGTCGTCGATGTCCGCCAGTCGATGGCCAATGGCGGCGGGCCGGCCTGCCTCCGGCTTCGCGTGGTTGCCGACCCTGCGTCGGTCGATCCGCGCTTCCTCGTCGACGAGGGCAAGCTGGACCGGATCGCGGCCGTCATTGCAGCGAACTGGCCGGAGGAAATCGACCGGCGGGAGCTGCGCGACCCGGACCTCATCCGCGATATCGAGGATGCGCGCGAAGCACTCCTGTCGGCGCTCGACCTTACCGTGCTGGCCTGACCACCACTCGCTTGAAGGCGGGATGACGCGGCATGTCTGTCGTCATCGGGGATCCGTGCAGGAATCCCGATCCGGGACAAATGCCACTTCTTACCGGGACTTTAACCCTGTCCTTTAGGCTGGAAACGGCTCAAAACCGTGATCGAATCGTTCGGGTGTTAACGAATGACGATGCTGAAGAAGTTAGGACGCCTTTTCCAGATCAAGACGCGCTCCGAAGCGTGGCTGATCATCTATGCCATTGCCCTCGGCGCGGTGGAACGCGGGCGGCACTATATCGAGGCTTATCCGGGCTGGGGCGGCTGGGTGCTGGCGATGGCCTGCACTGGCGTGGTTTTCCTCGCGGGCGCGAAAATTCTGGATTCGGTGCGGCCGCAGCCAGCAGCGGTGAAGATCGGGCCTTATCCGCCGCAGCGGCGGCCGGTCATTCGTAGTCGACCCAAAGCACACCCGATCCGTTCCGGTTCAGGATCACGGCTTTCGTCCCGCACAGATTGACGCCGGTCCACACGATGTCGCCAATCCCGGCGAGGTTCGCCTTGATATCGAATGCACAATCAGGATCGCTGAACTGGATGGCGGCGCGTGCGCCGGAAGGCGGGGCGGCGGGTATGGCGGTCCAGCTGTTCGTTGTCGTCCGGCGAATGGAGACGTTGCTGACCGGAGCGCCGGTCCCGTTGACCAAAGTGAAATTGGCAGCGCCAGCCATGGCCGGCCGAGGCATCGCCACGGCCAGGGCCATCAGGATGGACGGAATCAATCGTTTCATATGCGGCATCATAAATGTCCGCGGATTAACGCACCATGCGAATCTCGCCGCCCAGCCTCAGGCGGCCTGAAGCTCCGCATAACTGGCGCGAGTGCGCCAACCGACCACAGTCGGCGCCGGACCCTGGCTATAGGCTTCCTGCAGCGGCAAGGCCGTGCCGCAGAAAGCGCATTCGGCCGACAGCCGGCCAAGATACCAATGCGTGCGGCCGCAACCGGGGCAATGATTGATTTCACTTTCGCGGTACACCGCATGATAGCCGCGCCGATTAGGATCGAACGGATCACGGCGCATTTCAACCGAACTCAACATGGTCGTTTCCTTCCATTTTCAGCGTCTTAACGAGCGGCGAGTCGTTAGGTTTCAGCGATGTTCCGTGATTCCTCAGCGACTGTCTCTCCCCCACCACAGGGCTGTGCCAAGGCGGGACGGAATGGTTAACTTGCAGGGCGGCCGAGATCGTGACTGTGGAGATTAACCATCCCTTAGCTTTTTGCGCGTCATGCTGCCGGAGAGCGGGGAGTGGACAGTATGGAGTCTAACCAGCGTTATTACAGCCGCCGGGCGATTGAGGAGCGGATGTCCGCCCAACGCGCCGTCACCGAACAGGCTCGCGCCTGGCATGCCAAGCTCGCCGCCGATTTCGCCGAGCGCGCCAATTCCTGCACCGGACCCGCGACCGCCGCCGTCGCCTGACCCGACGACCCGCCTCGATAGTTCCGAGGAAGCCAATCGACCCGCCCCGCGTTCCGCCCGGACAACCTTAATCCGGGAGCGAAAAGCGATGCGCAAATACGCCTATGGTTGGATCACCCTCGCCTTCTTCCTCGGGTCGTTCCTGCTTCACTGGTATTTTGGCTGGCAAACCTTCGTCGAGGAAGCACGCGAGCACGGCCAGGTCGCTGAGGCCGGCAGCTACACCAACCAGATGCTTCGCGACACGTTCGAGAATTGGCAGTCGGAGTTCCTGCAGCTCCTTTGGCAGGTCCTCGGCCTTGCCTATTTCCTTTATGTCGGCTCCCCGGCGTCGAAGGAGAATGACGACCGCACCGAAGTGAAGATCGACGCCATCCTGCGGGCGGTCG
>DASSPS010000009.1:0-52223 GCA_035699505.1 Sphingomicrobium sp. | reverse complement strand
GGACCAAGGCGATCGTCTTCAACAATCCGCACAATCCCGCCGGCCGCCTGTTCGATGCGTCTGAAATGCGGGCGCTGGCCTCGACCGCGATCGCGCATGACCTGGTTGTCATCAGCGATGAGGTCTGGGAGCATATTCTGCTCGATGGGCAGGAGTTCACGCCGCTGGCGTCACTCCCCGGCATGGCCGAGCGGACGTTGAAGGTCGGCTCGGCCGGCAAGATTTTCTCTCTGACCGGATGGAAGATTGGCTGGATCGTCGCCGATCCTCGTCTTGCCGGAGTGGCCGCCCGAGCGCATCAGTTTCTGACCTTCGCTTCGGCCCCGAATCTGCAGGCGGCGGTCGCCTACGGGCTGATTGACGGCGATGCGTGGATCCCACCGATGCGGGACCGGTTCGCCCGGGCGCGGGACCGGATGACCCTCGGCCTGAGGGCGGCCGGGTTCGACGTGCTTCACCCCGCGTCGACCTATTTCCTGTGCGTCGATCTCGCTGCTTCCGGGATTTCCGCGGACGACGAGACATTCGCGGCGCGGGCGGTCGCGGAAGCGGGGGTCGCGGTCGTGCCAATGTCCGCCTTTGCCGAGGACAATCCCGCGACCCATCTCGTACGGCTGTGCTTTTCGAAGCGTGACGAAACCATCAATGCCGGCGTAGCCGCCATGGCCAGGGCGAGGGAGTTGTTCGCATGAGCCCTGCCCAGGAGGCCGCCGAACTGCTTCGGCAACTCGGCGTCGATGCCACCAGCGGCGACCTTGAAAGCGTGTCGCCGATCAGCGGGCAGCCGATCGGGCGCGTCATGACGGGTGATCCGGCCGCCGCGGGGGCATCTGCCCATGACGCCTTCCTGCGCTGGCGGACCGTGCCCGCGCCAAGGCGTGGTGAGCTGGTCCGGCTTCTCGGCGAAGAATTTCGGGCGGCGAAGGCGCCGCTCGCCCGGCTGGTGACGCTGGAGGCGGGCAAGATCGTCCAGGAGGGCCTCGGCGAGGTCCAGGAGATGATCGATATTTGCGACTACGCCGTTGGCCTGTCGCGCCAGCTCTATGGCCTCACCATGGCCAGCGAAAGGGCCAACCATCGCATGATGGAACAGTGGCATCCGCTGGGACCGGTGCTGGTCATAAGCGCCTTCAATTTCCCGGTCGCCGTCTGGGCGTGGAATGCGGCGCTGGCTCTGGTGAGCGGTGATCCGGTCATCTGGAAGCCGAGCGAAAAGACGCCTCTGACAGCTGCGGCAACGATGGCATTGGCTGGCCGGGCGCTGACCAGGTTTCGCGATGCGCCCTTGGGCCTGATCCAGTGCGTCCAGGGCGGCCGTGAGGTCGGTGAGCAGTTGGTCGGCGATGCCCGAATCGCGCTCGTCTCGGCGACCGGCTCGACGGCGATGGGCAGGGCGGTGGGCCCGCGCGTGGCGCAGCGTTTCGGCCGCTCGCTCCTCGAGCTTGGCGGCAACAACGCGATGATCGTCACACCCAGCGCCGATCTCGACCTTGCGGAACGCGCCATCCTGTTCGCCGCCGCCGGCACCGCCGGCCAGCGCTGCACGACGCTTCGGCGTCTAATCGTTCATGACAGCATCGCCGATCAATTGATTAGCCGGCTTCGCGCCTTGTTCGCCCGGATCGCGGTCGGCGATCCGCGGGATGAAGGAACGCTCGTCGGGCCATTGATCGATGAGGCCGCCTTCAATGCCATGCGGGCGGTGATCGGCGACGGCCTCGATCGGGTCGAAGCCGTGCCAGGCGGTTTCTACGTCCGGCCGGCCATTGTCGAAGTCGACCGGCAGGACGACAGGGTGTTGAAGGAGACTTTTGCGCCGATCCTGTACGTTATGCGTTATCGGGACTTCGACGATGGGCTGCGCTTTAACAACGATGTTCCGCAAGGACTTAGTTCGTCTATCTTCACAAACGATCTTAAGGAAGCCGAACTGTTCCTGTCGGCGGCCGGCTCCGACTGCGGGATCGCCAACGTCAATATCGGGCCCTCCGGCGCCGAGATTGGCGGGGCGTTCGGCGGCGAGAAGGAAACCGGCGGCGGGCGTGAAAGCGGCTCCGACAGCTGGCGGGCCTATATGCGGCGTTCGACCAACACCATCAACTACGGGACGGACTTGCCTTTAGCCCAGGGAATTAAGTTCGACGTCGCTCCTTGAGGGCCTGTGCCGTTCGCCGGTCAGGGTCGGCCAGACCTCGGCGAACCGTTGCTGCCAGTCGCCAAGCCTGTCGGGATCGAGCGGCTGGGCGATGAGATAGCCCTGCGCCACGTCACAGCCGAGGTCGCGAAGCATCCGCAACTGCTCGACCGTCTCAACGCCTTCGGCGGTCGCTGTCAGTCCGAGCCCATGGGCGAGATCGATGACGGATTTGACGATCAGGCGGCTGTCGTCGGAGACCGGCGCGTCCTCGATGAACAATCGATCGATTTTCACCTCGGTGAAGGGCAGCTGGCGGAGTTGCATCAGCGATGAATACCCGGTGCCGAAATCGTCGATCGCCAGGCCAATCCCCTTGATCCGGAATCGCGTCAGCGTGTCCATCAGCTTGATCAGCGGCTGCGTCGCCCCCTCTGTCAGCTCGAGCACCAGCCGGTCGGTCGGAACGGCCAACGCCCGGCACATCCGCTCGACGAGGTCGGGAAAGTCCAGCCGCTGCAGGCTGAGCGCCGAAATATTGAAGGCGACGTTGGTCTCGATCCCCGCCGCCTGCCATTTCAGCCACTGGCGAAGCGTTGTCCGCAGTCCCCATTGGGTCAACTGGTCGATGAGGCCGTAGCGCTCGGCAAGCGGAACGAAGCGGGACGGCTCGATCGAACCAAGTAGTGGGTCATCCCAGCGAACCAGCGCTTCGACCCGTCGCAAGCGCCCGTCCGCCAGGGAAATCTTCGGCTGGTAAAGCATGTGCAGCCGATTGTCGGACAGCGCTCGCTCGAACCCGTCAAGCAGCTTGTCGTCGGCGCCGCTCATTGCGCCAGGGTGGGCTTCAGCCGGTTAAGAAGGGTCTCCAGTTCCTCGAGCCGGACTGGTTTTTCCAGCGGACCGGCCATGGTCAGGCCCAGGGCCTCGCCCAGCCGGAACGCGGATTCCAGGACCCGCCGGTCAAATCCGCTGATGATCAGGACTGGAGCCTGATATTTCTGATCGGCCAGGAAGCGAAGCAATTCGACGCCGTCCATCCCTGGCATGCCGAGGTCGAGCGCGACCATATCGGGCCGCTCGGCGAGGAATTTCTCTCGAAAGATTCGGTCTTCCGATGTCAGGACGGAATCGAAGCCGCATTCCTCGGCCGCGTGGGCAACGAAGGCGGCAAGTACCGGCTCATCGTCAATCAGGAGCAGCTGCGGCTGCTTCATTCCCGCTCCCTCCTCGGATGACCCGGACTCTGCGCCCGTTCATGAAACAGGTCAAATAAACGAAACGGCTTCTTAACCTCAAAATCCTATCCTTCAGTCTGGTTCTGAATTCCCGTCCGGAGGGAAGGTTCATGTTTGGGTCGCTAATCCGTCGCAAAACGGCACAAGTGCAGCCGGGGGGGCTCGACGACAGCGCGTTCGACTCGACGACATTCTCGCTAAGTACGGCGGTTCCCAGGCCGACAGAGCGACGCGGCGACGACCGTGTGGCGCCGATCCTGCGCATCGCCAAGCTGCTCACCGCGAACGGCGAGCGGCTGATCCGGGTGCGCAACATGTCGGCCGGCGGGCTGATGGCGGAAGTCAACGGGCCTCCGCAGGTTGGCGAGGCGGTCCAAATCGAATTTTCGACCCAGAAAATCCCGGCCACCACCGTCTGGATCCGGGACGGCGCCGTCGGCCTCAAATTCGACCAGAACCTGGACCTTGGCGAGCTTCTTGCTGGGCGCAAGCCTCGGCACGGCTTTCGGCCGCGGCCGCCACGGCTCGACGTGCGTTGCAAGGCGTCGGTGCGCCTCGGCAAGGTCTATTACACGGTCGACGTCCATGACATTTCGCTCGGCGGGATGAAGGTCGAGCCGATCGAGGAATATTGCGTCGGCAAGTCGGTGGTCGTGGTCGTCGAAAGCCTGCGTCCGATCAAGGGCGAAGTGCGCTGGTACAGCGACCGGCGCGCCGGCATCGTTTTCGAGAAACCGCTGGAATTCGAAGAGCTTGCCGAGTGGGTCGGAAAACGGCTCGAACTGGCCAGCCTCAAGGCCGCTTTCAAACCCGGTTGAGCCTTCCTATCTGCCGCTTGAAGACATGAAGGAGCGGGCAGATGGCCGAACAAATCGCAGTCCTGGCCGGTGGATGCTTCTGGTGCACCGAAGCGGTGTTTCTGGATGTCGTCGGCGTGAAAAAGGTCGAGAGCGGCTATACTGGCGGGCACACCGTCAATCCGACCTACAAGCAGGTCTGCGCTGGTGATACGGGCCATGCCGAAGCAATCCGAATTACGTTCGACCCGGATGTCGTCAGCTATGACGACCTTCTCGATATTTTTTTCGCAACCCACGACCCGACCCAGCTTAACCGGCAGGGCAACGACATTGGTACGCAGTACCGGTCGGCGATCTTCCCACAGACAGACGAACAAGCCGCCAGGGCCCGCGCTGCGAGTGCCCGCGTCAACGCGGAGCATGGCGGCCAGGTCGTCACCACGATCGAGGGCAATGCGGACTGGTATCCCGCCGAGAACTATCACCAGGATTACTGGGCCGGCGAAGGGCAGCGGAATCCCTACTGCCTGGCCGTGATTCCGCCGAAGCTGCAGAAACTGCGCAAGAGCTTCCAGGATCGGCTCAAAAGCGCCCAGGCCGACGCCTAGCGGGGCGCGGCGGCGCGGCGCAGGCGATCGTTGATCGCCGCGCCGAGGCCGATGTCGGGGATCGGAGCAACCGCGATTGCGGGCCGCGACGACTCTTCGGCAACGTGGAGCAGGTCGAACAAGCGGGAGGCGGCTTCGATTAAGTCGCCATTGCCGCTGAGGCTGACGTCACCTGCAACTTCGCCAAACCCAAGCAGAAATTCGTCGGCAGCCGCATTGATCACATTCAGTCGGAGCGATTTCGAGGGCGCATAATGACTGGCCAGCTGGCCGGGGGATTCGATTTTGCCGTCCGACATGGTGATGGCCTGCGGAAGATCGATTGGCCCGCGGCGAAGCAGGCGAAGCGGGCCGCCGGTGGCGGCGACGATCGTCGATTCGAGGCCCCGCTCAGCAGCGCCGCCGTCGATGATCAGTGGAGTTCGGCCGCCAAGGCTCCTGGCAACATGGTCGGCCCGGGTCGGGCTGATGGCGCCGCTGGCGTTGGCGGATGGCGCCGCCAGCGGCCTGCCGACGGCCGCCAGCAGTGCCCGCATCGCTGGGTGGGATGGAACGCGCAGGCCGATCGTGTCCAGACCGGCGGTCACGATCGAAGCAATTCCCGCCCGCAGTCGAAGCGGCAGGACCAGGGTCAGCGGTCCTGGCCAATAACGCCGCGCCAGATCGAGCGCCGAGTCGTCAAAAATCCCGATGCGCTGCGCATCGTCTAATGAAGAAATGTGAACTATCAATGGGTTGAAGGATGGTCTTCCCTTGGCTTCGTAAACACGGGCGACCGCCTCGGCGTTGGTCGCATCGGCGGCCAGACCATAGACCGTCTCTGTCGGAACGGCGACCGGCTGACCGGCGAGGATCAGGTTGGCGGCCTCGGCAATCGCGGCGTCGTCGAAAGTCAGGATGCGGGTGGCCTGTGGCATGGCCCTGCCGCTATAGGCCGGGAAGTTGCCTGCCAAGGGAAAGAGCATGTCCTTCGCCTGCCCGGTTCGTGAACAACGCCTGGTCCTTGATCATGTCGTCGGCATCGCCGACTTCGGCTGCGACAGCGATATTGTCGATGCGGTGCTGGGGGGCGCCGCCCAGCTCGCCGAGGGGGAATTCGCTCCGTTGCTGCGGCCCGGCGACACGACAGGTTCGCGTTGGGACAATGGCGTCGTCAGAACGCCGCCGGGGTTCAAGGAAGCATACCGCTCCTTCGCCGAGGGCGGCTGGATGGGCCTCGCCGCCCCGGAGAGCGCCGGCGGGCAGGGCCTGCCGCTGAGCCTTGCCGCGGCGATGATGGACGACCTCAACGCGGCCAATGTCGGTTTCGCGCTTTGCCCAATGCTCGGCCTCGGCGCGGTCGAGGCGATTGAATCGCACGGGTCCGACGAGCTCAAGCGCGAATATCTGCCCAAAATCGTCAGCGGCGAATGGACGGCGACCATGAACCTGACCGAGCCGCAGGCAGGAAGCGACGTCGGCGCACTGAAATGCCGCGCGACGCCGGCCGAGGACGGCAGCTGGCGGATCAGCGGCACGAAGATTTTCATCACCTATGGCGAACACGACCTGACCGACAATATCATCCATACCGTGCTTGCGCGAACGCCGGATGCGCCGGCAGGGACGCGCGGCATCTCCTTGTTTCTGGTGCCGAAAATGTTGCCAGATGGCAGTCGGAACGATGTCAGATGCGTGTCGATAGAGCATAAGCTCGGTATCCACGCCTCGCCGACTTGCGTGATGAGCTACGGCGAGCAAGGCGGCGCGACCGGCTGGCTGATTGGATCGGAGAATGGCGGGATGCGCGCCATGTTCACGATGATGAACAATGCCCGGCTCAACGTCGGACTGCAGGGCGTCGGCATTGCCGAGCGCGCGACTCAGGCCGCGGTTGATTATGCACAGGGGCGAATCCAGGGCGCGCGCGGCCCCGGCCGCGAACCGGTCGCTATTGCGGACCATCCGGATGTCCGGCGGATGCTGGTGCGGATGCGAGCCCTCACCATGGGCGCGCGGGCCCTGACTTATTACGCTTTTGGCCAGATCGATCAGTCGGCACGTTCCGGGGATACGGCCGCAGGCGACCGGGCGGCGATCCTCACGCCGCTGGCCAAGGCCTGGGGAACGGATGTTGGTTGCGAAGTCGCCAGTCTCGGCGTGCAGGTGCACGGCGGCATGGGCTATATCGAGGAGACCGGCGCCGCCCAACATCTGCGCGATGCGCGAATCGCCCCGATCTACGAAGGCACGAATGGCATCCAGGCAGCAGACCTGGTCAGCCGCAAGCTCGGCCTGGACGGCGGCGTCGCCTTCGACGGCCTGATTGCGGACGTTCGCGCTGAAGCGCTTCATCCGCAGTTGATTGCGCTGGCCGACGCCGTCGAAATCGCCGCCGCGACGCTTCGCGAAGCCGACCCGACTGACCGGTTGGCGGCCAGCTACCCGTTTCTCACCATGACGGCGGTGCTGGTGGCCGGCTGGCTGCTGGAACGGCTGGCGCGGGCCCTCGAGATCGAACCCGGCCAGGACGATTTCTTGCGCGGTCGGCGAACGGCGAGCGACTTTTTCCTCGGTGCGATCGTGCCGGAGGCGCTTGGACTAGGCGCTGCGGTCACCCTCGGCGCCCAGCCGCTTTACGCGGCGCCGGTCGCCGGCTTGGCTTAGCTTCGCACTCGGTCAAGCAACTCGGCGGGGTCGAGACCAAGGCGCGCCATGCGGTCCTGGATATCCGGCCACTCTTCATTGATGAAGCGCTTGCGTTCGGACTCGCGCAGTCGGTTGCGGGCGCCCGGCGCCACGAACAGTCCGACACCGCGCTTCACCACGACCAGTCCCTCGTCCTGAAAGCCCTGATAGGCCTTGGCGACGGTCAAAGGATTCGCCTGCTCGTCCGCGGCGAGAGCGCGCACGGAAGGCAGCGGGTCCCCGTCCTTGTAGCGGCCGGCAAGGATCGCGGCGGCAATGGTTTCCCGGAGCCGCACGTAAACGGGTTTCTCGTGCGTGGTTCGAAGCGTCATGCTGTGATAATACAGCACCGCGCAGAAAGCGCAATCGAAAATGGCGTCATGTGGACGGCGGGACCCAGGCCCTGACGACCTCGGCCAGCGAGGGCCTCGGCCGTTCTTCGAGCGGGCGGGCCGCTTCGCCGATGAAGATGAAGCCGGCGATCCTTTCGCCGGGTTGGCAAAAGGCGGCGCGGACATGGTCCGAATAGGCGCGCCAGCCGGTGACCCAGCCGGCGACAAAGCCCATGGCGTGAGCGGCGAGGAGCAGGTTCATGCCCGCCGCGCCCGCCGACAACTGCTGCTCGAAGACCGGAATCTTGTGCTCCGGGGTGGGGGCCGACAGCAGGACAATGAGCTGACCGGGAAGGTGGGCGAAATTCACCTCTTTCTCGCGGTGCGCGGCACCGGCCTCGGGAGTGTCCTTGTCGAGGGCGTCCAGCAGGATTTTGGCGAGCGCATCGCGCTGGTCGCCAGCGACCGTGACGAAGCGCCAAGGCTGCAGCTTGCCGTGGTCAGGAACACGGGCGGCGATCGACAGGATCCGCTCCAGTTGCGCCTTGTCGGGGCCGGGACCGACTAGCTCGCGCGGCTTCCCCGAGCGCCGGGTCTCGAGGAGTGAAAGCGGTGTGGAAACGTCGTTGAGCATGCCTGTGTTCATCTAGGGTTGTAAGCGCCTCGCAACAATCGGCTTCACAGATGAGTTTTGCCCGTTAGGGTGCGCCGCCAGAATGAGACGGCACCGTTCGCGCGCAGTCGCCCTGAGTTCGATGAGAGGATGAAGTCCTATGGGGTTCAAGCCAGTTGGATATTGGCAGGAGGCGGACTGGATTGCCGCCATCGCCGCTGTCGTCTTGATGATCTTCCTCGCGCTCGGGGGCAAGGTCGCGGCGCAGAAGGAGCCGGAGTTCGCGGGCCATCCCAAGGGCCTCTACATGCTGTTTTTCGCCGAGATGTGGGAGCGATTCTCCTACTACGGCATGCGTGCGCTCTTGATCTTCTATCTGACCAAGCACTGGCTGTTCAACGACGGCGACTCCAACGTCATTTACGGCGCCTACACCGCGCTGGTTTACATCACTCCGATGCTCGGCGGCTATCTCGCCGACCGTTATCTCGGTCAGCGCAAGGCGGTGCTGTTCGGCGCGATCCTGCTGACTCTAGGCCACTTCACCATGGCGGCGGAGGGCACCGGCGGCCAGAATGACCCGACGATCAACATCTTCTGGTTCGCGCTGGCGCTGATTATCGTCGGCTCGGGCTTCCTGAAGGCCAATATCTCGGTGATGGTCGGGCAACTCTACAACCTTACCGATCCGCGCCGCGACGGCGCCTACACCATTTTCTACATGGGTATTAACCTCGGCGCGGCGGTAGGCACGATCATCGCCGGCTATCTCGGCGAGACATTGGGCTGGGCCTATGGCTTCGGCGCAGCGGGCTTCGGAATGCTGCTCGGCCTCGTCGTTTTTGTGCTGGGCAAGGGGCTCCTGAACGGTGCCGGCGAAAAGCCGGTCCGCGCCGCCGGCGCCCGCCCGGTCAACGAATATCTCCTCTACGGCATCGGCTTTGCTGCCGTCGGGGTCTGCTGGTTTCTGATCCAGTACACGGACATCATCCAGACGTTGCTGATCGTCACCGGCGTCGGCCTGCTCGGCTACGTTCTGTGGCAGGCGACGAAGCTCGACAAGGAACCGCGCGAGCGGATCTATGCGATCCTGTTCCTGATCAGCCTCAACCCAATCTTCTGGGCGCTCTTCGAGCAGGCCGGCGGCTCGATGAACCTGTTCACCGACCGGTTCGTCGACCGACAGGGCGTGCCGGCATCTATCTTCCAGGCGATCAATCCGATTTACATCATCCTGCTCGCGCCCTTGTTCGCGGGGCTGTGGATCAAGCTCGGGCGGATGGGCAAGGAACCGTCCGCGCCGGCCAAATTTGGCATCGCCCTGCTCCAGATGGGCCTCGCCAATCTTGCTCTGGTGTGGGGTGCCCAGGCATTCGGCATGGCGGTGATGACGCCGGTCATGTTCGTCTTTCTCTATTACTTCCTGGCCACGACCGCCGAGCTGTGCCTGTCACCGGTGGGCCTCAGCGCAATGAACCGGCTTGCCCCCTCCTTCATGGCATCGCTGATCATGGGCGCCTGGTTCTACATGTCGGCGGTCGGCAACTTCCTTGCCGGTAAGATCGGCGAGGCTACCGGTGGCCATGACGGGGAAATGACCAAGCAGGGCCTGCTCGACATCTATTCGATGTTCGGTTGGATTACGATCGGCATCGGCGTTGGGGTACTCGCCTTGTCGCCGATCGTTAGACGCTGGATGCACCTCGATTCGCTCCAGGACGACACCGACGCGCGAATCCGCGACCTCGACGCAACCGGCGAGCCCATCGCCCCCGGCCCGCAGCCGGACAAGGCGTAAAGGGAACACCAATTATGGCGAGGACTGCGATCGTCGGAGTGGCGGTCTTTGCCGCGCTGTTGGCAGGCTGCGTCAAGCCGCCACCCAAGAAGGCGCCGCCGGTCCGGATCAACCAGGATCCTTATCCTTCGACCTATAACCGTTATCCCGGCGCGGTGACGGTGATCCGCGGTGCTACGGTTTTCGATGGCGAAGGCGGTCGGATCGACAATGGCACGGTGGTGCTGGCCGATGGCGTCGTCCAGGCGGTCGGCGGGGCGGACGTGCCGTCGCCCGATGGCGCCTATGTCATCGACGCGCAGGGGAAATATGTGACGCCCGGCGTCATCGACGCGCACAGCCACCTTGGCGATTATCCATCCCCCGGGGTCGAGTCCCACTCGGACGGCAACGAGGCTACCGGCCCGGTCCGGCCGGAGGTCTGGGCCGAGCACAGCGTCTGGCCGCAGGATCCCGGGTTCAGCCGGGCGCTGATCAACGGCGGTGTGACCGCGCTGCAAATCCTGCCAGGATCGGCCAACCTGTTCGGTGGCCGATCGGTGACGCTCAAGAATGTGCCGGCGCGGACCATGCAGGGGATGAAGTTCCCCGGGGCGCCCTACGGCCTGAAAATGGCGTGCGGCGAGAACCCCAAGCGCAGCTACGGCGGAAAAGGCGGCCCCGGCACGCGCATGGGCAATATCGCCGTCGCGCGCGCTGCCTGGATCAAGGCCCAGGCGTACAAGCGCAAGTGGGACAAATACGACCGCGACGGCGGCGACATGCCCGAGCGGGACCTGGCGATGGAAACGCTGCGCGGGGTGCTGGCTGGCCAGATCCTGATCCAGAACCATTGCTATCGCGCCGATGAAATGGCGCTGATGATCGATATGGCGAAGGAATTCGGCTATAAGATCACGGCTTTCCATCACGCCGTCGAAAGCTACAAGATCGCCGACTTGCTTGCCCGGGAGGGCATCTGCTCGGCGATGTGGGCCGACTGGTACGGGTTCAAGATGGAAAGCTATGACGCTATCGAGGAAAATATCCCGTTCGTCCACAAGGCGGGCGCCTGCGCCATCGTCCATTCCGACGACGCCAACGGCATTCAGCGGTTGTACCAGGAGGCCGCCAAGGCGCTTGCCGACGGCCGCCGGGCCGGGGTCAATATCAGCGACGAGGTGGCCTTCACCTGGCTTTCGGCCAACCCGGCCAAGGCGCTCGGCATCTTCGACAAGACCGGCAGCCTGAAGCCGGGCAAGATGGCTGACGTGGTGATGTGGAACGGCAATCCGTTCAGCAATTACACCCGGCCCGAGCGGGTCTGGATTGACGGCGCGTTGATGTATGACGCCAACAACCCGAAGCGCCGGCCGGTCAGCGACTTCGAACTCGGCCAGCCTGGTGAAGGAGACGTCAAGTGAGGGGCGCAGCGATCCTTGCCGTGCTCCTCAGCGGCATCGCGGTTCCGGCGGCGGCGCAGATTATCGCCATCACCAACGGCATCATCGCCAAGGGCGACGGGTCGGCGCCGGAGCAGGGGGGCACGGTTGTCTTTCGCAACGGCCGGATCATCGCCGCCGGAACGGATGTAGGCATTCCGGCGGGGGCGCAAATCGTCGATGCACGCGGCAAGTGGGTGACCCCAGGGATCGTCGCGGGCTTCTCCCGCCTCGGGCTCGCCGAGGTCGACCTAAGCGTGGAAGGAAGCGATGACACAGACGCTGATGGCGGCCCGTTCAGCGCCGCCATCGACGTCGTTCCGGCGATCAATCCCCTCAACACGACCATCGCCGTCAGCCGCGCCGACGGCGTCACCAGGGCGATCGTCGCCCCGGCCATCCCGCGCAGCATCTTCGCCGGCCAGGGCGCGGTGATCGACACCGGCGCGGACATGAACCCGGTCACGGCCGCCCGCAAATTCCAGTTCGTCGAGCTTGGCGAGACCGGCGCCGCCGCGGCGGGCGGATCGCGGGCGTCGGCGCATGTTCTGTTCCGAAACGCCCTGCGCGAAGCAGCGGAGCTCGGGCGGTTCGATGCCCTTCGCGGCGGCAGGGACGATCGCGAAGGCATCAGCGACCCCGTCGTCCGCAACCCGAACGAATCACGGATTTATGGCCCTGACGCTCGGCGCAGCGACGACGTCCTGCTGACCCGCTTCGACGCCGCCGCCCTGGTGCCGGTTCTGCAGGGGCGGCAATATCTGCTGGTCCATGTCGAGCGGGCCAGCGACATTCTGCAGATCCTGCGCCTGAAGCGCGAATTCCCCTCCCTGAAACTGGTTCTGGTCGGTGCGACGGAAGGCTGGACAGTCGCCGGCGATATCGCCGCCGCCGGGGTTCCGGTCATCGCCTCGGCGGTCAACGACCTGCCGGCAAGTTTCGAGCAGCTGGCGGCCACCCAATCCAACGTCGGCCGGATGCGCGCCGCGGGAGTGAAAGTCTCCATCGGCCTCATCGACGACAATGACACGCGTTACATGTTCTCCGGACGGCAGTATGCTGGCAACCTTGTCGCGCTGAGTCGCTTGCCGGGCGCAACCGGGCTAACCTGGGGGGAAGCGTTGCGGGCGATCACTTCGGCACCGGCGGAAGCCATCGGCCTGGGCGCCGAAATCGGCAGCCTGGCTCCCGGGCGCCGTGCCGATGTCGTCATCTGGTCGGGCGATCCTCTGGAAAGCGCGAGCGCCGCAGAGACCGTCTTTATCGACGGCGTTCAGCAGCCGCTGGAAACCCACCAGAGCAGGCTCCGCGACCGATACCGCGATCTGCAGCGCAATACCTTGCCGGAAGCGTACCGGCATTGACCCCGCAAATGGGCCTCTTCTTCGCGTCCATCGCCTTCCTCGCCACGCATTTCCTGATGTCCCATCCACTCCGAGGGCCGCTGGTCAGGCGGCTCGGACCGAAGGGTTTCCTGGCCGTCTATTCACTGGTCGCCATAGTGCTGTTCGGCCTGATGATCTGGTCCTACGGCGCCATTGGCCGGGAACGGCAAGCGTGGCAGCCGACCGAATGGGCCTGGGGCATCGCCACGGTGTTGATGTGGCTGGGCGCCATCCTCTTCACCGGCTCGTTCGTCGGCAACCCGGCGCTGCCCGGGGCGCGCGGGCCGCGCGGCGGTCCCAAGGGCGTATTCGCCATCACCCGCCATCCGATGATGTGGGGTTTTGCCTTCTTCGCGATCAGCCACATCCTGGTCATCGCTCAGCCCAAGACGGTCATTTTCTTCGGCGCGATCCTGCTCTTGGCGCTGATCGGCTCGGCCTTGCAGGACCGAAAGAAAGCCGGGCAGATGGGTGAAACCTGGCACGAATGGACGGCCCAGACGGCATTCATTCCATTCGGGCGAGGCCCTGCTCACCTAGGCTGGCTCGCCCTTGCAGGCGGCACGATCCTCTACCTGGTGGCGACATGGTTGCATCCGATCCCGGTAGGACTCTGGCGCTGGATCGGCTGACCGCGCTAAGGCGCTTGCCATGACGCGCAAATTCTTCGGCACCGACGGCATTCGCGGGCTCACCAACGCCGAGCCGATGACCGCCGAGACGGCGCTCCGAGTCGGTCAGGCGGCCGGCGCGCATTTCCTGCGCGGGGATTATCGGCACCGGGTCGTGATTGGCAAGGACACGCGCCTTTCCGGCTACATGATGGAATCGGCGATGGTCGCCGGCTTCACGTCGGTGGGAATGGACGTTGTCCTGCTCGGCCCGATGCCGACCCCGGCGGTGGCGATGCTGACCCGGTCGATGCGGGCCGATCTGGGCGTGATGATCTCGGCAAGCCACAATCCGTTCGCTGACAATGGCATTAAATTGTTCGGACCGGACGGCTACAAACTTAGCGACAAGGATGAAGCGGCGATCGAACGCCGGCTCGAGACCGAGCCCAGGCTCGCGAAACCCGAACTGATCGGCCGCGCCCGCCGGATCGACGATGCGCGGGGTCGCTATGTCCATTACGCCAAGTCGACCTTTCCCGAGCGGCTTCGCCTCGACGGACTCAAGATCGTGATCGATTGCGCCAATGGCGCGGCCTATCACGTCGCGCCGGATGCCCTGTGGGAATTGGGCGCTGAAGTGATCCCGCTGGGTGCGAGCCCCAACGGGCTCAACATCAACGACCAGTGCGGGTCGACGCATCCGCAAGTGCTGTGCGAAACCGTTGTCGCCAGCGGCGCCGACATCGGGCTGGCGCTGGACGGCGATGCCGACCGGCTGATCGTCGTCGACGAGAATGGCCGGATTATCGACGGCGACCAGATGATGGCGCTGATCGCCTTCAACCTGCATCGCTCGGGCGAGCTTCGCGGCGGATCGGTGGTCGCCACCGTCATGTCAAACCTGGGGCTGGAGCGGAAGCTGGCGGAACTTGGGATCGGCCTGGCCCGCACCCAGGTCGGCGACCGCTACGTCCTGGAGGAAATGCGGGTGAGCGGCTGCAACGTCGGTGGCGAGCAATCCGGCCATATCATCCTGTCCGATCATTCGACGACCGGTGACGGCCTGGTCGCGGGGTTGCAGGTGCTCGCCGCCCTCGTCGATCTGGGCCGGCCGGCGAGCGAGGTGCTCAACCAGTTCGAGCCCGTGCCGCAACTCCTGAAGAGCGTCCGCTTCAATGGCGGCGCGCCGCTGGATAACGATGCGGTAAAGTCCCGGATCGCCGCCGCCGAAAAGGAATTGGAAGGCCGAGGCAGGCTCCTCATCCGCAAATCGGGCACCGAACCGCTGATCCGGGTGATGGCCGAGGGCGACGACCCCGCGCTTGTGGAGCGGCTGGTCGACGACATTTGCGCGGCGGTCCAGTCGGCGGCGTGAACCCTTTCTTGGTATTTGCGGCGCAAAGCGTGCAGTCGTGCGCATGGATAGTTTCACCCCGAGGTCCAAGGCAAAGGCCGGATCGATGACATCGGTTGCCCGAATCCTTGTCATTGCGGGGTCGGATTCCGGCGGTGGCGCAGGAATCCAGGCGGACATCAAGACCGTCACCATGCTCGGCGGGCATGCAATGACCGCCGTCACCGCAATCACCGCGCAAAACACGCAGGGCGTGACCGCCGTGCATCCCGTCCCAGCCGAAATCATTCTCGCCCAGATCGACGCAGTCGTTGCCGACATCGGCGTTGACGCGGTCAAGATCGGCATGATCGGCGGACCGTTCGCGGCGCGTCAGGTGGCGTCGCGGTTGTCGGCGTTGAAGCAGGAACGCCCGGACCTGCCGATCGTGTTCGATCCCGTCATGGTCGCGACCAGCGGATCGAGCCTGGCCGATGATCAGACCATCGACGCGTTCGCCGAACTGCTGGACATCGCCACGATCGCCACGCCGAACATTCCGGAGCTTCAGCGGCTGACGGGGGACGACGATCCCATCGCCGGCGCTCTGCAGCTGGTGGCAAAGCACGGCTGCGCGGTGCTGGTGAAGGGGGGGCATGAGGACGGTGACGTCATTGCCGACGCCTTGATCGAAACCGACAATATGACCAGCTGGCAGGGTCAGCGGATCGAAACCGGCAACACCCACGGCACCGGCTGCACGCTGGCCAGCGCGATCGCCACGTTCCTGGCCAAGGGCGACAGCCTGTCGTCCGCGGTCGATCGGGCGCGGACCTTCGTTCGCGTCGCGCTTCATGCCGCCCCAGGGCTGGGCCGGGGATCGGGACCGATCGGGCAGGGCGATGTCCGGCTCGACGCCGGGGCCGGGCCGCGCCTCAACCAGGTGACCCTGACCGGCAGTGATTATGATCGCTCGGTGGCCTTCTACAAGGCCCTTGGCCTCAAGCAGATCGTCGACAATCCGCCTGATTATGCGCGGTTCGAGACCGCCGGCGGGGCGACCCTATCGGTGCAGATCGACGCCGAGGAGAAGATTTCGCCGACTACCGCCGTCTATCTTGAATGCGACGATCTCGACGAGCAGTTCGAGCGGTTGGCCAAGGCGGGATTTCCGTTCGAGCATGGCCCGCGCAACCAGCCCTGGATGTGGCGCGAGGCGAGGCTTCGCGACCCGTCCGGCAATATCATCTTCCTGTACCGGGCCGGGGAAGCGCGCCGCTTCCCGCCGTGGCGGATTACGGAAAATTGACTGTTCCCCGGCGCAAGCCGGGGCCTAGGCGGCGCTTTGCGCCGATACTGTGTTTCGGACTGGACCCCGGCCTTTGCCGGGGTACAAGAGCCGCCATGCCGCGGTGCAATTTCAAGCTCGAACTCGCTTATCCCGAGCCGCTCGCCGGGGTCGATGAAGCCGGTTGCGCGCCGCTTGCCGGGCCGGTGGTCGCCGCCGCCGTCATTCTCGACCGACGGAAATTCCCGCGCGGGATCGATGACAGCAAGAAGATCCCGCTGGCGAGCCGGGAAGCGCTCTACGCGAAGTTGGTGAAATGCGCCGCCTGGGGAGTTGGCATTGCCACGGTCGAGGAAATCGATGCGATCAACATCTATTGGGCGCGGATGCTGGCGATGACTCGCGCCGTTGAAGCGCTTGGACTGGAACCCGCCTGGGTGCTGGTCGATGGCAACGCCACGCCCCGGTGGGGCCGGCCGTCGAAGGCGATCGTCGACGGCGACTCCAAATGCCGGTCGATCGCCGCCGCCTCGATCATTGCCAAGGTCACCCGCGACCGGATCATGGCGGACTATGCCGTCACTCATCCCGGTTACGGTTGGGAACATAATCGCGGCTATCCGACGCCCGACCACCGCCAAGCGCTGCGTGAGCTGGGCCCGACGCCGCTGCACCGCCGAAGCTTCGGCCTGGTCCGCGAAATGATTGCGAATGCAGCCCAGCCGGAACTGCAATTGCACGAAATCCCGAGCGCGAGTCCTTTGAGTCACACCGCAATTAGTTGAGTCCGACACCGGGGATTGCACTCAACATCTTGTGGTTGGATCATGGCGGACTCGTTTCGTTCCGACTGCCCGCAACGCCTCGTTAACCCTTGATTTGTTGACGGCGAGTCCGGCCTGACTCAGCTTGCGCGCAAAGAGGGGCAAACCGATGAATCTGCACGCTCGCGTCGAGGAGAGTAGGGCCGCTTTGCGCCCGCGTACCAGTACCGCGGCGACCTTCCTGCCGTTCAACACCATCCTCAAGGGCGATTGCATCGCCGAGATGGCGCGGCTCCCGGCCAAATCGGTCGACATGATCTTCGCTGATCCACCCTATAATCTGCAGCTTGGCGGCGACCTGTTCCGGCCCGAGGGCGGCCGGGTCGATGCGGTCGACGACGAGTGGGACAAATTCGACAGCCTTGCCGCCTATGACGATTTCACGCGCGAGTGGCTGGGCGAGGCGCGCCGCCTGTTGAAGGATGACGGCACCATTTGGGTGATCGGCAGCTACCACAACATTTTCCGGGTTGGCGCGCTTCTTCAGGACGCGGACTTCTGGATCCTCAACGACATCGTCTGGCGCAAGTCGAACCCGATGCCCAACTTCCGCGGCACACGGTTCACCAACGCTCACGAGACGTTGATCTGGTGCGCCAAGGAAGAGAAGGCGCGCTACACTTTCAACTATCGCGCCATGAAGGCGCTCAACGACGATTTGCAGATGCGGTCCGACTGGGTGCTGCCGATCTGCGGCGGGTCTGAGCGGGCAAAGAACGATCATGGCGACAAGGCCCACCCGACGCAGAAGCCGGAAGCCTTGCTCTACCGGATCCTGCTGGCCTGCACGAAGCCAGGTGACATTGTCCTCGATCCCTTTTTCGGTACCGGCACAACTGGAGCGGTCGCCCGTCGGCTGGGCCGCCGCTGGATCGGCATTGAGCGCGAGGAAGCCTATGTCCGGGTCGCCCGGCAGCGGATCGAATCGACCTTGCCGCTCGACGAAAGCGCAATGGAGGTGATGACCGAGAAGCGCAGCGCGCCCAGAGTCGCCTTCGGCCTGCTGGTTGAAAGCGGGATGGTCGCGCCGGGAACGATTCTGACCGACGCCAAGCGCCGCTGGCAGGCCAAGGTCTGCGCCGACGGCTCCATCGTGTCCGGACAGCAGGCCGGATCAATCCACAAGGTCGGCGCCGCCCTGCAGGGCGCGCCGTCGTGCAACGGCTGGACCTTCTGGCACGTCGACGCTGGCGGATCGCTGCAGCCAATCGACGCTCTTCGCCAGCAGCATCTGACGTCCATCGCTTAAGGCTTGCGCAGCGGCCGGAGGTTGAGAAGAGTGCGGCGATGAGCCGCCGTTTCGCCTTCACCGGAGCGATTCTCGCCAGCCTCCTGGCCGGCACCGCGCCTGCGCAGCAGACCGGCCCGGCCGTCACCGGAATCACCGAATGGCAGCAGCACGCCGACGCCAGCCGGCTGAGCCGGGCGCTGGGGCCCCTGCAGCCGCAGCGACCGGGCGTGGTCGATGCCTATGTCGTCGTCGTTTCGCTCGATTCCGACCCGGTCTTCAATCGCGAGGCGAGGGAGACCGGACGCGTGCTTTCCAGCCGCTTCGACGCCGTCGGGCGGGTGGTGGTGCTTGCCGCCGATGAGGGCAGCGAAACCGGAATCGCGGTCGGCTCGCCGCCGAACCTTGCCCGGGCGCTGGCCCGTGTCGCCGAGGTGATGGACCGCAAGGAAGATGTCCTGATCCTCTACAGCACGAGCCACGGCAGCCCGCGCGAGGGAATCAATTATCGCGACCCGGCCCGGGGCATGGCCGTGATCACTCCGCAGCAGCTTGCGGCGCTTCTGGCCGAGCTGAAATTCGAAAACCGGCTGATCATCCTGCAAGCCTGTTTTTCCGGCCAGTTCGTACCGGCGCTGGCAGCACCGCGCACGGTCATCGCCACTGCTGCATCGGCGACCCGGTCGTCTTTCGGCTGCACTGCCAGCAACGACTGGACCTTCTTCGGCCATGCGCTCATCAACCAGGCGATGCGCCAGCCCGACAGCTTCGTCCGCCAGTTCCGCCGAGCGTTCGTGACCATCTTCAACTGGGAGAGAAAACTGGGCATCGAACCGTCCGACCCGCAACTCAGCGTCGGTCACGAATCGGCGGGCTGGATGGCCGCGCTCGATGCCCGGGCTCCAAAGGTGCCCAGTCGTCCTACCGGCAATCCGCCCTCCGAAATTTCCAGGTAAGGCCCAATGCGCACCTTGATTCGCCCGACCGGCTTCGTCGACGCGCCGTTCGGCCACGACTGCCAGGTCGCCCGGCTGGCCGGCGGCCTCAACTGGTTCGCCATGGTGGAGTTGATCGGCGTCGACGGTCACCGCCGCGTATCGACCGAGTTGATCCCGGTAGAACGGCTGGAAGAGCGGCTCGATGAAGCGATGGCGGCGCAATGGCGGTCGCTGACGGCGCCGCGACCGCCGCTGCAACTGGGTGCTCGAACAATCCGGCTGGACCAGCCGCAGGTGATGGGGATCGTCAATGTCACGCCCGACAGTTTTTCCGATGGCGGGCAGTTCAGAGACGCAGGATCGGCCGCTAGTGCCGGCGCGAGAATGGCCGCGGAAGGCGCGGCGATCATCGATGTCGGCGGGGAATCGACCCGGCCTGGCGCAACCGCCGTTTGGGAAGGCGACGAAATCGAGCGCGTCGTCCCGGTGATCGAGCAGTTGGCGGCCTGCGGAACCGCTGTGTCCGCCGATACGCGCAAGGCTGACGTCATGTCGGCGGCGTTGAAGGCGGGCGCCAAGCTGATCAACGACGTGTCGGGGCTGACCTATGACGACCGGGCCGCGGGCGTCGTCGCCGCGGCGGGCGCGCCGGTGGTGCTGATGCATCACCAGGGCGACCCGGAAAGCATGCAGCAGGACCCGCGCTACGATGATGTGCTGGTGGAGGTCTTCCTGTGGCTGGAGTCCCGGATTGCCGCCGCAGTGGCCGCCGGCATCGATCGTTCGGACATCCTGGTCGATCCCGGTTTCGGTTTCGGCAAGAATGTCGCCCACAATCTCGAACTGATGAATGGCCTTGCTCTGTTCCACGGGCTCGGTTGTCCGATCGTTTTGGGCGCAAGCCGCAAGCGGACCATCGGCGCTTTGTCGAATGAGGCGCCGGCCGACCAGCGTCTCGCCGGCAGTCTCGCGTTGGCCATAAAGGCGGCGGAACAGGGTACGCAGATTGTCCGCGTTCACGATGTGCCCGAAACGGTGCAGGCGCTGAAAATCTGGCGCGGCCTGCGCGACCAGGCGCTTACGCCGAGGGCTTGAGGACCACGACCATCGGGCCAAGCGGCGAATGCGAATCCTGCCGGTTGCCGGCTGGATCCCATAGCGAGCTGACCGACCCGTCGAAATAGAGCGCGTCCGGGGTTTTCAGATCGTCACGGAAGAATCGCGCCAGCTTGCCGAATGAGACCAGGTCCTTCGAAATGACGAACAAGGCCTTCCCGTCGCGGACGCCGACCCCATTGCGGATGTTGCGCGACTGCCCGTCGAACTCGATCCGCGGATGAAGCTTTCCGCCGATGACCAGCATCGGCCCGGACTGTGTAGCAAGGCGGATATCCGCTGCCGGCTTGAACGATTCGGTCGCGACAGCTTCTGCCCGGCCGTCAGCGCGAACCAGGAAAACGCCATTGGGAAGCAGATGAAAATTGCCGAAGCCCTTGCGCCGGTTGATGGCATGGACTTCCTGCCCGTCGACGATTGCCAGGCCGATGGGCCGTCCCGCTTCGTCGAACATGCCGGCGTTCATGGCAAAGGCGACGCCTGCCGGATTGAGTGAAGTGTGCAGGTCCGCAAAGCTGCGTAATGGCGTCTCGCCGGGGCTCGCCCCAATGAGCCGAATCTCGCCCCCTTTTGAATCGCAAACAGTGAATCGGCTCCCTTCGAACTCGCGTTGGCTGCAGGGGGATGGCGGCGGCTCGGCCACCGGAGTTGCCGATTGGCATCCGGCCAGGAGAAGGAAAAGCAGCAATCCTCGCATCGGGCGAGGCTAGCCGATCAGGCGGCGGTGTCGATCCCGAGCTCGCCGAGCTTGCGGTAAAGCGTTGAGCGGCCGATCCCCAGGCGGCGGGCGACTTCTGTCATCCGCCCGCGGTAATGGCCAATCGCCAGCCGAATGATGTCGGCTTCTATATCCTCGAGCGGCCGGAGGTGGCCGTCGTCGGTGAACATCGTCACCGATGGCGATCCCGCCATGGCCTCGGCGTGGCGGCTTTTGCTGATGTTGGTCGCAAAGTCGTTCGACCGGCCGCTGAAGCGCGACTGCACGGCGATATGCGGGAAATGTTCGGCGGTCAGGGCGCCGCCGTCGCAGCCGATCCCGGAGCGGAACAACACGCTCGCCAGTTGCCGGACGTTGCCTGGCCAGCCATAACGCATCAGCACCGCAAGAGCATCGTTCCCCAGCGATAGGGGCTTCAGCAGGCCGTCCTGGGAAAAGCGGGTGAGCAGGTGCCGGGCGATGGCCGGAATGTCGCTGCTTCGTTCCCGGAGCGGCGGCAGTGTGACAGTCGTGGCGGTGAGGCGGTCGCGAAGGCCCGTGTCGAAATCGTCGGGCAGCGGTCGGCTCGATGTGGCAATCACGCGTACATCGATGGAATTGCTGCCGTTGCAGCCGACCGGACGGACTTCGCCGGTGGCGAGAACGCGATCGATCCGCTCCTGCGTTTCCTTCGGCAGTGCGCTGACATCGTCGAGCAACAGGGTTCCCCCGTCGGCCTCGACCATTTTTCCGGTCTTTTCGGCAAAGGCTCCGGGAAACGCGCCTGCCATGTGGCCGAACAATTCGCTGTCGATAATGTTTGCCGCGACCGCCTTGCAGTCGACGGTGACCAGCGGACCGCGGGCCCGCAGGCTGGCGGCATGGATCGAACGGGCGAAGGTTTCCTTGCCGGTGCCGGGCTCGCCGATGATCAGGATGGGCAGGCGGTTGCGGGCGGCCTTGGCGGCAACGGCGAGCGCGGCTCGAAATTCGGGGGAAGCGCCCACCAATTGTTCGAGCGACAGTTCCGGTGCCAATTTTTCGGATACGGGGGCAAGCTCGCCATGGCCGCGGCGCCGATCGGCATTCGCGGCCAGCGCTTCGAGGAGCCGTTCCGGCGCGACCGGGCGACTGAGGAAGTCGGACGCGCCGGCGCGCATGGCCTCGACCGCGACCTGAACGGACGCGCCGTCGGCAAGGGCGATGATCGGCAGGCTGTCGCGGGCGCCGCGAAGGGCGGCAATCATCGCCGGCCCGGTTTCCGCCGTCCAGCTGCCGAGGATTGCGGCCTGGACCTCGCGCCCATGCGGTCCCTGCAGCAGGCCGACGGCGGTCTCCTCGTCGGCCGCGCCGACCGTGCTCCAGCCGGCACGCGCCGCGTTGGCTGAAATCAGCCGGCGCTCGGCGGCGTCGGCATCGACCAGCAGAAGATAACGTGTAGCCTTGTCAGCCATGCTTGTTCCTCGCGCGTTTCATACGCGCTCATGGGTAAAGGGGGGCTTAAGGCGCTTCGGGCTTGGGCGGACGGCTCCGTCTTGTTATGCAGCACGCAGCGTCCATCCGGACAGGCAGATCATGAGGGAAAGAGCATGGCCGTCAATTCGGCAGATCACGAGCCCGTAGCGCAGGACATGCAGGCGCACCGGCGCGATTATGCGGGGTTCACCAAGCTGTTCACTTATGGGGCAATCGCCGCGTTCTTGATCGGCATGGCCGTCCTGTTCATCATCGCCTGACCCGGTCCTCGGCATGAAAATCGCGGTGCTTAGGGAGCCAGACGGCGAGTCGCGATGCGCCGCCATTCCCGAAACGGTGAAGAAGTATATCGCGCTCGGGGCGACAGTGGCAGTGGAGAAGGGGACCGGAGCCGGGGCGTCAATTTCGGACCCGGACTTTGAGGCGGCAGGCGCCGCGCTCGGATCGCGGGCCGAGACCTTGAATGATGCCGGAATCATCCTGTGCGTGACCGGCCCGGATCCCGATTCGCTCGCTGGAGTCAAAAAGGGCGCCTTGCTGGTCGGCGGGCTCGATTCGGTCCGCCGCCGCGACGCGATCGGTGCTTATGCCAAGGCCGGGCTGGACGCGCTGGCGATGGAATGGATGCCGCGAATCACGCGGGCCCAGTCGATGGATATCCTCTCGTCCCAGTCCAACCTTGCCGGCTACAAGGCCGTGATCGAGGCCGCCAATGCCTACGGGCGCGCCTTTCCGATGATGATGACGGCGGCGGGGACGATCAGCCCGGCCAAGGTGTTCGTCATGGGCGTCGGGGTCGCGGGCCTTCAGGCCATCGCCACCGCCCGCCGGCTTGGCGCGCAGGTCAGCGCCACCGATGTCCGCTCGGCCACCAAGGAGCAGATCCAGTCGCTCGGCGCCAAGCCGATCTTCGTCGAGAAGGTCGCCGGCATCGAAGGCGAGGGCGCCGGCGGCTATGCGACGGAAATGTCGCCCGAATATCAGAAGGCCCAGGCGGAGCTGGTGTCCGGGCATATCGCCAAGCAGGATATCGTCGTCACTACCGCGCTGATCCCCGGCAAGCCGGCGCCGCGCCTTATCAGCGACGCGCAGATCGCGACCATGCGGCCCGGCAGCGTCATCGTCGATCTCGCCGCCGATTCCGGCGGCAATGTCGAGGGCTGCGTCGGCGGCGAGCGGGTCGAGCGGCACGGAGTTACGATAATCGGCGCGACGAACCTGGCCCGCGACCTCGCCGCCGATTCGTCGGCGCTGTTCGCCCGCAACCTGTACAATTTTCTCAGCGCCTTCTGGGACAAGGAGAGCGGCGCTCCGGTCCTTCCCGACGACGACGAAATCGTCACGGGCATCCGCCTGACTCACGGCGGCAAGGTCGTGCACGAAAGGCTGATCTCTAGCTGACCCGGACCGCCGACATCCTGATCATTGGCGGCGGAGTCGCCGGATTGTCAGCGGCCGCCGCGCTTTCCAATCACGCGAAGGTCGTCGTCCTCGAAGCCGAGGAGCAGGTCGGCTTCCATTCGTCCGGCCGGAGCGCGGCGCTGCTTCACTATGCGCTCGGCAATCCGCCGGTGCGTCGCCTGACCCAGGCGAGCCGAGGTTTCTTCGAATCCCCTCCCAGTGGCTTTGGCGAGCTCTGCTCGCCGCTACCGATCCTGACTCCGGCGCGGGAGGATGAGTTCGCCGGCCTGGAGGCCTTGGCCGACGACCTGTCGCCGTTCACCCGGATCGAATGGCTGGAGGCCGACGGTCTGCGCCGTGAATGTCCGGTGTTGCGCATCGGGCCGGGTCAGGCCGAGCGCGGCTTTATCGACCGGACCGCGCTGAAGCTCGATGGCCATGCCCTGCTTCAGGGCTTCGCCCACCAGCTTCGCGGCAATGGGGGGCAAATCGCCACCGACGCGCGCGTATCGGCGATCGCTCGCATGGGCGCAGGATGGCGGGTTGCGACGGACCGGGCTGAAGTGGTCGAGGCGCCGATCATGATCAACGCCGGCGGGGCGTGGGCCGATTCGGTGGCCGGGCTTGCGGGCGTCCGGCAGGTCGGCCTCAGGCCGATGCGCCGCACCATCATTGTGTTTGACGCACCGGGGGATTTCGACGTGCGCCGCCTGCCTTTCACCAAGACCGTTGCCGATGACCTTTATTTCGGGCCGGAAGCGGGCCGGCTATTCGCCTCGCCCATGGACGAGATCGCGACCGATCCCTGCGACGCCCAGCCAGAGGAATATGAAATAGCCCTGGCCGCCCATCGGATCGAGGAGCGGACGATAATGACCGTGCGGCGGATCGAGCATAGCTGGGCCGGCCTCAGGACGTTCGCGCCTGATCGCCTTCCGGTGGTCGGCTTCGCGCCCGAGGCGCCCGGCTTTTTCTGGCTGGCCGGGCAGGGCGGCGCTGGACTGCAGACCGCGCCAGCCGTGGCGGCAATCGTCGAATCGCTGCTCGCCGGCACGATCTGGCCGGTCGCGGGACTATCGGCCGCAGAGCTAAGCCCCGCCCGCTTCCTCGGATAGGGTGCACAGGTCAACCCAGCATGTCCCGACCAGGTCGAACAGGCGCTGCGGTGCAAGCTCGACCGACGAATTGCGCGATCCTGCCGCCGGGAAGACAGTAGGGTAAGGCTTCAGCGAGACATCGACATAGATGGGCAGGGGAGTCGCCAATCCAAACGGGCAGACCCCGCCGACCGGATGGCCGGTCAACGCCAGCGTATCGTCCGGTCCCAGCATTCGCGGCCGGGCGCCGAGCTCGGCCTTGCACTTGCTGTTGGACAGGCGGGCGTCGCCGCGGGTGCATAGCAGGAAAGTCACGGGCCCGGCGCAGACTGTCAGCGTCTTGGCGATCCGGCCCGGTTCGACGCCCAGCGTGGCCGCGGCGTCGGCTACGGTCGCCGTGCTGTCGTGAGCGTCGATGATCCGGACGTCGGGCGCATGTTCGGCGAGCCAGGAGCGAACGGTTTCGGCGCTCATTCGCCAGCCAGGTGCAGGGCCAGCTCCCGCTGAGTCGGCTCGCGGCGATGCTCGAACAAGTATATGCCCTGCCAGCGGCCAAGCAGCAGCTGTCCGCCGCCGACCGGAAGCGACAGGGTGGCCTGGGTCAATGCGGCGCGCAGATGCGCCGGCATGTCGTCCGGGCCCTCGTCGTTGTGGGCGTAACCGGCG
The DNA here is from genome assembly GCA_035699505.1 of Sphingomicrobium sp. Taxonomy (GTDB): domain Bacteria; phylum Pseudomonadota; class Alphaproteobacteria; order Sphingomonadales; family Sphingomonadaceae; genus Sphingomicrobium. The sequence goes on along the minus strand of DASSPS010000009.1, from coordinate 26,549 downwards.
CCTTCGGGCGCGATCCTGGCGAAATAGGCCTCAAGGTCGCGCCGCGCCGACTGCGCGGCATTTTCCTGGATGAGGAGCGAGGCCGACGTATGCCGGCACAGGATAGTCAGAAGCCCGGAGGTGATGGCCTGCTTGCCCAGCCAGCCCGAAATCTCGCCGGTGATGGGGTGCAGGCCTTGCCGGGGTGCTCGAACAGTCAGCAATGCGGAGGCCTGAACCAGCATGATCCCGCCCTATCGCCAGGCTCGATCCGCGCCAAGGAGGCGATTCGCTTAACCATCCCCGACTCGGGTGATTCGCATCCATCGCCGGCGTAAGCATCAATCAGGCAGGCAGTCGGGCCCGTTAGGATTAAGTGGTTTGTTGAGCGGAAAAATGCCTGGCCCAGACGCAAAAAAGGCACCCGCGCTTAGCGGGCGCTATCCAAAAATTCAATGAATTTCTAACAGCTTAGAGCCGGCCGAGCACCGGCTCGAAGCCTGTTAGCCCTGCGTGCCGCCGCTGCTCCAGCCGCGTCCGAGGAGGTAGCCCCAAAGGTCGAAGCGACCCTGAATCTGCTTCCGCATGTAACGTCCCCTGATTCGTGCACTGCACCACTGCAGCTGCGGGGACATTAACCCTAATCGATATGGTTAGCAAACAATTAACTATTCACGCGGCCGAAGACTTGCGGCGAGGACTTATTCTTTTCAGCAGCGATTCCACGCTCATCGGTCGGCCGATGATGAATCCCTGGGCGATGTCGCACCCCATCTCAATCAGAGCGTCGAGCGTCTCGCGGCGTTCGACGCCCTCGGCGACTACCTTGCGGCCCAGCGAATGGGCAAGGCCGATCGTCGACTGGACCATCAAACGGTCGCTGCGATTGTCGAGCATCGCCTTGACGAAGCTTTGGTCGATCTTGATCTCGGACGCGGGGATCTTCTTGAGATAGTCTAGAGTCGACAGGCCGGTGCCATAATCGTCGATCGAAATTCCGACGCCGATTTCCTTCAGCGAAGCGAGCATTTCGATGGCCGCGCCACTATCGCTCAGCGCTGCGGTCTCTGTCAGTTCCAGGGTAAGATATTCGGACTTCAGGCCATGGCGGGCGAGCATGGCCGCGAGCCGCAAGGTCAGGCCCTGGTCGCTCAGCAATTTGGCCGACAGGTTGACGGCGATGCCGAAGCCCGGCCGTTTCTTGTTGAGGTCGGCGGCCGCGCGGATCGCCTGTTCAAGTACGAAGTCGGTGAGCTTGCCGATCCGGTCATGCTGTTCGGCCGCTGCGATGAATTCGGTCGCTGCGATCGGTCCTTTCTCGGGGTGGGTCCAGCGTGCCAACGCTTCCGCGCCCACCACCTCGTTGGTTTTCAGGTCCAGCTTTGGCTGGAAGGCGACCCAGATTTCACCCTTGTCCACGGCTTCGTCGAGCTGACTGAGCATAGACAGGCGCCACGAGGCCTCCTGGAGAGTCTCCGGGTCGTGATATTTCCACTTGAGACCATCGTGGGCTGCTTCCTCGGCGGCAACGAGGGCGCTTGCGAGCCGGTTCGCAAGCGACCGATTACTGCCGATTTCGACGCCAAAGCTGATGGTCAGGTCGAGCGGCGCCCCGGCCACTCGCGCAGGGTTACGGAACAGGGCGTAAAGCGCCTCGATGTGGTTGGCGAAGGGCTGCCGGCTTTCTTCGAACCAGGCGAAGATGCCGTCGTCACCTTGGTAAAGCGTGCGCCGCGGCGCGCCGACGGACAAGCGGGCGACGATCTGCTCGATTAACTGGCGTTCGCCATCGGCGGGCAGGGTCGCGACGATTTCCGCAAAGTTGAGGATCCGCGCCGCGATCAGCGCCTGGCTGCGGCCTTCGCGATTGGCGAGCAAAGCGTTGAGGTTGGGCAGGCCGGAGATTGCGTTCACCAGCCCGCCGGAACGCCACCGGCGCCACGCCATCACGCCAGCGAGGATGACGATGACGAACATGCCAGGCATGATGTCGACAAAGATCAAATTGGCCTCGAGGAAGGCCGGGGCGATCAGGAGGATGAGCGCCGTTCCTCCGAAGACCAGGTTTTGGATGCTCGCCCGCTTGCTGAGGGTGGCGGCGAAAGCCACTGCCAGCGCCAGCAGGAAGGCTGGGCCCCAGCCGAAATGCATCGGGTGCCCCGCTTTCAGCGTTTCGGCCCCGATGATCTGGACGATGGGTCCACCCAGCTTGCCAGTGCCCGGGACGAAATAGGTGTCGTTCAGTGTCTCCGACGTTGTGCCGATGATCACCGTCTTGCCGCGCAACATCGTCGGGTTGAACTGGTTGCCGAGGATGTTGCGGGCGGGAATGACCGGGATTGACGCCGGATCGATCGAATAGTCGGGGGTGAACAGCTCGCCAGGCTTGCCTTCCACCTGCGCCATTGCGGCCGGGAAGGACGGGAGGATGGAGTCGCCATTCCGCATCGCGTACGGAATGTCCCACACCGCGTTCTGATAATTGTACCGAACGGCGATCGAGGCGACCTTGGTATGCTTGGCGAACATGGCGAGCGGTGGCATGTCGCGCACCGTCCCGTCGTCGGGTCCCTCGCGCGATTGGGTCGGCAGGGTGACCAGCCCGGATCGCTTGAGGGCGTTCGCGAACCGCCGGTCATCTTCGGCGTCGCTCTTGGTGCTGACCATGATGTCGAAAAAAATGCTCTTGGCGCCCGATTCGGTCACACGGTCGATCAGGTCGGCATAGTGGCGTCGCGGCCACGGCCAGCGGCCGACCTGGCGAAGGGAAGCGTCGTCGATCGCGATCAGGACGATATCGCCGCTGGCCCTGTGCACGTGGGACTTGTTGCGGGCCGTCCTGGCGAGATCTTCGAGCAGGCTGCCGGCCTGGATGAGGCCAAAGATGAGGCCCGCCACCGCCGTCCATAGCAACAGCTTGAGCGGTGACTCTTTTGGCCGGTCGTGTTTGCGCGAAGACACCGAGCCCACTTTCCTCCAGGATCAGGACTCCGCTCTGCCGCAGAAAGGTTATCAAATCGGAAACCGCGTTCCGGTTAACGCGCCGAATCGCGGGGGCTGTCCTATTCAGGATTGCCATGCCATGGTTACGCCGATGCGATGTCGCCGCCGCGCCACCTTGACGAACCCTGTTTCGGTGGTGCCCACTAAAGTCACGAAAATGGTCGCGTTCTATGGGACATTAGAGACCTTAACGGGGGACTGATGGACTTCATTTCAATCCTGTCGATCTTCGTGCTGGCCTGCTTCGTCGGCTATTACGTCGTCTGGTCAGTCACTCCGGCGCTGCACACGCCGCTGATGAGCGTCACCAACGCCATCTCTTCGGTCATCGTGGTCGGCGGGCTGATCGCCGCCGCTGCCGCGGCTGGGGGTGCTACCGCCAAGTGGCTTGGACTCGCCGCCGTGGCGCTCGCCAGCGTCAACATATTCGGCGGTTTTGCCGTCACGCAGCGCATGCTGGCGATGTATCGCAAGAAGGAGCGGCGGGATGTCTGAGGCCGCGGCGACGCCCGCCTGGGTCCTGCTGGCCTACCTTGTCGCCGGCGTCTGCTTCATCCTGGCGCTGCGCGGCCTGTCGAGCCCGGAAAGCAGCCGCCGCGGCAACATGTTCGGCATGGTGGGGATGGCGATCGCGGTTGTCACGACCCTTGCAGTCCATGAAACCGCGGCGCTGCCCGAAATCCTCGGCGCCATCGCCATTGGCGGCGGCATCGGCCTGGTTACCGCCCGCAAGATCCAGATGACGGCGATGCCGCAGCTGGTCGCCGCCTTCCACAGCCTGGTCGGCATGGCCGCGGTGCTGGTCGGCGCCGCCGCCTTCCTCAACCCGGAAGCGTTCGGCATCGCCATCCGCATCACGCCGATCGCCCAGCCCAGCCTGATCAGCATCCTGCCAGTCAGCCGGATCGAGATGATCCTCGGCGTCGCCATCGGCGCCATCACTTTCTCCGGCTCGGTGATCGCCTTCCTGAAGCTCAACGGCAACATGAGCGGCAAGCCGATCCTCCTGCCGCTCCGGCACTGGATCAATCTCGCCATCGTGGCCGGCATCGTCTTTTTCTCCTACGGTTTCTGGAATTCGCAGGCGGCGATGGATTTCTGGATCGTAATGGGCCTGGCCTTCCTGATCGGCTTCCTGCTCATCATCCCCATCGGCGGCGCCGACATGCCGGTCGTCATCTCGATGCTGAACAGTTATTCCGGCTGGGCGGCGGCGGCGATGGGCTTCACGCTGCACAACACCGCCATGATCATCACCGGGGCGCTGGTCGGCAGCTCGGGCGCGATCCTCAGCTACATCATGTGCCGGGCGATGAACCGCAGCTTCATCTCGGTCATTGCCGGGGGCTTCGGCACCGACGGCGGTGGCTCTGCAGGCGAAATCATCGATCGACCCTACAAGCGCGGCTCAGCCGAGGATGCTGCCTTCCTGATGCAACAGGCCGACCAGGTCATCATCGTCCCCGGTTATGGCATGGCCGTCAGCCAAGCGCAGCATGCGCTCCGCGAAATGGCCGACCTGCTCAAGAAGGAAGGGGTGCGAGTCAAATATGCCATCCACCCCGTGGCCGGCCGCATGCCGGGGCATATGAACGTCCTTCTGGCGGAGGCCAACGTGCCTTATGACGAAGTGTTCGAGCTGGAAGATATCAACAGCGAGTTCGCCCAGACCGACGTCGCCTTCGTCATCGGCGCAAACGACGTCACCAACCCAGCTGCCAAGACCGACAAGAGTTCCCCGATCTACGGCATGCCTGTGCTCGACGTGGAAAAGGCCAGGACCGTCCTGTTCGTGAAGCGGTCAATGGGCGGGGTTGGCTACGCAGGTGTGGATAACGAGCTTTTCTATCGCGACAACACCATGATGCTTCTTGCCGACGCCAAGAAGATGGTCGAGGAGATCGTGAAGAACCTCGGCTAGAAAAGCTTGTAGCATCCGCCATAGGTCCCGAAATCGCGGTCCCCGTAGAGGGATTTCAGCAACTGCAGGTGGTCCGGGGGCAGGCGGCTGAACATGCATTCCCACCGAACAACCTGGAAGCGGTGAAAAGCGGTCACATATTCGTCGTAGAAGAGCCGGTTGATGTGGGGGTTCTTGTGCATGTCGCCGAACACGAATTGGCCGACTGACCGATCGTAGCCGAGGCCGTCATAATAGTCGCAAATCTCTTTTTCGGAGCAGAGAAGGTGCATATGCGCGGGCAGCTGCCATCGGACGAAGTTCAGATTCGGGTCGGTGTCGCTGGCCGACAGGTGGTGGCCGTATGGGCACGACCAGGCCGGCCCGAAGATGTGCAGCATCTCTTTCCCGATTCGACCCATTTCGTCGAGCGCCGAGTGGAGGTTTGAAACATGCTCCAGGACTGACATCGAGATAACGATGTCGAACTGATTGTCATGAAAGTCGGTTCGCTGCGTGATATCGCCGATAATAGTGGAGTATTTCTTGCTTTCAGCGTCGATATGGTCGGCCCAGAGCGTCAGGATTGTTGCGCTGTTGGGGGTATGTACAGACACGAAGCGGTCAATTTGATGTTCGGACATACCCAGGATCAAGAGATCTTTTCCGGATAAATCCGACCATTGGCCAAACAAATCGCCATCGAGTGGATTTTCGATCACTCCAAGTTTCGGAAGGTCTGCGACATTCATGGGGCGGGGCTAAACGGTCATTTAGGTCATGCGTCAAGCGGCCACGGCTGCGGGAGGGATTCCCCTGTCGAGATGCCGGGCAACGATTCGATTTTGCCGTTATCCACTTGGGTTAACGAGCGAACCCAGCTAGATCGCTGCCGATAGTCGCATCTGGGTTGAAGCCCCCAGCCGGTCGCCGGTGGGGCGTGCCGGTTCAAGGGGATTGGGATTTGCGCAAGCTGGGCATCATCGGCGGGGCGAGCTGGTCGTCGACCGCGCTCTATTACGAGCATATCAATCGCGGTGTCGCGCAGCGGCTGGGCGGACTGCACAGCGCCCGGCTCGTTATCGAAAGCATCGATTTCGAGGAATATGCCGCCTTTCACCGGGCGAATGACCTGGCGGCCGGCAACGCCATGGTTGTTGACTCAGCCAGGCGGCTGAAGCTGGCGGGGGCAGTGGGGCTTATGCTGGCCTCGAACACGATGCACAAAGCGCATGACGATGTCGTGGCCGCAACAAAGCTGCCGCTTATCGATATCCGCGAAGTGACAGCGGAAAGGCTGGTCGCCGACCGTCGATCACGCATCGCCTTGCTCGGCACGCGCTTCACCATGACCGAGTCATTCGCCCGAGAGCCCTATGAGCGCGCCGGCATCTCCGTTCACGAGTTGACCCCGGCTTGGCGCGCCGAAGTTGACCGGGTCATCTATGAGGAACTGGCCGCCGGACGCGTCGTCCGCGACAGTCAGCGCAAGCTGAAGACGCTCATCACCGAACTCGCCAAGCAGAAGGTTCAGGCCATCGTCCTTGGTTGCACCGAGCTAGTGATGGCGGTCGATGTCCGGGCCAACGTCCTGCCGGTCTACGACACCACGGCCATCCACGCTCGCGCCGCAGTTGACTGGATGCTGAGCGAAGAGGAAGCGGCCCGGGCGGCGGCTTGATGCCCGGTTCCACTTCTGGTCATCTCGCTTGATGGCGTCAGCCTTGCACAAGCGGGCCCAGCGGGCGATCGAACGGCAACTTGCCTATCAGCAGCGGAAGGCCGAGCGCGTGCGCGGCCACGAAGAGGCAATCATCGACAGGATGAAAAGCCATTCCGCGCGGGTGCGCGACAAGCTCGCCGCGCTTCGGCCGATCGCCGCCGATTCAAGCGTCCTGGAAGTTGGCTCGGGCGCCCACGGCCTGATTTTCTACTTCGACGGCGGCCGAAAGGTCGGAATCGATCCCCTGGCCGACCAATATCGGGAGCTTTTTCCAGCCTGGCAGGGGAGGGCCACGACCATCGCCGCTTACGGCGAGGAACTGCCGTTCGAGGATTCGAGCTTCGACTTCGTACTTTGTGACAATGTCGTCGACCATGCCGAAAGTCCCCGCCGGATCGTCGCGGAGATCGCCCGGGTGCTGAAGCCCGGCGGCCTCCTCTATTTCACCGTCAACATCCACCATTCCGTTTATCACTGGGCGGATAGGGCTCATGCCGGTTGGCGGGCGCTGGGAATTCCGATCGAAGTCACCCCTTTCGCCGATCATACTGTGCATCTGACCCTGGATTCGGCCAGGGCGTTATTTTGCGGGCTTCCACTGACGGTGCTTGACGAGAAAGACACGATCGCGGCGACCAAGCGGGAAAAGCCCCGGATCCGCCATGCCGGCGACCGGCTGAAGCGACTGTTCTTCAAGAATGCGCAATATGAGCTCATTGCCGAGCGAGTCTGACCCTCGCAACTCGTGTCGCGCCGCCTTACATCGCGCGAATGGACCGCACGCCTGCCGACCGTCCCGATCATCCCCGGTCCTCGGAGCGATTCAACGAGGAGAGCGCGACCTATGCCGTGCGCGGGTCGGAAACTCCCAACCTTGAGGCCGGCGTGGCCGCGATCCGCGCCGTGTGGAAAACGCTGCCTGCCCGGCCCGGCGTCTACCGCATGCAGGATGCGCGCGGCGACGTCCTCTACGTCGGCAAGGCGCGGGCGCTGAAGAGCCGCTTGACCAACTACACGCAGGTGGCGCGACTGCCCAAGCGGCTACAGCGGATGGTCGCCCAGACTCGCTCGATGACCATCGTCACGACGCGGACCGAGGCCGAGGCCCTGCTGCTCGAAGCGCAGCTGATCAAGCGCTTCCGGCCGGCCTACAACGTCCTGCTGCGTGACGACAAAAGCTTTCCCTTCATCCTGTTGCGCGAGGACCATGCCTTCCCGCGGGTTCAGAAGCATCGCGGCGCGCGTCGCATCAAAGGCCAATATTACGGCCCGTTCGCAAGCGCCGGGTCGGTCACGCGGACACTTAACGCGCTTCAAAAGCTGTTCCTGCTAAGAAGCTGTTCCGACAGCTTTTTCGCCAACCGTTCGCGGCCATGCCTGCTCTACCAGATCAAGCGCTGCTCGGCGCCTTGCGTCAACCGCATCGCAGCGGTCGACTATGCCGAGTTGGTCGAGGACGCCAAGGCCTTCCTCGCTGGCAAGTCGACGGGCGTGCAGGCGCGGCTCAGCAAGCAGATGGCCGAAGCCGCCGAGCGGCAGGATTTCGAGTTGGCCGCGGTCTACCGCGACCGCCTGCGCGCGCTGACTTATATCCAGGGCAGCCAGACCGTCCACGCCGAGGGGCTGGGCGATGCCGACGTCTTCGCGATGGCCTGCAAGGCCGGCTCGATGTCGATCCAGGGCTTCTTCATCCGCGGCGGGCAGAATTGGGGCCACCGCGCATTCTTTCCGGCCCACACCAATGACGTGCCCGAGGCCGAGGTGCTGTCGAGCTTCCTCGTCCAATTCTACGAGGACATGCCACCGCCGCGCCGGATCCTGGTCGATCGCGAGCTAGGCGATGCCGCTTTGCTCGAAGAGGCGCTGATGGCTCGCGCGGAGCGAAAGGTGGTGATCGAAGAGCCGAAGCGCGGCGCCCGGGCCAAGCTGATCGAGCAGGCGCGGCGCAATGCCGAGGAAGCGCTCGACCGGCGAATGGCCGAGACGACGTCACAGGCCAAGGTGTTGAGGGAATTGGCCGATGTGTTCGAATTGGCCGATGTGCCGAAGCGGATAGAGGTCTACGACAACAGCCACATCATGGGCACCAACGCCACCGGCGCGATGATCGTCGCCGGGCCCGAGGGCTTTCGGAAGAACGCCTATCGCAAGTTCAACATCAACCGTCCCGAAACCGAGCCCGGCGACGATTTCGCGATGATGCGCGAGGTGCTGGAGCGGCGCTTTGCCCGGCTCGAGAAGGAAGATCCCGACCGGGCATCGGGCGAGTGGCCGGATCTGTTGCTGATCGATGGCGGGAAGGGCCAATTGAGCTCTGTGTGCGAGGTGATGGAGAATTCCGGGGTCCATGACGTACCGGTGATTGCCGTGTCCAAGGGGCCGGACCGCAATGCCGGGCGCGAAACCTTCCACTTGCCGGGGGGGCGCGAGATCACGCTGCCCCCCAATTCGGCGTTGCTTTTCTATCTGCAGCGGCTGCGCGACGAAGCGCATCGGTTCGCCATCGGTACGCACAGAGCGAAGCGGGCCAAGAGCCTGACCACGTCGACCCTCGACGATGTCCCGGGAATTGGCCCTAACCGAAAGCGCGCCCTGCTAATGCATTTCGGCACGGCGCGCGCGGTCAAGGGCGCCGCCCTCGACGACCTCGAGCGTGCGCCCGGAATCAGCAAGGCCATGGCCCGCCATCTCTATGATTATTTCCACCCCCGCGGATGAGGATCGAGGCCGAAGCCATCGTCTGCGCGCTGCGCATCCATGGCGAACATGGCGCAATCGTTCGTCTGATGACGGCGGAGCACGGCCTACAAGTGGCCTATGTGCGCGGTGCGCGGGGGCGGCGGATGCGGCCGATCTTGATCGCCGGCAACCTGGTTCATGCCCGGTTTAACGCCCGTTCGGACAGCCAATTGCCGCAGGCCGAGATCGAACTTACGCACAGCCGGGCGCCGCTGCTGGGCGAACCGTTGCCGGCCGCCGCGATCGAATGGGCCACGGCACTGACCGCGACGGTACTTCCGGAAGGCCAAAGTCACCGCCGGGTGTATGCGGCCTTCGACGGTCTGCTCGACGCGGTCGAGGCGGCGCCGTCGGCAAGCGGCTGGGGGGCGGCGCTGGTCCGTTATGAACTGCTCCTGCTTGCCGAGTTAGGCTTTGGCCTTGACCTTGAACGGTGCGCCGTCAGCGGCGCAATCAGCGAGCTGGTTGCCGTCAGTCCGCGTTCCGGGCGGGCGGTGAGCGCGTCAGAAGCGGAGCCCTATGCCGGCCAACTCCTTCGGTTGCCCCCGTTCATCTTGGGGGGCGGGCAGGGTAGCTGGGCCGACATTGCCGATGGACTGGCACTCACCGGTCACTTTCTTCGCCGCGACCTGCTGACCGATCGCTGGGATCGCCTGAGCTACGCCCGCGGCCGGCTCTCCGAGCGGCTGGCCCGAGCCGGCGGATTATCCTGAAGCTGGCGGTTGTGCGCGCTTCCGGCCTGCCCTAGCGTTGAGCGATGACGACCGACGCGATGGCCATGCTGTTCAACAATGTCGCGACTACACGCGACATGACCGTCCGGGTCGCGGTCAGCTATCTGTCGGAACAATCGGACCCGGCTTCGAACCGCTGGTTCTGGTCCTACCACATCCGGATCGAGAACGGGTCGACCCGGTCGGTGCAATTGCTGTCCCGAACCTGGCAGATCGTCGACGGCAACGGCACCGTCCACGAAGTGCATGGCGAGGGGGTGGTAGGCGAAATGCCGCTGATCGCGCCTGATGGCAGCTTCGACTATGTTTCCGGCTGTCCGCTCGACACGCCGTCTGGCTGGATGAGCGGCAGTTACCGGATGGTCGACGAAAATGGATCCGCCTTCGATATCGCCATTCCACGCTTCCAGCTCAGCAGCGTCGACTGACAGGTCGGCGTTCCATCTGCCGGCGCGGGCTCTAGAAGAGCGGGCCGTGAACTCCGCCGCCAACAACCCCCGGCCGGTCGTCCTGATATCGGCCAACAGCGCCTGGAACATCGTGAATTTTCGTTCTGGCCTGATCGGAGCGCTTAGCCAGGCTGGCTTCGAGGTTGTCGCTGCGGCGTCTCCTGATGGCCATGAGGAGAGGCTAACCTCAGCCGGAATAGGCTTCATCCCGCTCGAGATGAGCCGGTCGGGAATGAACCCGACTGCCGAACTTCGACTCCTCGGCCGTTACTCGGCAATTTTTCGAAACGTGCGGCCGGCGGCATTTCTTGGCTTTACGATCAAGCCGAACATCTACGGCTCCATCGCCGCCCGGCTCCATGGCGTCCCCGCAATCAATAATATCAGCGGTCTCGGCACGATGTTTCTGGGCCAAGGCTGGAAATCGCGGTTGGCCAAGGCACTCTACCGGGTTGCCTTGGCCCGATCGAAAGTGGTGTTCTTTCAAAATCGGGACGATCGGGAAATCTTCATCAAGGCGCGCGCCGTCAGCGCGGATCAGTCGCGGCTGATCCCGGGTTCGGGAATCGACCTTGACCATTATGCGCCGATGCCCTTGCCAGGTGGTCCGCCAATCTTCCTGTTCATCGGACGCCTTATCGCGGACAAGGGCGTACGAGAATTCGTCGGCGCTGCTCGGCTCGCCCGGGTGAACCTGCCCGATGCGCGGTTCCAAATTCTGGGCGGCAGCGACCCTGGCAACCGTACCAACATTTCGTTCGCCGAGATTGACGAGTGGCGATCCGAAGGAGTTGTCGAATTGCTCGGCGAGACCAGTGATGTCAGGCCGCACATCGCGCAGGCCAACGCCGTTGTCTTGCCTTCCTATCGCGAGGGATTGCCGCGGGTCCTGCTCGAGGCCGCGGCGATGGGGCGGCCGCTGATCGCCAGCGATGTGCCCGGCTGCAGGGCCATCGTCTCAGACGGCGAGAACGGCCTGCTGTGCGCCGTCCGCGATCCCCGGTCGCTCGCGGATGCAATGGTCGAGTTTGCCCAATCGCCACCGGAACGGCGGCGGGCGATGGGCCAGGCGGCCCGCCGAACGGCCGAACGCGATTATGGCCAGCAGCGGGTCGTGGATTCCTATCTCGCCGTGTTGTGGGACATCGCGCCCGACCTCCGCGTTAGAGTCCCATGATGTTCAACTCTATCGGCCGGAAGAGCCGGACGTACCGGGCTCCACAGGGCCGCAGGGCCTATGCGGTCGGCGACATCCACGGCCGTGCAGACCTGCTCGACCGGCTGCTTGCCGAAGTGGAACGCGATCTCGATGTTCGGCCGGAGGCGGAGACCTATCTGGTCTTCCTGGGTGACCTGATCGATCGCGGGCCGGCTTCGCGCGACGTGGTCGAACGGCTCAGATGCCTGTCGAGCGAGCGCTTTCGTCCGATCTTCCTGCTTGGGAATCACGAAGAAGTGTTGTTGCGCCTGATGGACGGCGAACGGGGACTGCTCGCCAGTTGGCTGAAATTCGGCGGCGCCGAGTGCGCGCAAAGCTACGGCCTGGACCCGCGCCAGTTACTCCTTTTGCCCGAGGAGCAGGCGATTGAGGCGGTCCGCGGCGCATTGCCCTCAAGCCACATCGAATTCCTTCGTGGATTTATCGACACGTTTCGCTTCGGCGATTATCTTTTCGTCCATGCCGGAATCAGGCCGGGGATCGAGCTAGCCGACCAGAGCCAGCGTGACCTTCGCTGGATTCGGGCTGCCTTTCTCAACAGCCAGGCCGATCATGGCTTCATTGTTATCCACGGCCACACGATCGATGCCATGGTGGTCGAGCGGGCAAACCGGATCGGCATTGATACCGGAGCCTATGCGACCGGCGTACTGACTGCGATTGGTCTGGAAGGGGACGAGCGCTGGTACCTGAGCACGGCAGGTACGCATTCGGAACAATCCAGTACGCTGGTTGATTAGGTCCAATCTGGTGGTAGTTATGCGCGCGTTCTGGGGATGCGTGTATTGGCGAGGGACACCGTGGCGACCGAAATGGCATCCTTCGTAAGTCGATTCCTTGCCATCGCCTGCCTGGCGGCCGCGACCATGCTGACGGGATGCGCCGACAAGCGCGGCGGCCCGATCCCCTACGCGCCCTCCGACTTCGGAACGCCCGACGCGCCGTCTGTCGCGTCGCTTGACGCCGACTACAAGATTGCGCCGATGGACACGCTGGCCGTCCGGGTATTTCGGATGGCGGACCTGACGGGCGATTATGAGGTGGACCTGGCCGGCAAGATATCCATGCCGTTGATCGGAGAGATCCGGGCCGTCGATATGACCACTGCGCAGCTCGATAGTGAGCTGACCCGCCGTCTTGGCGAGAAGTATCTCGAAAGCCCCGATGTCAGCGTCGGAATCAAATCATCGACCAGCCGGGTCGTGACCGTGGACGGGGCCGTCAACAAGTCGGGAGCCTATCCGGCCATCGGGCCGCTGTCGCTGATGCAGGCGGTGGCCCTGGCGGGCGGCCTCTCGCCGGACGCCAACGCCCGCCGGGTGGCCATTTTTCGCCAGATCAACGGGCGGCGTCAGGCGGCCGCGTTCGACTTGACGAGCATCCGCCGCGGCGAAATGGCGGATCCGCGCATTTTCGCCGGCGATATCGTCGTGGTCGACGGCTCATCGGTCAAGGCGGCGACCAAGCAAATTCTCAACAGCATGCCGCTGTTGTCGATATTCAGGCCCTTCTGATGCGCTTGGCCTGGGGAATCCACAGGTGATGAACCGCGACCTGGCAATCCCTGACAGCGATCGCTGGATCGTCGATCGCCCGGACGGCGGCAGCCGCGTCGGGCAGGCAGCCGATCGAACCTATTCAACAACGCAGTTACTCGATTTCCCAATGCTCGTCAGGATCATCAGCCAGTGGCGGTGGCTGATCCTGGGCGCCCTGGGGCTGGGCATTGCAGCGGCCCTTGCCGTCAGCTTGCTGACGACTCCGCTCTACCGAGCGTTCGTGACGCTCGAGGTGAATCCGCCGTCGGTGCAGATCATGGACGAAAAGCCGAGCAGCCAGACGCCCGCGACGACGCCGTGGGATTTCGTTGCGACGCAGGCAGGCCTGCTAGAAAGCAAAAGCCTTGCTGAACGGGTGGCCCAAGATCTCAATCTTGCCAACAACCCGGACTTCGTCGGTTCGGAGGGCGACGCGCAAAGCCGGCTCAAGGCCGCTGCAGGCAAGATTTCCGGCGGGCTGGAAGTGGAAATTCCTGATGAAGGACAACTGATCAAGTTCAGTTACTCGACCGAATCCCCGCAGCTTGCAGCATCCGTCGCCAACGGCCTCGCCGACGGGTTCATCAATTCCGGACTGCAGCGGCGTTACGAGGCGTCAGCTTATGCCCGCCAGTTCTTGGAAAAGCAGATCGCCAAGACCCGCGCCGATCTGGAAAAATCCGAACGGCAGCAGGTGGTCTATGCCCAGCAGCAGGGCATCATCAATACTGGCCGGGGCGAGGATGCAAAGTCACCCAGCGACGCCAATTCGCTCCAAGGTGAATCGCTGGTTGCCCTGAACAAGGCGCTTGCTGACGCCATCGCCCGCCGCGTGGCCGCCGAAGGCGCCTATCGCCAGGCGCAGGCGATGGGCGCCGGAGAGGTCGCTGCCGGGACCTCCGTGCTGCGCCAGTCCAGAGCAGCGCTGGAGGCGGAATATCAGGACAAAAGGACGCTGATGAAACCGGAGCATCCGGAAATGATTAGCCTGCGTTCTCGCATCGACGAGCTTGACCGGCAGATCGCCAGGGAAGGGGCCCAGGTGGCTTCGGGCCGTGCGAGCACGCTCGCCGGCGAATATCGGGCGGCGCTGGGTGCCGAGCGCGCCCTTCAGGCCCGCGTCGCCTCGCTCAAGGGCTCGGTCCTCGATTTGAGAGGCCGAAGCATCCAGTATCAGATCCTGCAGCGAGAGGTGGACACCAACCGCAGCCTCTACGATGCGCTGCTTCAGCGGTACAAGGAAATCGGAGTCGCCGGAGGGGTCGGCGTGTCGCCGGTGTCCATCGTCGATCGCGCCCAGACCCCTACAGCGCCCTACAAGCCCAACCTGCCGCTTAATCTCGCGCTCGGCCTGATGTTCGGGCTGCTCGGCGGTGTCGGTGGAGCGGTCGGGATGGAAATGATCAACGATGTCGTCAAGACCCGTGAAGACATTCGCTCGAAGCTGGGCCTGGCGCCGCTCGGGGCCATTCCAAAACGCGTCGGCAAGGGTTCGTTCGTCGAGGATCTGAAAGACCCCGCCTCGATCGTTTCCGAAGCTTATTCGGCCGTCGCCGCCGCACTTCGCTTCAGCACTGAAACCGGGGTTCCCAAGACGTTCCTGCTTACCAGTACGCGCGCATCGGAGGGAAAATCGTCAAGCGCTCTTGCCCTGGCGCAGAATTTTGCCCGGCGCGGAAAGTCGGTGCTGTTGATCGACGGAGATCTTCGCAAGCCCGCCTTCAAGGCCGGGACCGAGAAGATCGGCTTGACGAAGCTGCTCACCAATGATGACGAGGTGGGCGGGCACGTGATCCGCACCCAATATGAAAATCTCTGGCTGCTGCCCTCCGGGCCCTTGCCGCCCAATCCCGCCGACCTGCTGTCCACGGGGCGTTTCCAGCAGATCCTCCACGAAGCGTCAGAGCATTTCGACGTAACCATCGTCGATGCGCCCCCGACGCTCGGTCTCGCCGACGCGCCGCTGCTTGGCGCCGTAACGGGCAACATCCTTTTCATCATTGAGGCCGGAAAGACTCGAACGAGCGCCGCCATCGATGCATTAAACCGCCTCGAGGCGTCGGGAGCGCACATCCTGGGCGCGCTACTAACCAAGGCGACCGAAACGGGAAGCGGCTACGGATATGGCCATTACGGCTACGGCTATGGCTACGGAAGGATTGAACGCAAGCGGCGGACGGAAATCCTCATGCTGTCGCAGGAGGATCAGCGGGATCCGCACCAGCCGCAAGAGACCGAGAACGCCTAGGCTGGGTTCTCTGTGGCAACGCTGACCGGGCGGTTGATCTACGTCGGAGTGGTGGCCCTGGCCACAGCCGTTTTCGTTATTCGCGACGCCTATGTCGCGGCCTACGCAGGCCCGGCGCCACGCCGCGCCGCCGCGATCTGGCCAGACCACCCTCAGGTTCTGCTGAGCAAGGCGCTGACCGATATCGGTCTTGCCGCCGTGAAGCGCAAGCCGCCACCGCCGGCAGCGCTCGTCGATATCGGGCGGGCGGCCAGGATTGCCCCCTTGGGTCACGATGCCTTCCTGGTGCGTGGCGTCGCCGCTGAGCAGGCCGGTGATCTACGCCGAGCGGAGCGAGCGTTTTCAGCCGCCAGGCTTAGGGCACCCCGTGAGGCAGGGCCCCGCTATTTCCTGTCGGAACTCTACCTGAGGACGGGGCGCGGCGCGGATGGCCTGCGTGAACTTGCGACGCTTGCTCGGCTCCTTCCCAACGGCTCGGAGATCGTCGCGCCGTCGCTGGCGGCCTATGCGACAAGTTCGGGCGACATCGCCGGCCTTAAGGCGGCCTTTCGTAATCATCCTGACCTTGAAAGAAGGGTATTGATTGAATTGGCCAAGGACCCGTCGAACGCCGACTTGGCGATGCGTCTAGCCAGCCGAATGCGCGAACCCGACGGTTCGGCCGTGGATTGGGTCAGGGTGATTCTTCCCAAGCTGGTGAAAGCGGGCCAGGTCGAGCACGCCTATCGGCTGTGGGATGCGGTTGACGGAGAAAGCGGAAAAGGTCTCCTGTTCAATCCGTCGTTCCGCCCCAGCAAGGCGCCGCCGCCCTTCAACTGGACCTACCGTTCGGACTCTACAGGGTTTGCTGAAGGTAATGGCAAGGGGGGGCTCCATGTCCTGTTCTACGGCCGCGAAGATTCAGTCCTCGCCAATCAAACTCTCTTGTTGCCTCCCGGGCGATATCGGTTGGCCATGAAAGTCGACGGAAATCCGGGCGGCATGCTTCGCTGGTCGTTGACTTGCCTTCCTTCGACGGCCGAGTTGTTCGCCTTGGAGCTTGGTGCGTCGGCCCAAACGAAACCGGCAATCCATTTTATTGTCGGCTCCGGCTGCCCGGCCCAGTTGCTCGAGCTCAAGGGCCGCGCGGGAGAAATGGCGAGACAGGTCGATATCACGATTTCACGTCTGACGCTGACCGAGGGCAGTTATGGCCAGTAGATCCCTTCGCGAAGGCGTGGCGCCGGCCTATCTGTTGCTTTGCCTTCTCCTCGGCGGCAGCGCGCAGGGCATTTGGGTCAATGCCATCCTGCAACTGCTGGCCGTGGGCATCATCGCCTGGGCCGCCCTGGCACCCGATCAAGGCAATACCTCTATCTGGGGCAGGCGGCTGATGGTGGTCTGCGCTATTGGCTTGCTGGTGATCCTGATCCAACTGATCCCAATGCCGCCGGCGATTTGGGGTACGCTGCCTGGGCGCCAAATCGTCACGGATGGTTATGCCATTCTTGGTCTGCCGTTGCCCTGGATGGCTGTGACGCTTGCCCCGGACCAAACGCTGTCGACGGTTCTTCGGCTGTTGCCTCCCGCCGCCATCCTGGCTGCGATGGTTGGCCTCAAGGCTTACCGACCGGCCTGGATGGCGTGGGCGCTGATCGCCGGGACTTGCGCCGGCGTTTTTCTTGGCGCTCTCCAGGTGACTGGCGGCGGCAACCTGACCTCGCCCTGGTATCCTTATCCGATCAGCAATTTCGGCAGCGCCGTCGGGTTTTTCGCCAACAGCAACCATATGGCCATGCTGCTGGTCGTCACCATTCCGTTCCTCTTTGCGTTGGTGGCGACAACAAGGCGTGAGCGTGAGAAGAAGTCGATCCAGAAACGGTCGGCCCTGTTCGCTCTCGCGGGGGCACTGCTGCTCGTTGTCCTGCTTGGCCTTGCACTGAACAGGTCGCTGGCGGGGTTCGGCCTGGGACTGCCGGCGCTTGCCGCCAGCGTGATCCTTTTGCTTCGTCCGGAACGGCAGGGCAGGTGGCTTCTGGCCCCAGTCCTGGTCGGTCTCATTGCGGTGGGAACGATATTCATGCTGCCGGTTACGGCCAGCGTGCAATCGCTTGGCGCCGGTGCGTCATTCGAAACCCGCCGGGCGGTCGGCGCCACGAGCTTGCGGGCTGCTGGCGATTTCCTGCCCCTAGGGTCCGGACTGGGCAGCTTCCCGCTGGTCTATCCTTTGTATGAGGATCCAGACAGGGTCGACCGGACATTCGTCAACCATGCTCATAATGACTATCTGGAGATGGCGATCGAAGCAGGTTTGCCGGGAATGCTCTGGGTTCTATTGTTTTTGGTCTGGTGGTTCGCCACGGCTCGCGTCCGATGGCGCGATATCATTGACGATCCATTTGCAAGAGCAGGTACAATCGCGTCGGCGGCCATCCTCGCGCACAGCCTCGTGGATTTTCCGTTGCGGACGAGCGCTATGGCCGCGGTTCTGGCGGCTTCCGTCGCATTGATGGCGCAGAGCTTCAGGCCGAATCGAGAGAAGACGGAATCGGATATTCGTCCGGCACGCCATTTGGAGATCCGCTGATTTCTGCCGTGTCGGTACTAACTTCATCTGTAACGGAGCAATTTTGCGATCCAAGTGTTGTCACTGGAGCGCGCCCATCGACGACCTGCTTGGTCGGCGGCGTGGATCGATCGCTGAGCGAATACTTAGGGATGGAGAGGCCATGATGAAGTGTAAATCGGTTGCGGGAGCGATCTCCGGGCTTTCGTTGCTGGCCGTTCCGTCCGTCGTCGCGGCGCAAAGCTGGGCGCCGGGGTCGGAAATCGTGGGTCAGTCGGCGCAAGTGACGACCAATGGTGTCGTTAACACGGTTTATTTTGATCAGGGCGGAGCGGCCCGGATTGTTTCGCCAGGTGGGTCCACGGTCAATGGCACCTGGTCGGCGGCCAATGGGCAACTTTGCCTGAACAATGGCGCCGCCAGCGAGTGCTGGCCATACGCCAACGCGTTTCAGGCGGGCGTGCCGCTGACCTTGGTCAGCACATGCAACAACTCGTCCACCTGGGTCGCCAACGGCGTTAATGCCCCGCCGCCGCCAATGCAGTCGCGCGAGGGGGAACGCGGTTAGTAGCGGGACCAAACCCGGATGCGAGGCACTCGTGCTGCTGAATAAAGAAACGCCCCGGTGAAACGGGGCGTTTTCTTATTCATCAAAGGCAGCTCGATCATGGCGGGCTGAGCGGTGACCCTTCGTCATCATCACCACCCTTGGCGACCAGATAGATAAGGCCGGCGAGAGCAAGCGCACCAAGGGCTAGGACGAGGGGGGAAATTCCGATCCCCCCCGCTGTTTCGACCGGAGGCGGCGGCAGCGGCACGTTTTGAACGACGGGGGGCGGCGGCGCATCCACAACCGGAAGGACGCAGCCAGCTCCCCCGGCCTGTACCGCAGCTGCGGCGCCCGCGGCAGCCGCCGTTCCGGCGCTGCAGGCCGCATCGCGCGAGGATTGCGTCCCAAATGCGCTGAGCGTGGCCCAGGAGTTTATCGATGCGGAAGCGTTGGCCGCGGTTGAGCTGACCATCAGTGACCCGCAAATCAGGGCCGCTGAGAACCGATAGGCATTCCTCGATCGCATCGTCACGCCTCCACCAGAAATGGCTCAACCGGCTTATTTCACTCTGTGGGGAAATGCCACTCCCCATTTTGGCGTGAAATCGCCGTTCGCCGCTACCGCGCCAAGCGAGGTGGCTTCAGGACGAAACCCCCAAAACGGAGGAAAGTTGCGTTGTCGGCAACGAGTTAGGCCTTGCGGCGGTTCATGAAGGCCAGTCGTTCGAGCAGCATGACATCCTGCTCGTTCTTGACCAGGGCGCCGTAAAGCGGGGGGATGGCCTTGGCCGGGTCCCGATCCTGGAGCACGTCGAGCGGCATTGTTTCGTGGAGCAGAAGCTTCAGCCAATCGAGCAATTCGCTGGTCGACGGCCGCTTCTTGAGGCCCGGTATGTCGCGAAGCTCATAGAAAAGGTCGAGGGCTCGGCCGACCAGCAATGTCTCTATTCCGGGGAAGTGGACGTCGATGATCCGGGTCATCGTCTCCCGGTCGGGAAAGGCGATATAATGGAAGAAGCAGCGACGCAGGAAGGCGTCTGGAAGTTCCTTTTCATTGTTGGACGTGATGATGACAATCGGCCGATCGATGGCGCGGATGGTTTCGCCGGTCTCATAGACGTGGAATTCCATCCGATCGAGTTCCTGCAACAGGTCGTTCGGGAACTCGATGTCGGCCTTGTCGATTTCGTCGATCAGCAGCACCGGCAAGTCCGGTGCGGTGAAAGCTTCCCATAATTTGCCGCGCTTAATGTAGTTTCCGATGTCATGGACACGGGCGTCGCCTAGCTGGCCGTCGCGAAGCCGCGCCACGGCGTCATATTCGTACAGGCCCTGGATGGCCCGCGTCGTCGACTTGATATGCCATTCTATCAGCGGCCGGCCGAGTGCCTCGGCGACTTCGCGAGCCAGAACGGTCTTACCCGTGCCTGGTTCGCCCTTGACCAGCAGCGGCCGGCGGAGCGTGACGGCAGCATTAACCGCAACCCGGAGGTCGGCGGTGGCGACATAGGTTTGCGTGCCTTCGAAGCGCATTCCGCCGCGTTAAGGAAGGTATTCCGCAAAACCAAGCATGATCGAAGCGCCACACGGCTTCACTACCGGTCAGCAGCCGGCCACGCCTTCGCAACCATCGCCATCTTCGTGATAGCCCTGGCCGATGATTGCGTAGGCTTTGTTCCTGGCGATCCGCTCGGCCTCGCCCCATTGCCTGGCGGTCATGCATTGTTTAGTCCGCTTGATCAGCGACCCGGTGGTCGGGGTGCGCTTGCACATGATCTTGTCGGGCGTCTGTACCGGGGCCACTGCCAGGGCGCTGGCGCGCTTCCCTCTGCCTCGGGGGTGAACCCAATTGATGTAGCCGTTCTGCACCGCGCGAATGGCCCGGCCTTCGGCGTTGCGGACCGGGGTCAGGCGCGCATAGCGCAAAATCAATTCGCAGGTTTCATCATCCAGGGATTTGTAGCCGCTGCTCTTGGTAATCTCGCACGACTCGAGTGAACCATCAGGCTGGACGACGATCTGGAAGGAGACCTTGCCCTGTTCCCCAGCTTTAAGGGCGCGGCCGGGGTAATGTTTGGCGATGAATTCGCCATTCTTGCTCAGGTTCACGGACTGCGTCGGGTCCGCGCCTTGAGTCGCAAAGCTCATGGAGGCGGTTATCGCTATGGCCAGTGTGATCATAAGCTGATTCCTTTCGCCTTTTGCGGTGCTTGATTGATCTGCTTACACTAATACATTCACTGCTCTGATCCGTCGGCGCCTTGCCTCCTGTTCCGTCGGAATGACTTGCGAGCGGGTCGATCATCTCATCGTACTTGAGTTTCGCCGCGGCATCACGACCTAACAACCACCGGGTTCTGTAGTGCGGCTAACAGGATCGACAGCACTAAAAGTCCTCCTCCACCAGCTTTGCAATCTGCGACATTATCACGCGCAAGTCGTGGTACAATAACTGTTTGGAAACGGAAGGCTTTGCTGCCGGCAGGCCAGTTCAACGCTTCCTCCGCAGTTCATGCATCGCTTGTTCGAGACCTGCCAATGTCAGCGGATACATCCGCTCTTCCATCAAAGTCCGGATCATTGCCGTCGAGGCTGAATAATCCCAATAATCCTCGGGCGTCGGATTGAGCCATGCAAACGCCGGATAGGTCGCGGTCAGCCGCTTCAACCACACCGCGCCCGCTTCCTCGTTCATGTGCTCGATCGAACCACCGCGGTGGGTAATCTCATAGGGGCTCATCGAAGCATCACCGACGATAATCAGCTTATGGTCGCCCCCGAACTTATGGAGGATGTCGGACGTATTGATACGTTCGGCATGTCGGCGCCAGTTTTCCTTCCAGACGCCCTCATAAATGCAGTTATGGAAGTAAAAATGCTCAAGATGCTTGAATTCGGCCCGCGCCGCCGAGAACAGTTCCTCGCAGAGGCGGATATACCCATCCATCGACCCGCCAATGTCCAGGAACAGCAGCAGTTTGACGGCATTATGCCGCTCCGGCCGTAGCCTGACGTCGAGCCAGCCCTGGCGTGCCGATCCGTCGATCGTGCCTTCAAGGTCGAGTTCCTTGGCAGCGCCTTCACGGGCGAACCGGCGCAGGCGCCTTAGGGCAATCTTGATGTTGCGCGTGCCAAGCTCGCGCGTCGAATCCAGATCCTTGAAGTCGCGCCGCTCCCAGATCTTTATGGCGCGGCCGTGCCGACCAGTGTCTTGGCCGATTCGAACGCCCTCGGGATTATAGCCATGCGCACCGAAAGGCGAGGTTCCTCCGGTGCCGATCCACTTGCTTCCGCCCTGGTGCCGTTCTCTTTGTTCGGCGAGGCGCTGCTTCAGCGCGTCCATGATCTGGTCCCACGATCCCAGCGCCCTGATCTCCGCCATTTGGTCACGCGTCAGGTAAAGTTCGGCGACCTTTCGCAGCCACTCCTCCGGGATTTCCGGCTTTTCTTCACTTGGGTCACCGAACACGCCTTTGAATATTTCGGCGAACACCCGGTCAAAGCGGTCGATCTGGCTTTCGTCGTGAACGAAGATGCTCCGCGCGAGATAATAGAAATCGGTCGAATCCGGCCCGATCACATCGGCGTCCAGCGCCTCTAGAAGCAGGAGATGTTCCTTCAGACTGGCGGGTACGCCGGCCCGGCGCAGTGCTTCGACGAACGAGACAAACATCGCGCCGCCCTTAACCGGTCACGCGCCCGGCTGCACGTGGTTAACGAAGAAGTAGGGGATTGTCCGTAATCCCGGCCCATATCGTTCGGGAGCGCGTGCGGCAAATGGCCACTCAGGGTATCGAGGAAGTCACTGAAAACGCGATTCGGGCCGTGGCGCGCGATTGCGGGTCGCTTTCCATGGAATGCAGCGACGTTGCCGGCTATGTCCGCGGCGTCGCGGGCAGGATCAGCGAACATTTGCTGATGCTCGACCAGCTCGAGGAAGTGACCACAAGGCTGCTGGCCGACCAGGCGAGGGTCTCCGATTCCACCGACGAGGCTCGCCTGCTGTCGGAGCAGGCCAAGGCCAAGCTCGACGCCGGCCGCACCGCCATCGAAGGAACGATCGCGGGCTTCAAGGGGCTGACTGAACTGATTGTCGACCTCGGCGAGCGGATGGCCGGCTTCGCCACGGCCATGGCCCAGGTCCAGACAGTCTCCTCGACCATCGAGACGATCGCCAGAAAGACCAACATGCTGGCCCTCAACGCCACGATCGAAGCGGCGCGGGCAGGGGACGCCGGCCGCAGTTTCGCCGTCGTCGCCGCCGAGGTGAAGAAACTGGCCCATGACACGCGCTCGGCGACCAGCCAGATCGCCTCGACTATCGGCGAACTGACCCGCGAGGCCAATGCGGTCACGACGGACATCAAGACCGGCGTGGAGCGGAGCCGTGCGGCCCAGTCAGGCTTCGGTCAGATCGACGAAACCGTCCGCGAAGTGACCGAGATCGTCTCCATGGTGGACCGTCAGACCGAGGGCATTGCCCATTCGACCAGCCTCATTCAGACCAGCGTCGACCGGGTGAAAGCGGGCCTGACCGACTTTGCCGGCGACGCTCGCGACAACGGCGCCGAGCTTCTGAGCGCGGAAAAGCGCCTCGCCCACCTCGAGCTATTGTCCAACACGATGCTCGACACGCTCGCCAATTCCGGCGCCGAGATCGACGACACGCCGTTCATTTCACTGGGACAGGAAGTCGCCCGAAAGATCCAGGCGGCGATCGAATGCGCGATCGATTCGGGCGAATGCTCGCTCGAGGATGTGTTCGACCGCGACTATCGCGAGATCAAGACCAGCAACCCCGTCCAGTATGACACGCGATTCTGCGTCCACGCCGATAAATATGTTCGCCCGATTCTTGACCAGACAAAGGAATCCGACGGCCGCATCATCGGCTCGGCGATCGGGGACATGAACGGTTATCTGCCGACGCATCTGACCGTTCGCAGCCAGCCGCAAGGCAATGATCCGGTCTGGAATGACGAACATTGCCGAAACAAGCGAATCCTCATCGATGATACGACCCGCAACGCCTTGCTTTCGGAAAAGCCGGCGACGCTCGCGACCTACCGGATGGAGCTTGGTGACAAGTTCATCCCGGTAAAGAATGTGTTCGTCCCGCTTTGGATAAAGGGCCGGCGCTGGGGCAATTTCGAACTCGCCTACCGCGACGACTGATCGTCAGCTAAGCCTTCGCTCCTTGCTTTGGAGCGACAATGGACAAGTCGATTGTGTTGCAGTTCGTCGCCGCCGGTTTTTCGAGCTGGTACGACATCAAAATCGTCATCGAGCGTGCCGGAATGGTCAGCACGGATGCATTGCACATCATCGCCGGCGTCCTCCTTCAACTGCTCTTCGCCATAATCTTTCGCCGTCCGCTATCCGCCTGGCTCCCGTGGCTCGCGGTTCTGGCCGTGCTGCTCTTCAACGAAGCAGTCGATCTGTGGGTCGAACGCTGGCCATCCCTGATGATGCAAATCGGTGAGGGGGTAAAGGACCTGCTGGTCACCATGTTCCTGCCGACGGTGCTTCTTGCCGCTTTCCGGTCATCTCAAGCTAGCAGGCTCGCCCGGCGGCCCTGATCGCGGCGCAACCCTGGCGGAAGATTTCCCCGGCCTTGAACCGCAGTCCCGGCAATAGCAGCAACTGGGAGGCGTGGATCGCGGCGGTTCCGAATCGTATCGCGGCCGGCTCGCCAAGCTCAAACTTTCCGCTCATCTGCTTCCTTGCCAGCGTCGCCAGAAGGCGAACGGGCCTGTCGTCCACCAGCCGCTTTGCCAGGGCTGACGACAGCGACGTTCCGAAAAGTTCGCTGACCAGCAACAGCGCCTGTCCGGCACTTCGTCCGGCGCCAAGGGCCTGCGACCGTTCAAATAAGCGGTCGACCTCTTCCGCCGGCCGGTTGCGCAGCAGGGCAGCAAGGTCGAGGATCCATTTTAGCCGGAACCAGGCGCTGGAGGCGCCATGGACGCAAAGATAGGCAAACAACTCGTCGGTCGCCAGCGTCGGTAGGGTTACTCCGCCCGGAAGACTGACCTGTTGCATCGGGGAGGCCAGGCCGATCCCGGGAATCAACCTGTCATTGTCGGCCAGGCCAGTGTGCAGGTCGATCTGCTGACGGCCGTTGCTCCACACCGATTCCTTGTGCCATTCGTGCCATCGCTCGACTCCAGTCCTGGGAGCCAGCGACCGGTAGCCGAGGTCGCCAAGCAGCCCGGCCGCAGCAGGCAATTCGGCCGGATCGACCAGCAGGTCAATGTCGCTGCTCATCTTCAAAAGTGGCTTTGGATGAACCAGCCCGGCAAGGGCCATTCCCTTGACGAACAGGACGGCGATCCCGGACCCATGGAAGGCGTTCAGGATCCGGGCGGACTCGGCAATGGCGCCAAGGTTTCCGGCGACGATCTTCGTCGTATCAGTGGTCAGAATGTGGGCTTCGGCGTCAGGTGGCACGACCTTCAGGGTTGGGAGTCCAGCGTGAACAAAGCCCTGCACCCGATGGCGTCGACAGAGTGCCATGAACCGGCGCCAGTCGATTTCGGCAAGGACGAAGTCCCTCGAACCATCAATTGCTGCCCGGCAAGCGGCCAGCACCAATCGGAATTCCGCGGACTTCACCAGCTACTGCTAGACGATTGCCCGCCGTGCTTCCTATAGCTGGGTGAATTTCACCTGCGGTCCGAAGGCGCTCCAGTAGCAATGTTTCCATACTGGTTTCTGTTCGGGCTGTTCGCGCTGGGGGCTCTAGTCAGCGCTCGCGAGCAGAATGGGGTCACCGAACAGCCAGTCCCGGCCTTGACTTTCTGCGCCATCCTTATGGCGCTGATGATCGGATTGCGCTACGAAGTCGGCGCCGACTGGGGCACCTACAGCGAGCTATTCACCGTTGCCGGCCGGGCAAGCCTGGAACGAGTGCTGGCGATCGGCGATCCCGGTTATCAGTTGCTCAACTGGATAATTCGTCAGCTCGGCGGCGATCTCTGGCAGGTGAATCTCATCTGCGCGCTGATCTTTTGCTGGGGATTGCTCCGACTCGCGCAGGCCCAGCCGAAGCCTTGGCTGGCGATGGTTGTCGCCATACCCTACCTGGTGACGGTCGTCAGTATGGGCTATACCCGCCAGGCGGTGGCCATCGGGATATTAATGGCCGGCCTCGCCTCCATTCAGCGCGGCGCTTCGGTCCTCCACTACGTCGCCTACATCGCGGTTGCTGCCCTCTTTCACAAAACCGTGGTGGTAGCCATCCCGCTCGTTCTGATCGCGACACATCGCAACGTTATCCTGAATGTCATCCTCGCGGTCGGCTTCACCTTGCTGTTTTACAATCTGTTTCTTGAAGAGTCGGTCGACAGGTTGGTCCGCAACTATGTCGACTCGGGCTATTCGTCGCAGGGCGCGGCGATCCGCATCGCGCTCAATTTCATTCCGGCCGCCCTCTATCTCATCAAGCAGGACTCATTCGGATTCTCTGACAGGTCCAAGAAGGTTTACCGCTATTTCTCTTACGCGGCTGTGCTCCTGCCGGTGGCGCTGGTCTACAGTCCGTCGTCGACCGCCATCGACCGTCTGGCGCTATACATCCTTCCGCTCCAGTTGGTGATTCTAAGCCGGCTTCCGCTGGCTTACCGGATCCCCGGCGTCGGTACTTTCCTGGTGACCGTCTATTCGGCTCTCATCTTGTTCGTCTGGCTGAATTTCGCAAAGCATGCCGGATATTGGCTGCCTTACCAGATCTGGCCGTTTCAGTGATCCAACTCAACGAAACGGGGCACGATTGCGCTGTGGCAGCGCACCTGTCTAAACCACCGCTCATGCCTCAGGCGCAAGCAGCAACGGCCCGAAATGGGACTGGTAAGGAATGAAGGGCATCATCCTTGCCGGCGGGGCCGGGACGCGCCTGTATCCGGCGACGCTGGCGGTCTCCA
>DASSPS010000008.1:0-97173 GCA_035699505.1 Sphingomicrobium sp. | reverse complement strand
CGGCTTACGGGCTGATCCTGCCCCGCCCAATCCTCGACGCACCGGCCCAGGGCTGCGTCAACGTCCATGCGTCGCTCCTGCCGCGGTGGCGGGGCGCTGCGCCAATCCAGCGGGCGATCCTGGCTGGCGACGAGGTGACCGGCGTGACCATCATGCAGATGGAGGAAGGGCTCGACACCGGCCCGATGCTGCTGAAGCGCGAAACGCCAGTGGGGTCGAAGACGGCCGGCGACCTCACCGGCGAACTGGCCCGGCTGGGCTCAGAGGCGCTGCTCGCCTGGCTTGGCAACCCCGGCAAGCCCGTGCCGCAGCCTGTCGAGGGCATCACCTACGCCCCCAAGATCGACAAAAGCGAGGCGCGGATTGACTGGAGCAGGCCCGCGGAAGGCGTTGAGCGGCAGGTGCGTGCCTTTAACCCGGCGCCCGGCGCCTGGTTCGAGGTCGCCGGCGATCGCGTGAAATTGCTCGACGCCGAATGCGTGGACGGGGCGGGCGCTCCGGGCGAGGTCATTGGCCTGCCTCTCGTCATTGCCTGCGGCGAAGATGCACTGCATTGCCGGAAGCTGCAACGCGCCGGCAAGGGCGCCATGCCGGTCGAGGACTTCCTTCGCGGCTTCCCCGTCATTCAGGGCACGATCCTGACGTGACCCGGTGGCGGCTGACCATCGAATATGACGGCGGGCCCTTCATGGGCTGGCAGAGGCAGGAGCATGGCCCGTCGGTCCAGCAGGCGCTGGAGGAAGCGTTGCAGAGGATGACCGGAGAGCAGGCGCAAGTCGTGGGCGCAGGGCGGACCGACGCCGGGGTCCACGCGCTGGCGATGAGCGCCCATGTCGACATCGGCCGCGCTTTCACCGCGCACCGCCTTCGCGAGGGCCTGAATGCTCTGGTCCGGCCCAACCCGATTTCGGTGCTGGCGGTCGCGCAGCAAGCCGACGACTGGCACGCGCGCTTTTCCTGCACCGGGCGGCGGTATCTGTATCGGATCCTGACCCGGCGGGCGCCGCCGGCGCTGGACCGCGGCAAGGTGTGGCACATTCCTGTGCCGCTGGATGTGGATGCAATGATCGCAGGCGCCACCCTGCTCGTCGGGCGACACGATTTCACGACCTTCCGATCGGCCCATTGCCAGTCGGACAGCCCGGTCAAGACCCTCGACCGCCTGGAGCTCGAGCGCGTCGGCGAGGAACTCCTGATTCGCGCCGCCGCCCGCAGCTTCCTTCATCACCAGGTGCGGTCGATAGTCGGCTGCCTGGCGCTGGTCGGCCGCGGCCAGTGGCGGCCCGCCGATATCGGCGAGGCGCTTGCCGCCCGGGACCGCGCCGCGTTGGGCCTCAACGCGCCGCCGGACGGCCTCTATTTCGTCGAAGCGACTTACCCTTAGTCTTCGCCGCAGTCGCCGCAGGTTCCGCGCACCTCAATCACCGGCCGCTGGGCGGAAAAGCCGGCGGAGGCGGCCGCCTTGCGCACCCCGCCGGTGACACTGTCATCGTCGATATGAACCGCCTGGCCGCACGTGTCGCAAATCAGGAAGATGCAGTCGTGCAGGCAGTCCGGGTGGGCGTTGGCGACATAGGCGTTGGCGCTTTCGACCCGTCGGGCGAGGTTGGCGCCGACGAACAGATCAAGGATTCGATAGACGCTGTTGGCGGCAACCCGCCGGCCTTCAATCTTCGACACCGCTTCAGCGATGTCATAGGCGGACGCCGGCTTGTCGAACCTTGCCAGCGCATCGAACACGGAAGCGCGCATGTCGGTCCACTGCTCGCCCTTGGCCACGAGACGCTGCCTGGCGGCGGACCGAAGGGAATCGCCTTCGTGAAGCTGGTGGTGGTGCGGATTCATGGGCGTGAACTGGGAGATACGCTCGCGGCGGCCAAGCCGCAAGAAGCACGGGCTCAGTCGGAGGCGATCCGGTTGAGCTGATGGCCGAGGGCCAGGATGCCGACTCCGATCACCGTGTAGAGCGCCTCGCCGCCGTCATGCGGCAGGCTCAAGGCGCCGGCCATCACGCCCAGCCCAAGCGCGCCCACCGCGCTCGGCAGCATGAAGCCATGTTCGACGACCCCGCGGCCGAGCGCGACCGCGCCAAGCAGCATGGCCAGGCCTAGCCCGACTTCGTGGATCAGGGGATTGCCGAGCGCGCTTCCGGCGGCTGACAGCAATGCCAGCATGATAGCGGTCGCCAGGCAATGCACCAGGCAAAGCCCGGACAGGGTAATGGCAAGCCGGTCGAGCCGCCGAGTCGGAACAGCAAGCTGCATCATGTCGTCCGCCCCACATACGCTCTCCTTAGGGAAGATACAACATCACATTGCGCGAAAATATTGCGCGCCAAGCCGGTGCGGCATAGGCGCTCCGGCATGGAATCGGCCCTGCCCCTAACCGCCATCGATCAGTCAGCCCCGGCTCGGCCGCTGGCGATCGCGCGCTGGCTGCTGGCGGTCGCGGGCCTTGTATTCATCATGGTGGTGGTTGGCGGGATCACGCGCCTCACCGAAAGCGGGCTCAGCATCACCGAGTGGCGGCCGATCAGCGGCGCCATTCCACCGCTCAGCGCCGCCGACTGGAACCGAGCGTTCGAGCTTTACAAAGCGACACCGGAATTTCGCGAGATCAACGGCCCGGCCGGCATGGGCCTGGCCGACTTCAAGCAGATTTTTTTCTGGGAATGGCTGCACCGGCTGCTCGGGCGGCTCATCGGGCTCGCCTTTGCCCTGCCGCTCGCTTGGTTCACGCTGAAGCGCGCGATCCCGAAGGGCTATGGCTGGAAGCTGGTCGGCTTGCTCCTACTCGGCGGGGCGCAGGGGGCGCTAGGCTGGTATATGGTGATGTCCGGGCTGGCCGACCGAACCGACGTCAGTCACTTCCGGCTGTCGGCGCATCTGTTGCTAGCGCTGGCGATCATGGCGGCGTTGGTCTGGGTCGCTCTGGACCTCTACCGGCTGGCGCGAACCGGCAGGGACGCGCCCTCGCGGCTGACCGGCCTTGCCTTGGCGACCTCGGCAATCCTGCTTGTGCAATTGCTTTATGGCGCCTGGGTCGCCGGGCTCAACGCCGGACAAGTCGCCAACAGCTGGCCAGGGAT
This sequence comes from Sphingomicrobium sp., assembly GCA_035699505.1. Lineage (GTDB taxonomy): Bacteria > Pseudomonadota > Alphaproteobacteria > Sphingomonadales > Sphingomonadaceae > Sphingomicrobium. The sequence goes on along the minus strand of DASSPS010000008.1, from coordinate 94,085 downwards.
GCAGGGCGGCTTCTTCCCGAAGGGCGTCGACTGGAGCCGCGGCCTCGGGTGGGCCTTGGCCAATGACCCCTTTCTAGTCCACTTCATTCACCGCTGGTGGGCCTGGGTCGTCGTCACCGTGATGATCGTCTTCGCCCGGGCAATCAGGCGCGGCGGCGAGCGCGCTCCGTCAATCGCCGTTCACGCAGCGTTCGGAGCTCAGATCCTGCTTGGCATCTTTACGGTTCTGACCGGGGTCAACATCGTCCTCGCGACGCTCCACCAGGCCGTCGGCGCGGCGCTCGTCGCCGCTACCGCCTGGGGGGCGCACAGCCTGGGGAAACGGCAGTGAGCATCGTTTCCGTCTATGCGGTCTTCGGCAGCGCGGAAGAGGCCGAGCGTATCGGGCGGCAAATGATTGAGGAACGGCTGGCGGCCTGCGTCAACATCCTTGCGGCCTGCCGGTCAATCTATCGCTGGCAGGGCGGGCTTGAAAGCGCCGACGAGGTGCCGGCGCTGTTCAAGACCACGGATTTTCGAGCTGAAGCGCTGATGACCCGGATCGCCGGCCTACACAGCTATGACATTCCCTGCATCGTTGTCTGGCCGATCGATCGGCTGCTCGGGTCCTATGCCGAATGGGTTGAAGGCAGCGTGGCCTAAGGCTCGACCGGCCGCTTACGGTCGACTGCGCGTTAACCCTGTCCATTGGTTTCGGCGAAACCCGTCAGCAGTTAATGGTGTTTTTGGACGTGGAACAGCTGCGATAGCCGGAGTGGACGCCGCCTTCGCCTTGCCGATCCCAGTGACCGCAGCGCCTGGGCGCTGAGGCCGATTGAAGCTGTTGCCGATCCGGTTGCGTAGAGGACCAGAAGGATTGGATATGGATGATGATGCGAACCGGGAAAGCCCCGAACGCGGAGACTCACGGTCCCCCCGTGTCAGGACATCGGAATTGGCGACCATCGAATTGCCCAACGGCCGGACAATCGGCGTTCGAGTGAGCGATGTCTCGGCATCCGGTTTCCGGATGGAAACACCCGAGCTTCTGGAAGTGGGCCAAAAGGTCAAGCTCTTGACCCGGCGCTACGATCCGGTGCCGGTGGAGATACGGTGGAGCGAGGAACGCCAGGCGGGCGCCGTGTTTCTCAGCGCACCCGAAAACGGCGTCAGCTAGCCGATCATCCAGGCGGCGAAGCGGTTGAAAGCCGGGTTGTCGCTCAGCATCACCCGCAACGGCTGGGAGACGAGGACGATGCCGCCGCCCCAAAGAGTCGCCGGGTGGAGTCGGCCCCGCATCCTGAGATCATAAATGACTAGCGCGGCAAGGAAGAAATCGCTGAGGATCATGCCGCCGACCGGCCCGGGCGGCGCCAGTCCGTCAAGAAACTGGTGCGAGAAACGCGCGCCGGCCGGAACCAGCAGGGCAGTCGTTCCGATGAGCATCAGCCTCTTGTGGAAATCGGGCCGCCAACGCCACAGCAGCGCCGCCGTCACAAATCCGCCGAACAGGGTGACCGACGCCAGCGGGATCGCCATGAATCCGGTCGGCGTCCAGCCGGGCGGAGTGCGCCCGACACGGGCGGAGTAAATCGCCACCGCGACCCCAAGGACGATAATGGCCACGGCCAGCGCGATCCCAATAATGCCGTTACGCATGTGTTGCGTGGGTTGGCCGCCCATGATCAAGCCCGTCTGCAGCACAAGAAACAGCATCCAGGCGGTGCCGGTCGCGGCATGAAGATGGACCATCGGCGTCAGGGGCTCGGCGCCGCGAAGCGGTTCAACGCCGATCACCGGGTAAAGATAATAGGTCGGCGCGAAGCCGATGAAGACGAACAGCGCCATGGCGATCGCCATGCCGGTGAAGAAGCGTCGTTCGGTCTGGATCTGCGCGACGGCAGTTGCCTTTGTCATGGCGTCCCTTTCGCGAAATCGTCCGGCGGAACATAGCATTGGCGCGGCGCCGCCGCGAATCGGCTCCCACGCTTTCGGGTAATATTTTACCCGCCCAAAAACCCCCGCTTTTGCTTGACTTTTCGGCATCCGACGGCGATTAGCCCGGCGACGGCGGTGCCCTCAGGTGCCGCCTTTGCTATTCACACGGAAGGGTCCAGAGCCATGAAGGCGCTGATGAAGACCACCAAGTCGGCAAAGCCGGCCGAGGTGACCAAGAAATGGCATCTGATTGACGCCGACGGGCTGGTTGTCGGCCGCGTGGCAACGATCATCGCCAATATCCTGCGCGGCAAGCACAAGCCAAGCTTTACCCCGCACGTCGATTGCGGCGACCATGTCGTCGTTATCAATGCGGACAAGGTGAAGTTTACCGGCCGCAAGCTGGGCCAGAAGCTTTATTACAAGCACACCGGCTATCCCGGCGGTCTGAAGAGCGTGACCGCCGGCAAGGTGCTTGAGGGCCGCTTTCCCGAGCGCGTGCTGGAAAAGGCAGTCGAGCGCATGATCCCGCGCGGGCCGCTTGGCCGCGACCAGATGCGCGCGCTGCACCTCTACAACGGCACCGAGCATCCGCACGGCGGCCAGGACCCGCAGCCGCTCGACGTCGCTGGAATGAACCGCAAGAACAAGGTGGGCGCATAATGGCCGAGAAGAAAAAAACCCTTGCCGACCTCGGCGCGTTGACCAGCGAGCCGGTTGAAGCCCCCGTCGCAGAGGTCGGGGCAACCGAAGCTCCGGCCATCGAAATGAGCGAAAGCGCCGTCGTCGCGGCACCGGCCAAGAAAGCGCCGGCTACAGAAGGCGACCAGGGCGTTTCGACCCAGGGTCCGCAAATTCAGGCGGTGCTTCGTGAGCAACAGCTCGACAAGCATGGCCGCGCCTATGCGACCGGTCGCCGCAAGGACGCCGTCGCCCGCGTCTGGCTGAAACCGGGTTCAGGCAAAATCGTCGTCAATGGCCGCGAGCAGGAAGTCTATTTCGCCCGGCCGACGCTGCGCCTGGTCATCAACCAGCCGTTCGACGTCGCTGACCGCCGCGACCAGTATGATGTCGTTGCCACGGTTACCGGCGGTGGCCTGTCCGGCCAGGCCGGCGCGGTCAAGCACGGCATCGCCCAGGCGCTGACCCGCTTCGAACCGGCACTTCGGACGACGGTCAAGCAGGCCGGTTTCCTGACCCGCGACAGCCGCGCGGTCGAGCGCAAGAAGTATGGCCGCGCCAAGGCCCGCCGAAGCTTCCAGTTCTCGAAGCGCTAAGCGCGAAGGCCGAAGAAAAGAGACAGGCGGTCCGGGGCTTCCGGGCCGCCTTCTTTTTGGCCACAAGCCTTGGCCATGACAGGAATACCAAAGGGCTGGGACCCGCCGGCGCATGCGCTGTGGATCGAGGGCAAGCGACACGAAGCCGTGCAGCGCGTCCTGATCCCAATCAACAAGCATGCCGCCAAGCCGCCGAAACCGCTGCTTGCGCAGTTCGCTTATTATCTGTTCCTGCTTCCGGATTATCGAGCCGCAGCAGACGTCCTCGGCCGGGCCCATGCTTTGTATCCCGAAGACATGGAGATCCACCTCAACCTGGCGACGGCACAGTCGCGGGCCAAGGCCCACAAAAGCGCGATCGCGACTGCCGAATCCTATATCGCCAAGCAGGGCAGCGACCCGAACATCTTCGATATGCTCGCCCACTCCCACTATCGCCTCGGTCATTTCGAGGCAGCCAAGGCGGCGGCCGAGCGCGCGCTGGCGATCAAGGACGAGGCGGCCGCCGCGGCGCCCCCACTGGCCCTGCAGCCCATACCGGGAAATCTCGACGACAAGGCCAACGTCATCGCCTTCAGCCTGTGGGGATCAAACCCGCGCTACCTCCGCGGGGCGCTGCACAACGTGCTCTCCGCCAAGAAAGTCTATTCGGGCTGGACCTGCCGGTTTTACGTCGACTCGTCGGTCGATGCGGGGGTTCGCGAAGCGCTTGTGGAACTCGGCGCCGAGCTTCACCAGCACCGAATCCTTGGCATGCCGCAGCGCTTGAGCCGACGCTTCGCCGTCGCCGACGACCCGGTTGTCGGCCGATTCCTGGTCCGGGATTGTGATTCCGTCGTCAACGCGCGCGAGGCGCAGGCCGTCGGCGAATGGATCGACAGCGGCAAGCCGTTCCACATCATGCGCGACTGGTGGACCCATACCGACCCTATCCTGGCCGGCATGTGGGGCGGGATCGCCGGCGTGCTGCCCTCGATGGGGTCGCTGCTGGGGCGCTACAAGACCAGGCAACTCGAGACTCCGAACTGGGACCAATGGTTCCTGCGCGACTGCGTCTGGCCGCTGATCCGGGACGAGGCCCTGATCCACGACCGCTATTTCGCGAGCCGCAACGCAACACCCTTCCCGGGCGACATTCCCGCCGGCAATCTCCATGTCGGGCAGGACGAATTTGCGGTGCGCCGCGGCATCCAGAAGAAAATCCTGCAAGGCTGGCTGGACAGGCTGCCTGTCCTGCGAATGCCGGAAGAGAGTTAGGCGGAATATCATGAACGGCAAGGACAAGCATCGCGACACCCGCATCGTGCATGGCGGCCGCCGCGCGGAATGGGCCGGCCGGCTGGTCAATGTCCCGGTCCATCGGGCATCGACAATCCTGTTTGCCGATGCCGAGGAACTGAGCTCGGCCGTACCCGGTCATGGCGAATATTATTACAGCCTGCATGGAACGCCTTCGCAATGGGCGCTGGCCGAGGCCTTGACCGAGCTTGAACCTGGCGCCGCCGGCACGATGCTCTACCCGACAGGGCTGGCGGCGATTACCGCGGGACTGCTGTCCTCACTGTCGGCCGGCGACGAACTGCTGGTGGCCGATACGGTCTATCGACCCACCCGACACGCTTGCGAACGGCAGCTCAAGCGCTGGGGCATCACCACACGATACTATGATCCGATGATCGGGCCGGGCATCGCCGACCTGATCGGCGACAGGACCAGGGCGATCCTCCTTGAAAGTCCGGGCTCGCAGACGATGGAGGTGCAGGATGTCCCGGCGATCTGCGCCGTCGCCCGAGCCCGCGGCATCGTGACGATGATCGACAACACCTGGGCGACCCCCCTGCTTTTCCCGGCGATCGCGGCGGGCGTCGACATGACCATGCTGGCGGTGACCAAATATGTCGCCGGCCATGCAGATGTCATGCTCGGCTCGGTCACGGCCAATGAAGCAACCTTCAAGACGCTCCAGCGCACCAGCTGGGACCTTGGTCATTTCGCGTCGCCCGATGACTGCTTCCTGGCGCTGCGCGGCCTTCGGACCATGGCGGTGCGGCTTCAGCGCCATGAAGCAAGCGCGCTGAAAGTGGCAAGCTGGCTGAAATCCCAGCCCCAGGTCGCTCGAGTTCTCCATCCGGCCCTTCCTGACTGCCCCGGTCACGATGCGTGGAAGCGCGACTTCAAGGGATCGTCCGGCCTCTTCTCCTTCGTCCTCAGGGGCGGCACCAAGGCCGACCGCGCCGCCGTCATCAACCGGCTGAGCCTGTTCGGCATCGGCTTCAGCTGGGGCGGCTACGAAAGCCTGGTGGCCAATGGCGACTGGGAGACGATCCGAACGGCGACCAGGCCCGAATTCGAAGGGCCGGTCCTGCGCCTCCATATCGGCCTCGAGGATCCCGATGACCTCATCGCCGACCTCGCCCAGGCGCTTGCGGATTATCCCGTCTAATCCATCGCCATTTGCGGCTTGCTGCCACCCTGCTTGCCGCGCTTCATTAAGAGCAGGAGCGGAAGCACCGCGAAGGTGACAAACATCATCAGCTTAAAGTCGTCCAGATAGGCGATGAACAATGCCTGCCGAGTCACCTCGACATTGAGGATGGCGAGGGCAACGTCGCCTTGGGGAGCAATCGTCTGGAGCATGGTGGGATCGGCGGTCGGGATGGTTTGCTCGGTCACCGCGCTGGCAATGTCGGCATGGGCGACCTGCGTCATCCGCACCAACTGCGCGCCGGTGACGGCGATCCCGACCGAGCCGCCGATGTTGCGGGCGAGGTTGAGCAAGGCGGCGGCCGTAGTCCGCATCTGCGGCGCCAGTGTTTCGAACGCCAGGCTTTGCAGCGGGACGAAGATCAGGCCAAGGCCGAGGCCCTGGACAACTCCGCTGACGATAACCGGCCGCGCCGGCTGGTCGAGCGCAAAGCCAGTCATCATCCACAGCGAAACACCCATGAGGGTGATGCCGATTCCCACCAACAGCCGGCTGTCGATCTTGCCGACCAGCCGGCCCGCCAGAAGCATCGAAAACAATGTTCCCACGCCCCGCGGCGCGGTCAGGAAGCCCGACTGCAGGACCGAATAACCATAGATGTGCTGAAGCAGTGGCGGGAGCAGCGCCAGGCCGGCCAGCAGCAGGATGCCGGTCACCGCCATGAACAATAGGCCTGTCGCGAAATTCCGGTCGCCGAACATGTGCCGGTCGAACAAAGGATGCCTAGAGGTAATCGTGTGGAGCATGAACATCCACCCGGCAGAGATGGCGATGCCAAGCTCGATGATGATCTCCCAGCTTTCGAACCAGCCCTTCTGCGCGCCCCGGTCAAGGAACATCTGCAGCCCGCCGAGCGCCAACGCCAGCAGCGCGAAACCGAACAGATCGAACCTTCGCCGGTTGGTGTCCGTCTTCGGCAGGAACCGCAGCAGCAGCAGCGCGCAGATCACGCCGACCGGCAGGTTGACCAGGAAGACCCAGCGCCAGCTATAACTGTCGGTAAGCCAGCCACCGAGCACCGGCCCGAGGATCGGGCCGATCATCACGCCGCCGCCAAACAGGGCCATCGCCTGGCCATGCTTTTCGCGCGGATTGATGTCGAACAAGATCGCCTGGGCCAACGGAACGATAAAGGCTCCGCTAACCCCCTGAAAGGCACGGAAGAATACCATTTCCAACAGGGAAACGGCGGAGGCGCACAGCACCGAGGCGACGGTGAAGCCCACTACGCTGATCAGCAGCAGGCGCTTTCGTCCAATCCGGTCCGCCATCCAGCCGCTGATGGGCAAGGCGATCGCCGACGCGACGATATAGCTGGTCAGAACCCAGTTGATCTGTTCCTGGGTGGCGCTGAGATCTGCCGACATGTGCGGCAACGCAACATTGGCAATCGTCGTGTCGAGCACCTGCAGAAGCACGGCCATCATCACCGCGACGGTGACGATGACCCTTTGCCCCGAGGGCAGCGGATGCGAAGCAAGATGGGCCGGAGTATCGGCCATCAGGCTCAGTCTTGGCTCAAGTGGACGGTGACCTTTGTCGACAGTCCAGCAATTAGCGGCTTGTCCGGGTGGCCATCGAAAGCAATCCGAATCGGCACCCGCTGTGCGACCTTTACCCAGTTGCCGTTGGCATTCTGAGCGGGAAGGATGGCGAACTCGCTGCCCGTGCCGGCGCCGACGCTTTGCACATGGCCTTCGAACTCTTCGCCCGGATAGGCATCGATTTTGATTGTCGCGCGCTGCCCGGGGACCATCTTGCCAACGTCCTTTTCCTTGAAATTGGCTTCGACCCAAGCGGTCTGGTTGTGGACCAGCGAGAGCATGCCCACGCCCTGCACGGCCATCTGGCCCACCTGCAGCCGGTCCGCGTTGGCGATTGTCCCGTCCATCGGCGCTCGAACCTCGGTCCGCGACAGGTCGAGCCGTGCCTTGTCGATCGCCGCCATGGCTTGGGCCACCGACGGCTGCTCGCCAGGCGCGATCGCCGCATGGGCATTGGCGGCCCGGGCGCGGGCATCGGCCAATTGCGTTTCTGCAGCGCGAACCTCGTTCAGCGCATCCTCATAGTCGGCGCGGGTCGTGAATCCCCGCTTGAGCAACGCTTGCTGGCGGCGAAGCGCATTCTGCTTAATCTTCAGGTTGGCGGTCGCACCGACGATGTCGGCGCCAGTGCCCGATGCCTGGGTCCGCAATTGAGTGGTCTGCAGGCGCGCCGCAGCGAGCTGCGCCTGGGCCTGCTCAAGCGCCACGCGATAAGGCGCCGGATCGATCCGATAGAGCAGCTGGCCGCGCTTGACGACATCGCCATTCTTGATGGCGACCTCAATTACCGGGCCATTTACCTGGGCGCTGACCGAAACAATGTCCTGCTTTACCGCCGCATTGTCGGTCGACACCGCATCGCCGGACGCAATCCAGTAGCCGATCCCGCCGAACAGAAGCAGCAGCGGAAGCCCGAACATCAGCATTGGACGCACCCAGCGCCGCCGCCGGGCGTCCGGCATTGCCGCCTCGGCAAGGTCGGTCTTGGACATGTCATTCATTGGTTCGCTGCCTTTGCCTCGCTTTGCGCGGCGACCAGATTGTCACGGATTTTCTGGAGGTTGATACGCATTGCTGCGATTTCATCGGGATTGATCCCGGCGAAGGCCTCGTCGACCAGCACCTCTGCCAGCTTCCTGAGCTTGGCGATCAAGGGCTGCGCCTTGTCGGTCACCTGAAGCCGCCAGGCGCGGCGGTCGGCGGGATCGGCGACCCGCTCGACCAGGCCGCCTTCCTGCAGCCGGTCAATGATCCGGCTGAGCGTGATCGGCTCGACATCGAGCAAGTCCGCCAGCTCTACCTGCCGAAGTCCCGGGGTGCGGCTCAACCGGAAGAGCACCTTCCACTGGGCGCGGGTCACGCCCAGCGCGACGGCGCGCCGGTCGAAGGCGCGGCGCAACGCGTGCGCGGTTTCGCCGATTTCAAACGGAAGAGTTTCCATAGCCGCGCATATAATAAGCGCGCTTATTAATTCAAGACGAAATCACCTGCCCGGATTGGATTTCGATCAGGCGTTCATCGATGCGACAGAATCATCGCTTTAGGCTGGAGCGGGTAACGGGAATCGAACCCGTGCGTTCAGCTTGGGAAGCTGACAGGCTACCATTACATCATACCCGCTTGCTCGGCTGCAATTAGGAACCGGCCGGACCCACGTCAACGCGGTTGCCGGGCAAAGCAAAGGCCGCCGTGCCGAAGCGCGGCGGCCTTTGCCAACTCAACCGATCACAGGATCGATATGGTCTGAACCGACGTATAGGCGTGGAGCGCCTGCACGAAATTCGGATCGTCGCAATCATGGGCATAGATGTCGCTGGTCGGCGAGGTCTGGCCCGTATTGTTGTAGTAATCGAGCGCCCCGTGCATTTCGGCGCCGGAGAAATCGGTGCCGCCGAAATCGCCGGTCCAGTAGCCGGTGCCGGTTTTGATTGCGCCATGGTTGCTGGCGTAGCTGTCGTAGGTCTCGTCCGGATCGTAGATGTAGCCAGTTGCCTGGCTCCTGTCTGCATCGCCAAAGGTCTGCATCCAGTCGATGGCCGCATCCAGATAGGCCCGCGGGCTCTCTTCATCGCCCGAGGTCAGCGGATCGATGTTGTTCCCGGCCAGGTAGTTCAGCCAGGTCGCCACCATGTCGCGGCCGATCTTGATGACTCCGTCCTGCATGTTCTTGTTCGACGCATTGATCAGGGATAGCGCGTCATCATAACTGATGAAGAACGTGTCTTCGCCATCGTCAGTGATGCCGTTCTTGTTGTAATCGCCGATCAAGAGACCGACCTGCGGATCGCCGTCGTCCCCATCGACGTCGCCGTCGCCGTCGGTATCGACGATGGGATACAGCAGGTCCTCGGTCGGGAAGCACGGGTCGTCTTGCATGCCCTGCTTCGGGATGTCGGGGTCGCCATCCCAGAACTCGAGCCAGTTCGCCCAGAAGCCCGGGGTACGCACACCCGGCCCCTCGTTGACCAGGCTGAAGTAATGCGCGGCGTCATTGTCCTGCACGCCTTCGGCTGTCGTCACATAGGCCGTGTTGACATGGTTGCCCGGGTCGAACGGCTGCGTGTAGATCAGCGTCCAGGTCTCGCCGACGCCGAGCAGGAAATCGTTGTCCGTGTCGCCGGTCAGTGTCACGCCGGCCAGTAATCCGGTGCCCGCCGAATAGAGGGTGACCGTCAGGTTGCCGCCGTTCGACGTATTGACGTCGGTGATGACGACATTGGTCAGAGTGACATTGCCATCGTTGGTCAGCGTCACTTTGAAATAGACCGGGTCGCCTAGGTTCACATTTTGCGGCCCAAGCGCCTCATTGGCGTCGTCCCAGCTCGGATCGTCAGCCGCGGGTGGTGTCGAAGTTGGGCTGACCGAGACATATTTGGTGATGGTCACGGAAGGATCGTAGACCAGCAGCGCCACCGCATCGTCGGTGTCCTCGCCGGTCTCGTTGCTGTCGGCGGTGGCGATATTGTCGACGTCGCCGTCGCCGTCGATCACGCCGGCCGAGTCAATGCCCTGGCCGTCAAGCTCGGCCTGGGTCACCGTGTGCGTCGCCGTATAGGCCCACACCTCGCCAACCTCGAGGATGGCGTCATTGTTGCCCACCAGGTCGGTGATCCGGGTGATCGAGCCCGAATCCGCATTGGGATCGGTCACCGTCACGCCCGTCAGGCTGACGTTGCCCGTGTTCGTCACCGAAATCGTATAGTTGATCGTGTCGCCGTTGCTGTCGGCGCCATCAAGCCCGTCGGTGCCAACCCCGCCGGTGATCGACGCCACCGTCTTCACAATGTTCAGCTCGGGGTTCTGGCAAACATCCACTTCAGCATCATCGGTGACTTCGTCGGCCGCTCCGCCGAAGGTGGTCGACGTGGCATTGGCGGTGGCGACATTGGAAAGCAGGCCATCGCCGCCGCCGTCGCTGTCGATGTCGTCCTGGGTGACGGCCCGGACATAGGTATAGGTCCAGGTCTCGTTGATCCCCATGATGCCGTCATCACCGACATCGCCGGTCAGAACCACTTCGCCCGGATCGAGCGTGTCGTTGCTTCCCAGGCCGGTGACCACGAGGGTTCCCTCGGATCCGCCTTCGAAGGCGTCGGTGATGACAACATTGCCAAGTGCGACGTTGCCGGTGTTGTCGACGGTGATCGTATAGGTGATGTACTCGCCAACCACGTCGGCGCAATCGTCGGGAACGGTGGCGACCTTGACGATGGTCAGCGAGGGATTGGGAATGAAGTTGCCGATCGGATCGGCGACCAGGATCGATCCGGGCTCTGCATTGTCCGGGATGATCAATTGGATGTAGCGGTCAGTGTCTCCGTCTTCGCCGAGGTCGGCACTGAGGCCAGTCGTCTGGACATAATCGGTCGGAACGATGCTGTCGTCCGGGTTAGGGTCTTCTGAGCCGGCCAGGTCTTCCAGGATGAAGACCGTCTGGCCAAGCGACACGCCGAAGAAGCTGTAAAACCCGTCCTCGTCGGTGAAGGTGAAACGCTCGCCGGTGTCAAACTCGCCGTTCGTGTTCTCGTCGATATAGATTTTGACGCCTGCAATGCCGTCCTCTCCGATATCGCGGATGCCGTCGCCATCCTTATCCTCGAATTTGGTGCCGCTGATCGTGACGCCATTCTCGATGTTCCATTCCTCGAACCCGCCTTCCGCGTCATACACGTCGCCGGCGCCGCCCATCTCGACGTAGAGATAGATATAGGTGCTCGCGGGATCGAGCGGATCGCCGTTTTCGTCGACAAAGTTCGATACCGGCACGAGCACGGCATAGTCGTCGGTGCCGCTGCCGGACGAAACGTCCTTGAGGAGGACATCGACGTCCCCGCCCGCGTCCATGTCGTAGATCAGATTCTCCTCGAACAGCACCTCTGTGCTTTCGATCGTCGAGCTGGTCGACGAGTAAAGCTGGAATGCGTCGAGCGAGATGTAGACGTCGTTATTGGATTCGTTCAGGTCGACGCGGAACTGATAGTAAGCGACGCCATCGACCGTCACCTGGACAAGGTCGGACAGCCGGATCGTCTGGGTCTTCGACGGGTCGATTTCGTCATTGGTCTCGTTCAGCGGGTTGGTGTCGTCGGAATTGAACGCGACCTCGTAATAGTTCTGTGGAACCTCGCCGCCGGTCTGATCGCGGACAGCAAGGAAGGTGTTGTAGCCGCCGGTACCGGAACCGACGTTCTGGGCGTCGGTGAAAATCGCGCCGTTGATGACGGTAAAGGAGTCTACGCCCGTGAGGTCGTAGTCTGGGGTGTCGTCTCCTCCATATTCTCCTAGTGGTTCCGCGTCCTCCGGCGGAAATTCAGGTGGGTCGGCGGCCAGTGAAACCTCATCGGATGCGATCGCGAATTCCTCGCTTGCAAGGCTGATACTGTCCGCCATCTTTACTCTCCCGCTCCCGCCAAACCGCGGCGCCCAGCACATCCCGTTCCGTCACGTCCAGGCTGTCGATTCAGCACAAAAACCCCGGCGCGACTCGAGTCGCGCCCAAGATTTCAGTGTTTTACAAATTCTTAATCCCGACCAGTAAACTTTAGTTAATGTCGGCGTTTTATCGGTCATGCTCTCGTCGCAGAGCCGCCGTTAACCGCTCCGCCGGCGCCGAGAAATGCCGCCGCGAGCAGCGTTAATAATCTGACAACCCTTCCGCCGCACCCTCCGCGGCAGAGCAGACGGCGTTCGTGTCGCTCAACTCATCACGGAGGTAGTTATGCCAGGCAGAGGAAAAACGAAGGGCGACACTTTGCTCGCCACGGATGGCGACGATATTCTCGTCGGCACCCGCAACAATGACACGCTGTCCGGTGGCGCCGGCAACGACGTGCTGACCGGCAATGCGGGCAGCGATACGTTCGTCTTCCGCGCGAACGGCGGCAATGACGTCGTCACCGATTTCGACGCCTCTGAGGGGGATCGGGTCATGCTCGACAGCCAGACGGGCGTCTATGACGGCCAGCTGGGCGGATTCCTGGGATCGCTCTATGACGGCCAGCAAATCTACAATTCGCAAGGCACGCTGGTGGCGACGGTGAACTCGGTCGACCAGAATGGCGACGGCGTTGCCGACACGCAGTTCGCAATGGCGTCGGGCGCGACCCTGACTTTGCTGGGCGTCGATCCGTCGAACCTGACCAGCGCGATGCTGTTCGGCGGCTGACCGATAAATTGCGTATCAGCGGGCAGCGGTCCTCCGACGGAGGCGCTGCCCGCTTCATTATTGGCTCGGGATAATCCCTCCAGCAACCGGCTCGAAGCCGGCGTCCCGCAGCGCTTCACAAAGACCGGTGGCGCACCGGTCCACCGCCTCCCCGTCCTCGCCGCGGATGACGAAATTGGCGCCGAGCCGGCCGCCGCCGTAAAAGGGGTAGCTACCGACGGAAACGCCGGGATGGTCAGCCTCGACCCGCCGCAGCAAGTCGGCGACTTCGCTTTCCGCCGCGAAGGCCCCGACCGTGAGGGAGATCAGCGGCCGTCCGCCCTCCAGCCTGCCGTCGAGCGCCTCGAGCATCCGGGCGGCAATATGCGGCACCCCCGCCATGATGTAGATATTGCCGATCCGCACCCCCGGCGCCCCGGAATGGGGATTGGGGATAAGTTCCGCGCCTTTCGGCACTCGCGCCATGCGCAGCCGGGCCTCGGTAAGGCCGCCGCGATCGCGGTAATACTCTTGGAGGATGGCCCGCGCGTCGGGATGGATGACCACCTCGACTCCAAGCGCCGCGGCGATCGAATCGACCGTGATGTCGTCGTGGGTCGGCCCGATCCCGCCGGTGGTGAACAGATAATCGTAGCGCGCGCGCAGCGCATTCACGGCCTCGACGATCCGGTCCTGCCTGTCGGGGACGACGCGGACTTCCTCGAAGCGGATGCCCTGGCGGTTGAGCCAGTCGGCGACCTGCGCGACATTGGCGTCCTGGGTCCGGCCGGACAGGATTTCGTCGCCGATAACGATGAGCGCCGCCGTCCACACCCGCTCCGCGGTCATGGGCCAAGAAGCGCTTTGAATCGCTCGAAACGTGAGGGTGGAAGCACCTCCGCCGGATCGTAAAAGGCATCGAATGCCGGCACCCCGGCCGGAAGCGTCGACCAGGCCGCCTTGTCGGCGACAAAGATGGCGGCATCGGGTCTTAGCGCCGAGGGATCATCGAGCGTACCGACCCGCACCGCCGAAGCGCGATCGCCGAGTCCCGGATAATGGCTCCACAACGGTGTGCCGCACGAAGCGCATCGCACGATCGTCTGGATTCCGCCGCTGCCGGTCCGGACCTCGTGCCGCGACAATTCACCGGACAGCTGTTCAACGCGTTCCGTTTCAATGAAGGCATTCACCGCCGAGCCGGTTCCGGTCTGACGCTGGCACAAGCCGCAATGGCAATTATTGACGACGATCGGGTCGTCGGTGAGCCGGTAGCGAACTGCACCGCAACTGCACCCGCCCTCAAGGGTCCTGCTGGCCATAACGCCACGCAATGCCTATCTTGGCCGCATGACTCAATACATTACCGTCGCCGCCGAGGACCGAGCCGAAGCCCGCAGCGGCGTCATCAAGTTGCACGGGCCCGACGGCTTCGCCGGCATGCGCAAGGCCGGGCGCCTGGCAGCGGAAATCCTCGATGCGCTGGTCCCGCATGTCGTCCCCGGGGTCACGACCGGCGAACTCGACGACATGGTCCGCGAACATATGCTGCGCGAAGGCGCGGTGCCGGCGACTCTCGGCTATCGCGGCTATACGAAGAGCTGCTGCACTTCGATCAACCAGGTCGTCTGCCACGGCATTCCGGGCGACCGCGTCCTCAAGGATGGCGACATCGTCAACATCGACGTCACCCCGATCGTCGACGGCTGGCATGGCGACACCAGCCGCATGTTCCTGGTCGGCGATGTGCCGATCAAGGCGCGCCGGCTCGTCGACGTCACCTATGAATGCCTGATGCTCGGCCTCGAGCAGGCCCGGCCGGGCAACCGGCTCGGCGACATTTCCAATGCCATCCAGCGCCATGCCGAAAAGCATCGCTATTCCGTCGTCCGCGACTTTTGCGGTCACGGGCTGGGAAGACTTTTCCACGATTCTCCGGAGGTCATCCACGCCGGCCGGCCGGGCACCGGCCCGGAACTGAGGCCAGGCATGTTCTTCACCGTCGAACCGATGATCAATATCGGCCGGCCGGATGTGAAGATGCTTGACGACGGCTGGACCGCGGTGACCCGCGACCGCTCTTTGTCGGCGCAGTTCGAGCATTCGATCGGCATTACCGAGAGCGGCTGCGAGATTTTCACCAAGAGCCCGGCCGGGCTGGACCGCCCGCCCTATTAGTCGCCGCTTGCAAGGGGAACTTATTGACACTCTTGTCAGTTGTTGTGACGATACGCCATGTTCCGCCACGCCGTCGCCATCCTCCCCGCCGACATCGACCATATGGGTCATGTGAACAATAGCGTGTACCTGAAGTGGGTGCAGGACGCGGTAATCGACTATTGGCAGAGCATTGCCCCGCCCGAGGCCGTCGCCAAGCACCTCTGGGTCGCGCTGAAGCATGAGATCACTTACCGCCGGCCGACCTTCCTCCAGGATGTCGTCGTCGCCGAGGTCATCGCCGAGCGGGTCGAAGGCGTCCGCGCTTATTTCCGCACGATCGTCCGCCGCGGCGAGGAAGTCCTGAGCGAAATCCACAGCACGTGGTGCTGCCTCGACGCGACGACTCAGCGCCCTGCCCGGCTTGCGCGGGATGTCGTCAGCCGCTTCCTCCCGACAGCTGGCTAGGCCGCAGCCGACCTTTTCGCCTCGTCCCAGCGAGCCGTCAGCCTCCGCGCCGTCTCGACATCCTCGGGGAAATCGACCTCGCCCCACTCCTCGCCGCTGATGTCGAACGCCCAGACATCTGCCTGCTGAGCAATCTGGTGGATGACTCGCAAATACCAGATGGTCGTGCCTTCGGACGTCCGCATGGCGCGCTCGATCGCCTGGCGGAATTGCTCGGCGCCGCCGCCGCGGAAGGCAAGAAGTCCGATCGACTCCGCGTTGACGCCGCTCTTGATGCGCTTGCCGATTTCCTTGAGTCTCCCACCTTCCTCGACCACTTTCATGTCATCGGCGTCGTACGACTCCTTGCGGTCGATGGTGACGCAGATTCCATCTCGGTCATTGCCGAGCACCCGGGCCATCAGCGCTTGGGATACAAGCGTATCGCCGTTCCAGACGAGGCAATCCCCTTCCAGCTCATGCCTGGCGATGAAAAGAGAACCGAGATTGTCGGCAACCTTGTAGAAGGGATTGAAGACCGTCCGCACGTTTGGCCCGCCGCTGCGCGCCGCGATCGCCGCCTCGATGGTATCGTCGCGAAAGCCGGTGACGACCACCGCTTCGTTGACGCCGCTGGCGACGAGCGTGTCAAGCTGCCGGTCGAGCAGGCTGCGGCCATTGAAGTCGATCAGGCATTTGGGACCATGATCGACGAGGTGCCCGAGCCTCGATCCCTGGCCGGCGGAAAGGATGATCGCTTTCATTTGGGGGCCATTGGCTTTCAAATGCGGCGGCGATTGGGCATTGAGACCGCATGAAGAAGATCGAAGCCGTCATCAAGCCGTTCAAGCTCGACGATGTGAAGGATGCCCTGCACGAAGTTGGAGTCAGCGGCATCACCGTCACCGAGGTGAAGGGATTCGGCCGTCAGAAGGGCCATACCGAACTCTACCGAGGCGCCGAATATGTCATCGACTTCCTGCCCAAGGTGAAGGTCGAGGTGGTGGTCGAGGATAGCCTGGCGGACAATGTCGTCGAGGCGATCATGAACGCCGCTCGCACCGGCCGGATCGGCGACGGCAAGATTTTCGTCAGCGATATTGAACAGGCGATCCGAATCCGTACGGGCGACCGAGGGGCCGACGCGATTTGATTTTTCCAGTCATCCCGGCGAACTGACGACAATGGACGAACGCCTTGCCTCCATGGCCCCGGACGAGCTGCGCGCCGCGATGCGAACGCTGGGGTATCGGACTCAGGCCGACCTTGCCGGTGCGATCGGAGTCAGCCGGTCGGCGGTGAGTCTATGGCTGGAAGGCAAGGTCGGCGTCCCCCGACCGATCGCGATGCTGCTCCGGATGCTTGTCGCGGCGCAGCGGCGCGCTTTTTGAAAATGGCGGCATTTCAACTGGAAATCACGCCTCGACCGGGCTAGCATTAACCTGCGTCAATTCTGGGGTGAGTTGGCTGACGCCTTGCCAGGTAAAAGGGGGAATGAAATGCAACGCAATGTCGGACCGGAAGATCGCGTGGTTCGGATCGTCGTCGGCTTGGGACTTCTTGCCCTTCTCTATTTCGTTCCGATGAGCCAGACCGCGCAAATCCTCGTGGGCGTGGCGGCAGTTGTCCTGATCCTAACCGGCCTCGTCGCCCGCTGCCTGCTGTACAAGCTGCTCGACATCGATACGTCGATCCAGGAACAGCCCTATTCGACAACCGACGACCGCGCCTTCTAGGCGCCGCCGGGGAACACCGACCCAGTTTGTCAGGGACCGCGGGGGCCCATCGGGACTCGGTGACCCGGCGCGAGTCTCCCGCTAACGGTGCCGCATGTGCAACCTGTACACACAGACTCGGTCGCCAGACGAAATAGCGGCCATCTTCCGCGACTTGCAGATGCCGCTGAGTTTCCCGGAGGGCATCCCCAACCTCCAGCCACGCGACATCGCCATTACCGATCCCGGCCCGGTGATCCGAGCCAGGATCGGGAATCCCGGCCAATACGAACTTCTGGTGAGGCGCTGGAGCTGGCCGCAGTCCGCCGGCAAACCCCTCTACAACCTCAAGTCCGAAGGGCGGGACTTCCCGCGCGACCGGGCACTGGCGCTGGCCGATGGCTTCTACGAATTCACGACGCCGGCCGACCCGAAGGCCAAGCGCAAGGACCGGTGGGTCTTCCGGCCCACCGGCTTTCCGATGCTTGGCATTGCCGCCTTGCTTCGCAGGTCACCCGAAGTTGGCGAGGCCTATACTCTGCTGACCATGCCGCCGGGCCCAGACGTGGCGCCGTTTCACGGCCGTCAGATCGTCCTCCTGTCGCCTGACAAATGGACGGCCTGGCTGGATGGCACCGCGGCGTCGAAGGACCTGTTCCAACCGCTCCCCGCGGGCAGCCTGTCGGCCGAGCCCGCGCCGCGCTGAGCCTGCGGCGGGCAGCCGTGAAATGTTCACGGCGCTCCTGACTCTTGGCCGTTCCTGGGGAATCTGAATCCTGAATGCTCGAATCGCGGGGCGGTGGTGCCGGGATCAAACCGGCATGGCGGCGGCGCTCAACCTGGGGACTGGACGACATGGCATCCGAAGCAGGCAAAATCCTTTCGCGCATAAAGGACGAGGAGATCGACTGGGTCGACCTTCGCTTCACCGATCCGAAAGGCAAGTGGCAGCATCTGACCATGGCGTCGGGCGCGGTCGACGAGGACCAATTGATCGACGGCTTCATGTTCGACGGGTCGTCGATCGCCGGCTGGAAGGCGATCAACGAAAGCGACATGATCCTGAAGCCGGACCTGGAAGCAGCCTATATCGACCCGTTCAGCGCAACGCCGATGATGGTCCTGTTCTGCAACGTCGTCGAACCGTCGACCGGCGAGCTTTACGGCCGTGACCCGCGATCGACCGCGACCCGCGCCGAAGCCTATCTCAAGCAGACCAAGGTGGCCGACACGATTTTCGTCGGGCCCGAAGCCGAATTCTTCATGTTCGACGACGTGCGGTTCGAGGACGGCTATAATGCATCCGGCTACAAGATCGACGACATCGAACTGCCGACCAACACGATGCGTGACTATGACGGCGGCAACCTCGCTCACCGTCCGCGCGCCAAGGGCGGCTATTTCCCCGTCGCCCCGGTCGACAGCGCCCAGGACATCCGCGGCGAGATGATTTCGACCATGCTCGAGATGGGCCTGCCCTGCGACAAGCATCACCATGAGGTGGCCGCTGCCCAGCATGAGCTCGGCCTAACCTACGGCACCCTCGTCGAGACCGCCGACCGGATGCAGATCTATAAATATGTCGTGCACATGGTCGCCCACGCCTACGGCAAGACGGCGACCTTCATGCCCAAGCCAATCGCCCAGGATAATGGCAGCGGAATGCATACGCACATGTCGCTGTGGAAAGGCGGCAAGCCTCTGTTCGCCGGCAATGGCTATGCCGGCCTCAGCGAGACGGCTCTCTACTTCATCGGCGGGGTCATCAAGCACGCCCGGGCCCTCAACGCCTTCACCAATCCAACGACCAACAGCTACAAAAGACTGGTTCCGGGCTTCGAGGCGCCCGTGCTGCTGGCTTATTCATCGCGCAACCGCTCGGCTTCCTGCCGGATTCCCTATGGCGCCGGTGAAAAGGCCAAGCGGGTCGAATTCCGCTTCCCGGACGCGCTCGCCAACCCCTATCTCGCCTATTCGGCGCTGCTGATGGCCGGCCTCGACGGCATCCAGAACCGAATCCATCCCGGCGACCCGATGGACAAGAACCTCTACGACCTGCCGCCGCAGGAATTGGTCAATGTCCCGACCGTCTGCGGTTCGCTTCGCGAGGCGCTGGTCAACCTGCAGCAGGACCGAGCCTTCCTGACACGTGGCGACGTGTTCAGCGACGATCAGATCGACGCGTACATAGAGCTCAAATGGGAAGAGGTGATGCGCTGGGAAACCACGCCGAGCCCGGTAGAGTTCGACATGTATTATTCGGGCTAGTGCCGAAAGCCTTCGGGTTTCGGCCGAGGAATTCCAAGCGGCGTGTGCACCATTCCGTAACCCTGATCGGCGATAATCCCTGCCGTCAGAAACCCGGGATGCAGGCATGAACAATATTCGGCAGCAGATTTTCGGCGGCGAGCGCCGGGAGCAGCGCGCCTTGCTTGGGACCAAGCGCAAGAAAGGCGCCGCCGCCGATTCCAGCCTGACGAGCGTAGCCATCCCGCGCGCCGAGGCACGGCTGAACGACAGCCGGGATGGCGACCGCCACCGGCTTAACGACGAGAAGGTGACGGTCAAGCTCGGGCGCAAGTCCCACAAGGTAGAGCTGGTCAACCTGTCGGGGGGCGGGGCGATGATCGAAGGCGACCTCGAGCCAAATTTGTGGGACCGGGTCGAATTGCACCTTGGCGACGACGCAATTCTGGAATGCGTGGTCCGATGGATCAAGAACGGACGGATCGGGCTGGAATTCAGCCATGAAACCCAGCTCGACTGCGGTCCCCAGGAACGCGCCCGCCTGCTGCAGGACGTCATTGCCCGGAGCTTTCCCGAGACCGAAGTCCAGGTTACGCCCGCCGCCCCGGACAGGCCCGACCCGTCGGCGGCGCCGACCTCGGAGCATGGACGGGGAGAATTCCGCCATCCTTTGATCTGGTCGGGCCAGATCCACTATGATTTTGAAAGCACGCCGGTGCGACTGCGCAACATTTCGCGCAACGGGGCGATGATCCAATGTGCAACACCACTGCCGGTCGGCGCCGAACCCTTGCTCGACCTTGGCGAGGCTGGGTCGATCTTCGCCCGCGTTAGCTGGGCGTGCGGTGACCAGGTTGGGCTTGCTTTCCAGACCGAGTTCGAGCTGGCCGACCTCGCCAAGTCGCGACCTGACCTGGTTCCGGTCGACTGGGAAACGCCGAACTATCTCAAAAGTCCGGAGCCGGGCGCCGCCCCGCCGAAGAGCGATCCGTGGCAGCGCCTGACCGTCGACGAGCTCAACGAGCGGCTCGACGGCTTCCTGAAGCATTAAGGCTGGCCGCTAGAGGCCCGTAGCGGCCCGGGCCCTCGCCGCCCGGCCGTGTCCGTAGACGGCGTAGAGCAGCAGGCCAACGGCCTGCGCGGCGGCGAAGAACAGCTGCGTCGTCGTCGGCAGGCTGAGGAACAGATAGATGCAGCCGGCGATGCCGAGCGTGCCGACCAGCCACGGCATCGGGGTCTTGAACCGGCGCGGGCGGTCCGGCTCGCGGTGTCGAAGCGCCAGCATGGCCGCGCACACGGCGACGAAGGCCATCAAGGTGCCGGCATTGGCCAGCGCCGCGATCGTCGCAAGCGGCACGAAGCCGGCGACGATCGACACCACGACCGCGGTGAAGATCGTGATCCTGACCGGAGTGCCTCGGGATGAAACCCGAGCCAGGCTGGCCGGCAGAAGGCCGTCGCGGGCTACCGTGAAGAAAATCCGACTCTGGCCGAAGAAGAAGGCGAGGATGACGGTCGGCAGCGCCACGACCGCCGATACGCCCAATATCTTGGCCGCCCACCCCTGGCCGATTTCGCGCAGGATCAGCGCCAACGGCTCCGGGCTATTGGCATAGACGGTATAGCTGAGCGCACCGATCGCGACCGCGGCCACGGCCATGTAAATGAGGACGCAAACCAGCATTGACCCCACAATGCCGATGGCGAGGTCCCGGTCCGGATTCTTGGCTTCCTCGGCCGCCGTTGCGATGGCGTCAAAGCCATAAAAAGCGAAAAAGATGATCGCTGCCGCCGCCATCACGCCCACTTCCTGACCGGATGGTCCGCTCTTGCCAAAGCCGTAGGGCATGAAGGGCTGGAAATTGTCGGCGTTGAAGGCCGGCAGCGCCACGGCGATGAACAGCGCCAGCGCCGCCAGCTTGATGACCACCAGGACAGCGTTGAGGTTAGCGCTTTCGCGTGTGCCGGAGATCAACAGGCCCGCGACGACGACGATGATGAAGATCGCCGGCAGGTTGATGATCCCGCCGAGCTCCGGCCCCTGCACAAGGGCGGGGGGCAGACCCATCCCGACGGAATTCAGGAACCCGGCGGCGTAGCCCGACCAGCCGACGGCAACGGCGCTCACCACCAGACTATATTCCAGGATCAGCGCGACCCCCACCATCCACGCGACCAATTCACCGAACACAACGTAGGAATAAGTGTAGGCCGATCCCGATGCGGGGATCATGGTCGCCACCTCGGCATAGGCCAGCGCCGCGAAGGCGCAGATGATGCCGGCGATGGCGAAGGAGAGGATGACAGCAGGTCCCGCCTTGGCGGCGCCGACGCCGGTCAGCGTCAAAATGCCGGTGCCGACAATGGCGCCGACGCCAAGTGCGATGAGATGCGGCCAGGACAGGGACTGGGCCAGGCGATGATGCTCAGGCATATCCTCCCGGGCGACAACCTGCTTGCGGACCTGCCAGTTCTTCATCGCTTCCCCCCTTGTCGTACGGAACCTAACCACCGCGACGGAGCATGCAACCGCTCAATAATCCTTCGACACGCGGACATTCGCGCCGGCCCGGCCGATGGTCGAAATCGACGAGAGGATCGAAAGCCAGCGGGTCACCTGATATTCGATCCGCGTCGCCGAATAGCCCTGCCCGTCCGTAATCACTTCGACGAACAGCCGCCGCCCGATATATTTTCCGGCCGACAGCGAAGTCTTTTGGCCGGTGGCGATATCGGCGGGCAGGATCCTGAGGCGATCGAGCCCAACCGCCCGGCGAATGCTGTTGATCGGGTCAAGGCCGCCGGATCCCGATTGAAGCGCGGCGACCGCGGAGGCCAGCTGCAATGCCTCGGGCGCCGAAAGGTTGGTGATCGAGGTGCCGAACAGGATCCGGGACAGCAATTCGTCCTGCGGCATGGCCGGGACGCTGGCGAAGGTGATTTCAGGCCGAAGCCCAGTGCCGCCAACCCGGACGGTTGCGTCCAGACCTTGGACTTGTGCCTCGGCGGCGATGTCGAGAAGCGGGTCAGGCGGGCTCTCGCCACGGAAGCGGAGAATGCCGCGCTCCAAACGGAAGTCGCGGCCGGCGAATTCATAGGTGCCGCGTACCAGGTCGGCGCGGCCGTTGAAGCGCGGCGAATCCGCCGTCCCGCCGATGGCGAGGTCCGTCGTCCAGCGGCTGTCGATGCCGAGGCCGCGCACCTGCAACTCCTGGCCCGCAACCTTCACGTCGAGCCGCCATGGCTGGAGGTCCCTCGGTTCGATGACTTCGGCGGGGTCGAGCCCGATATGGCGCACATTGAGCTTCGCCACGCCGGCCGCGGCGGTAGCCCGGCCGAGCGTGAAGCGGCCGCGGTCGAGGCGGAGATTGCCGGCGATTGTACCGCCCTGGGCGTTTGAACGGATGCTCAAGGGGCCGGTCACGCGCGCGGCAATGTCGTCGCGATCGAGGAGCAGGGCCTGGTCGGCGTTGAAGTCGAGATCGAGCAGGGTCTTGCCGCCGGAAAAGGTGACCGAACCCGATCCGGAAATGCTTCCGCCGCCATCCGTGCGCCCGGCGATGCGGCTGAAGATCAGCCGCGGCCCGGAAAAACGCGCCTCTGTCTGCAATTGCTGGATAGCCATGCCGGTGACCGCGCTATCCAGCCGCGCCGTCTGGGTCCGAAGCGATCCCCGTATCTGTGGATCGACCAGCCGGCCGGTGATGTCGGCGCCGATCGCCACCGGCCCGGACAGATCAAGGATCTCGCTGCCGGTCAGGCGCCACAACGTGTCCGCTGCCCCGGCATAGCGAAGCTGCGCGAAAAGCGGCGCATCGAGCAGTTCCGCCAGGACCGGCCCGCCGCCGAGCGGGGCGAACCTGGCCTGCGCCCGACCGATGGTCCGGCCGTCGCTGACCGCGACCGCGCGGATCGCCGCCTGACTGCCGGAAATCGCCGCGGCAACGCCCACATCGATCGGCTTCGACGACAGCACCAGGCCCGACCGGCTCAGCCCGCGGATGGTCAGGTTCGCCCGGCCGTTGCGATTGCCTTTCCAGGCATAGTCGAGCCGGCCGCTCGCCGAGCCGCGCAGATCGAGGTTGGGCCAGCCGATATTGAGCAATTCCAGCGGCATCGATTGCAGTTGAGCGTGCAGCTCGGGCCGCGACCCGCTTCGCCCGGACAAGGTGCCGCGGCCGCCGCCGAAGCTGAAATCGGTCGGCGCCAGCGCCCAGCCGTCGCCGTCGCGGGTCAGAACGGCCGCTTCGCGAAGCTCGATCGGCCGGCGATCAATGGTGCCACGGCCCGTGAGACTCACTCGATCGGGCGTGACCTGCGCAATTGTGGTGAGGTCGAACGCCGCGCCGCGCCGGCCGGCCATGGCCGCGCGCACTTCGCCGCTGCCGTTAACCAGCCGGGCGTTGGCGGTGACCCTGGCGAGGCTGATGCCGCTCATCTCGAAACCGCGCGCGTCGAGCACGCCCTGCAGACTGGTCCGGCCCTCGGCCAGCAAGATCGTCCCGTCCAGCCTGCCCGAACGGACGGCCAGCGATCCCGGAAAGCGGACGTTGCTGGCAGCGAGATGCGCTTCGATTTTCTGGTCGGTGCCGACCGGGCTGAAAATCAGGTTTCCATCCAGCCCTCCGCCGGCGACCGCAAGCGTGCCGGTGAACCCGCCCGGATCGGACCGCAGGTCGCCGCGCGCCGTGGTGCCGCTGACATTCAGGGCCGCGATCGAAACCACCGCCCGGCCGCCGCGCGGCAACAGGATCCGGCCATTGCTGGTAAACGGGCCGAGGCGCGACTGGCCTAGCGCACGATAGTCGAAGCCGGCGCTGGTCGGATCGAGCGACAGGCGCACGTCTTTCAGGCCCATCGCCTCGTTCGGCGACTCCAGGAACAGCTCCACTTTCGGCCGCTCGATTCGTCCGTCCAGGACAAGCCGCAGCGGCCCGTACTGCGACTGCCGTCCCCGCGCTTCGATGTGGAAGGTGCCGTCGCGATTGCGCCTTCCCCCACCGCTCAGCCGCAGCCTGGGCGAGTAGAATTGCAGGTTGGTGAAATGGACGATGCCGTCGCCGCCGC
Organism: Sphingomicrobium sp.; assembly: GCA_035699505.1. GTDB lineage: Bacteria > Pseudomonadota > Alphaproteobacteria > Sphingomonadales > Sphingomonadaceae > Sphingomicrobium. The sequence goes on along the minus strand of DASSPS010000008.1, from coordinate 69,585 downwards.
GCTCAAGGTTGGTTTCGATCCGCGGCAGTCCGCCGGTCAGGCTGACGAAGAAGCTGTTGTCGAGCCGCCGGACCCAGGCCTTGGCCGTGCCCAGGACCCTTGACCCCTTGCCGTCAGAACCCGGCACGATCTTGAGGTCGGTGGTGACATCGACAAGACCAATGCCGTCGATGAAATAGCGGTTGATCCCGCCCGACAGCAAGACTTCGAACCGGCCGCTAACCAGGTCGATCAGCAGGGCGACCTTGCCGCGCACCTTGTCGCTGGTCAGCTGCAGTTGCTCGCCACGAACGAACTTGGGAGTGACGGTGAGCATCCCGACCAGCTTCGCCCGGGCGAGGATCGCGCCGGCGACGTCGCCAACGCCGGTGATCGCCCGGGCGTTAAGCGTCAGCGGCACGCGCATCGGCCATTTGGCCAGTTGGCCCCGCCCCTCCGCCCGGATGTCAACGAAACCAGTGTTGTCGAATTTCATCAGCGGCGCGGTCAAGCGATAAGAATAAATGGCCGACGCAAAGGGGCCGTCTAGCGTCCACAGCAAGCGGATGTCGCGGCCGGTCATGTTGGGGAATAAGGCCGGCGGCCGAAGCAGGTCGACGCCGATTCTGACCCGCCGATAAGTGCTGGTTGCAAGGTCGACTTTGCCCGCCGCGACGGCGCGAAGTGACGGCGACCCGAGGCTCAGTCGCCCATCGAGGATTCGGTGTTCGAGCGTTGCATCGCCGCGAACCCGAACGACGGGCGCCGTCAAGCGCATCAACTTGCCTTTGAGGAACCGGGCCGGAGCAAGCGCGCCCGACAGGCCGAACCGCCCTTCGGCAGCGGTCAGGCTCAGTCGGGCAGTGGGCAGTCCGGACAGGTCCAGCGCCGCACGGCCTCGCCAGCGCCGCCAAGTGCCATCGCCATCGATCATGACATTCATGGCGCGCTTGCTGCCGAGTAGCGCCGGCAGCAGGCCGTTGGCGGGCGAGGTGGAGCGAACGTCGAGATTAAAGCGATTGCCGTCGGGCTCGGCATCAAGCGCAACCATGATCCGGTCGCCGCCGCGGTCGAGGAAGACGTTCAGCTCGACTTCAGCCTTGCCGCGCCGGATGTCGGCGTTGCCCGTAACCCGGCCGACTCGCTGGACGCCGGTTACGGCCGGGGCAAGTTCGAACCGCTCGATCTCCAGTTCGCCGACGTGGATGTCGAATCCAGGCAGGATCGGGCCCGTTCGCCCTGTGGGCCTGAGCTTCGGCGCGCGCAGCATGGTCATGCGCCTGGCGGCGACCCGGTCGATGGAAAGTTTATTGAACAGATAGGCGGCCGGCGACCAGTCCAGCTCGATCTCCGGAGAGGTCAGGAAGACTCCTTGCCGGTCGGCGATTTCGACATTCTTCAGGCGCGATCCGCCGAAGATGGATCCGTCGATCCGGCCGATCCTGAAGCGCAGGCCCGACGCCGTTTCAAGCTGCGCGATCCGGTCGACGATGAAGCGGTGGCCCGGCGCGGTGTCGAGGAGAACCAGGCCTACCGACAGCAGGAAGCCCAATGCCAGCAGCAGGACGAGGATTTCATTCAAAAGTCGGCGCGGCCAGTCCGGTCTCGGCCGCCAGCGCCGATCCGCTGAGCGGCCGAGGGCGACGGCGTCTTCCACCATCAGAAAGCCTGGCCCAGAGAAACGGTGACGGCGATCCGGCTGTCGCCGCTCCTGGGGTTGAGCGGCGTGCCGACATCGACTCGGATGGGTCCGAAATTCGAATAATAGCGCAGCCCGATTCCCGCTCCGAACTGCCAGTCCTGGAAGTTCGGCCAGCTCTTGTCCGACAGGGTTCCGCCATCGATGAAGGGCACGATCCCAAAATTGCCGCCAAACGCGCTCAGCCGATAACGGGCCTCAACAGCGAATTCGGCCAGGCCCCTGCCCCCGATCGGATCGCCACGGGCGTCGCGTGGCCCAAGCCGCTGAAAGCCGTAGCCGCGGACCGACCCGCCGCCACCCGAATAAATCCGGCGCGATGGGGCGATGCCGCTTGTGCTCGCGCCGACGATCGACGCGATCCGGACCCGCCCGGCCAAAACGACCGGGCCTGACACTGGCCGATAGGCGCTCGCGTCCATCTGCAGTCGGCCGTAAGCGAAGCTCCCGCCGTAAGCGGAAATTTCAGGGCTGATTCGTCCGCCGAGTCGAAAGCCTTGAGTGGGATTCAACAGGTCGTCGCTGCCGTCGTAGTAGAGGCTCGCCGGCAGAGCAACGATGATGAATTTTTTGGTCTCCTGAGCCAGCGGATTGCCAAAAACTCCGCGCTCGCTGGTCGCCAGCGCCTCCGCACCGAGGCTCCACGTCCATTTTTTATGCCAGATGATGTTGCTCTGCCGCTCGATTCCGCCACCAACCTGAATGGTCTTGGCGTCATAGGCGTCGAGTTCCGTATTACTGATCGAGGCCAACAGGTTGAGGACCTGATCCCGGCGTCGGAAATTGCTCCGGCGGACCTGGGCCGACACCAATTGCTCCCTGGTGCCAATGACGCCGCGCAGGGTCAGCGCGCCTTCCGGATTGAAGAAGTTGCGGTGCTGCCAATTCGCCTCCGCGCGCAGGCCCTCGCCCGTCCCATAGCCAAGCTCGCCGGCGATCGTCCGCATCGGGGCCGGCACGAGCGTGACATTGAGGTCGACCGTCCTGCCGTCCGCTGCCGGGACGACCGTCACATCGGCGGAGGCGACCAGACCGGTGGCGATCAGGGCCCGGCGCAAATCGTCGACCCGGGATCGGCGGAATGGCTCGCCGCGGTCGAACCTGGCGATACGGCCAACATGGTCGGCGCCGAATGGCGGCTCGCCACTGACGCGGATCGCTCCAAACGTGGCAATCGGGCCCGGATCGACCGGCAGCTCGAGACTGGCCCGCCGAGTTTCGTGATTGATGTCGATCTGCTGCTCGCCGATTTTGGCCAGGGCGAATCCTTCCTCGCCCAGGGCAACTTGAAGCGCCACTCCGGCCGCAATCACCTCGTCGGCAACGACAGGATCGCCGGCCTCGACCGCAAAGGCGTGGCGCAGCGCATCCGCCTCCTTGCCGGCCGCCGCCAACCCCGGAAGCTCGACGCTTTCAAAGGAATATTGCGGGCCAGGCTGGGCGATCAGCGCGACCTGGACGCTGTCGTGCCGTGCTTCGACCTCGGTGGTGACATCGGCGTCATAATAGCCTTGGGCGCGAAGCAACTCGGCGAGCAACTCGGCGTCCGCCCGAGACCGCCGCTCAATCTGCGCCGGGTTGGCCGTTTCCCGCCGCCCGGCGTGGAGAACCGACTGCGCCGCGAAGGCGGCTGCAAGGCCGGGCGGGTCAGGCAGTTCTTCCAGTCCGCGAACCACCATCGTGTAGCGGAGCGCAACGCTGTCGCTGACTGGCGCCTCGTCCCGGCCGGCGACCGGCGCCTCCATCCGGTCGGAGTCCAGGTCGGGCCAATCGACGCCGATATCCGGCAGGGGCGCAAGCGGCGCTGACGGATCCAATTCAGCGGAATTCGGACCCGATGATTGCGCGAAAACCGGTGCGGTGAGCGCCAGCCCCAGCCCGGCCGCGCTGGCCAGCCGCAATCCTCCCCGCAAAATCATGACTATAGCTGTAGCCAGCGGGCCTGAACGGCGCCAGTCCGGCGACTAAGTCAGTGGATGGAGCCGCGAACTTCCTCTTCGCTGAGAGTCGCGATCACACGTTCGATCTGCCGCCAGTGACAAAAGCGCAGGACGTTGCCGGCATCACGGCTCATCTCGGCGCGCACCGCCGCTTCCAGTCCGGCATTGTCGCCATACTGGGCAATGAGGTCCGAAGCGTCCGTCAATGCCGCCCGGCCAGCGATATAAGGTGCGTCCATGCTCTGTCTTTAAGCCGACAGGCCTTTCCCGACTGCCGACAGGTGTCGTCAACGCCTCGTTGACCATGTTTGCGACAAGCCGGTGGCGCGGCGCCGATTTCCCTGCCAGACGGCTGCCATGGCGAACCCGAAACCCATGGCCGGCGGCCTGTTCCTTTTCCTTGGAATCGTGGGCGGATTTCTGTGGGGCGCAGCTTCCGGCGAGGCCATGCGCGGCGTGCTGGTCGGAACGATCGCCGGGGCCTCGCTGGCCTTCGCCTTTTGGCTGGTGGAGCGGCGGCGGCCCTAGCCGATCTTTTTGCCGGCCCAGATAACACGGCCGACACATTGCATTTCCGCAATGCTGCAATCGGGCCAATCCGGATAGGCCGGATTGTCGGACTGGATGGTGACTCGGCTCCCGACCGGATGGATCGCCAGCCGCTTGACCAGCAGGGCATCGTCGACCCGGAGCACGTAGATCCCGTCCCGAAGCCGGCCCAACCCGTCGCCCGAATCGACCAGGATGTCATCGCCCGAATTCAGGGTCGGGGCCATCGAATCGCCTTCGACGCGGATGATCGACAGCTCTCCCGCCGGGGTCACGGTCAGTGCCTTCAGCCAGCGCTCGTCGAAGCCGAAATAGGGCCTGCCCGACTCATCGCCGGCGATGGCCCCGGCCCCGGCCGAAGCACGGACGGGCACCCGGGGAACGCTGACGAGATTGCCAGGATCGGCTGATTGCGCCGGACCGCCGAGCATTGCTTCCGGGATGGAGAAATAGCGCGCGAGCTTGCCGCGCTCCTCTTCCTTCAGCCGCTTGGGCACGCCTCGCCGGACGAACTGCTGAATATAGGCCGGATTACGACCGAGCATTCGCGACAGTCCGGCAAAATCCTCGCCCCGCTCAGCGCACAATCTTTCCAGCACCAATCGCGGGTCGGTTAACATGCCGTACTCCATAATATAGGCAAACGCCTAGACAAGTAGGAAATGGATTGGAATTTAATATGCAGCCGAGTCGCCCCCGCTACAAGGAACCTTATCCGTGCATCTGCTCCGGAAAGTCGAAAAATTCCTCCGCATCAGAGACATTCCCCCAAACCGCTTCGGCCGTGACGTCATGGGCGATCCGCGATTCGTGTTCGATCTGCGCAACGGGCGAGAGCCAAGACCGGAGACGATCCGGCGGGTTCTCTCCTTCCTGGACGCGGTTCCGTGAAGGGAGCTCCAGTGTCCCGTGCCGCCTTGGGACTGTTCCGAGCTCTGCTTCAGCGGACCAATGAGGAACTTCAGCATAGGATTTTACTTAGCGCGGCTAAGTCAGTCGAGTGGCAATCGCTGACTTTCGCCGGCGAGCGCCACATCCTTTGCATCAGGCTAACCGGTCCGGACGCCGGGGCCCTGGCCGGGCAGCTGACCGCTGGCTTAGCCAATGCCGAGTTCAACATCGCTGGCCACGTCGTCGCCGACATAAACACAAGCCGAATAACAATTGAGGGCGATGGGTCCGTTTTGGTGACAATCGAGGCGCTGACGATCGGCAAAGGACCTATCGCAGGGTGCGCCGAAGATCGGCGAGGGCCCGGTGCAGTTCCGCTGTCGCGTCGGGAAACGCCGCCGATTCGCAATCGTGCGTGTACCGTTCGACCCGCTCGTACAGGTCGCCGGCAGTCGGCAATGTCCGGGGATCGAACAGACGGATGACCCGCGACCGGTCGTCCAGATTGTCCAGCCGGTCCTCGAGCAGCAGTTCGTCATCGGCGGCGGCCGGCGCTAACATCGCTTGCGTCAGCAACAGTTCGGTCTGGTCGGTGAGCAGCAGTTCCGCCGGTTCCGGCGGCGCATCTGTTTCAATGCCGCCAACCGAGAATTCCGGCAGGCGAAAACGGGGAGAATCGTCGATCTGGCCAAGCGCGAGGCGCGCTCCAAGGAAGGCGGCCATGGCGGCGGCTGCAGCGCCGGCCATGGAGCTCGTCGCGAGCAGGACGGAATAGCCGCCAGCCAAGGCGAACAGGCCCGCGGACGCCGTTTCGATCGCGCGGCCAAGGCCGCTCGTCTGCATCACACCCACCATTGCTATGGGGTAGCGGTAAAAGCTTTCCAGCCGGTTTCTAAACCTGGTCGGTCAGCAGGCCGGCCAGCGCCTCGGTAAAGGCTGGAACGTCCGCCGGCTTGCGGCTGGTGACGATATTGCCGTCGACGACTGCCGCCTGGTCGACAACATCGGCCCCGGCGTTGCGCAGGTCGGTTGCAATCGACGGCCAGCAGGCGACGGTGCGACCGCGAACTATGTCGGCTTCAACCAGCAGCCAGGGGCCATGACAGATCGCCGCAATGGGCTTGGCGGCTGAATGGAATTTCCGGATCAGGTCGACTGCTCCCGGGTGAAGCCGCAAGGAATCAGGGCTCCGGACACCGCCGGGCAGGACCAGGGCGTCAAATGCCCCGGCGTCGACTTGGTCAATGGCCAGGTCGGGTCGGATCGTCCTTCCCGGATCGTCCATCACGGTTGCCTGAATCGGAGTGATCGTCGGGCTTGCAAGCTGGACCATTGCACCGGCGTCTCGCAACAGGTCCCTGGGCCCGAACAGCTCTGACTCCTCGAATCCGTCGGTCGCCATGATGAGGATGCGCTTGCCCGTCAGTCGTTCCATGCCTTCGCTCCGGAACTGTGGCGGCCCCGAATGATTGAGCGGCCATGCTTCACCACAGCACCGATAGTGAACCCGGCATCACCCGCAAGCGCATCGGCCGCGCCTGGGGGTATTTTGACGCCAGGGGTGAACGAATTACCGATCGCGACGAAATCGACCGGCTCAATGCGATTGGGTTGCCGCCGGCCTACACTGACGCGTGGTTTTGCGCCGATCCCGAGGGTCATTTGCAGGCAACCGGAATCGATGCACGGGGCCGCAAGCAATATCGCTATCACCCCGATTATCGCGCGAAGCGCGACACCGCAAAGTTCGACAGCCTGCTGGAATTCGGCAAACAACTGCCCAGGCTTCGCCGCCGGGTCGAGCGCGACGTCAAGCGGCGCAAGCTGTCGCGCGAAACGGTCCTCGCGGCCGTAGTCCGGCTGCTCGACACGGCGCACCTGCGTGTTGGCAACGAGGAGTATGCCCGCGAAAACAAGAGCTTCGGCGCAACGACGTTGCGCAGCCGCCACCTCAAGCACAAGGGCTCGGCCATGATGATGCGGTTCGTCGGCAAGCACGGCATCGTTCATGAAACGAACATCACCGACAGCAATTTGAAACGGATCGTCAGGAACTGCCAGGACCTGCCCGGACAGACGCTGTTCCAGTTCGTCAATGGCTCAGGCGAGCCGCAGCCGGTCACCTCCAGCGACGTCAACGACTATATCCGTGAGGCGACCGGGGGCGAGTTCACGGCCAAGCATTTTCGCACCTGGAGCGCCAGCGTCATCGCTTTCGATCAGCTCCTCCGGAAAGCCGACGCTGCCCGGATCAGCGTCAAGACCGTCGTCGAGCCGGTCGCCGAGGCGCTGGGCAACACGGTCGCAATGAGCCGCAAATCCTACGTTCACCCGGCATTGATCGAGACCGTGAAGGCTGAGCCGCGTGATCCCCTGAACGGCATGGATCGCCCACGCGGCCAGAAATGGCTGTCCAGCGCGGAAGTGGGCTTCCTGAAGTTTCTGGTGCGCGAGGGCAGGCGTCGCCGGCCGAGGCGCAAGGCCAAGCCAGCTTGATAACCATCGATCGCACCGCCAAAGCGGCGCGATGGCTTTAGCAGCGAACGCTCAGGCGACTCTCGAGACGAGCCGGGGGACGATCGACGGGATCGCCGCCTGGTTCGCGGCGAACATTGATCGCCTGCCCATCGGCCTGGCGGCGGCTGCGGCGATTATCGGCCTGATGCTGCTGGTGAGATGGGCCGGAGTCGCCATGCGCAATTCGGACCCAGACTGCACACGGTTCCGGGGCGTCATCGGCCGGATGCTGGCCAAGACCGGCGTGCTGTTCATGGCGGCAACCGCGATTGAGGTGATCGCCACTTATGCCGACGTGCCGCCCAAGATCAGCCGCATCGCCGACATCCTGTTCATCATCGCGTTCGCCATCCAGGGGGCGGTTTGGGGGCGAGAACTGATCCTGGGCGCGATTGCCCGCAAGGTCGGAGAAGACACCGGCGAAAGCACGCTGGCCAACGCCATGTCGCTGATCAGGGTGCTGGTCAGCGTCGCCTTGTTCGCGATCGCCCTCATCGTCATTCTCGACAATCTTGGCGTCAACGTCACTGCGCTGGTCGCCGGCCTCGGCATCGGCGGAATCGCCATCGGCCTCGCCGCGCAAGGGATTTTCTCCGATCTGTTCGCGGCCCTGGCTATCCTCTTCGACCGGCCGTTCCGGCGCGGCGACACGATCAATTACGGCGGCAAGGTCGACGGCGGCGGCACCACCGGCACGGTCGAACGGATCGGCCTCAAGACTACGCGCATCCGCTCGCGAACCGGCGAGCTGGTAGTCATGGCCAACACAAAGCTGCTTGAACAGGAATTGACCAATATCGACGAGGCCAGCGTCTATCGGTCCTGGCTGCCGTTCGGCGTGGTCTATCGGACAGATCCGGCCTTGCTCGAGCGGATGGGCGAGGTGACCGGCGCGGTGCTCAAGGAGATCAAGGGAATCCGCTTCATCCGCTGCGCGGTCAGCGGGTTCGGGCCGAGCTCGATCGATTTTCATCTGGTTTATGACGATATCGGCAAAGATTTCGACACTCGCGCGCTCAACCGGTCGGCCATCTGCATCGGCATCCTCAAGGCCTTCAGGGCAGAGGGAATCGACTTCGCGTACCCGACCCAGACGACCTACACCGCCGCTCCCGACGGCACGCTGGTCATGCCGTGGGCGACCCCGGACAAAGCGGCGCCGGCAAAGGGCTAACCTTGCCGAAGCGTCACGGTCACGGTCCTTGCCAGCCGGTTTGAGACGCGCTTAGGACGGTTCCGCCATGCCACTCGTTCCACTCGATGAAATCCGGTCCATGGTCGGCCAGGAAGTCGGCCTGTCCGACTGGCTCGACGTTTCGCAGGACCGGATCGACGCCTTCGCCGACGCCACCGAGGATCGCCAGTTCATCCACGTCGATCCCGTGCTCGCGGCTCAAACCCCATTCGGCGGGACGATCGCGCACGGCTTCCTGTCGCTGTCGCTGCTCAGCCGGATGGCGGTGGACGCGATGCAGGCGCCCGACGGCCTGCGAATGGCCCTCAACTATGGGCTCGATCGGGTCCGGTTCCTGGCGCCGGTCAAGGCCGGCAAGCGAGTCCGGGGCCGCTTCGTCCTTGACTCCATCGACGAGAGAGCGCCCGGACAAATATTGATGCGCCACACGGTGACGGTCGAAATCGAGGGCGAGGACAAGCCCGCCCTGACCGCCCAATGGCTGGGCCTGATTTTTATCTGAAGGAGACCAGAATGTCCGCTCGCGACGCCGTCATCGTCTCGACCGCAAGGACACCGATCGGGCGGGCCTACAAGGGGGCGTTCAACGCCACCCCGGGCGCCACGCTCGGCGCCTTGTCCCTGGCGCCGGCGATCGAGCGGGCCGGGATCGACGCCGGCGAGATCGACGATGTCGTCTGGGGCGCGGTGCTGACCCAAGGCACCCAGGCCGGCAATATCGGCCGCCAGGTCGCGCTTCGCGCCGGTTGCCCGGTGACGACCAGCGCCCAGACTATCGACCGCCAATGCGCTTCCGGGCTAATGGCGATCGCCACCGCCGCGAAGCAAGTCGTCCTGGACCGGATGGACGTGGTCGCCGCCGGCGGGCAAGACTCTATCAGCATGGTGCAGACGCCCGAAATGCGTGTCGCCGGCGATTCGTCGCTGCTCGCCATGCATAAAGACATTTACATGCCGATGCTCGGCACCGCCGAGACGGTCGCCCAGCGCTACGGCATCAGCCGCGAGGCGCAGGACGACTATGCCCTTCGCTCGCAGCAACGCACCGCCGCCGCCCAGGCCGAAGGGCGCCTGTCAGCGGAGATCGTCCCCGCCACTGTGCAGATGGGCGTCAAGGACAAGGAAACCGGCGCGGTCACGATGCATGAAGTGACCATCGACAAGGATGAGGGCAATCGGCCGGACACGACCATCGAGGGCCTGAACGGCCTCAATCCGGTCCTTGGCCCGGGCACCAGCATCACCGCCGGCAACGCCAGCCAGTTGAGCGACGGCTCGTCGGCGTGCATCATCATGGAAGCCGGCATTGCCGAGAAAAAGGGCCTGCAGCCGCTCGGCCGCTACATCGGCATGGCGGTGGCCGGTACGGAGCCCGACGAAATGGGCATCGGACCGGTGTTCGCGGTGCCCAAATTGCTTGAGCGCCATGGCCTCAAGATGGATGACATCGGCCTGTGGGAACTCAATGAAGCCTTTGCCGTGCAGGTGCTCTACTGCCGCGACAAGCTCGGCATTCCCGACGAGTTGCTCAACGTTGACGGCGGCGCGATTTCGATCGGTCACCCCTATGGCATGAGCGGCGCGCGCCTGACTGGACACGCGCTGATCGAAGGCAAGCGCCGGGGCGTCCGATATGTCGTCGTCACCATGTGCATCGGCGGCGGCATGGGCGCGGCCGGATTGTTCGACGTTTTCTAGATCGGCGCAATGGACGCAATCGAACTTCTTGCTCTGGCGTCCTCCGTCAGCCTCTTGGCCGGCTGGCGACTTTACCTCGTCACCTTCGTCACCGGCCTCGCGATGAAGTTCGGCTGGGTGGCGCTGCCCGATCAGCTTGGGATGCTTGACGTTCTGGCCAACCATTGGGTCATCGGAATTGCCGCCGCCGGGGCGCTGGCCGAATTCTTCGCCGACAAGATCGCCTGGGTCGACAGCGCCTGGGACGCGGTGCACGGATTCGTCAGGCCGATTGGCGGCGCGCTGCTCAGCCTCGCGATCATCGATAGCGGCGACCCGGCCTGGCAGGTCGCCAGCTTCCTGCTCGGCGGTGGCGCGGCCTTTGTCGCCCATGCCGGCAAGGCCGGCGCGAGGACTCTCGTCAACGCCAGTCCCGAACCGTTCAGCAATGTGGTCGTTTCGACAGGGGAGGATATCGCCACCGCCGGCCTAATGGCGCTGGCGATTGCCAACCCGATCGCCGCGGCGCTGATCGCCATGATCCTTGTGCTGCTGTCAGTCTGGCTCGTGCTTGCGGCTCGTCGCTTCCTCAGGCGGGTGATCGGACCAAAGCGGCGCGAAGCGGGTTGAACCTGCCAAGCAACAGGAGAATATCGATGCCCGTCAGCGAACAACCCATTGTCGAACGGATCGCCAGAGTGCTGGCCGCGTCGGCGCACAGCAGCAATGCCGAGGGCAGCGACCCGTCCGCAGGTGACAAGATCGACCGCGTCTGGCGTGAGCATGTCAACCAGGCGCTGGCCGTGCTCCACACGATGCGCGAACCGGACGAACGGATGGCAGGTACGGGCGATGCCGAAACATGGACCCGGATGGTCGAGGTCGCCATCGAGGAAGCCAGCGAAACCGCCTGAAATAGAATGAAAAACGCCGCCTAGCTATTGGCGGCGATGAATTTTTCTATGACTGGCGCGATCCGATCGCGCCACTTGCGGCCGTGGAAGATGCCGTAATGGCCGACTCCCTCGGCCAGCAGATATTGCTTCTTGGCGGTCGGCAAGCCGGTGGCGATATCGAGCGCCGCCCTGGTCTGGCCGATCCCTGAAATATCGTCGCGCTCGCCCTCGATGGCAAGCAGCGCCGTGTCGCGGATCGCGGCCGGGTCGACGAGGGCGCCACGGTGAACATATTCGCCCTTCGGCAGCGCGTGCTTCTGGAAGACGACATCGACGGTCTGCAGGTAGAATTCGGCGGTCATGTCGCAGACCGCCCGATATTCGTCGTAAAAGTCGCGGGTCGCATCCGCGCTCTCCTCGTCCCCGTCGACGAGATGCTTGAACATCTCCCAGTGGCTGACGAGGTGCGAGCCGAGGTTCATCGTCATGAAGCCAGCCAGCTGCAGGAAGCCCGGATACACTTTCCGCCCGGCGCCCGGATAGATCATCGGGATGGTGGCGATGACATTGTCCTGGAACCAGCTCATCGGCCGTTCCGTCGCGAGCGTATTGACCGCGGTCGGCGCCTGGCGGGTATCGATCGGCCCACCCATCAAAGTCAGGGTTTTCGGCCGCCAAGGGTTCCTGGCCGCGCCCATCAGCGCTGTCGCCGCGAAGGCCGGGACCGAAGGCTGGCAGACAGCCAGCATGTGCGGCCGCTCGCCGGCGCGCTCGCCGATATGTTCAAGGAACTCAATCAGATAATCGACATAATCGTCGAGATCGAAGGAGCCTTCGGACAGCGGCACCATCTTGGCATCGCGCCAGTCGGTGATGTGGACGTCGAACCTCGGCAGAAGCCGCTCGACCGTACCGCGGAGCAAAGTCGCATAGTGGCCGGACATCGGCGCCACGATCAGCAGGCGCGGCTGGCCGAGGCGGGCGCCTTGCTTCGCGAAGCGCTTGAGCTGGCCGAAAGGCTTGCGGAGGACGACCTCCTCGCGGACGGCGACCGTCTTACGGCCGGCCCTGGTTTCGGTTATGCCGAACTCGGGCTTGCCGCGCGGCGCCGCGGCATGGGCAAAGACGTCCAGCGCCGCTCCCACCAGGGGGCTCATCGACGAATAGGACATGGGATTGGCGGGGTTGTTCAGCCACCCCGCGCCGAGACCGGCAAGCTTGCTCGCGCCGGCCAGGAATGAGCGCTGCACCTCATAGGCGTCGTAAAGCATTCACACCCCTTGGCTGATTGGTTCCCCGACAACTGATGTGGCCACCAAATGGGTCCGGTGCAAGGCAATTGCTGCGCTGCACCCGCTGCACTGCGCAATTGAGGCGGTCGCGCCACACTGCTAGGCGAGGCCGATGGGGGAAGAGACCGAGAAGCGATCGAAGCTGGGTAACCTGTGGGTCGTTTGGCGGGCGGCGACCCGTTACCGCCCGCAAATCGCCGCCGCCGCTTTCTTCCTGACGCTGTCCTCGGCGGCGACGCTGGCCATCCCTTACGGCTTCAAGCGGGTTGTCGATCGCGGCTTCGGGACTGGCGGGACCAGCCCCGCGGAAGTCGCCGGCGCCTTCCATTATCTGCTAATGATCGTCATCGTCCTCGCCTTTGCGACCGCGCTGCGTTTCTACTTCGTGTCCTGGATCGGCGAACGGACGGTCGCCGACCTCAGGATCGCGGTGCAGAAAAACCTGCTGACCCTGCCGCCGCGTTTTTTCGAAGAGAACCGGCCGTCGGAGATCGCGTCGCGCCTTACCGCAGATACGGCCATCCTCGAGCAGGTCGTCGGCACCAGCGTCTCGATCGCTCTGCGGAACCTGGCCACGGGTATCGGTGGGATCGTCTATCTATTCGCGCTGTCCCCCAAGCTCGCCGCCATGCTGGTACTTGGCATTCCAATCGTGTTCGCGCCGATCGTCGTCTTCGGGCGGCGCGTTCGGGCGCTGAGCCGATCCTCGCAGGACCGGATCGCCGATGTCGGATCGACCGTTTCGGAAGTGCTCGGCGCGATGAAGATTGTCCAGGCGTTCGGCCAGGAGGAACGGGAAGCGAAGCGCTTTTCGGTGACGGTCGAGAATGCCTTTGCCGTCGCCCGCAAGCGATTCTCCATGCGCGCGATCATGACCTTCACCATCATCGCGCTGATCTTTGGCGCCATCGTCATGATCCTGTGGGAAGGCGCGACCGACGTCGCCACCGGCCAGATGACCGGCGGCTCGATCGCCGCGTTCGTGGTCACCGGGATGCTGGTCGGCGGCGCGTTCGGCGCGCTGACGGAAGTCTATGGCGACTTGCTGCGCGGCTCGGGCGCCGCCGGCCGGATCCATGAACTGATGATTGCCCGGCCTGAAATCAAGGCGCCGGCGAAGCCCAAGGCGCTGCCCGAAATCGCCGAGGGCGCTCTTGCCTTCGAAGGAGTAACGTTCCGCTATCCGACCCGACCGGACGACAAGGCGCTTCAGGACCTGTCGCTGAAGGTCGCGCCCGGCGAGACGGTCGCGGTGGTCGGTCCGTCCGGCGCGGGAAAATCGACGCTCTTCCACCTCGCGCTTCGCTTCTACGACCCGCAAGAGGGTCGGGTCACGCTCGACGGAGTGAATCTGCGCGACGCGGACCCGGCCGAAATCCGTCGCCGGATCGCGCTCGTCCCGCAGGAAAATGTGATCTTCGCCGCTTCCGCACTGGACAATCTGCGTTACGGTCGGTGGGATGCAAGCGAAGCCGAAGTCGTCGCCGCCGCGACCGCGGCGAATGCGCATGAATTCATCGAGAAACTGCCCGGCGGCTATGATTCCTTTCTTGGCGAGGGCGGCGCGCGCCTATCCGGCGGCCAGCGCCAGCGGATCGCCATCGCCCGGGCCCTGCTTCGCGATTCGCCGCTCCTGCTGCTCGACGAAGCCACGTCGGCCCTGGATGCGCACAGCGAGAAGCTGGTCCAGGAAGCCTTCGAACGCTTGATGAAGTCCCGCACCACCATCGTTATCGCCCACCGGCTGGCAACGGTCCGCGCCGCCGACCGGATCGTCGTCATGGATCATGGCCGGATCGTGGAGCAAGGCACACACGCGACGCTGAGCAAGTCGGGCGGCCTTTACGCCAGTCTCGCCCGCCTGCAATTCGAGGACCGCGCCGCCTGACACTGGCCGACCGGGCACATCCGCTCGTCGAATTTGCGTTGCGCATTCCTTGGGCTAAAGTCCGAAGCACAAACAGTTTTTTTAATTCGGGGATGGGGCAGTTCATGCAATCGACAGCGAAGATTCTTCTCGCCACGACCGCGCTTGCTATTCTTGTGTCGCCAGCGGCGGCAGTTCAAACCGCCGCACCCGCGGCCGCGCCCGCCACGCCGAGCGATGACGATCCGCCGCCAATGCAGTTTCCCGGTTGGGGCTTCAACCTCGCCGACCTCGACCGATCGGTCAAGCCGGGGGACGATTTCGACGCTTTCGTCAACGGCAAGTGGAAAAAGGCGACGGTCATCCCGCCAAAATATCCCTATTACGGCGTGACAACCAACCTGAGGATAGGTTCCGAACGGTCAATCAAGGCGATCATCGACGAGCTGCTTGCCGGCCAGCATGCGCCTGGCAGTTCCGAGCAACGGGTTGCCGACATGTATCGCGCCTATGTCGATGTTGACGCCATCAATCGCGCGGGACTGGCGCCGGCCAAGCCCTATCTCGACCGGATTGCGGCCATCAGCAGCTATGACGAGCTTGCCACCCTGTTTGCTGAGCCCGGTTTCCCGGCACCGTTCGGCGAGTTCGTCAGCATCGACCGCGGCGACCCCAACCGCAACATCCTGTTCGTCGGCATCGGCGGCATCGGCCTTCCCGACCGCGACAATTATCTCGTCGACAATGAGCGCAACCGCGAGATGCGCTCGAAATATGTCGACTATCTGACGTTCCTGCTCGGCAAGGCCGGCCACGCCAATCCAGCTGCAGGCGCCAACGAAGTCTATGAATTCGAGAAGAAGATCGCCACGATCATGTGGGACCGGGCGCTGGCCCGCAACCCGCAGCTGACGACCACGCGGATGAGCTATGGGGCGTTGACCACGCTGGCCGGCGGTTTCCCGCTGCAGCGCTACCTTGCCGCCCGGTCGATCCAGCCGACCGACTGGTTCAACGTGATGAACATCCCGCCCAGCGCGGAAAAAGCCAAGGCGCTGGGCCTGACTCCGGAGCAGCTCGCCAAGCTCGGCGGCGGCTATCCCGCCATGCTCCAGCTCATCACCGCGACCCCGCTCGATACGTGGAAGACGTGGATGGCGGTCCGCCTGCTTTCGGGCGGTGCTGATCTGCTTCCCAGCGACATCGACGACGCCAATTTCGCTTTCTACGGCAAGTATCTCCAAGGCCGCGAGAAGCAGCGGGATCGCTGGCAGCGCGGCGTGGCCGCGGTCGAGGGTTCGCTCGGCGAAGCGCTCGGCAAAATTTATGTCGACCGGCACTTCCCGCCGTCGAGCAAGACGGCGATGGAAGAACTGGTCGGCAACCTCCGGCTCGCCATGGCGGACAATCTGAAGGATCTGCCGTGGATGACGCCGGCCACGCGGCTGGCGGCCAAGACCAAGCTCGACCAGCTGCGGGTCAAGATTGGTTATCCGAGCAAGTTCGAAACGTATGACGGACTTGCCATTTCGCCGACCGATCCGGTGGCGAACCGCCTCGCCGCAGCGCGCTGGCAGTGGGCCGACCAGCTCGATGAGCTCCGCAAGCCGGTCGATCGCGAGAAGTGGCTGCTGACCCCGCAGACGGTCAACGCTTATTACATGGCAACCGCCAACGACATGGCCTACCCGGCGGCTTACCTGCAGGCGCCGAACTTCAGCCCGACGGCCGACTTGGCCGTCAATTACGGCGCAATCGGAGCGACCATCGGCCACGAAATCGGCCACGGTTTCGACGACAGCGGCTCACGCTATGACGGCACCGGGGCGCTCCGCAACTGGTGGACGGATAAGGACAAGGCGACGTTCGACAAGCTCGTTGCCAAACTGGCCGCTCAATATGACGCCATCTGCCCGCTTGATGATGGGAAAACCTGCATCAATGGGCGGCTGACTTCAGGCGAGAACATTGGCGATCTCGGCGGGCTGTCCATGGCCTATCGGGCCTATAAGATCGCGCTCAAGGGTAAGCGGGCGCCGGTGCTCAATGGCCTGACCGGCAACCAGCGGTTTTTCATCTCTTATGCCCAGCATCAGCGGACCAACTACCGCGATGCATTCCTCCGCCAGTTGATGCAGACCGACCCGCACTCGCCGGACTTCGCGCGGATCAACGCCGTCCTGCGTAACTTCGACCCCTGGTACGCGGCGTTCAACGTCAAGCCGGGCGACAAGCTGTACCTGCCGCCGGAACAGCGCGTCCGAATTTGGTAATCGTCACAGGCAAGAGGAAGGGCGGCCGGAACACTGGTTCCAGCCGCCCCTTCTCATTCGCCCCGCGTTTAACTGGCGGGCTTTGCCGCCGGCTTGCGTTTTGCTGCGGGCTTGCGCCGCGCGGCCGGCTTCTTGGCAGTAGCTGCCTTGGCAGCGGGCCTGGCGGCCGCACGGGTCTTGGCCGTGCTTGACGACGATCGCTTGCTGCTGGTCCTGGCCGCCGTCTTCTTCGCCGCGGGCTTGCGCGCCCCGCCGCCCGACTTGGACTTGGCCGGCGCGGTGGGGGGTGAATCGTCCGTCCACTTGCCGGACAACACGCGTTGCGCGGCGTCGGCGACTGCTTCCGCAATCAACGAGCCAAGCTTGGTCGCATTGTTCATGACCGCGGTCGCGGCCTGCGACGCGCTGTCGGCCGCATCGAGGCCCGCATCACGAATTGCGCGGCGCGCCTTCGGACTGGCGCTGATCGCCGCCGCCGCCGCGGCCAGACCGGCCGCCAACATTTCACGGCTCATCGCCGCCTTGGCGACCTTATCCATGGCGCTCTTCGACTTGGCACTCGAACCTGAAGATTTCTTGGTCTTGCTTGCTTTCGCCATCGAAATTCTCCCGCATCAGATGAACCAAAGACAATTCAGACTCGTAACGGTTCCACGCACGCAGGCAAACCGCTGCGTGCAAGTAAGCTGAAAACGGCGACCGGAACAGCGCTTCGAACAATATGTTAAAGGGCACCGCTGCGTTCCGCAGCGATGCCCTTCGACATGGTCAGCGGCCGAAGGTGACGGCCGTCCGCTCAGCGATCAGAGCTTGCGAACACCCCTCTCCGACCTCCCTGCTGAACCATGAGACATCGGATCACCTCCTTTCGCTGCGTTGAAGCCAAGGGAAAGATGAGTCGAAATCGATCCAAACACAAGACTTGTATTGTGATTCAGATTCGGCAATCTTCGATGCTTCGCGCGATTTCGGGCCAGGCCGGGACAATGAGCGCTGCCCCTCCAGGCACGGCTAAAGCGAGCCTCCCGCGACTATAGGCAATGCTGTCCAGGATGGGGTCCCGGGCGTCCAATTCGGCAATAATCTGAAATCCTTGGGCATCGAACGCCGTGGGCAGGACTCGCTCGATTGTGGTCGTCCGAACCTGGATTGACGAGGCCGGTGTTGCGCTCGCCAATGATAGCCTGACCCGCCGAGTCAAGCGTGAGCATTTCACCAGAAGGCGGCGCGTTACACTGGCATCCGTGAACACCGCCTCACTACCATCCGAAACAGCGCGGTACGACCATGTGCCGGCATTAACCGGGGCCGTGCGCCAGTCTGCCGGCGATTGCGCCACGGCAAAGGATGCTGGCGCAATCAGCGCCACCGCGATCATCGCCAATCGCATGTCAGCGGGCGAGCTTGTCGATCTTGGCCTGAAGCGCCGCGAGCTCCGCCCGCAATTGGTCGACTTCGCTGTCAACCTTCGGCTTTAGCGGCGCCGCGCCTTTCGGCTTCGGGACGAAAGCCCGGCTGGCATCCTCGAACATCGCCATGTTGCGCTTGGCGATCTCGGCGAAGGCGGCGCCGCCGAACGTGTCGCGAAGGGTCGTCTGGTTGCGCTGGAACGCATCCATCGCCGCTTCCAGATATTGCGGCACCATGCCCTGCATCGAATTGCCGTACAGGCCGATCAGCTGGCGAAGGAAGTTGACGGGCAGCATCGTCGTTCCGCGGGCTGCCTCGTCGACGATGATCTGGGTCAGCACTTGGCGGGTCAGGTCCTCGCCGGTCTTGGCGTCAACCACTTCGAACTCGCGGCCCTCGCGCACCATTGCCGCCAGCCGGTCGAGCGTGATGTATGCGGAGCTCTCGGTGTCATAAAGGCGCCGGTTCGCGTATTTCTTGATCGTCACCTTGTCCGAAGGCTTTGCCATGAACCGCTCCAAAGACTGGCCGGCAAGCCTACTACCGGATGATAGTGCGCTGCAACATGAACACGCGCCGCGGCCGCTGCCCCTGTTCCTGACGTTGGTGAGAGTCGCCGCCGAGAACGACCCGACAATGGGGCGCGCCGCGCTTGCCGGACTCGCCGCCTACGAAACGGCGGAGCGGACTGCAATGCAGCGCGAACGGCGGGCGGCGCACGGGGTTGGCGGTGCAACGCTTCGCGATTGCGGGGGGAAGGGACCGCCGGCAGTGCTGATCCCGTCGCTGATCAATCCGCCGCATGTGCTTGATCTCGATCCGGCAGTGTCGCTCGCCGACGCGATTGCCCAAAACGGCCGGCGGGTGCTCCTGCTCGACTGGGGACCGGCCGGCCAGCGAGCGCAACTCAGTGTCGGTCAGCATGTCAGCGAGCTACTCGTACCGCTTCTGCGGCTGCTCGGCCAGCCGCCTGCGTTGATCGGCTATTGCCTCGGCGGGACGATGGCGATTGCCGCCGCCAACCTCGCTCCGACCGAACGCCTGGTCACGCTGGCGACGCCTTGGAATTTCTCGGCATATCCCCCCGAAGGCCGTGCGTCCCTGGCCCAACTGTGGACTTATGCCCGGCCGGCGGCCGAAGCCCTCGGGGCTTTGCCGATGGAGGTGCTCCAGTCGGCTTTCTGGTCGCTCGATCCGCAACGCACTGTCGAAAAGTTCGCCAAATTCGCCGCGCTGGAGCCCGAGAGTCCCAATGCCCGGCGGTTCATCGCGCTCGAGGATTGGGCGAATGAAGGCGAGCCACTGCCGGTTCCGGCCGCCCGCGAACTGCTCGATGATTTCTTCGGCTCGAACCTGCCGGGGAACGGGCGCTGGGTTGTTGGCGGGAAGGCGATGACGGATGATCTGACCCTGCCCATGCTGCATTGCACGGCAAGCGGGGACCGCATCACTCCCGCCCCGACGGCTCCATCAAGGGCTGGTGATGTCGTCAGCCTCCAGTCGGGCCATGTCGGGATGATCGTCGGCTCGGCCCGCGCCCAGCTACACAAGGTGGTCCGGGACTTCCTCACCCCGCTTGCCGCTGACGCCCGGCATCGCTAAGTCGGCCGCCACGCACCCATAGCTCAGCTGGATAGAGCGCTGCCCTCCGAAGGCAGAGGCCAGAGGTTCGAATCCTCTTGGGTGCGCCATTTTGGCACGCCGCCACGCTGCTTATTCCGAGCCTGAAACTTGCCTCGCAGGCCGCGTCACAGTTAACAGAGCGTAAATACACAAGTTTCGAGTCGAACGGAGAAACTGACCCGGTGACGAGCCGGGTGACTGGGATCCGTGTTTCTTCGCGACTTTTACGTCCGTTTTCCTTAAGGTTAGCGGGCCAAAGGGGGTTTGGTTGCCGGGAACCGACATCTTCATCTCTTACAGCCGGGAAGACCGCGCCGCCGCACGCTATTTCGCGGAATGTTTCGGCCAGGAAGGCTTCAACGTGTGGTGGGACGCCGCCCTCCACTCGGGTGAAACCTTTGATGAAGTCATTGAAAAAGAACTGAAAGCATCGAAGGCGGTGGTCGTCCTCTGGTCACCACGGTCGGTCACGTCGCGCTGGGTCCGGGCCGAGGCAACGCTCGCCGACCGCCGCAACAAACTTGCGCCGGTGATCATCGAGGCCTGCGACCGTCCGATCATTTTCGAACTGCACCATACGGTCGACCTGGCGGACTGGACGGGCGACACCACCGATCCGCGCTGGAAAGGATTCATCCACGACCTGCACCGGATCATCGAGAAGAACGCGCCGGCGCAGCCAGCCGCTACGGCGCCGTCGGCCGAGCGTTTCCGGTCCGACCGCATTTCCGGCAGCGCCGACACGCCGATGCGGCGACGGGACGTCGAATCCATGTTTGGCGGCGCCGCCGGCCGTGCCGAGGCCCGTGCCCCGACACCCGCCCCGAAGCCGCAGCCAACGCCGGCGCCGGCGCCTGCTCCGGGCATCGACGATGATGACGACGACGACGAAGCGCAGGCTACCCAATTCTATACGAAGCTGGACGGGGTCGACCTGTTCGGGAATGACCAGTTCCATTGCCTGGAGGTCTCCGACGAGAGCGGGCCGGGCCAGCATTATGTGGTCAGCCCGGTCGGACTCAAGATTGGCCGATCGCCGCCGGCCGACATCGTGCTTGCGGACCCGCGCGTTTCCCGGTCGCACTGCACGGTCGAGCTGGCCGGGGACGATCTGAAGGTTACCGACCTCAAGTCGACCAATGGTACGTACATCGACGGCGAGCGCGTCGAAGGCGTGGCGATGCTCCCGGTCGGATCCCTGCTGCGGGTCGGCAACATCTGCTTCCGGCACGAGATCCGGACCCGGGCCGAAGTGTGATGATTGGGAGGGGCCGATGTTGAAGAAGGCGTCGCCCGACGTTTCCCGCCGGACCGATCTGGCCCTGCGGCATCCACCGCGGCCGCGGTTTGCGCTCAATATCGGCATCACCGGCCATCGCGCGACGGTCTTGCCTCGGGGGACAGCCGACCTCATCCGACCCATACTCGACGAGGTGTTCCGCGAACTGCGCGCCGCCGCCGAGGAGATCCATGACCAGGAAACCGAGATATTCTCGTCCCAGGAGCCGCTGCTCCGGCTGCATACGCCGCTGGCCTCGGGATCCGACCAGCTCGCTGCGCAAAGTGCCCGCGCCAGCAATTTCTTCATTCGCGCACTGCTGCCCTTCGCGCCGGAAGAGTATCGCAAGGACTTCGAAGGGCCCGAACGGGACGATTACGATCTTCAGCTGGCAATGGCCGACGCGCTCTTCTCTCTTCCTGGTGATCGGGAGGAACAGGATGAAGCCTATGTCAACGTCGGCAAGGCGGTCATCGCCGCCGCCGATATCCTGGTTGCGATCTGGGATGGGCGGGAGGGCAATGGCCGCGGTGGCACCGCGCATGTGGTCGACCTGGCGCTTGGAGAGTCCGTTCCGGTCATCCATATCGAGATCGACCGGGCCCACGGCCTGGTCGAGCGGCCGCGACTGCTGACCGGCGGCGACGCCATCGAGCCCATCGCCAAGCCGCTGAAATCCAGCAGCGACTACGTCACGTTACTGCGCGACACGCTGTCGCCCCACACCTCTCTGGAGCGCGAGCAGATCGCCGAGTTCTTCACCGAGAGAGAGCGGCGGATCAATTGGCGCTTCGAATATCCGATGCTTCTGGCAGTGCTTGGAATCAAGCGCTTCACCGCCTCGGCCTGGCGGCAAAGTTCGGTCGAACAGGACATTTCCTGGGAGTGGGACAAGGTCGCTGGAATGGGGCCGGGCGGGACCTGGCGGCCGCTGGCGCTGGCCTACGGCTGGTCCAACTTCCTCGCCATTCGCTACGCCCAGATGTTCCGCAGCGGCCATGTCACCAATTATTTCCTGTCGGCGCTCGCCGTAATCCTCGCCCTGTTCGGGCTCCTCGCCCCTGGCGCCAAGATCTTCCTGGTTGTCGCTGAACTAGCGACCATTGGCCTGTTGTTCCTCAACACCAGCGCCGGCACCGGCGGCGAATGGCATCGGCGCTGGCTCCAGTACCGGCATCTGGCGGAATCGCTCAGGCCGTTGGTCTATCTCAAGCGCAGCGGGATGATCAGCACCCCATTCCGGACCGATTTCGTCCAGGGCACATCGCACCGCGAGGCGGGGGCCGACTGGACGCGCTGGTATGCTGCAGCGATCTGGCGAGAGATGGAAAGCCCGACCGGGATCACGACCCATGAAGAGGTCCGCGCTCTCGCCAAGGACGTGATGGAGGAGCAGATCGTGCCGCAGGCGAAGTATCACGACGTCAACTCGCACCGGATGGAAAAGCTCGACCACCGGCTGCACGAGATCGGCAACTTCCTGATGGGTGGCGTGATTGCCGCCTGCGTCCTGTTTCTCGCCGGCTATGTTCCATTCGCCCATTATGTGAAGGCGTTGACGGCGCCCTTCATCTTTCTGACCGCGGGGCTACCGGCGGTCGGCGCCGCTGTGTTCGGCATGCGCGGCCATGGCGAGCATCTGCTGGCGGCGAGCCGCTCCGCCAACACGGCTCTGGCGCTGCAACGCAACGCCGCCCGCCTGAAGCATGTTTTCCGGGCCGATCTGCTCGCCGCCGAGCTCGAGAAGACGGCCGCGATCATGCTCGCGGACCTTAACGAATGGACCGTGTCCTATCGCGAGCGATCGCTCGAAATCCCTGCCTGACTGGCGTGCGCCGGCATTCCCGGCGGCCCCTATTGGGCGTTCGACTGCTTTACCAGGAAGGTCAGGTAGGCGTTGGTCTTCCGCGCATCGCCGATCAGCCGGTCGGCTTCCCGGTCCGAGGTCACCCCGCGGAAGGAATCCTTGAGATTGACGAGATAGCGGTCGTAATTGCGGGCCAGCTTGGCGTTTTCCTTCTGTGCTGGCGTTCCGCTCTTCTCGAAGCGGAGAACCTGCCGGGCCATGCTGCGGCCGCTGTCGACGATCGCATTGAATTGCGCCGTCTTGGCCGGCGATAGGCTGGTCGACGAGGACGCGGCGCTGGCAGCCGTGTTGGTGACCGCGCTCGACGCCGCCGGGGCGACAGTCTTGGTCGTCGCGCCGCTTGGGGTCGCTTCGGTGCGCTGCTCGCCGCCGAGGCGGTAAGCGGAAGCCGCAGCCGACGCGAAATTGCCGGATTGCAAGAGCGCCTCGCGGGCCGTCGCCACGGACGCCGCCGGATCGGCCGGTTGCGCTGCGGCGGCGGCGCGTAACCCAGCCAGGGCGGCCCGAAGGCGACCGGCGACCGCCTGCCGATCCGCGGAAACGGATCGCGCCGCGTTGGCGCGATTGACGTTCGCCCACGGCACGGTGCCGCCAAGGCGACTGGCCCGGCTTTCGGCATCGCGCAGCAAGGCCCTGGTGAATTCCAAGTTGGCGGTAATCGCCGCCTGCTTGATCTGGTTGGTGGCGTTGGTCGCCTGATCGCCCGACAGGCTCGGCAACTGCTGCGCCTGGGTGGCGATCGCCTCGCTGGCCGTCAGCAGGCCGTTGACCGCGGATTCGGGAGCGCCGGAATTGCGCGCCTCATCGGCCAGGGCTTTCACCGCGGGTGCGATGCTCGACACGTCTTCAGTGACGGGCGGCGCGACCATGACGTTGCCGCCGAGGTCCGGCAAGGCTTCCGATGGCGATCCGTTATCGCCGCCAAGCGTACTCCAGCCGATCGCCGCCGCGGCAATGACGGCGAGCGCACCGCTGCCCGCGATCATCATCTTGCGCTTGTCGGATGGCGCGCCCGAGGCGGCCGGCGCCTTGTCTCTGATAAGAGGCGGTGTCCGGTCGGGCTTCACCTCCGCCGCAGCCTGACCCCCCTTCGCCGGCTTGGGTTGCGCTTCGGCCATCGCCTCCGCCGCGGCTCCACCTGCAGCCGCACTTGCGGCGACCGCTTCCTTGGCCGTCTTTACCTTCTTCCGAGCGCCGGTTTCGTGCCCAGCGCCCTTGAACTCGACTTCGCTTGGATCGGTAGGGACTTGAGTCTCCACCACCTCGAACGTGCCGCCGCCCGTCGACGGGGGCGCGACCGGAACGATGTCGCCCTTCGCCACCTCGTGCGCGTAGAATCGCGTTTTTTCATCGTCATCGTCGCTGGTGACGGTCGCGGCGCCATGCTCATCGCCGAACAGGGCCAGCCATTCGGCGATCGATTGCGGCCGCTCGTTCGGCTTGATGGTCATCGCCGCATCGACGGCCGCGAGGAATTTCTTGCTGTAGCCCGGCCATTTGGACTCGCCGAGCGGCTTGCCAAGACCGGCATGAAGTCGCTCCAGCACCTCGGGCGGCTTTTCGCCGGTGATGCATTCATAAAGCACCACGCCGAGCGCATAAATGTCGGTCCAGGGCCCCTGCGGATAGGTTTTCACATATTGTTCGATCGCCGCGTAGGGTGGCGTGTGGAACGTAACCTTGGTGCTGGTCGCCTCGGCCGCCTCAAACCGGGCGGATCCGAAATCGATCAGCACCGGACGGCTGTCCTCCGTGATGAGGATGTTTGGCGGCTTGATGTCGCGGTGCAAAACGCCGACTCGATGGGCCCGGGCGAGCCCTTCGGCGATCGGCTGGACGATATTCCACAAGCTTCGCTCGTTGAATTTCTGCCCCTTCTTGAGCATTTTAGAAAGCGAAACACCGTCCTCGAAATCCATGACCATGTAGGCCGTGCCGTGGATTTCGAAGAGGCTTCGGACGCTAACGATATTGGGGTGTCTGGTCGGGGTCGACAGGTTCCAGAGGAGCTTTGCTTCCTCGACGAATTTCTTGAGCCCCAGGGCGTGGACTTCCTCGGCGTCCGAATCGATCGGCACGACGGTGTCTTCGGCGTCCCTCTCGCTGATCGAGCTCGGGAAATATTCCTTGATGGCCACCAGCTCGTCAAAATAGATGCCGCGGCCCTTGTAGACGATGCCGAAGCCGCCGACGCCGAGCACTTCCTCCAGCCGCCACTCGCGCAGGACGGTGCCCGAGGGCAACGCCTTGTTGCTGTACGCCTTGCTCTCCTTGTTCATCGTTCGACGTGTCCCCCGGGTCGAAGCGCCTCGAAAAAGGAAATCGCACGAACCTTGCGTAATTGCTAGTGTGCTGCTCAACTGCCGCGCAGGGGGGCGCATAATTGACCTTTGAATGTGTCTGCCGGACCGATGTCGGCCTCAAGCGGAAGATCAACGAGGATGCAGTCCTGGTCCGGACCGACCGGGGCCTGTGGGCGGTCGCCGACGGGATGGGCGGCCATGAAGCAGGCGAAGTCGCCAGCGCGCAGGTAACCGAGGCGCTGCTTCACCTGCCGATCGTTTACGACCTCGATGAACTGGTCGAATGTTCGATCGACGCCCTTCGCCAGGTCAATCGCGATCTGATCAAGCTGGCGCGATCCGATCACACCCCGCGCACCATCGGCAGCACTGTCGTCGGGCTCGCCATCCGCGGCGCGGAATATCGCTGCTTTTGGGCTGGCGACAGCAGGGCCTACCGAGTGCATGCCGGGCAGGTCACGCAGATCAGCCGGGACCACAGCCTGGTCCAGGACCTGGTCGAGGCCGGCATGCTTGACCCCGCCGAAGCGGAAGGCCATCCGGATTCGAACGTCATCACGCGGGCCGTCGGCGTGTCGGAGAATCTGCGGGTCGATACGGTGAGCGGCAATGCCGAGCCTGGCGACATCTTCGTGCTGGGCAGCGACGGCCTGACCCGCCTCGTCGATCCGGACGAGCTGCTCGAGCAGCTAACCATGAACCCGCTCGACGTCGCCGCCGACATCCTGCTCGACATGGTCCTGTCGCGTGGCGCGCCCGACAATGTGTCCTTCGTGATCGTCAAGGTCTTCTGATCGACTGGAGCGCGTTTTGACCCCCGCCTGAGGACCTCGCGCGCCCCGCCAAGACGGGTCGATGCCTTTTTGCATTTGTGGTTGGCCCAACTTCCCGGCAGGGCAGCGGCATGCTCATCGCCCTCCTCGCATTCCTCGGCGGCATGCTGACGATCGTCAGCCCCTGCATTCTCCCGGTGCTTCCCTTCGTCTTCGCCCGCGCCGGCAAGCCCTTCGTCACAAGCACCCTGCCGCTGCTGGCCGGAATGGCGCTGACCTTTTCCCTGGTCGCCTCCCTGGCGGCGGTCGGGGGCGCGTGGGCCGTCAGGACGAACGAGATCGGCCGCGTCGTGGCCCTGATTTTGCTCGCCTTGTTCGGAATCGCTCTGATCTTCCCGGCGGTTTCTGACCGGCTGACCCGGCCCCTGGTCGCCTGGGGCGCAAAGCTGAGCGAAACGGCGGGAAAGGCGAAGCGCTTCGGCGACACGGGCTCGTCGCTGCTCCTCGGCGCCGCCACCGGCCTGCTTTGGGCGCCGTGCGCTGGGCCGATCCTCGGCATCATCTTCACCACCGCCGCGCTCAACGGCGCCAACGCCAGCACGACCCTGTTGCTGCTGTCCTACGCCGCCGGCGCTGCCACTTCCCTCGCCATCGCCATGCTGGCCGGCAAGCAGGTGTTCAACCGGATGAAGGGTTCGCTCGGCGCCAGCGAGGCGGTCCGCAAGGGGCTTGGCGTCGCCGTCCTGCTCGGGGTCGGCGCCATCGCCCTTGGCTTCGACACGCGCATCCTCGCCAGGCTGTCCAGCGCCCAGACGGCGACCATCGAAACCGGCCTGGCGCGCAAGCTCGGCATCGGCTCGGGGGCCAGCAGCAAGGCCGATTTTTCCGCTCCGCTGCCGATCGAAGGCTTGCTGCCGGCGCTGGACGGCCTCGGGCCCTGGATCAACAGCCCGCCGCTGACCCGCGAGCAATTGCGCGGCAAGGTCGTCCTGATCGATTTTTGGACCTACAGCTGCATAAACTGCATCCGCTCGATCCCTTATGTGAAGGCGTGGCATGAACGCTACGCCCGCGACGGGCTGGTCGTGATCGGTGTTCACGCGCCGGAATTCGCGTTCGAGCGCAACCCCGCCAATGTCCGCAAGGCGGTCGCGGAACTCGGCATTTCCTATCCCGTCGCGCTCGACAACCAGTACAAGGTGTGGCGCGCGCTGAAGAACAATTACTGGCCGGCGCATTATTTCATCGACGCCCAGGGCCGGGTCCGCTTTCACCATTATGGCGAGGGCAGCTACGACAATAGCGAGAAGGTCATCCGGGCGCTGCTGATGGAGTCCGGACGTCGGCCGGCGGCGCTGGGCGGCGAAGTGAAGGTGGACGGCGCCGCCGCGGCGGCGGCGCGTGCGTCGCTGCGCTCGCCGGAAACCTATCTGGGCTACGGCCGGGACGATCGCTTCGTGTCGCCCGGCGGGCTGGCCGAGGAAAAGGTCAAGACCTACCGCCTGGCCGATACCGCACTCAACGACTGGGCCTATGGCGGGCCGTGGAAAGCCGAGCGCGAGCGGTCCGTCGCCCAGGCGCCGGGAACGCGCATCCGGATGCGCTTTCATGCCCGCGACCTGCACATGGTGCTGGCGTCCACCACCGGCCGGCCGATCCGCTTCAGGGTCACGCTCGACGGCAAGGCGCCGGGCCGCGACGCTGGCTTGAATATCGCCCCCGACGGGTCAGGGACGATCCGCGACGAAGGCTTCTACCAGCTGATCCGGCAGAAAGGCGCCGTGTCCGAACGATCGTTTGAGATCGAGTTTCTCGACCGCGGCGCGGCCGCCTTCACCTTCACCTTCGGCTAGCGGTTGCCGATCGGCCCGTGATGTTCCACCTTCGCCCCGAACCGGGCGGAGGGGCATTGCATGACATCGGAAGACGCGGCGCCAGCCACCCGCAGACGCTATGTCCTGGTCATCGCGGCCTCGTCGCTCGGTACCGTCTTCGAATGGTACGACTTCTATCTCTACGGCCTGCTGGCGGCGATCATCGCCGAGCAATTCTTCGCCGGGGCTAGCCCGTCCAGCGCCTTCATCTTCGCCCTGATCGCCTTCGCCGCGGGCTTCGCGGTTCGGCCGTTCGGCGCGCTCGTGTTCGGCCGGCTCGGCGACCTGGTGGGGCGCAAATATACCTTCCTGATCACGATGGGGCTGATGGGCCTGTCGACCTTCCTGGTCGGCGTCCTTCCGACCTACGCCAGAATCGGCATCGCCGCGCCCTTGCTCCTGCTCGCGCTGAGGCTGGTCCAGGGGCTGGCGCTTGGCGGCGAATATGGCGGTGCGGCGACCTATGTTGCCGAACATGCGCCCGACAATCGCCGCGGCCTCTACACCAGTTTCATCCAGACCACGGCGACACTCGGCCTGTTCGGGGCGCTGCTGGTCGTCATCACCACGCGTAACACCCTCGGCCCGGAGGCGTTCGCCGCCTGGGGCTGGCGGATCCCCTTCCTGCTGTCGGCGATCCTGCTCGTGATCTCTCTGTGGATCCGGCTGCAACTTGCGGAAAGCCCCGCCTTCGTCCGGATGAAGGCGGAAGGGACCCGCTCCAAGGGGCCCCTTCGCGAAGCCTTCGGCCAGTGGAGCAATTTAAAGATTGTCCTGATCGCCCTGTTCGGCGCCGTCGTCGGCCAGGCGGTCGTTTGGTATGCTGGCCAGTTCTACGCGCTCTTTTTCCTTGAGCGCGTCCTGAAGGTCGAAGCCGGCAGCGCCAACATCATGGTCGCCATCGCGCTGGCGCTGGCGACGCCCTTCTTCATTGTCTTCGGGGCAATGTCGGACCGCATCGGCCGAAAGCCGATCATCCTCGCCGGCATGCTCCTCGCCGCCGTGACCTACGTGCCCTTGTTCAAGGCGCTGACCGTCGCCGCTAATCCGGCGCTGGCCGCCGCGCAAACCAGCGCGCCGGTGACGGTCGTCGCCGACCCGGCGACTTGCTCGTTCCAGTTCGACCCGATCGGCCGAACCCGGTTCGACTCGCGATCGTGCGACGTCGCCAAGTCCTTCCTCGCCAGGTCCGGGATTTCCTACACTAACGAGCCGGCGCCGCCGGGCAGCACGACGATCGTCAGGATCGGCAATGCGCCGCTTGTGGTGCCGGAGCCGGGCCAGTTCACCGGCGAGGTCCGGACTTTGGTCAACAAGTCGTTCGAAACGACCGCACGGTCTCTGCTGGACGCGGCCGGCTATCCGCCGAAGGCCGATCCCGATCTCATCAACCGCTCGATGGTCGTCGCCATCCTCTTCGTCCTCGTTCTCTATGTGACGATGGTTTACGGCCCGATCGCCGCGCTTCTGGTCGAGCTATTCCCGACGAGGATCCGCTATTCGGCGATGTCCCTGCCCTACCATATCGGCAACGGCTGGTTCGGGGGCTTCCTGCCGGCGACAGCCTTCGCCATCGTCGCCGCGCGCGGCGGCATCTACGACGGGCTCATCTATCCGATCGTTGTGGCGGGAGCTTGTTTTATCATCGGCCTGCTGCTTCTCCCGGAGACACGCGGCCGGCCGCTGGACTAGCTCTTCGCCTTCTTCTCGCCGGGAATGGGCGTCGCCGTGTGCAAGGCCTCGACGACATAGAGCCGCTTGACCAACACGTAGCTGACCACCGCCAGCGGCGCGGCCAGGATGACACCAAGCGTCCCAAAGATGATCCCGAAACCGATCAGGGAGAACAGGAGGATCACTCCGGGCAGGTCGACCGCAAATTGCTGAACCACCGGGGTCAGCACATTGCCCTCGAACTGCTGCACGGCGAGATACAGCAGGAGCACATAGAAGGCCATGTCCGGGCTGACCGCCAGGGCTAGGAGAACGGCAGGGATCATCGCCAGGATCGGCCCGGCGAAGGGTATGAATTCCAGCGCGCCGGCAAGAAGTCCCAGTACGAACGCGGACGGGACACCGAGCGCCCACAGGCCGAAGCCGGTCAGCAGTCCGACCACGATCATGGCGATCAGCTGCCCCTTGAGCCACAGCTGAAGGGCATTCTCGCACTCCTCCATCGCCTCGGCGACGAGTTCCCGCTTGCCAGGCGGCACGAGTTTTATCGCGCCTGTCGCGTAAAATCGTGGCTGCAAGGCCAGGAAAATTCCGGCGACGATCACCAGCACGGTTTCGGCAATGCCGTTGCCGATCGACATCACGGTCTGGCTGAACGACGAGAAGGTGCTGCCTTGCCCGGCCGATTCCGCGATGCTCCGCATCTGCTTGCCAAGACCGAGGTCGCCCATCCGCGCCTCGAACGATGCCCAGGCTCTCGGCAAGGCCTCCCGCAGGACATCGACCTGCGAGATGACGTGCGAACCGAACAGCGCGACCAGGCCCGCGGCGGTGATCAGGATCATGCCGATCGCCGCGGCCATCGCCAGCCCAGGCCGGCAGCCGGTGAGCGACTGCAGCCGATCGGCAAGCGACCGGAAAATGGTCGCCACGACGATCGCGCCGAACAGCATGAGGAGGACCGAGCGCAGGTGCCACGCCAGCAGGAACAGGGAGATCAGGGCGAGGACGATCAGCACGCGCCGGATGAACCAGGAAGTCTCGGCCCCGCTGTCCGGCTTGCGCGCCATCAGGCGTTCCCCCAAGTTTCAATGGTCTCGACAAAGCGCGTCAGCCACGCATTGGTCTGGTGGCCGTCGACCACGCGATGGTCGATGGTCAGCGTGACATAGGCCATGGGCCGGACAAGGATGGCGTCCTGGCCGCCGATCTCGCGAACGACCACGCGCTTTTCGAGCTTGCCGATGCCGAGGATCGCCGCCTGCCCGGCATGGAGGATGATCGGCGAGGCGAGCAGGCTGCCCGACACGCCATGGTTGGAGATGGTGAAGCTTCCGCCGGACACGTCGGCTCCGGTCAGCATGCCATCACGCGCCCGGCGGGTGAGATCGTCGAGCTTTGCGCCGATTTCCTCAAGCGTGAGCGCGCCAGCATCCTTGACCACAGGCACGACCAGGCCCTTGTCACCTAGCGCGGTGCCAACGCCGATGTCGATGGTCGGCGACACGGCGATCCGGTCCGGCTCCCACCGGCCGTTGATCGCCGGCGCGACCGCCATCGCCTCGGCGGCTGCCTTGACGATATAGGCCGTGTAGCTGAGCTTCGTCCCGCGTTCAGCAAGCGCCGCCTTGTGTGCCGCCACGGCGGAAAAATCCGCCTCGAACAGGGCCGTGACATGAGGCGCCTCGCTGACCGCGCGAACCATATTTTCGGCAATCTTCAGCCGCATCCGGTCGTGGGTGATGTCGCCGCCGGCGAAGCTGCGCGCTTTCTCTTCCGGCGGTCCACTGGCAAGCGCCCGCTCTACGTCCTCCCGTGTAACTCGGCCGCCCCGGCCGGACCCCTGGATGGTCGCCGGATCGATCCCGTGCTGTTGGCATGCGCGGCGAACGGAGGGTGAGAGCCGGACCTCGCCCTCACCGTTCGTCCTGAGATTGTCGAAGGACTGATTTCGTTTTGAAGTTGCAGGAGGAAAGGAAAGTCCTTCGACAGGCTCAGGAATACGGAGTGTGGGTTGGTCTGAGCTTATCCGCCCCAGCAGCGCCCCCGGCACCGCCTCATCATCCGTCTGCAGCAAAATCTCGCTCAAGATGCCCGCCGCCGGCGCCGGCACTTCCTGCGTGACCTTGTCGGTCTCCAGCTCGACCAGGGGATCGTTGACCGCAACCGCGTCGCCAACCTGCTTCAGCCAGGCGCGAACCACTGCCTTGGTGCCCTCCTGCTCGTCGGGAACGCGGATTTCGATGTTCACGAGCGCTGATCCGTCATTGCGAGCGAAGCGAAGAAATCCAGCATTGCGCCACTGGATTGCTTCGTCGCTGCGCTCCTCGCAATGACAATCCTCATCAAAACCCCACCAGCCGGTCGATCTCCGCCCGAATTTTGGCGATGCTCGGAAGCGCCCATTCCATTAGTTTCGGGTGATGCGGGCTCGGAATGTCCGGCATGGTCACCCGCGCGACCGGGGCGTCGAGGTCGAGGAAGGCCTCGTCGGCGACCACCGCGGCGATCTCCGCGCCGAACCCGCCGGTGCGCAAATCCTCATGGACGATCAGGCAGCGGCGGGTGCGCCGCACGCTGTCCAGCACCATGTCCTGGTCCCAGGGCATCAACGTCCGCAGGTCGATGACGTCGGCGCTCACGCCCTCGGCAGCGGCTTCGCAGCGTGGCACCATCGCGCCCCAGGTGACGATGCTGATTCGTTCGCCCTCGCGGGTCTTCTTCGCCCGGCCGAACGGCAGGACATAGGCGTCGCCCGGCCATGGCCGCCGCGCCCAGCTGTCGTCCAGCATCGCCCGGTGCTCGAAGAACAGCACCGGGTCGTTGCCGCGCAAGGCGCCGCGCAGCAGCCCGACCGCATCCTCCGCGTTCGACGGCACCGCCACTTTCCAGCCGGGGTTGTGGACGAACTGCACTTCGTTGGTCTGGCTGTGCCAGGGGTCGCCGCACTTGAAGAAGCCGCCGGGCACCCGCAGCACCATCGGTGCCGAGAAGCGGTTGTTGGTCCGCCAGCGCATCGTCCCGCAGTCGTTGATCTGCTCGGTCGCCGGCTCGGCATATTTGCGGAACTGGATTTCCGGCACCGGCATCAGGCCTGCCAGCGCCATGCCGACGGCGCGGCCGACGATTCCTTCCTCGTTGAGGCTGGTGTCGAACACTCGGGCCACGCCATATTTGTCCTGCAGGCCGAGGGTCACCGCATGGACCCCGCCCTTCGGCCCGACATCCTCGCCGAACACCAGCATCCTGGGGTTGGCCTCAAGCTCCTGGTCCAGCACCTTGCGGATGGCGGTGACCATGTTGATCCGCTGGCCTTCGGGCGCGGGCTGGTCGGTCGTCCCGTCGAGACTGAGTCCGGCACCGCCGCCAACCTTGCTCATGGCGCCGTCGAAGAAGACCTTGTCGGTCACCCGTTCGGGGTCTGACACCCCGCGCGCCTCGGCTTCGGCCCGTGCCGCGTCGACTTGCCAGCGCACTTCGTCGGCCAGCCGTTGCCACTTGGCCTCGCCAACCTGCAGCTTGGCGACATGCGCCTGCAATTTCGGCAGCGGGTCACGCGCCCATTCGGCGGCGATTTCCTCCTCGCTCTTGTAGCCCTGCGTGTCCTGGAAACTGTGTCCCTCGAGCCGTGGCACCGTCAGCCGGAGCAGCGCCGGCCCTCGCTGACCTCGCACATGAGTGACCGCCGCGCTGATCAGTCGAGCCGCTTCCTCGGGCTCCGTCCCGTCGCCGTTAAAAATCTCCAACCCTTTGAAACTGGACAGGTTTTCTGCGATGTCGCGGCCCGGGGTCTGATAGTCCGACGTCACCGAGATGCCGTAGCCATTGTCCTCGACGTAGAAGAGCAAGGGCAATTGTTGCGTCGTCGCAATCGTCAGCGCCGACCAAAAGCCCCCGGTTGCGCAACTGGCGTCGCCGCCAAGCACCAGCGCCAGGGCATCGGCCGGCCCCTCTTTCAGTACTTCGGCCTTGTACTTGATCGCCTGCGCCCAGCCGGCCGCCGGTGTATATTGCGCGCCGACCCCGCCGCACATCGGCAGCGCGTGCGCGCCACCCGGGTTGGGATAGTTGAACACGACGCCGATATCCCGGCCATCCGAGTAGCCGCCGGCCAGGCCCATGCCGGATCCCAACGCATCGGCCAGCGGCACGTCCAGCGCCAGCAGCAGCGGCCGCGAACGATAATAGCCGCAGACCGCGTCACCGTCCTTCAGCTGCAGCCCGAGAATAACCTGCGCCATGTCATGGCCGCGGGCCGAAAACTGATAGAGGACCTTCTTGACCGGAACGAGCTCTTCTTCCTCGAGCCGGTCCATCGCGCGGCTGGTAAGGACGAGCCGGGCTACGGATCTCCAGTCGATGTCGACGGCCATCTTGCCCGGGTCCCGTTCCGCCATCGCCAGCTTAAGCGCCCAGCGCGTCGACCACGGCGGCGGTGAATCGATCAACCGCTGCATCGCTCATGCCGACCACGTTGAAGCGGCCGCTGTCCGCCATGTAGATGCCGTGCTGCTCGCGCAGTTCCAGAACCTGGTCACGCGAGAGGGGAAGCATCGAGAACATGCCGAACTGCCGGCCGATGAAGGCCAGCCGCGGGTCGGCGGCGGCTATCCGTGCCCGAACGCCGTTGATCCGGTCGCGCATCGCGTCGAGCTCGCCGTGCCAGCGGCGCTTGAGTTCCGGATCGTCGAGGATGATCCGGACGCAGGCGGCGCCATGGTCCGGCGGCATCGACCACATTTCCCGGGCCCGCTGGAAGACGTGCGCCATCGCTGTCGCCGTCGTCTCAGGCTTGCCGGTCTTGACGAAAAGGCACCCGACCCGGTCGCGATAGACAGAGAAATTCTTGTCGCAGCTTTGCGCGACCACCACCTCGTCGCAAGAGTCCAGGAGGCTGCGCAAGCCCGCTGCGTCCTCCTCGAGGCCGCGTCCGAACCCCTGATAGGCGATGTCGACGAGCGGGATCAGGCCGTGATCGAGGACCGTCCCAGTCACCTGCGCCCACTGGTCCGCGGTGAGATCGGCGCCCGTCGGGTTGTGGCAACAGCCGTGCAGCAAGGCGACGTCGCCCGGCTTGCCATTACGAAGCGCGCTCAGCATCTCGTCGAAGCGGATGATGCCCTGGCCACGCTCATAATAGGGATACTCGACAATTTCGAGCCGGGCTGATTCGATGATCGGCGCGTGGTTGGGCCAGCTGGGCGTCCCCAGAAATACCCTGGCTGCCGGATTTGCCGTCGCGATCAGATCGAAGCCGAGCCGGAGCGCTCCGCAGCCGCCGGGCGTCTGCACGCCGGCAATTCGGTCGTCGACGGCGTGGTGGCCAAGCAGGATCGGGCGAAGCAATTCGGCGAACCTCTTGTCCCCGCCGCTGCCAAGATAGGCCTTGGTTTCCTGGCTATCGAGAAGGCGCCGCTCGGCTTCCTTCATCACCTTGAGGATTGGCGTGTTACCATCGGCGTCACGGAACACGCCGACGCCTACGTCGATCTTGTCAGGCCGCGGATCGGCATTGGCCAGCGCGATCAACGCCAGCAGGGAATCACTGTGAATAGGCGGCAAGTCGGCAAGCCCCGCTCTTTTGCCTGCAACCCGGGCCGTCGCTTCGGTGGTCAGCATGGCCGGCGGTCTAGCTGAGTCACGCATCGTAATCCACTGCGACCCCGTCGCCCATCGGCACCGACTGACAGGTCAGAACGTAGCCGGCTGTGACCTCCTCATCCGTCAGGCCATAGCGCGCCGCCATTTCGACCTTGCCGCTGGTGACCCTGGCGCGACAGGTGGCGCAGACTCCGGCCTTGCAGGCGAATGGAGCCGGCAGGCCAGATTCGCGGGCGCTGTCGAGGATGTTCGATTGCGTGAACGCGATCTTGCGGGTACGTCCATCAAGCGTGACGGTGACGCTGACGCCCGCCGCCCGCTCCTGAAGCTCGGCCATTTGCGCAGCGAGCGCCGCCGAGGGCCGGCCGGCGGTGAAGCGCTCAATATGGATTCGCTCCTTGTCGATGTTGCGGTCGAGCAGGGCCGCCTCACCCGCATCCATCATTGGCCCCGGCCCGCAGATGAACCAGGCGTCGACCGCGGCCGGTTCGCCGACCAGCAGGTCGATCGCTTCGCCGCAGCGCGCCCGGTCGAGCATGCCGTTGAACAGGTCGATGTCGCCTTCCTCCTCGGCCAGGAAATGGAACAGCTCCAGCCGGTCTATGTAGCGGTCCTTGAGGCCGGCCAACGCTTCCAGGAAGATGATCGAGGATGAATCTCGGTTGCCGTAAAACAAGGTGAACCCGCTCTTCGGCTCTTCGCTCAGCGCCGTGCGGATCAGCGACATGACCGGCGTGATTCCGGAGCCGCCCGCAATACCGACATAGTGGCGCGCCTCGGCGGCATCGAAATCGGTCGTGAACGAGCCGTGCGGAGTCATGACGTCGATCGAATCGCCGGCCTTGAGATTGTCCCCGACCCAATTTGAAAAGACGCCGCCGGCGATCCGTTTCACCGTCACCATGACGTCCTCATCGCCGGGCGCGGTGCAAAGCGAATAATTGCGCCGCACCTCCTCGCCATTGATGTCGGCGCGAAGGGTCAGGTGCTGGCCGGCCTTGAAGCGGAACGCCTCGGCCAGTTCGGGCGGAATGACGAACCGGATCGAATTCGCTTCGTCGGTCTCGGGCACGACTTCGGCGACCCGAAGGCGATGAAAATGGTCGGCCACTACCAGGTCGCGTCGGGATAGGTGCGCGGCAGGAACTGCATCACCGCCAGCAGGTGGCCGAGGTGCTCGCTGTGATGGCCTCGGCGGCCCCCGAGGATCGGCCGCTGGTCGGCGGGAGCCTCCAGCTTCGCTTCCGCGAGAACTTCGCCAATCGCCGCCCGGTAGCCACGCTCCAGGCTCCGCGGGTCCGGCACCATCTGCAGCCCGATCATCTGCTCCAGTTTCTGGTCCACTTCGAATAGCTCGGGCACGAAACGCCAGCACCAGTCGAGCGCGTCGCGCATTCGGGCGGCGCTTTCCTCGGTCCCGTCGCCTAGCCGGATCGTCCACTCGCTGGCCAGCTCGCGGTGGTAGGCGACTTCCTTGCCCGCCTTGGACGCTATGGCGCGGAGGAAGGGGTCTGGGCTTTCGGCAAGCTGTTCGAACAGCAGGTGCTGCCAGGTCGAATAGAGCAATTGCCGGACGATGGTCCGCGCGAAGTCGCCATTGGGCTGCTCGACCAGCAGGCAGTTGCGGAAGTCGAGGACGTCCCGCTTGAACGCCAGTTCGTCGCCGTCGCCGTTATTGGCGCGTTCCAGGATGTGGGTCGCCTGTCCGATCAGGTCGAGCGCCATGTTGGCGAGGCTGAGGTCGACCTCGACCGAAGGCGCATGGCCGCACCAATCGCCAAGCCTCTGGCCAAGGATCAGCGCGTCGTCGCCAAGCCGCAGTAGATATTCGTAATAGGCATCCTCAAGCGGGTCGGCGACATAGTCGTCGGCCTCCGGCTCGTCGAAGGCACCGGCCAGGGTGACCTTTTCGGCACGCTTTTCCACGTCCCGTTCGATTGGCGGCAGCGACGGCATTAGATGTGCTTCACCTCGTCAGGGATGTCGTAGAAGGTCGGGTGCCGGTAGATCTTGTCCTCGGCCGGCTCGAATAGCGGCCCGGACTCATCCGGATCCGACGCAACGATCTGGTCGGACCTCACGACCCACAGGCTGACGCCTTCCAGCCGCCGCGTATAGGTGTCGCGGGCGTGACGGAGCGCAAGCGCCTGATCAGGCGCATGAACGCTGCCGACGTGGCGATGCGCCAGCCCGCCCTTGGCACGGACGAAGACTTCCCACAGCGGCCAGTCGCCGCTCACGCCGCCTTGCGCTCCCGGCGCCTCGCTTCGTGCGCGGCCGCGGCCTCGCGGACCCAGGCATTGCTCTCCCAAGCATCACGCCGTGCGGTCATCCGTTCCCTGGCGACCGGGCCTTCGCCGCGGACGACCGCGTAAAATTCCTCCCAGTCGACGTCGCCGAAGTCATAGCCGCTTTTAGCCTCATTCCATCGGAGGTCCGGATCCGGAACGGTGAGGCCAAGGAATTCGGCTTGCGGCACGGTGATGTCGACGAACTTCTGCCGCAGCTCGTCATTGGTTTCCCGCTTGATCCGCCAGCGCATCGACTGGGCCGTGTTGGGGCTGTCGGCGTCCGGCGGCCCGAACATCATCAGGCTCGGCCACCACCAGCGGTTGAGCGCGTCCTGCGCCATGCGCTTCTGGTCGGCGGTGCCGTTCGCCAGCGCGATCATGATTTCATAGCCCTGCCGCTGGTGGAAGCTTTCCTCCTTGCAGACCCGAACCATCGCCCGTGCATAGGGCCCGTAGGACGTGCGCTGCAGCGGAACCTGGTTCATGATTGCCGCGCCATCCACCAGCCAGCCGATCGCACCGATGTCGGCCCAAGTCAGTGTCGGGTAATTGAAGATGGTGCTGTACTTGGCCTTGCCCGAGTGAAGTGCCTCGATCATCTCCTCTCGGCTGGTGCCGAGCGTTTCCGCCGCACAATACAGGTATAGCCCGTGGCCGGCCTCGTCCTGCACCTTGGCGAGGAGGATCGCCTTGCGTCGAAGCGACGGCGCGCGGCTGATCCAATTGCCTTCCGGAAGCATGCCGACGATCTCGCTGTGAGCGTGCTGGCTGATCTGCCGGGTCAGCGTCCGCCGATAGGCTTCGGGCATCCAGTCCTTGGGCTCGATGAACTCGTCGGCGGCAACGCGCGCCTCGAACGCCTCGAGGAGGTTGGGGTCCTCGATCGTCCTGATCTGCGCCGTCTTCTGCAATTCGGTCGTGTACATGGTGTCGATCTAGCCTCTGGGTATCAAACGTTCAAATTTCGACGACGGCTCCACCGATCGTTCGGGAATAGCCGGTGAACTCCGCGACTGCGCGTCCGTCGGCGGACCGGACGGCTACCCGGGTGACACCGCTCCTGCCCGCCGTCGATGTCTGCTCTGCCTCCGCGATCAACGTCTCGCCCTCCCTGGCCGCGTCGAGGAAGACGATCGAGGCCTGCGCCGCGACTGTCCGCTCGTTGCCGCCGTTGCACACATAAGCGAAAGCGGTGTCGGCCAGGGCGAAAATCATCCCGCCATGGGCGATGCGATGACCGTTGAGCATGTCGGCGCGAAGCTCCATCCGCAGCCGGCAATAATCGGCGCGGGCCTCGTCGATGACGATACCCCAGGCTGGGCCGGTCCCCTCGTCGGCGAGCATCCGGTGAGCGACTTGGGATGCGAGCTCGTCACGGCTTGTGCTCATTCCCATCCCCTCCACGCTGCGGTTTCTCCACGCCCATATCGAGCGGACAATCAAGACAAAAGGATGCCGGCAATGAAGACAGGATCGGGGTCCTGATACTCGTCAGCTCTGATGGCTGGAGTTTTGCAAGGGCTGCGGGAAGGAGAGCGGTCGGGCGCCGGCGATTCAAAAAGGCGCCCACCGCCCCCAGATCAATGGCCTAACGGAAATAACGATGCATTGCAGCCCGTACCCGGGAAGAAAAAGCTATCGCGCTCGTCCGGATCACTCGGGTCGAACGCATCGGCCTGTCCCAAAAAATAGCCGTAGGATTGAGCGATTCCGCCTGGATCGCCAACCTCTGGCGCACCGTCAGGGGTGTCGTTCAGACCGCTATAGGAACAGAAGCTGTTACCGCTGCTCAGCCGATCCTGCGGCGGCAGGTTTCCGTCTGGCGGCGGCCCCTTAATCTCTCCCGCGATCACAGCCGAAGAAGCGGTGAGGGACAGCACGAACCCCAGTCCAATGAAAGCACGCGAATATTTTGTCATGGCTTTCCTCCTAGAAACAAGTCGAGTCCGGAATCGCCTATTTGCCCCAGCGCCTTGGCGCTTGAGGGCTTGGCGCTATAGCGCAACTGACCGCTGATGTTGATTCCGCAGTTTGTGTCTTGTCCGAGGGCCAATGAAAATGGAGACGATCCTCTTAGAGAAGCGCGAACAGGTCGCGACGATCACTCTAAATCGCCCCGATCGGCTCAACAGCTTCACCGCCCGGATGCACGGCGAGTTGCGCGACGTCCTGGCCGACCTTGGCGAAGCGCGCGTCGTCGTCCTGACCGGGGCTGGCCGCGGCTTCTGCGCCGGCCAAGACCTCAACGACCGCAATGTCGCACCGGGTGAAAAGGTCGATCTTGGCGAGACCGTGGAACGCGATTGGAACCCGCTTGTCAGGGCCATCACCAATTTGCCCCAGCCCGTCATCGCGC
This sequence comes from Sphingomicrobium sp., assembly GCA_035699505.1. Lineage (GTDB taxonomy): Bacteria > Pseudomonadota > Alphaproteobacteria > Sphingomonadales > Sphingomonadaceae > Sphingomicrobium. Next base: position 29,759 of record DASSPS010000008.1, on the reverse strand, counting down.
GAGTGAATGGAGTCGCGGCCGGTGCTGGCGCCAGCCTGGCGTTGGCTTGTGACATCGCCATTGCAGGCCGGTCGGCAAAATTCATCCAGAGCTTCGCGGCGATCGGCCTTGTCCCGGATACGGGCGGCAGCTGGCATCTGACACGCCATCTTGGGCAGGCCCGGGCGATGGGGCTCTCGCTGACCGGCGAGCCGCTGAGCGCCGATCAGGCCGCGGCATGGGGCCTGATCTGGAAATGCGTCGACGACGAAGCGCTCGACTCCGAAGTTGAAGTGCTCGCGGCCAAGCTCGCGGCCATGTCGCCGCTCGGCCTCGCCGCGATCAAGAGCATGATCCGGTCCAGCTGGGACCGGGACCTCAATCAGGAGCTCAACCTCCAGCGCGACGAGATGCGCCGCTTGGGCTTCACCGACGATTATCGCGAGGGCGTCGCCGCCTTCCTCGCGAAGCGCAAGCCGGACTTCAAGGGCCGATAGCCGGCCATTCCGGCGTTTCGGTCAAATTTTCCCGCATCGCCGACAGGATGGGGCAAAGAGGCGAGGAATTTGTCGCCCGCCTCGGCATCGCGCCAGGCATGGACTTGCTCGATCGCGGCTGGGGCGACGGCCCGACGGCGCTTCCGGCGGCTCGGCTCGGCGCCAACGTGCTCGGCGTCGAGGCCGCCAGCGCCAACGGCTGCGAGAACGAGCTTGAGCGCGAGCTAACCGAACTGTTCGAGGCGCAGATCCGTGGCGGCACGGACCGGACTGAAATCCTGGCGATCTTCCTGAAGGCGACCGTCACCAAATAAGCGTCAGGCGACCAGTTCGGCGAACTTGCCGAGATCGATGTTGCCGCCCGACACGATGCAGACGATTGGCCCCTCTCCGGCCCGGCCGGAGAGGGCAGCCGCCAGGGACAGCGCGCCGGCCCCTTCGGCGATCGTCCGGCTTTTCTCGGCGATCAGCCGCATCCCCTCGCGAGTCTGGTCAAGCGTGACGACAACCGATTCGTCGACGATCGGCTGCATCCGCTGCCACATGCGCTTCGTCACGCTCTGGCCGCCGGCGCCGTCGACAAAAGACGCCTGCCAGTCCGGGAATTTCCCCGGAGCCCCTTGCGCCCGTGAGTAAGCGAAGGGTGCCGCGGTCTCGGGCTCCGCGCCAATCACCCTGACCTCAGGCTTGAGCGCCTTCACGGCGCTACCGACTCCGGTGATCAGCCCACCGCCGCCGATCGCGGCGATTACGGTGGCGACGCCGGGAAGTTCCTCGACGATCTCAAGACCCATCGTGCCGTGCCCGGCGATGAACTGATGATTGTCGAAGGGATGGATGAAGGTTACGTCCAGCCCCTCGAACGCATGCTCCTCCGCCGCCCGCCAGGCCCGTTCGTAGGAAACCGGAACGATCGTCGCGCCAAGCGCGCGCATCCGCTCGAGCTTCGTCTGCGGCGCCGTTTCGATGGCGACGACCGAGCAGGGAATGCCGAACGCCCGGGCGGCATAGGCAACGCCCTGACCGGCATTGCCGGCGCTGATTGTCCACACGCCACGCGCGCGATCTTCCTCCGACAGCGCCGCGACCGCGTTGGCCGCGCCGCGGATCTTGTAGGCGTTGGTCGGCTGCAGATTTTCGAGCTTCAGATAAATGTCAGGCGTCCTCTCCGGAAGGTCGAGCCTGACCAGCGGAGTCCGCAACACCATGCCGAAGATGCGCTTCCGCGCCTGTTCGATATCGCTCAGCGAAATCGGCCGCACTGGTTCGATCAACTCTGCCTCCCCCAAGCCCGCATCTTCTTCTAGAGGGGAGACATGAAGACTCAACAATTGCTCAACTACGCCCGCGACCGCTGGATTGCGGGACAGGGCGAACTGGCCGATATCCCAAGCGCCATCGACGGCAGCCTGATCGCCCGCACTGGGTCGGGCGGAATCGACTTCCAGGCCATTCTTGCCCACGCCCGAACGGTCGGCGGCCCAGCGCTACGCCAGATGACCTTCCATGAGCGGGCCCGGATGCTGAAGGGCCTCGGACTCGCCGTCATGGAGCGCAAGGCGGAGCTTTACGCCCTCAACCCGCACACCGGCGCAACCCGCCAGGACGGCTGGATCGATATCGAGGGCGGAGCGATGACCCTCCTCTCCTTCTCGTCCAAGGGCCGGCGCGAGCTTCCCGATGCCCATGTCCTGCTCGATGGCGATCTTGAGCAACTCAGCAAGACCGGCAGCTTCGTCGGCCAGCATATCTACACGCCGCTGCAGGGCGCGGCCGTCCACATCAACGCCTTCAACTTCCCGGTTTGGGGGATGCTTGAGAAGCTGGCCCCAACTCTGCTCGCCGGCGTCCCGGCCATCGTCAAGCCGGCCAGCGCCACCGCTTTCCTGTGCGAGGCGGCGTTCCGGATCATGATCGACACTGGCCTGCTGCCGGAAGGCGCTGTCCAGCTGATCGTCGGCGGGGTCGGCGATCTGTTCGATCACCTGACCGGCCAGGACGTCGTCAGCTTCACCGGTTCCGCAGCGACGGCCGCCAGGCTCAAGAACCATCCGACCGTGCTGCGCGAAAGCGTCCGCTTCGTCGCCGAGCAAGACAGCCTCAACGCCTCGGTCCTCGGCCCCGACGCCGCACCGGGAACGCCGGAATTCGACCTGTTTGTCAAAGAGGTCGTCAATGAGATGACGGTCAAGGCGGGGCAGAAATGCACCGCCATCCGCCGCGCCATGGCCCCGGCCGAGCATCTCGACGCGGTCGAGGCGGCGATCCGCGACCGCCTTGCATCAATGACCGTCGGCGACCCGCGCGAGGATGGCAGCCGGGTCGGCGCGCTCGTCTCCTGCAGCCAGCGCGAGGACGTGCGGGGTCAAATTGCCAAGCTGACGGCCGGCGGGGCCCGCATCGTGGTCGGCGACCCAAACGCCGACGTGGGGCCCAAGGGCGGCGCGTTCATGCAGCCCGTCCTGCTGCGTACCGACGACCCGTGGAGCAATGCCGCTGTCCATGACGTCGAGGCGTTCGGCCCGGTCAGCACCGTCATGCCCTACCGCGACCTGGCCGACGCCGTCGCGCTCGCCAATCGCGGCATGGGCAGTCTTGTCCTCTCGCTCTTCACTTACTCGCCCGACGCGGCACGCGAATTTATCCAGGGAGCAGCCGCCTTCCATGGTCGGATGTTGGTCCTCAACCGCGACAATGCCAGGGAATCGACCGGCCATGGCTCACCGCTGCCGGTGCTGGTCCACGGCGGCCCCGGCCGTGCCGGCGGCAGCGAGGAAATGGGCGGCATCCGCGGCGTGAAGCATTACATGCAGCGCACCGCCATCCAGTCGTCGCCGGCCATGATCGCCGCTATCAGTGAACAATATATCCCCGGCGGGCCGAAGCACGAGGTGTCAGTCCACCCGTTCCGCCGCCGAATGAGCGAACTCACGATCGGCGACACGCTGAAAACCGCCAGCCGGACCGTCACACTCGCTGATATCGAGCATTTCGCCCAATTCACCGGCGACAATTTCTACGCCCATATGGACGAGGAAGCGGCCAGGGTTTCGCCTATTTTCGAGGGCCGGGTCGCCCACGGCTATCTGATCCTGAGCTTTGCTGCGGGCCTGTTCGTCGATCCTGATCCCGGGCCCGTCCTGGCCAACACGGGCCTCGAGAATTTGCGCTTCCTGACGCCGCTCTATCCCGGCGACAGCATGCGCGTCGAACTGACCGTCCGGTCGAAATCCCTGAAGAGCGAAGAAACCGGGGTGGTCCGCTGGGCCGTCGAAATCTTCAACCAGAAGGACGAGCTGGTTGCGACTTACGACTTGCTGACGGAGAACGTGCCCTAGGTGCAGGAACGCCAGCCTTCGCCCGTTCGTTCTCTACCCGAGAATCAGTCTGCGGGAGATGAATCATGAAAATCAGCGATGTGATGACCAGGAACGTAGCCACGGTCACCCCTGACCAAACGGCCCGGGAAGCGGCAGCCTTCATGCTTAGCGCGGAAGCCGGGTCGATCCCGGTGACCGACGGCGACAGGCTGGTCGGCATGATTACCGACCGCGACATCGCCGTGCGCGGCGTGGCGCAAGGCCATGGCCCGGATACACCTGTCCGCGACCTTATGTCCGAGGGTCTGGTTTGCGTCCGCGAGGATGACGACTTGGCTGAGGTCGCCAGCCGGATGGCGGATGCGCAGGTCCGCCGCCTGCCGGTCATCGACAGCGACGACAAATTATGCGGGATCGTGAGCCTTGGCGACCTCAGCCGCGAGACGAAGGATGAGCTTGCGTCAAAGGCGCTCGAAGGGGTCAGCCAGCCAGGCGGCGACCACCGCCAGTCAACGTTGGCCTAGCGTCCAAGTCCGCCGATGGCTTCGTCGACGAGGGCCTTGTCACCCTTGTCGTCAAGGCGGTCGGCGATCAGCCTGGCGGCCGCATGGCGGGCGGCCTCGGCAGCGGTCGCGCGCAGTTGGTCGACCGCGGCGCGTTCCTCGGCGGCGATCTTGTCCTCCGCCATCCGGCCTCGGCGTTCGACTAAGGCTTCGGCATCGGCCTTGGCCTTCGCCAGCATGGCATCGGCCTCGTGCCGGGCGCGCTCGATCAGGGCGGCGGCTTCCTTCTCGGCCGACTTGGCCTTCTTGGCATATTCCGCCTTCAACGCTTCGGCTTCCTTACGCAGAGCTTCCGCTTCGCTGAGCTGGGCGCGGATCAGGTCGATTTTCCTGTCAAGCGCTTTGCCGATAGCGGCGGGCACCTTTTTCCACAGCATCAACGCAATGACGACGATCATCGCGAGCCCGATGAACATCGGCGAGGTCACGCCGTAGAAGCTTGGCGCGGCATGCCCGGCGCCGACGGCGGCGCCGTGCTCGACGGACGTGGTGGTTTCAGCGAGGGGTTCAGCCATGGAGCACCGCCTTCACCGCCTGCCTGGCCTCGGCCGAAGACACCGATGCGCCGGTCAGCTTCCCGACCAGTTCCTGCGCGGCCTCGGCGGCCACAACTTCGATCTCGGCCATCGCCCTCTGGACCGAAGCGCGGATCCGCTCCTCGGCTTCGGCCACTTTCGCGGCCACCTGCGCATCAACCGTTCTCAAGCGGGCCTCGGCGTTCTTCGCGGCTTCCTGCTTGGATGCCTGGGCGAGCTGCATCGCTTCGGACCGGCTGGCGTCCATTCGTGCGCGATAGCCCTCTTCCAGCGCTTCCGCCTCTTCGCGGGCATGGTGGGCAGACGCCAGATCGGCGGCAATCTTGTCCTCGCGCGCCTGCACGACCGACTGGATCTTCGGCACCATGCCCCGCCCGATGACGAAGTAGATGATGCCGAACACCAGCAGCAGCCAGAACAGCTGCGAGAAGAGGATTTCGGAAAGTTGCTCGATCTGAGGCATTGCTTGTCCCGGTGGGGCGGGCCGCAACCCGCCCGCTCAATGCGACTTAACGCGCGTAGAGAATGATCATCGCCACGGCGAAGGCGATGAGGCCGAGAAGCTCGGCGGCGGCGAAGCCGATGAAAAGGCGGCCCTGCTGCCCGTCGGCGGCCGCCGGGTTGCGCAGCGCGCTTTCGAGGAACGAGCCGAACACATTGCCGACGCCGATGGCGGCAGCGCCAACGCCGATCGCCGCGAGGCCGGCGCCGATGACTTGTGCGGAAGCGAAGTCCATTTGGTAACTCCTTGGTGTGAAATGCTTAGTGAAGGTTGATTGCGTCGTTGAGATAGAGCGTGGTCAACAGCGCGAAGACGTACGCCTGGATCGCGCAGACCAATAGTTCGAGCATCGTCACGAAGACAATGAAGATGAAGCTCAGCCCGCCCACGCCCCAACCGATCGGGCCACCGTTGAAGCCGGTGACGATGAAGCTGCCAAACACTTCCATCAGGATGTGCCCAGCAATCATCGCCACGAACAGCCGCAGCGCCAGGCTGAACGGGCGAACCATGAATGAGATGAACTCGATGGCGGCGATCAGCGGCACCATCACTGCAGGCGTGCCGTGCGGTACGAACAAGGAGAAGAAGTGCAACTTGTGGCGCCAGAGCCCGATCAACAGGACCAGGCCGAAGCTCATCACGGCAAGCACACCTGTGATGCTGAAATGGCTGGTGGTGGTGAACTGGTGCTGGCCGGGGATGATCGACAGCGGCACCAGGCCAAGCAGGTTGGCAACCAGGATGAAGACGAACAGCGAGAAAATGTAGGGCATATATTTCTTGCCCTCGGGCCCGATGTTCACCCGGACCATGTCGTCGATGAAGCCGGTCAGACCCTCGACCGCCATCTGCCAGCGGTTCGGCACCAGTTGACGGCGCATGCCCATCGCCATGAAGCCGGCGATGATCGCCAGCGTCAGGAGCAGCCACAGCGAGCTATTGGTGAAGCTGATGTCATAGCCCGCCACGTTCAGCGGAACCAGGGGCTCCACCGTGAACTGTTGCATCGGGTCGATCTTGCCTTCTTCGGCCACTCGCTCTTGCCTTCTTACGACTTCGCGCCGGACTTCCCGCCCGGCGGCGTTTTCGAAATGCGCATGACGTTCACCACGCCGACGCCGAACCCGACGAACAGCATCACCAGGAAGAGCACCGGAAAGGTCCCGAACAAGGTATCGAGGCCCCAACCGATGATCCCGCCGCCTGCCGGAGCCCCGATCAGGTGACTGAACATCAACTGCCAGATCCGGTTGGTCGGATTCGGCTGCGCCTTGCGGGTCCGCTCCGCTTCCACCGCCTGCGCGCGCTCCAGTCGCTGTTCGAGCGAATCGAGACGCGCGTCGGGTGGAAGCTTCGGGTCCTCCTGGGTCTCGTCGGCCGCCACATATCTCTCCTGTGCGTCGCCCCGGCCGGTTGAGGGGGCAGGCGAAGGCGAGGAACATGGCGGCGATGAAGCCCGCCAAGGCGCGGCCCCTTTATGAAGGGGACCGTCCATAGTCAACTCTGCCGCCGACATCGGGAAGGTCGCGCGACCGGCCTATCCGCAATAGCTCGGCACCGGCGCCCCCTGCCCCGCCGCCCGCCGCCGCCACGCCCCGTCGTTCAGCATGTAGGCCTGGCCGACCGCTACCTTGGCCAGCAGCTGGCAGCCGGCCGTAATTCCCACTTCCTGCGGCGACACGCCCTTGCTCGCGGCGAGGTTGCTGTAAAGCGCTCGGCGACGAATATTGACGGCCTCGACCTGGCTTCGCAGCGCGGCGGAAGGCGCGACGGCATAGCCCATATAGCCGTCGAACCTCTCACCGATCACACCCGCCTGCCGGGCCGCATTGAGCGCCGGCGTCTGCGCCGCCGCGGGCGCCGTCAGTCCGAGCACCGTCAGGCCGGCCAGCAGGCGGATCATTGCCCGCGCGGTCCTTCGGCCGGGGTTTGCGGAAACGCCTGCGGGTTCTGGTTGATCAATTGCTCAACGTCTCGCTGCAGCCGGACCAGCACTTCCTGCTTGATGTCCACGGTCAGGTTGATCTCGATCGGCTTGTCGGGCGGGCTGACCGTGATGCAGCCGGTCAGGCCCGCCGTCGCGGCGCTCAAGCCGATCAGGGCGGCAATCCTATTGGCGGTGGATTTGGGCATAGCTCACCTCTCGCTTGGGGCTGGGGTTGGAGTGGTCGTGACCCGTTCGCTCGGCGGCGTCTGGGTCTGGGTTTGCTCTTCCTCGCGGCGGCGCACTTCGGTGACGATGCCCGGCACCTTATCGAGAGGGCGCGGCAGCACGTCAGCGATGATCTGCCGCGGGTCGCGGAACGCCTTGGCGGTAGCGATCAGTGCGCGGAACGGACCGCGAATCGTGACATTCATCTTCAGCGGAATCCGCTTGAGGAGGCCGCGAATGATCTTCTGCGTTCCAGTCTGACCAAGCGCGACCCCGTCGATCGTCAGCCGTGTCGCGAATTCACCGGCGAGGTCGCCATCGAGGCGCACGATCATGGACCGGAAACGAAGGTCGCGCAGGGCGTCGAAGGCAATTCCGCCCATCATGCCGAGGTTCGCCTTGTTGACGACGCCATTGTACATCAGCGACCCGCCGCCAGGCCGGGAATCGAGCCGTCCGCCGACGATCCGCCCGCCATTCTCGTCGAAGATCATGGGCAGCACGCCGTCGAACACCCCGGTTGCCTGCAACTCGGCAAAGCCGAGAGTCTCGACGAAGACCTTGGCGTCGAGGCCGACGACCTCGAAGGTCAGCCGCTTGGCGGTCGGTCGGGCGAAGTTGAGGACCGTTTCCCGCAGGATCAACGTGCCGCCCATGAAAGGCCACTCGCCGCGCTCGATCTTGACGAGCTGGTCCGGCAGCAACTGGTAACGGACAACTCCATTCTCCACCAGGATGCCCGGGTTGATCGATCTCATGGTCAGGGTCTGGCCGGGTGGCGTCGTCAGCTTCAGCAGATCGTCGAAATGGATCGTGCCGGACAGGCCCGTCACCGGGCCGAAGGGCGCGGCGAGGTCGAGGCTGGCGGTCGAAAAGTCGCCGGTCGAGGTAACCTTGCCGCTCCCGTCCCAGTTGATCCGTCCCTGCCCGCGGATCGTGCCGTTGACCAAGGCGATGACACCCTCCGTCAGCCGGGTCAGCTCTTCGGGTTGCAATCCCTCGCCGAACGTCAGGCCGGGCACGTCGAGCGTGGCGCTGCCGATGCCTGTCGACAGGCGGTGTTCGATCGCGACGTCGGTGACTCGCGTGCCGCTGGCCGGATGCCTCAGTGTGCCGTTGGCCCGAACGAAGTCGTCGGCGATGGTCAGCGTCACAGCGTCGCCGCGAAGCGGGTAGAAGCGGGGCTCCGGCACCCGGTCCGAAACCGTCAGGCCGGCGTTGACCGTGAGGTCGCCGTTGAAGATGCGCCACCGCCCATCGCCATCGCTGAGCCGCATCGGGACCGTGCCGATGGTTGAGGTCGCGCCGGCAAAGGTCCCGCTGATGCCGCTTCCGGAAAAGGTACCGCGCAGCCGGTCCGCGTCGAAGACCACCGGGGATTCGCCCTTGCCGAGCCGCAAGGCCAACGCTGACGCTTCGAAATTCTTGCCGACGATCCGAGCCGTTCTGGCCGCGAGCCGGAGGGGCGTATTGCCAAGGCGGCCGGTGAGGTTCGGCCGATTGATGATGGCGCCGACCCGCATGGCGCCGCCCGCCGGCTGCGCCAGGATCGCCGAGCCGACCGGGCATATCGGCAGTCGGCCGGCTTTGAACTGGACCGAACCCATCTGGAAGAAACCCCAACGGACTTCGGCGCAGGCGTTGCCGATCGCCCAACTTCCGTTGGCGCCGAATCGACCGCTCAACGGCACGCGGAGCGCCCGCACCCGGCCGTCTGGAAAACTGCCGTCGAGCTGCGCAACAGTGCTTACGGCGGTCGTGCCGTCGCGCGACGCGGCGAAGCGGATTGGGGCCAGCGCCAGCCGCTGTCCGCCCGCAACATAAGGCGCAAAGCGGGCCTCGCCGCTCATCGGCGCGCCGTTGCGCGGCTGACGGAGCAGGATCCGGCCGGTCGGCAGGCCGCCGCCGGCGGTTTCGATCAGGCCGTCGATCCGCACCCGGCTTGCCGGCCAGTAATAAGTGATGCCGTCGCCGCCGGAGATCCGGACCCGTCCGCCGGTCGCGCCGCGAGCGTCGGCATCCTCGATCCGGATCGCCCCCCCGCCCGGGAAATTGACCATGCGCAGCTTGCCGGCGGCGTTGAAGTTACTGCTCGTCCGGCCGATGGCGTTGGCGATCGAGGTCGCGATCGGTCCGATTGGCGTGCCCTTGGCTGCGCCCAGCGGTCGGGTAACACCGGCGATGGCCGACGGGCTCAGGTTCGCGCTGTTGACGGCGTAATCGCCGACCATGACGACGGTGCCGCCGGTGATGCCAAGCCGGTACTTGCCTTCCAGGTGGGTGCGATCGGCATAGATATCCGCCAGCCGCGACCGCTGGGCCGAAAGCTTGAGCGTCCCGTAGGTCGCTTCCGGATTACCGTTGAAAGTCAGGTCGCCGACGAAAGCGGCAAGGCCATTGGCCCCAGCGACCAACGTTTCGATCGCCATCCGGCCCCTGCCATCATAGTTGGTGAGGCTCTCGTTGAACCTCGTGTCGACTTCAAACCGCGGCTTGACGATTTCGAACTGGCTGGCGGGACAGCGCACTCGGTCGATGGTCAGCGGCCCGACCGCATGCGGACGCCGGGCGACAACGTCGACGGCGAGGTTGGTCCGCATGCTTGTCATCTCGCAGCGCCCGGGAATAATTCGGGGGCTGACCGCCGCGAGCCGGCCCTTGAAGCCACCGGTTAAATTGCCGTTGCCTTCAATCGCGATCCCGAACGGGCCGAATGGGGTGGACAGGCTGATCGTGCTGTCGGCAATATCGAGCGCGAAATCGGGCAGTTCGAACGGCTTGTCGGACGGCGGCGGCAGGAGCTTGTCGACCTGGCCCCAGCTGACTTTGCCATTCACCAGTTTACCGCGCAGCCGGACGCCGCGGGCAACGATTCGATAAACTTGAAAGCTGCCGTTCCATTTCAGCCGGACCTCGACCTGCGCGAACTTGGCGATTAGGTCGGGCCTGGCCGGGTTGCCGATGACGAGGTTGCTGACCTGCTGTGTCCTGAGCCCCACTCGATCGAGGCGGTAGGTCGCCTGGACTCCACGGCTCTCGAATTCACTTTCGAGGAAATTGGTCGCGATTTGCCGCCGGGCGATCCAGGCCAGGGCCAATGCAACGACCAATAGCAGTAGAAAAGCGAGCGAGGCGATCTTCGCAATGCGGCGGCCGCGCCGGCGGCGCACGACTATCGTGCCGCCGCCTGCGTCCGCGTCGTTGTCGTTCCGCCATTGCACCATTGGCTTTTCTAAACCCCCGCCCGCCGTCACCGTTCCGTTGGCGGCACAACCCGCCTGATCCCAGCTTGTCTAGAGGGGCGTTCCTGTGGTTAGTGAGCCTCGCTCGGACCGTCGCGAGGGAACGGCATGCACGGGCGCGTCAACGACAGAGAAAAATCCGACGGGGCAAGTGGCCATCGCGGTCGCCTCCGGCAACGACTTTTCGCTGCCGGGCCCAAAGCGCTGTCCGATCATGAGTTGGTCGAATATCTGCTCGCCTTGTCGATCCCGCGGGTAGACACCAAGCCGATGGCCAAACGGCTCATCGCCCAGCTCGGCGGGATCGGGCCCTTGCTCAACGCAAGCGCCGAGACACTTGCACGCGAAGGCGTAAGCGATGCGGCAATCGGCGCACTCAAGATCGCCGAGGCAACCGCGCTCCGGCTCCTGGAAACGCGGGTCGAAGGGCGCCCGGTCCTGTCCAGCTGGGATGCGCTCGGCGATTATCTGCAAGCGTCGATGGCTCATTCGCCGATCGAGCAGGTGCGAGTCCTGTTCCTCAACGCAAGGAACATGCTGCTGGCCAACGAAGTGATGTGGAACGGCTCAGTCGACGAAGCCTCGGTCCACGTCCGCGAAGTAATCAGCCGCGCCATCGCTCTAGGCGCCACGGCCATCGTCATCGTTCACAATCACCCGAGCGGCGACCCCGCCCCAAGCCAGCAGGACATCCGCCTCACCCGCGACCTGATCGAAGCCGGCCGCCACATGCGGGTCACGGTCCACGATCATGTCATCGTCGGGTCGCAGGGTCGATCGAGCATGCGCTCGATAGGCCTGATTTAAACGTGCTTTCCGGCTCAGCGCGAGGCGCGGGCTGGAATCAGTTTGAATTTGCGCGCGAGGAACAGAGGCGCCAGAACGGATAGGGCAATTCCCGCCAGCGAGCAGAAGCCGAGCCAAAGCGCCATCCACGTGCCGCCGGCGACATACATGCCATAGAGTACCGGTGCGGCAAGGACGAAACCGCGAACCTCGTTAAAGACAAGCGCGACGATGCCGGCTTTCACCAGCAATCCGCCAAGCATCGACACGAATTCCGTCATGTCGGGAGTAATGCCAGACAAGGGTAAGGAAACTCTTTCTACCCCCGAAACCCGGGATTAACCCTGTTTCAGCGGCATCGTTCCTGCCGTTTAGGGATTGATCGCCGTAATCCGAACCGGCCCGGGCGGTGCACAGGATGAGGTGCGGCAGACATGGTCGAACCAGACCGCGCCATTGCCGATCGTTACGCCTTGGTCGCGGCCGAACAATTTCTCGAATCGCTGGCCGAGGATAGCGCCGCGGACGGCCGGAGTGAAGATCCGATCATAGTCGCCAAGCACCGAGCGGGCGTCGCGATAGATCCTGCCGCCGCCGCCGAAGTTTACCCGAAGCGGCAACCGAACCAGTTTCACGACGCCTGATCGGTCGTCCGCGCGCACCGCCGACTGCAATAGCGTCAGGAAGCGGCGATAGGCGAGATCGGAAAGCACCCAGTCCGGGGCCGTCGCCTCCTCGTTGCTCTTGAGCTGGGTAGCGCTGCTCCGTCCGCGGCCGTCGCGCGCTCGTTCTGCCCAGGCGTTCGGGGCTTCAATTCGGCTGCCGGTGACGACGATTTGGCCGTCTGCGGAGGAGGCTTCGTCCCGCTCGGCCGCGGGTGGAGGCGGCGGGGCCGGCGGGGGCGGAGCCTTAGGCGCCGTGACAACCGGGACTGGCGCCGACATGGCGGCTCCGGCCAAGGCGCCCCCTGGCGATTCGTCGCTTTGGTCCGATGGCGCCATCCGTCGGTTCGGCTCTGGCCGTGCTGCCTTGGATGGCGCGGTGACGGGCACTGCAGCCGACGGCGGGGCTTGAGCGGGTCCGTCCGTTGCTTCGGCTGTATCCAGGGCACCCCCATGGGCTCCGTTTTGGACCGGCATTTCCATTTCCCGCCGCGGTGGCGGCAGGCTGTCGCGGATAGCGATCAGCGCCGCGGGCAGGCCGATGACGACAATCAACGTGGCGGTGATCATCGCCCCATAATGCGGCCGGCCGCCGAACCCCCAGCGGGAGCCGGACCGGGCCGATGCCGCCGACGCCTGATCTCCGACGCCGTCGAAACGCCTCAGGGCGGCGTCGATGGCGGCATCCCGTCGCGCCGGAGCCGGCGGCGGCGGATCGGGCAGCAGGGATGTTTCGTCACCAGGCAATGATCGTCCTCAGCTGGCAGGCATGTCCGGCATGTCATAGCGGCAATCGGCCGCGGGTCGAACCACCGCCGGCATTGCGCCGGCGGTGGGTCGTTCGTCATTCGCCGAGCGAGGCCAAGGTCCTGGCATTCTTCGCGGCCCGGACAAGTTGGACGAATTCGGACCGGTAGCCAAATTCATCCCGGCCCTTGGCCGCAAGCGCCATGCGGAGAATGTCGTCATAAGTCAGCGTACCGCTGTGCCGCCCGCCTTTCAGCATATCGCCGAAGGCGGCGACGGAGACCGCGAAGCGCGCATCGGTCGGAGCGTCCTCGAACCTGCGGACTTCGGCCCGGCCGTCAATGGGCGTCGAGATCAGCCGGCTAACGTTCGATTTAGGCAGCTTGTAACGGATCTTCACGTAGCCAAGCTCGCTGCCGTGGGCGGCGCCGTCGCCGGCCGCCCGGCCATATCGCAACGCACCGTTGGCAAGCGGACCGCCGACCGGCGTCACCTCGTACAGCGCGGTCACCGACTGACCGGACCCGACATCGCCCGCATCGACCTTGTCATTGTCGAAATCGTCGCGATTAAGAAGGCGCGTTTCATAGCCGATGAGGCGATATTCGGCGACCGTTGCCGGGTTGAACTCAACCTGGATCTTCACGTCCTTGGCGATCGGGAACAGGGTGGAGCCCGCTTCCTCGACAAGCGTTTTCCGGGCCTCCGCGATCGTGTCGATATAGGCCGCAACACCGTTGCCGTTCTGCGCGAGCGCCTGCATTAGCGCGTCGTTATAGTTGCCCATGCCGTAGCCGAGCACCGACAGGAATACTCCCTTCTCACGCTCGCGCTCGACGAAGCCCTTCAGCTCCTCGAGGTTGGTGATGCCAAGGTTGAAATCGCCGTCGGTGGCCAGGATGACGCGGTTGACGCCCTTCGGGTCGTAATGGGCCTTGGCCAGGTTGTAGGCCTGGCGGATGCCTTCCGCTCCCGCCGTGCTTCCGCCGGCGCCAAGCTGGTCGATGACAGCGCGGATGCGCTCCTTCTGACGGATCGACGTAGGATCCAGGGCCGTTCCGGCGTGGCCGGCATAAGTGACGATCGACACCGTATCCTGCGGTCGCAACTGATCGAGCAGCATCGACAGCGATTGCTTGACCAGCGGCAGCTTGTTCGGCTCGTTCATTGATCCCGACGTGTCGACCAGGAAAACGAGGTTGGCGGGCGGCTGGGTCGATCGCTGCGCCTCGAACCCCTTGATGCCGATTCGGACCAGCTTGCGCCCGGGCGACCAGGGCGACGGCATCACCGTCACGTTCGATCGGAACGGCTGGTCGGCGCTGGCCGGCCGCGCATAGTCGTAGGAGAAATAATTGATCATCTCCTCCGTCCGAACCGCGGCCGGCTGCGGCATGACGTTTCGGTTCAGCGAGGCGCGAACCCAGGAATAGGATGCCGTGTCGACGTCGATGGAGAAAGTCGAGACCGGCTCCTCGCGGACGACCTTGAACATATTCTGGGCGACCGAAGTGAACTTGTCGCGGCCCTGGTCGTGATAAGGCGGGCTCCAGCCGACCATTGGCGCTGACGGCGGCGGCGCCATGGCATAGCTTTCATTGGCCTTCCGAGCCCGGCCGCCGGTGATGGCCACCGATCCCGTGACCACGATCGAGCCATCCGATTCAGCGGCTGCATCCTGCGCCTGTACCCCAGGCTCAAGCTGCGGATCGGCTGCCGTTTCCATGCCATTGCGAGCACAGGAGGCGAGGAGCATGGCTCCCAGCGCCAGGCTGATTGTTTGCGTGTGGCACCCCATGAATGTCTCCCTTTTAACCGGGCGAGCGTCATTGCTCTCCTGACCCTGTGACGGGGGAGCGGGGAGAATCCTTGGGAAGTTGCCCAAAAAAGGTCCTGGCTAGCGCGATAGAACCCGCCGCACCTCATGCATGCGCCATGATACGGTCGCTTCGGCAATGCCGAGGATAGCTGCGGCCTCGGCATGGGTCAGCTGCTGACCGATGACCAGCACGGCCGCTTCGCGATAGGCTGGCTTCAGCCGCGCGATCTGGCTCTCCATCCAGATCGAATCATATTGGTCGCGGCCGTCCGGAGGCGCGGCAAGGCCGGCAATCACGCTCAGTTTTTCCGCCAGCCCGCGCAGCGATCGGCGGCTGCGGTGCAGGTCGCGCGCCGCATTGATCGTAATTCCGCACAGCCAGGTTACGAACTTAGCCTCGCCCCGGAAGCCGTGAATCTTTTCGACCAAAGCGCAGCACACATCCTGGGTGATGTCGTCCGCGTCGGCGCGCGTGCCGGTCAATTGCCAGGCCAGGCCGTGGATCCGGTCGTAATGGCGACGAAGCAACGCTTCGAACGATGCGCGGTCCCCCGCCTTCGCCGCGGCGACCAGGTCAGCATCCGGATCGTTGGCTGCGTCCCCCATTGTATCGATTGAATAGCCGCAAGCAGCGCGAATTGAAGCCCGCCGACATCCCTGCTAGCCGCCCGGCCATGGTCCCTCGCTACTCCCGCTCCGCCATGACCGCCATCTGGGCGGCGGAGAACCGCTATCGCATCTGGTGGCAGATCGAAATGTTCGCCGCCGAGGCGATGGGCCGCATCGGGATGATCCCCGCCGAGGATGCCGACAGGATCGTCGCCGCCTATGACAATGATGCGCTGGGCGAGATAGACATACAGGCGATCGACGCGATCGAGGAGGTTGCCAAGCATGACGTGATCGCCTTCCTGACCTGGGCCGGGGACAGGCTTGGGCCGGAGCGGCGCTGGCTTCACCAGGGGATGACCAGCTCCGACGTGCTGGACACGGCTTTGGCGGTGCAGCTCAAGCAATCGGCGGAGCTTTTGCTCGACGACGTCGACGCGCTCCTTACCGTCCTCAAACGACGGGCGTTCGAGCATAAGCTGACCCCGACCATCGGCCGCAGCCACGGCATCCACGCCGAGCCGACGACCTTCGGCCTCAAGCTCGCCCAGGCCCATGCGGAATTCGACCGGTGCCGGGCGCGGCTGGCGGCAGCGCGCGACGACATCGCCACGTGCGCGATTTCCGGCGCGGTCGGCACCTTCGCCAACATCGATCCCAGCATCGAGGCGCATGTCGCCCGGCGACTGGGCCTTGCGGTAGAACCGATCTCGACGCAGGTCATTCCACGCGACCGGCACGCCATGTTCTTCGCGACGCTGGGCGTCATTGCCTCGTCGATCGAGCGGCTGGCGACCGAAGTACGCCACCTGCAGCGAACCGAAGTGCTCGAGGTCGAGGAATATTTCTCGGCCGGCCAGAAAGGCAGCTCGGCGATGCCGCACAAGCGCAACCCGGTCCTGACCGAGAATCTCACCGGCCTCGCCCGGATGGTGCGAAGCGCCGTTACCCCGGCGCTGGAGAATGTCGCGCTGTGGCATGAGCGCGACATTTCGCATTCCTCGGTCGAGCGGTTCATCGGCCCCGACGCCTGCATCACCCTGGATTTCGCACTCGCTCGCCTGGCCGGCGTCATCGACAAGCTGGTCATCTATCCGGAGCGCATGAAGAAGAATCTCGACCGGATGGGCGGCCTCGTCCACTCGCAGCGGGTGCTGCTGGCGCTGACCCAGGCCGGCCTCAGCCGCGAGGACAGCTATGCGCTGGTCCAGCGCAACGCCATGAAGGTCTGGGAATCGGATGGACAATTGTCGCTGCTGGAACTGCTTCGGGGCGATCCGCAGGTTAGCCAGAAGCTGAGCGATGCCGAGCTGGAGGCCCTGTTCGACCTCGACCACCACCTGAAGCAGGTCGACGCGATTTTCGCCCGGGTCTTTGACGCCGCCGCCTAGGGCGCTGCCCTGACTTGATTTTTTTGGGGTGCAAGCGGCGGAAGCTCGGCTATGGTGACGACTGCCCGGGGGACTAATGGCAGAGCGTCAGGCTGAATCGATTCGCGTCGATGGCGCCGTACAGGCGGATGCCGCCGTGCAGCCATGCGCTTTCCTCCTCCAGCTTTCGCCCGACTGGATCGTCCAGCGAGCGTCTGAGAATTGCCACAAGCTGCTCGGAGAGTCGCACGTCACCTTAATCGGCGAGCCGCTGTCGCGGTTCATCCAGGCCGACCCGCTGCACGATTTGCGCAATCTGTTCTCGCGACTTTCCGGAACCACGGGCACGGCCCGCGCCTACCGAATCCGGCTGACCGACGACCGACCCCGCTTCGATATCGCCTTCCAGCTGTCCGACGGCAGCGTCATCCTGGAAGGCGTGCCAAGCGCGGACCAGGGGCTGGGCGAATCTTTTGGCGCGGTCGGCGGCCTCGCCGCCGGACTCAACAATGTCGCCGGCAAGGAACTGATGGACGCCACCGCCCGCCGAATGCGCGCGCTGACCGGATTCGACCGCGTGACTTTCCTGCGAGGCCGTCACAAGGCGACCAGCAGCCGCAGCGGAGTCCCCTTTCCGACCGGCGCCAATGCCTCGCTGAGCGCGCATTTGCCGATGCTGATCGCCGACCAGCGCGCGCAGCCCGTCGCTGTTTTCCCGCGCGGCCCGGCGCGAGGAATCGCTTCGGCCCTGTTCCGCGCTCCGTCTACGGAGGAATGCGCGGCTTTGGCCGATCGCAGCATTGCCGCGACCATGCGCATTCCACTGGCGCTCGATGGCAGGCATGTCGGGGAATTCCGCTGCGCGCACGTCACCCCGCGCAAGCCGAATCTGGAAATGCACGCCGCCGCCGAACTGTTCGCGCAAATGGTGGCGATGCGGCTGGCGATGCTCGAAGGCGGCTCCCCCTGAGGAGGAGGATTTGTCCGGCTAGCCGCCCAGGGCATCCTTGAGCCGCTGGAAGAAGCCGCGCGACGCCGGGCATTCGTCGCCCGTTTCGGTAGCACGGAATTCCTCGAGGAGCTGCTTCTGTCTGGCCGACATCTTTGTCGGCGTTTCAACCAGGACGCGGGCCACCAAGTCGCCCCTTCCCCGGCCATTGAGAATGCTCATGCCGGCCCCGCGATGGCGGAGCAATTCACCTGACTGAATGCCGGGCGGAATCCGAATCTCCACCTCGGCGCCATCGACCCCCGGAAGAGTCATCGAGCCGCCCAACGCCGCAGTGGTGAAGCTGACCGGGCATTCGGCGACCAGGGTCGTGCCCTCCCTCTGGAATAGGGGATGCCGCTTCATGTGGACGAAGATGTAGAGGTCGCCGCTCGCTGCTCCCCGGATCCCCGCCTCGCCTTCGCCGGCGACCCGGATTCGCGTTCCCTCGTCCACCCCCGCCGGGATTTTCACCGACAATTTGCGGCGCGCGACGGTGCGGCCCTCGCCAACGCAGACATGGCAGGGATCGCCAACAATCTCGCCAGCGCCACGGCAGGTCGGGCAGGTCCGCTCGACGACGAAAAAGCCTTGCTGGGCGCGAACCTTGCCGGCGCCGCCGCAACTGGAACAGGCCTGCGCGCAGGTCGACAGATTTTGGCAGCCGCGTCCGCCGCACGCCTCGCAGCGGGCGAGCGCCTCAACGGAGATGGACGCTTCCTTGCCGGCGAATGCCTCCTCAAGCGTCAATTCCAGGTCGTAGCGCAGGTCGGCGCCGCGAGCCGCGTTCTGCCGCTGCCCGCGAGGGTCCATGAACTCCCCGAAAATGGACGAGAAAATGTCGGAAAAGCCTTCGAAACCGCCACCGCCGCTGAACGGGTCGCCGCCGTTCTGGAACGCGGCCTTGCCGAACCGGTCGTAGGCGGCGCGCTTCTGAGGGTCCTTCAGGCAGTCATACGCCTCGCTGATCGCCTTGAAGCGCTCTTCCTGGTCGGCGCAGCCGTTGTGGCGGTCCGGGTGATGTTCCTTGGCAAGGCGCCGGTAAGCGGCCTTGATGGCCGCCGCGTCCGCGCCCCGCTGAACCCCCAGCAGTTCGTAATAGTCCTGATCGACCACCTAACCGTCCCCAACCCCGTGCACCCAAAATCCGTTCGGGCTGAGCCTGCCGAAGCCCTGTCCCTTTTCCAACTTGGATAGCCAGGACAGTCCTTCGACAAGCTCAGGACGAACGGAAATGGGCATTCCCGGTCATCCCTTATTCTCGTCGTCGACCTCGGAGAATTCGGCGTCGACGACGTCTTCCTCGCTGGCCGATCCCTCGGAAGCGGTGCCGGCCTCGGCCTCGCCCTGGGGCGCCGCCTGAGCTTGCTGCTGCTCCTCATAAATCGCCTGGCCGAGCTTCATCGCCGCCTGGGCGAGCGCCTGACTCTTCTGCGTCATCAGCTCGGCGTCTTCGCCTTCGAGCGCCGTCCTGGCTTCCGCGACCGCAGCCTCAATCTCCGCCTTGACCTCGGCGCTGACCTTGTCGCCATGCTCGGCGAGCTGCTTTTCTGTCGAGTGGATCAGGCTGTCGGCCTGGTTCCTGGCTTCGACCACCGCCTTGCGCTTCTTGTCCTCCTCGGCGAACTGCTCGGCTTCCTTGACCATTTTATCGATATCGGAATCCGACAGGCCGCCGGAGGCCTGGATCCGAATCTGCTGTTCCTTGCCGGTGCCCTTGTCCTTGGCCGACACGTTGACGATGCCATTGGCGTCGATGTCGAAAGTGACTTCGACCTGCGGCACGCCGCGCGGCGCCGGCGGAATCCCGACAAGGTCGAACTGGCCGAGCAACTTGTTGTCGTTGGCCATCTCGCGCTCGCCCTGGAAGACCCGAATGGTGACCGCGCTCTGGTTGTCGTCCGCGGTCGAGAAGGTCTGGCTCTTCTTGGTCGGAATGGTCGTGTTGCGGTCGATCATCCGCGTGAACACGCCGCCCAGAGTCTCGATGCCCAGCGACAATGGCGTGACGTCGAGCAGCAGCACGTCCTTGACGTCGCCCTGCAGCACGCCCGCCTGGATCGCCGCGCCCATGGCAACGACTTCGTCCGGGTTGACCCCAGTGTGCGGCTCGCGGCCGAAGAATTCCTTCACCACGTCGCGTACCCGCGGCATCCGGGTCTGGCCGCCGACCAGGACGACGTCATCGATCGCCTTGGCGTCGATGCCGGCATCCTTGAGCGCCTTCTTGCACGGCTCAAGGGTGCGCTTGACCAGGTCGTCGACCAGTTTTTCAAGGTCGGCGCGGGTGATCGTCTCGACAAGGTGGAGCGGAGTCGTCGCGCCGCCCTCCATCCGCGCCGTGATGAACGGCTGGTTGATTTCGGTCGACTGAGCCGACGACAGCTCGATCTTCGCCTTTTCGGCGGCTTCCTTGAGCCGCTGCAACGCCAGACGATCGGTGCGGAGGTCGATGTTTTCCTTGGCCTTGAACTTGTCCGCCAGAAATTCGACGATCTTGGCGTCGAAATCCTCGCCGCCGAGGAAAGTGTCGCCGTTGGTCGACTTCACCTCGAACACGCCGTCGCCGATCTCCAGGATGGAGATGTCGAACGTGCCGCCGCCAAGGTCATAGACGGCGATGGTCTTGCCCTCGTTCTTCTCCAGCCCGTAGGCGAGGGCCGCAGCGGTCGGCTCGTTGATGATGCGCAGGACTTCCAGGCCGGCGATCTGCCCTGCGTCCTTGGTCGCCTGGCGCTGTGCGTCGTTGAAGTAAGCGGGAACGGTGATGACGGCCTGAGTCACCGTTTCGCCGAGATAGGCTTCAGCGGTTTCCTTCATCTTCTGCAGGATGAAGGCGCTGATCTGCGACGGGCTGTAATCCTTGCCCCCGGCTTCGACCCAGGCGTCGCCATTCGATCCCTTGACGATCTTGTAGGGCACCAATTCGGTGTCCTTCTTGGTGATCGGGTCATCGAAACGACGGCCGATCAGCCGCTTGACCGCGAAAATCGTGTTGTCGGGATTGGTGACCGCCTGGCGCTTGGCCGGCTGGCCGATCAGGCGCTCGCCGTCCTTGGTGAAAGCGACGACGGAAGGAGTCGTGCGCGCGCCTTCGCTATTCTCGATGACCTTGGGCTTGCCGCCTTCCATGACTGCGACGCAGCTGTTGGTGGTGCCCAAGTCGATGCCAATGACTTTGGCCATAGTTTCTGTCCCTCTTCTTCGCCCCGTATCGGCCCCTCAACAGGAGGCCGGTTCGTTAATGTTCAATCGGGATATAGGTGAGCGAAGTGGGCCGACAAGGGCGGGAAAGCCACAGTCAATCTGGTCGATGGACGATGTCGCACGCGGCCCCGGCCGGTTCAGGGCATCGCCATGCCGCCGTTGACGTGCAGGGTCTGGCCGGTGACGTAGCCGGCTTCCCGGCTCGCCAGATAGACGACCGCCGCGCCGATATCCTCACCCGTGCCCATCGCGCCGAGCGGGATCCGCGAGAGGATGCCCTCGCGCTGCTGGTCGCTGAGGGCGTCGGTCATCGCCGAAGTCATGAAGCCGGGAGCGATGGCGTTGACGGTGATGCCGCGGCTGGCGAGCTCCTGCGCGACCGACTTGGTCATGCCGATGAGGCCGGCCTTGGACGCGACATAATTGGCCTGGCCGGCATTGCCGGTGACGCCGACCACGGACGTGATCGAGATGATCCGGCCGAACCGCGCCTTCATCATCGGCCGGGCCGCCGCCCGCATCAGCCGGAAGGCGGCCTCCAGGTTGATGCGGATGACGTCGGCGAATTCTTCATCCTTCATCCGCATGAGGAGATTGTCGCGCGTAACGCCGGCATTGTTGACGAGGATGTCGAGGTTGCCGCCGAGCGCCTCGACCGCCTGCGGAACCAGGGCGTCCACCGCACTGCCGTCCGACAGGTTGCACGGCAGCGCGACATGGTCGCCCCCCAGCGAGCTTCGAAATGCCTCAAGCTTGTCGACATTGCTGCCCGACACGGCCAGCCGCGCACCCTGCGCGCTCAGCGCCGTCGCAATCGCGCTGCCGAGCCCGCCGGACGCGCCGGTGACCAACGCCGTCATTCCGCTAAGGTCGAACATCATCTCTCCCCAAACCGTCATGCTGAACTTGTTTCAGCATCCAATCTTCCACCTGCACCGCCATCGGCCCGATGGGCCCTGAAAGGAGTTCAGGGTGACGGTCAGTGCAACTCCTTCGCCAGCGCTTCAATGTCTTCGATGGTCGTCACGCTCGTCACCCTGGAGTCGGGGGCGATGCGCTTGACCATGGGTCCAAGCACCTTGCCGCCCAATTCGACGAATTCGCCGACGCCGGCCTCGGCCAGGTTGGCGATGCTTTCCCGCCAGCGGACCATGCCGGTGACCTGTTCGACCAGCTGACCGCGGATGGCGTCGGCGTCGCTGGTCGGCCGGGCGGTGACGTTGGCGTAAAGCGGCACCGCCGGCTCCTCGAGAACGACATAGGACAAAGCGTCGCGCATCGCCTCGGCGGCGGGTTGCATCAGCGGGCAGTGGAAGGGCGCCGACACCGGCAGCGCGATGGCCCGCTTGGCGCCCATCTCCTTGGCGAGCGCAATCGCCCGGTCGATGGCATCCTTGTGGCCGGACAGGACGACCTGGCTCGGGTCATTGTCGTTGGCGACGGTGCAGACTTCGCCTTGCGCGGCCGCGTCGGCAATCTTCTGGGCGAGCGCGAGGTCGGCGCCGAGCAGCGCCGCCATCGCCCCGATGCCGACCGGCACCGCCGCCTGCATCGCCTGGCCGCGCAGCTTCAGCAGCTTGGCGGTGGTCGCCAGGTCGAACGATCCCGCCGCGCACAGCGCCGAATATTCGCCGAGACTGTGGCCCGCGACAAAACCTGCCGCCTTGCCCAGTTCGACCCCGCCCTCGCGGGTCAGCGCGGTGAACACCGCCAGCGCATTGGCCATGATCGCGGGCTGCGCGTTTTCGGTCAGCCGGAGCTCTTCGTCCGGCCCGTCGCGCATCAGCCGCGACAGGTTTTGGGCAAGCGCCTCGTCTATTTCGGCGAACAGGTCGCGGGCGGTGCGGCTGGCGTCGGCGAGCGCGGCGCCCATGCCGACCGACTGGCTGCCCTGCCCGGGGAAAAGAAAAGCGCGCATCGTCATCCCTGTTGGTTTAGCGTGGCGGGCGGACTAGGCAGGTATCGGGGCCGTGCCAAGTGCGGTTGGGGGAAATCGATGGCGATGGATGCCAAGCCGCAGATGATCGGCCTATGGATGACCACGGCGCTGGTCGTCGGAACGATCATCGGGTCCGGCATTTTCATGCTGCCCGTCGTCCTGGCGCCGCTCGGCCTGAACGCACTCATCGCCTGGATCGTCAGCGGCATCGGCGTGACCTGCATTGCCTTTGGCCTGGGCCGGCTGTCGTCGCTAGGCGGCGGCGGCATCCAGGCCAATGTCGAAGGGGAGTTCGGCCCGACGGCTGGCTTCCTGGTCGCCTGGAGCTTCTGGGCATCGAACGCCACCGCGCAGGGCGCCGTCGCGGTCGCCGCCGCATCGGCCATGTCCTTCGTCTCGCCGGCGCTCGTTCGACCGGACAATATCGTCATCGTCGCCATCGGCTGGCTGGTCGTTCTGACCGCCCTCAACGCGCTGGGAGTGCGCGCCGCCGGCGGCTTTTCGGTCGTCACCGTCCTCATCAAGCTCCTGCCGCTGCTCGCCGTCGTGTGGATTTTCGGAGAGCGCGGGATCGCCGGCGGGCCGTTCGAGCCGCTGGCTCCCTCGCCGGTGAATTTTTCGAACCTCGCCGCGGCGACGGCCCTGACCTTCTTTGCCCTCACCGGATTCGAAGCCGCGACCACCCCGGTCGGCAAGGTCCGCGACGCGGAACGAACCCTGCCGCTCGCCCTGGTCGGCGGCGTCACCTTCACCGTGCTGCTCTATTTGGCCGCCGGAGCCGCCATCCAGATGATGCTACCCGCCAGCGTCGCCGCCGACTCGCCGGCCCCCTTCGCCGATGCCCTGACGTCGCGCTTCGGAAGCGGGGCCGCGACGTTCGCCGCGCTGACCATCGCCGTCGCCGCCGTCGGCTGCCTCAACGGCCTGATCCTCGCCACCGGCGAGCTTGGCTATTCGATGGCGCTGCGCGGCGACATGCCAAAGGCTATGGGCTGGACTCGGGGCGTCAATACTCCGGTCATGTCGCAGATCGTCGGCAGCACCATCAGCGCCCTCGTCCTGCTCGCCAACTCCAGCAAGGCGACGGCAAGCCTTTACACGTTCGTCATCCTGCTCGGGACGGCTTCAGTGGTGATCGTCTATCTCGCCGCCACCCTGGGCGCCTGGCGCCACAGCCCCAGACACGGACACAAAGTCATCCTCGCCATCGCCTTGCTGTTCATCGCCTTCGCCACTTACGGCATGGGTATGGAGCCGGTCCTGTGGAGCCTGGTGCTGCTGGCGATCGGCATTGCCATACGCGCCGTCATGCACCGGCTCAATTCGCGCGCGGCCACTCCAGCGGCGGCCGCGCCAGCCGCGCCTCCGGAATCATCCGCCTGAGCCTGGCGGCGAAGCTCCGCAGGCAGACCTCGCTCTCCCCCAGCGGCCCGGGCTCGTAACTCGCCGATTCCATGCCCTTCTGCACCCGCGCGATCAATTCGGTGTCCTCGGCATTGACCCGCCGGTTGATCCGCCAGTTGAGATAGCGCGCGCCCTTCATCGCCGGCCGATCGTCGGGC
The DNA here is from genome assembly GCA_035699505.1 of Sphingomicrobium sp. Taxonomy (GTDB): domain Bacteria; phylum Pseudomonadota; class Alphaproteobacteria; order Sphingomonadales; family Sphingomonadaceae; genus Sphingomicrobium. Next base: position 5,276 of record DASSPS010000008.1, on the reverse strand, counting down.
AGCGCATAGCTGATTTCGCGGATGACGCTGCGGGTCGCCGACACCGGCAGCCATTGCATGAAATCGACCTGGTCCGGATAGATGTCGAACGCGACGCAGGGGAACAACTTGTAATAGAGCCACTTGCGCTGATGCGATGCCGGCAGCCCCGGCACCTCGGGCAACAGGTGCTGGTAGGCGCGCTCCGACAGGTTGGCGGAATCCGCCTCGACCAGGTCGCCCTCCATCCGGTCGACCCATTCCTGCGCCTCGATCCGGTAGTTCCGCCCGAACAACCGCGTCAGGCCGGGATGGCCGACGGGGATGTGCAGATGGTCGGAATAATTGTCAGCGATGGTCTTCCAGTTGAGGTCCCGCGGCCGAAGCGTCACCCGCCCGATCGCCCGCAGGTCCTCGAACCGGTAAGGCGCGACCTCGGCCTCATAGGGCGCCATCATCTCGGCGACACTGGGCAGTCCCTCTTCGAGACGTACGAACAGGAATCCGCGCCATTCCTCCAGCGCCACCCGCTTCAGGCCCAGCCTGTCCGTCTCCAGCCCCGGATATTCGTGGCGGTGCGGCACGCCGACCAGCCGCCCGTCCCGCGCATAGGACCAGGCGTGATAGGGGCAGGTGAGGACCCGGGCGCAGCCGCCTTCGCCGTCGACCAGCCGCGATCCCCGGTGGCGGCAGACGTTGGAAAAAGCGCGTGCTTGCCCGTCGTCGCCGCGCATGACGATGATGCTCTCGCCGAGATAGTCGATGCTCTGCCAGTCGCCCGGCTCGGAAATGTCGCTGCCATGGCAGACGACTTGCGGCGCCATGCGCAGGAATGCCTTCTTCTCGGCCTCGAAAAATTCGGGGTCGTGATAGAGCCAGCCCGGCAGGCTCATGCCGTCCAGGAGATCGGGCCGATCTCCGACTGTGCGCAGGTGCGTTGCCATAGGTTTCTCCCTTGCCATCTGGCGCACTTTGCGGCAATGGCCGCCGGCGATGGGGTGCGGGCTGGTCTCGCGCCCCAGTGCTTTTTGTGACGACAGCCGGAGGGGCGTGCCACTGGGGTATGCCAGCGATCGGCCAACATAGGTGCATGCAACATGCCGCTTTACGAGCATGTTTTCCTTGCGCGTCAGGATCTGGCCCAGGCCCAGGTCGATGCGCTTGCTGAAAACGCCACCAAGATCCTGACCGACAACGGCGGGAAGGTGGTCAAGACCGAGACCTGGGGCCTGCGCGGCCTCGCTTACCGGATCGCGAAGAACCGCAAGGCGCATTACGTCATGCTCGACGTCGATGCCCCGGCCGCGGCGATCGCCGAACTGGAGCGCCAGACCGGCATCAACGAAGACATCATCCGTTTCCTGACCATCCGCGTAGATGAGCTCGAGAAGGGCCCGTCGGCGATGATGCGCCGCCAGGAGCGAGACCGTGGGGACCGCGGCGACCGCGGCGACCGGGGTGACCGGGGTCCGCGCGGCGATCGCGGCGACCGTCCGGAACGTGGGTTCCGCCGTGAAGAGGAAGTCGAATAATGGCCCGTGCATTCTTCCGCCGGCGCAAGAGCTGCCCCTTTTCCGGGAAAGACGCGCCCCGCATCGATTACAAGGACATCCGCCTGCTCCAGGGCTTCGTTTCGGAACGCGGCAAGATCGTCCCCAGCCGAATCACCGCGGTGTCATCCAAGAAGCAGCGTGAGCTGGCCAAGGCGATCAAGCGCGCCCGCCACCTTGGCCTGCTTCCCTATGTCGTGAAGTAAGGAGCAGAGCCATGGAAGTCATCCTGCTCGAACGGATCGAGAAGCTCGGCCAGATCGGCGACGTCGTGTCCGTCAAGAACGGTTTCGCGCGAAACTATCTGCTGCCCAACAAGAAGGCGCTGCGCGCCAACGACGCCAACCGCAAGGTGTTCGAAGCCAACCGCGCCAGGATAGAGGCCGAAAATGCCGAGCGCCGCAGCGAAGCCGAGAAGGCTTCGGGCGGAGTCGAGGGCAAGACCGTCCAGCTGATCCGCCAGGCGTCGAACGTCGGCCATCTCTACGGCTCAGTTTCGGCCCGCGACATCGTCGAGGCGCTGGAGAAGGAAGGCGCCAAGGTCGGCAAGAGCCAGATCGTGCTCGACCGTCCGATCAAGGCGATCGGGCTGCACGAAGTGAAGGTCGCGCTTCATCCGGAAGTCAGCGTCGCCATCAAGGTCAATGTCGCCCGCTCCCCGGAGGAAGCGGACCTGCAGGCGCAGGGCATCGATGTCATGAAGCAGATGTTCGAGCGCGACACGGCGCCGCTGGCCGAGGAACTCGAGCCAACTGTCGAGGCCGAGGCAACGGCCGTTGAATCACCCTCGGTCGCCGAGGCTGGGGTCGAGGCGGAAGCGACGGCCGAGGCTCCGGCCGAAGAGGAAGCCGCTGCCGAGGGCAAGGAAGAGGCCTAAGCTTTCCTGGCAAGCAACGACAGGCCGCGAGCCCGGCTGGGTTCGCGGCCCTTTGCTTGCGCCCAGCGGTTCGTCGCAAACCACCCTTGCCCGCTGGAACGGTAATCTGTCGGATTCCGTTTCATCATCAGAGCATTAGGGGCAACGGGAAGGAGTATGAGCAATGGCCAACGAACAGGACCGCGATCAATTCGAAAAGAAGGATTCGACGGACACCACGGGTCAGTCGGATCAGAACCGCCAGCAGTCCGGCCAGCAAGGCCAAGGCGCCGGCTCTGACATGAGCGGCGGAACGCTTGGCCAGGGCCAGGGCGGCGGCTTCGGCAACCAGACCAGCGGCAGCCCGGAAGGCCGCCAGGGCGGTGAGAGCGCCTTTGGCCAGCAAGGCCAGTCCGCGACCGGCAAGTCGTCGGGTACCGAACCCGGCATGGGCAGCGGCGACACCGCGATAGACAGCCGCACGGAAAGCCAGTTCGGCCAGGCCGAGACGGGTCAGGGCCAGTCGAACGAAAGTGGACAGCAAAGCGGCAGTTTCGTCGGATCGCAAGGCGGCGCCGGCGATGACGATTATCTGCGCCAGAATGAAAATCAGGAAACGGCGCAGAGAGGGAATGACACCGACACGGATATCGAAGGCAGTACCGACCGCTAATTCGTTCCGAGGTTAGTGAATCTCGCCGCGCTCCTCACCGGGGCGCGGCGTTTTTTCATGCCGTGGCCTGTTCGAAGAAGGCCTTCTCGCGTTCAATCCAGATGGCGAAGCTCGGCCGCTCCAGGATGCGGTGGACGTAGCGCCGCAGCCGCCGGTGTCGGCCGTCCTCGATCCGGACGTTGAGGTGGCCGAGGTTGGCGAAGGGGCTGGCCACGGCGAGGTCGGCGATGGTGATGCTATTCCCAACCAGGAATCCGTCGTCGTCGTCGGGCACCACGCGCTCCAGATAATCGAGCAGGGGCGGAAGTTCCTCCCGCTCGGCGGCGTCAGCCACTTCATGGTCGCCCGGCCTGCCCATGAAGCGCGGCGCCACCACCCGGTGGAAGAACATTTTGGTGCCGCATGCCGCCAGGATCGTGTCCGCGAATTCCTCGTACCAGATGGTCTTCCCGAGCAGCTTCGGATCAGCCGGGATCAGCACCGGCGACGGGTACTTGGCTTCCAGATAGTGGATGATCGCCGTCGAATCGGCCAGCCGGAAATCGCCGTCGGTCAGCGCCGGCATCTTCTTGAACGGGCTCGCCGCGCAGAATTCCTCATGATGGTCGGGAAAGCCGGTCCCCCTGAGGTCGAGCTCGATGCCCTTCTCGCCGGCATAGGCCAGCACCTTGCGAACGAATGGCGACAGTGACGAACCGTAGAGAATCATGCGACGTGCCCTCCCGATGCGGCGATTGGCGGAGGCGGGCCGCCGGTTCGCTCGTTGCCGGCGCATAGCATGGAAGAAGCCGATGCGCAGCAACAGCGGCAAGGGTGAAGCCGGAACAATCTTCGCGACCCGACGATCCGGGACCGCAAGCTTGGCCGCGACGTCCATAAGCCGATCGTCGCCCGCAAGCCTGGCGAGAGCAAGTTCCCGCACTCGATCAAGGCCCTGCGGGAGAAGGGCCCCCATGGCTAAAGTGAATCACCCGATCCGATAGAATTGCGCTAACCGGTCGAGCGCGAGGGTCAGCACCAGTCGCCCCGCCCGCGCCGGCCAGCCCAAAGCGCTTTCGGCATCGCGCATGCCTTCGCCGGCACAGACGATCCGCCACAATATGTCGGCCAGGCCGGGGCCGACCTCGGCAATTGCCGAGTCGAACCGGCGCCTGGCGTCGATCTGGCTGGCGGTCGGGCCGGGTTCGGGCGCGGCCCCGCCCCGGCTCCGCGCGATCGGCGCCCCGTCCCATGCCATCGTCACGCGCGGCGCCAGCTGTGCCCGCTCCCAGTCAGCCCGAAGCCGCTCGCCCGCGTCAAATTGCGCGGTCGTCAGATGGCCGCGCGCAAACAGCCAGCCAAGCGGCGATTCGGCCAGGTTGACCGTGACCGACCGGACGGGCCGCTTGCGCCCCGGCAGCTTGCGGTCGCCAGAGTCGATCGCCCGTTCCGCCAGCAGCCGCCCGTCAATCCGCCGCGCCATCGAAATCCCCCACCGTTCGAGTCGGGGAGGCTTGGCAATTATATACTTGACTTAGCAACCCGCCCTTATTAGACGGGTGGCAAGAGGCAAACAATGAACATCAACATCACAAATCCGATCTTCCATGACGAAGCCAAAGCCACCGCTCACATAGAGCAATCGCGTTGGCCAGACGGGGAGCCGGTGTGCCCGCATTGCGAGAGCACAGGCGTCACCCGCATGGGCGGCAAAACCCAAGCCGGAATGTTCCTCTGCAATGTCTGCCGCCAGAAGTTCACTTGCCGAACCGGTACGGTGATGGAGCGCTCGCATGTGCCCCTCCACAAGTGGCTGTTGGCAACGCACCTCATGGCCGCCTCAAAGAAGGGCATGAGCGCAAAGCAGATCGAGCGCATGCTTGGCGTAACCTACAAAACAGCCTGGTTCCTGATGCACCGCATCCGCGAAGCCATGGACGAAGCTAACAACCCGCATGAGCCGCTTGGCGGCCCCGACAAGGTGATCGAAAGCGACGAAGCCTTTGTCGGCGGCAAAAAGAAGCGCCGCCTGTCGGGCAAGGTTGCCAAGGCCAAAAAGGTCGTCACGCTGGTAGAGCGCGGCGGTCGCGCCCGCTCGTTCCATGTCACCGACATCAATCACACGAACATCCGCGCTGCGCTGGTCACGAACGCGCACCGTTCGTCGCACCTTCGCACGGACGATGCCCGCTTCTACAAGAACATCGGCCTAGAGTTCGCTTCGCACAAAACCACGCTG
>DASSPS010000007.1:0-39580 GCA_035699505.1 Sphingomicrobium sp. | reverse complement strand
GGCTACGGCCTGGGAGCGAAGGATACGCTGGCCTGGCTGCACAAGGCCGGGTGCCGGGATTTCTTCGTTACGACCTGGGATGAAGTGGAGCGCCTTGGCGCCATTCCGGATGACGCTTCCGTCGCGGTGCTGCACGGCGTTCGCCAGGACGATTTGGACGGGGGCCTGCATCCAAAGGCCAAGCCGGTGCTCAACTCAGCCGAGCAGGTCGCGCTCTGGCGGGCGGAAGGCGAGCGCCGTCCCTGCGACATCATGGTTGATACCGGCATGAACCGGCTCGGCCTGCGCATCGATGAGCTCGCCGCGCTCGACGGCCTCGCCATCGACACGTTGCACAGCCATCTCGCCTGCGCCGATGAGGATCACGCCCTCAACGCGACGCAATTGCAGCGCTTCCGCGAGGTCGCCGCGGCGGTCCCGGCCAGGCGCTACAGTCTCGCCAATTCGGCCGGCATCTGCCTTGGCCGCGACTATAGCTTCGACCTCGTCCGGCCCGGCCTGGCCCTCTACGGCGGCATTCCTCGCCGCGAGGCCGAGGGCAAGATCCGGCAGGTCGCTCGGGTCGAGGCGGAGATTCTCCAGCGCCGCACCATCCGCGCCGGCGAGAGCTGTGGCTATGGCGCGACCTTCACCGCCGAGGCCGATACCGAGGCGGCGATCCTCAACATCGGCTATGCCGACGGCTATCTGCGCGGCTTTTCGTCGAGGGGCTGGGGCTATGCCGGCGAATTCACGCTGCCCGTCCTAGGCCGGGTGTCGATGGACCTGATCGCGCTTGGTTGCGACTCCGCGCCCGGCCTCAAGGCGGGCGACTGGGTGGAGCTGGACTATCACCTGCCCGACGCCGCCGCCGCTTCCGGCCTGTCGCAATATGAGCTTCTGACTACGCTGGGGTCGCGGTTCGAGCGGCGCTGGCTTTAGGCGGCGCCAGATTTTTGTCCTTGTAGCGGCACAGATCGACCACCGGGCAGCGCCAGCATTCCGGCCGCCTCGCCTTGCAGGTGTAGCGCCCGTGCAGGATCAGCCAGTGGTGGGCGTCGCGCCGGAACGGCTGCGGGACCCGCTTTTCCAGTTTGATCTCGACCTCGAGCGGGGTCTTGCCCGGGGCGAGGCCGGTGCGGTTGCCGACCCGGAAGATGTGCGTGTCGACCGCGAACGTTTCCTCGCCGAACGCGGTGTTGAGCACGACGTTGGCCGTCTTGCGCCCCACCCCCGGCAGTCGCTCCAGCTCGTCGCGGGTGCGAGGCACCTCGCCGCCATGCTCCAGGATCAGCTGCTCGCTGAGCGCGATGACATTCTTCGCCTTGGTGTTGAACAGGCCGATGGTCTTGATCGCCTCGCGCAGCCGCTTTTCGCCCAGCGCGACCATCGCTTGTGGCGTCCGGACCTTTTCGAACAGCGGCCGGGTGGCGATGTTCACGCTGGCGTCGGTCGCCTGGGCGCTCAGCACCACCGCGACCAGCAAGGTGTAGGGGTTGGTGTATTCAAGCTCGGTGGTCGGCGACGGATTGTCCTCGGCCAGGCGCCGGAAGAAGTCGAAAATCTGGTCCCTGGTCACAGCGCGCCGACGACGTCCCGCATCGTGTAGAGGCCGGCTGGCTTGCCAATCAGGAACCGGGCGCCGGCGATCGCCCCGCGCGCGAAGATCGAGCGGCTCTCGGCCCGGTGCGACAGGATCAGCCGCTCGTCCGGCCCGAGGAACAGCACATCATGATCGCCGGCGACCGTCCCGCCGCGCACCGCGGCATAGCCGATGCTTCCACTTTCGCGGGCAAGGCCGGTGCCGCACCGGCCGAGCTCTTCCCTGGCGTCCATGCCGCGGCCGCGCTCGATCGCGGCGCCCAGGTGGAGCGCCGTGCCGGACGGGGCGTCGGCCTTGCCGCGGTGATGCGCTTCGACGATTTCCGCGTCCCACGTTCCGGCGTCCAGCGCCCGGGCGGCCCGCCCGACCAGCTCGGTCAGCAGGGCGACGCCGAGCGAGGTATTGGGCGCCTTGAGCACCGCGATGATGCTCGCCGCCTCGGCGATCAACAAGTCATGGCCTTCGTCCAGCCCGGTCGTCCCAACCAGGATCGGAATGCCGCCGCTGACCGCCTGGTCGAGGCTTCGGCGAAGCCCGTCCGGCCCCGAGAAATCGACCAGCACGTCGCCATGGTCATTGTCGATCAGGACGGTGGGGTTGTCCTTGGCTGCAGCGGCGATCGCCTGGCCCATGCGGCCATTCGGCGCGAACAGGGCAATGCGGATCGGCAGGGCGTCGGTGCGCATCGCTGCTGCCTAGCGAAGCCGCTCCTGAAGCGCCAGCGCCGCCATTGCAGCGCGCTTCGAGGCGCCGTTGATCCTGAGCAGGTCCCTCGCGCCCGCCCCCCGGCGCCGGGCAGCTGGGCGGATCCATCGGTCGCCCGCCGTTAGCTTGCGGTGGCGGGCCGGTCGCTGTTGAAGATGTCCGCCGCCACTTTCCACTCGCCGCCGACCTTGCGCCAGACGACGACAAACTTGCCAACCTCCGCGTAGGGCGCCCCGTTGGGCGTGGCGGCGAATCGGTAGGTCCCGCGGTCAAGGGCCATGTCGCCTCCCGAAGCGAGGCTCAGCTGCTCGGTTGCGAATGTCAGGTCGAAGCCGGGGAGGGCCATCATGTCGGCCCAGCCTTTCTGGATGGCCGCGCGGCCCTTGGCGATCGGCATGTTGGGCGGCATCAGGACGCCGTCCTCGGCATAGAGCTGGGCAATGCCGGCCGCGTCCTTGGCCTTGATCAGCTCCAGCCAGCGCGCATTGGCCGCGGCGATCACCGTCTCGTCCAGGGCGGTTGCTGCAACTTCGGTCGCGTTTCCGTCGCCCGGCGCCCGCGAGCAACCCGCGACAAGCGCGGCCGTACAGATGAGCGCCGCAAAAACCTTGATTCTCGCCATCACAATCCTTCCTTCGCAAGTGGACGCACCGGAAGCGCATGGCTTCGCCGATGACTCAATCACGTGGCGGCGAGTCGCGCAAGCATGCGGCGGGGGGCTTAGCCGAGCGACCGCAGCATCAGCCGGTGGGTCGTCCCGCTCTCCGACGACACCACTTCATGCTCGCAACCAAGTTCCCGGGCGAAGCGGTCGACCAGCCGGGTGCCAAGGCCGCCGCCGCCGCCCTTGGCCGGGGCCTGGGCGAGACCGGAGCCATTGTCCTCGACGATGATCGTCACTCCCTTCGGATGCTGCTCCGAAGCGACCCTGATCAGTCCCTCGCTGCTGTCCTCGAACGCATGCTTCAGCGCGTTGGTGACAAGCTCGTTGACGATGATCGACAGATAGATGGCTTTTTCCGTGCTGACGGTCAGGTCCTCGACTTCACATTCCACCTTGACGCCATCGCGCGACAGGCCGCGCTCGACCTGCTCGCACAATTCGCACAGATGGTCGCGCAGCCGCACGGTGCCGATATCGTCGCTTCGGACGGCGAGCCGCTCGGTTGCCCGGGTCACTGCCTTGATCCGGTCGGCCACCTGCTGCAGCGCTTCCTGCACGCCCGCGTCTTTCGACCGCTGGGCCTGCAGCTGCACCAGCGCCAGCACCGTCTGGTAATTGTTGCGCGTCCGGTGATCGATCTCCTCGAGCGCCCGGCCGAGGAGGTCGAGCCGGCTTTCGCGCTCGATCACGCCTTTGGCGACTTCGCGCTGGTAAAGCGCGATGATCAGCAGGATCAGCGCCACCGAAACCGTGGCGATGACGAAGGCCGCGCTTCGGTCCGCATCGACCTTGGCCAGCGCCCAGCGCGGTTCGACGATCACATAGAAGGTCATGACCTGGGAAAGGATCAGGGTCAGCAGTCCGGCACGCCACCCCGCCAGGACCGCCGCCAGCACGACTCCCACGAAGCTGAAGGCGTAGGGCGCGCGATCGGCGGCTACGGAGATCAGCGCGGCGCGCGCGGCTATGACGATCAGGGTGAAAGTGACGGCCACCCCGATCTCGACAAGGATAGGCGGTACCTTTCCTGCCAGGCGCTCTGGAAGGCGAGAATGGAGTATCTTCTTGATTCAACAACCCCCGCACTGGGCCTTGCTGCCCCCGCAGCCCGGCCGACTGTGGAAAACTATCCTAGATTTCGGCCCGAGTCACTTGCCGCTGTGCACGGACTTTGGGCCAGTTAGAGTGATCGGGTGAGTCGCGGCGTCCACAACATTGTCGTCCTTACCGGGGCCGGCATTTCGGCGGAAAGCGGGCTGGCGACCTTTCGCGCCGCCGACGGCCTTTGGGAGGATCACCGGATCGAGGACGTGGCGACGCCCGAGGCGTATCGCCGCGATCCGGCGCTCGTTCACCGTTTCTATGACGCCCGCCGCGCCCGGCTGGCCGAGGTCGAGCCCAACGCCGCGCACGAAGCCCTGGCGCGGCTCGACGCCGGCTGGCCCGGCGACTTTCTGCTGGTCACGCAGAATGTCGACAATCTGCATGAGCGCGCTGGGTCGAAACGCCTGCTGCACATGCACGGCGAGCTCGCCAGCGGCTGGTGCCTGGCCTGCGATGCGCGCTTCCCGTGGGCGGGCCCCATGGGCGAGGACGCGACCTGCCCGTCGTGCACAGGCACCGGCCTGGTCCGCCCCGACATCGTCTGGTTCGGCGAAATGCCCTACGGCATGGACCGCATCGAAGCGGCGTTGCGGGATTGCGACCTGTTCGTGTCGATCGGCACTTCGGGCGCTGTCTATCCCGCTGCTGCCTTCGTCCAGACCGCCCGCTACTGCGGCGCTTATTGCGTCGAGATCAACCTGGAGCCCAGCCAGGGCAGTATCTTGTTCCACGAAAGCCGGACCGGCAAAGCGGGAGATCTGGTCCCGGCATGGGTGGAGGGGTTGATATCCTCCCCGGGACGGGGAGGGGAACCAGCGTAGGGGGTGGCGGGCGCAGTGTGCCAGGGTGAGGTCCCCTCCGTCAGTTTGCGGCCGCCACCTCCCCGCCAGCGGGGAGGATTAGCTACTCCGCCCACTCCAGCCCGATCTCGCGATAAAGCGCCCGGTCCTCGTCCCAGCGCGGATTGACCTTGACGTGCAGGTAAAGGTGGACCTTGCGGCCCAGGTGGGCGCTGATTTCCTCCCGCGCCTTCTGGCCGATCAGTTTCAGCCGGGCTCCGCCCTTGCCGACGACGATACCCTTCTGGCTGTCGCGCTCGACAAGGATCTGCTGGTGGATGACGGCCGATCCGTCCGGCCGGTCCTCCCATTTCTCCGTCTCGACGGCGGACGAATAAGGCAATTCCTGCCGCAGCTGCTCGTAAAGCTGCTCGCGGGTCAGCTCGGCGGCGATCATCCGGTCGGTGGCGTCCGACACCTGGTCCTCGGGGTATAGCCACGGCCCTTCCGGAACCGCCTTGGCCAGTGCCGACTTGATGTCGCCGACCCCGTCGCCGTTCGCGGCGCTGATCATGAACAGCGCATCCGGAGTCACGCGCTCCGTGACTTCAGTCGCGAGGCCCAGCAACGCCTCCTTGCGGACCAGGTCGACCTTGTTCAGCGCGACCATCAGCGGATGCTCGCGCGCCTGCAATCCGTCGAGGATGGAGCCGAGCCCGCCCTTGATGCCGGTCGACGCGTCGATCACCAGCAGGATCAGCTCGGCATCGCCGGCCCCGCTCCACGCCGCCGCTACCATCGCCCGGTCGAGCCGCCGCTTCGGCTCGAAGATGCCCGGTGTGTCGACCAGCAGGATTTGCGACGCGCCGTGGATGGCGATGCCCATCAGCCGCGCCCGAGTCGTCTGCTTCTTGGCGCTGACGATCGCCACTTTCTGCCCGACCAGGGCATTGACCAAAGTCGACTTGCCCGCGTTGGGAGCGCCGATGACCGCCACGAAGCCGGCGCGGGTGGGCTTGTTCAAACTCATATGAAATCCGACTTCCCTGAGCTTGTCGAAGGGCTGCCCTTACTCTTTGCTAGCTTCGAGATTTCAGCCCAGTCACCTCGGATCAGGGCCAATTTCTTCGCGCGACTCCAGCCCTTGATTCGCTTCTCGGCTGCTTTTGCTTCCTCGCGCGTACTGAACTCCTGCTGCCAAACCAGCGTCACCGGCAGGAAGTTGCGGGTAAAGCCAGGAATCGCACCCGTTTCATGTTGCCAGACGCGCTTCTCGAGGTCGTCGGTACGGCCAACGTAGAAACGCCCGCCGTTGCAACGGAGCATATAGGCCCAGAAGCTCATTTGAGCCTTAAGAAGGAAAGACAGCCCTTCGACAAGCTCAGGGTAATCGGTTGTTGGAAACGGAGTTCAGAAGCGCTTCCGCCGCCGCGGTTTCCGCTTCCTGCTTGGTGGTGCCTTCGCCCGTCGCCTCGCCAAGCCCGCGGACGGCGACGCTGACCGTGAACAAAGGCGCATGATGCAGTCCGGTCCGGCTCAGCAATTCATAATGGGGCGGACGCAGGTCGCGGGCAGCGGCCAGTTCCTGAAGCGCCGACTTGGGATGCTGCGGGGCGCCGATGTGCGCTTCCAGCAACGGCTCCCACTGGCGCCGGATGAATTGGGCCGCGGCCTCCAGCCCGCCGTCGAGCAGAAGCGCCCCGATCAGCGCTTCGACGACGTCGCCGATGACATTGCCGCTGTTGCTTGCCCCGTCGTCGCGGGCCTGGCGGCCGAGGCGGATCCACTTGGGCAGGCCGATCGCCCGGCCGACTTCGGCGCAGGTTTCGCGCGCGACCAGCACGTTGAGCCGCTTCGACAATTTGCCTTCCGGCTCGTCGAACCGCTCGTACAGCCGCCGGGCGATGACCAGCCCAAGCACCCGGTCGCCCAGGAATTCCAGCCGCTCATAGCTGTCCCGGGTTGCGCTGGAGTGGCTGAGCGCGCGCTCGAACAGGCCGAGATCCCGGGGCGCGTGGCCAAGCGCCTTGGTCAGATAGGCGGCAAGGTCGCTCACGGCGCATCCTGGCTGAAGGTCGTGCCGATGCGATTGCCGCGCAGCGCGCTGAACCAGCTCCACGGCTTGACGTAGGACGCCGAACCATCGGTCGACCAGAAAATGATCAGCGCCCGACCGACGAGATGGTCGACCGGGACCAGGCCGACGCCGCCGATGGCGGGCGAAAAGCGGCTGTCGAGGCTGTCGTCGCGATTGTCGCCCATCATGAAGACATGGCCTTGCGGAACCCGGATGGGCCCGAAATCGTCGGCGACCGGATTCTCCACCTGGTCCAGCACAAGGTAGGACGGACCGCCCGGCAGGGTCTCGCGATAGGCGGGGTAGAGGCAGGCTGGCTCGCCATTCATGTCGCGCCCGACCATCGGATCGGCCGGCGGCACCACCCGGCACGGGCTGTTGGCGCCGATCGGCATCGCGAACCGGCCGCGGCTTTCGCGCGACAGGGCTTTGCCGTTCAGGATCAGGGTGCCGCCGCGAACCTCGATCGTGTCGCCGGGCAGGCCGATCAGCCGCTTGACGAATTCGCCGTCGGCGCCGGGCGGCCTGAAGACAACGACGTCGCCGCGCTCCGGCAATCGGCCGAAAATTCGACCGTCGAAGCTCGGAACCTGCCACGGGAAGCTGTACCGCGAATAGCCGTAGGGCCATTTGGCGACCAGCATATAGTCGCCGATGCGAAGGGTCGGCAGCATCGATCCCGACGGAATGTTGAACGGCGCCGCGACAAAGCTCCGAAGCGCCCAGGCCAGCAAGGCCAGGGTGACCAGGAAGCGCAACAGGCTTTCCTTGGGCTTGGGCGAGGCCTCGGCCGGCGGGTCGGCATAATCGGCTTTGGGGGATTGTCTGAACCAGCGCATGGGCAGCCGCTTCTTCCGGCCCGATGCGCACCCGTCAAGCCGGGGTCTGGCAATTGCGGCCGTCCCGATTATGACGCTGGCCATGGCAGGTGACCCGTGGCAGCCGATTATCGAACATCCTGAAAGGCGGCTGGATGCGCTGTTTCGCGATCAGCCCGATCGCCTTTCGGCGCTGACCCTCGATGTCGCCGGCCTCTATTTCGACTGGTCGAAAACGCATCTCGACCGTGATCTGATGGCGCATTTCGTCGCCCTGGCCGAAGCGCGGGACGTCGCCGGCCGCCGCGATGCCCTCTTCGCCGGGGAGGTTGTCAATCCAAGCGAGGGCCGGCCGGCCACCCATGTCGCCGAGCGCGGCAATGGCGCGCCTGCCGACGTCGAGCTTGCCAAGGCCCGCCGGGCGCGGGTTCGGGCCCTGGTCGACGCCGTCGAAGCCGGCGCGTTCGGCGATGTCACCGGCATCCTCCACATCGGCATCGGCGGGTCGCTGCTCGGCCCGGCCCTTCTGGTCGACGCGCTCGGCCGCGGGCGCGGCCGCTACTGGGTCCGCTTCGTCGCCAATGTCGACCCGCAGGTGCTGGCTGACGCGACCGCAGCGCTCGACCCGGCGACGACCCTCGTCATTGCCGCGTCAAAGTCGTTCACCACCGCCGAGACCATGACCAATCTCGACGGCGCGCTCGACTGGCTCCGGCAGGACGGGGTCGCCGATCCGTACGGCCGGGTCATCGCCGTCACCGCCGCGCCGGATGCCGCGGTCGACCGGGGCATCGACGAAACGCGGGTCCTGCCGATCGGCGAGGGCGTCGGCGGCCGCTATTCGCTGTGGAGCGCGGTCGGGGTGACGGCGGCGCTGGCGCTCGGCTGGGATTCGTTCGAGGAACTGCTCGAGGGCGGGGCGGAGATGGACCGCCATTTCCGCTATGCCGAGCCGGCGGCCAACGCGCCGCTGCTCGCCGCCTTCGCCGACCAGCTCTACGTCCAGCGCTTCGGCGCCCAGTCGCGGGCGGTCTTCCCCTATGTCGACCGGCTGCGGCTCCTGGTTCCCTATATCCAACAACTGGAGATGGAGTCCTTGGGGAAATCAGTGACTTGTGACGGCTCGCCAACCGGCCGGCAAACCGGCGCGGTGACCTGGGGCGGGGTCGGCACCGATGTCCAGCACGCCGTGTTTCAATTGCTTCATCAGGGCAGCCTGTCGGTGCCTGTCGAATTCGTTCTCGTCCGCGGTTCCGACGATATGCTGCTCCTCAACGGCATCGCCCAGGGCGCGGCGCTGATGCAGGGCCGGCAGAGCGATGATCCGCAGCGCCACTATCCTGGCGACCGGCCGAGCGCGGCGATCATGCTCGACCAGCTCGACGCCCGGACGCTGGGCGCTTTGCTCGCCTTCTACGAGCACCGCACCTTCGCCAATGCGGTGCTGCTCGGCATCAACCCCTTCGATCAGTTCGGGGTCGAGCTCGGCAAGGAGATCGCCGGCAACCTTGGCGAAAGCGGCGACAGCGCCCATCTCGACCCGTCGACCAGGGCATTGGTCGAACGGGCCGGAAGCTGAACCTGCCGCTATCGCGACGATGCCGACTGGTGACTGGCGATTGAGCCGCAACCCGGCCATCTGGGCCTTCGGAGGTAAGAATGGCCGACTTTGACCTGTTCGTGATCGGCGCCGGATCCGGCGGCGTGCGCGCCTCGCGGATTGCCTCGGCGCATGGCGCCCGGGTCGGCATCGCCGAGGAGCATAAGGTCGGCGGCACCTGTGTCATCCGCGGCTGTGTGCCCAAGAAACTGCTCGTTTACGGCGCCCATTTCGCCGAGGATATCGACGACGCCGCCATGTTCGGCTGGGACGTGCCGACCAAGCGCTTCGACTGGCCGGTGCTGCGCGACAATGTGCTGGCCGAGGTTTCCCGGCTGGAAGGCGCCTATACCGAAACGCTGACTAACCACGACGTGGCCATTTTCCATGAGCGGGCGGAAATGACCGGGCCGACCAGCGTCCGGCTGGCCTCAGGCAAGGCGGTTACAGCCGACAAAATCCTGATCGCAACCGGCGCCCGGCCGCTGATGCCCGACGTCCCGGGTATCGAGCATGCGATCAGCTCGAACGACGTGTTCCACCTCGAGCGGCTGCCGAAGCGGATCGTCATCGTCGGGGGCGGCTATATCGCCAACGAGTTCGCCGGCATCTTCCAGCAGTTCGGCGCGCACGTCACCCTGGTCAACCGCAGCGACACTTTGCTGCGCGGCTATGACCAGCAGATCGTGGACAGGCTGATCCAGATCTCGGTCCGCAAGGGCATCGATTTTCGATTCAACGCCACCATCGACCAGATCACGCGGCTTGAGAGCGGCGGCCTCAGCCTGTCGATGACGGGCTGCGACGATATCGGCGCCGACGAAGTCCTGTTCGCCGTCGGCCGCCGCCCCAATGTCGAGGCCCTGGGATGCGAGGCGGCGGGCGTCGAGATCGGCGAGAAAGGCGAGATCAAGGTCGGCGACGACAATCGCACGAATGTCCCGTCGATCTTTGCCATTGGCGACGTCACCGACCGGGTGCAGCTGACCCCGGTCGCGATCCGGGAAGGGCAGGCGTTCGCCGACACGCATTTCGGCGGAAAGCCGACCCATGTGGACTACGGCTGCATTCCAAGCGCGGTGTTCAGTCATCCGCCCCTGGCCGGCGTTGGGATGACCGAAGGGCAGGCGCGCAACCGGCTTGGCGCGGTCAAGGTCTACACCTCGGATTTTCGGCCAATGAAGAATGTCCTCGCCGGCCGCAACGAACGGTCGCTCTACAAATTGATCGTCGACGATAATGACGATCGGATCGTCGGGCTGCACATGATCGGCCCGGACGCGCCGGAAATCCTGCAGGCCGCGGCGATTGCGGTGAAAGCGCGCCTCAAGAAATCCGATTTTGACGCGACGGTTGCCCTTCACCCGACGATGGCCGAAGAGCTTGTGCTGATGCGATAGCCGCGGAGCGGGGGAAGGTTTGCACGACGCGATCATTATCGGCGCTGGCCATAACGGCCTGACCTGCGCCTTCTACCTGGCCCGCAAGGGCATGAAGGTGGCCGTGCTCGAGGCGGCCTCCGTTGTCGGCGGCGCGGCCGTGACCGACGAGTTTCTGCCTGGCTTTCGCAATTCGGCGGCCAGCTACACGGTCAGCCTGCTTCAGCCCAAGATCATCCGGGACATGGCATTGGAGCGGCACGGGCTTCGCGTCGTGCTGCGCAAGACCGACAATTTCCTGCCCGGCGACGGCGACTATCTGCTGGCCGGGCGCGGCGGCCTGACCCGCAAGGAAATCGGCCGTCACGTGAAAAGCGACGCCGATGCTTACGACCGCTACGTCGCCGAGCTCGAGCTGATCGTCCCGCTGATCAAGAAATGGCTTTTAAAGGCGCCGCCGGAAGTCGGCGCCGGAGTCCGCGGACTGCCGTCGCTGGCCAGCCTCGGCCGCGACCTGGTCGGGCTGAGCACCGGCGAAATCCGGATCGTCCACGACTTCGCGACCCGAAGCGCGGCCGACGTCCTCAACCGCCATTTCCAGGGCGAGCTGACGAAAGCGCTGTTCGCTTTCGACGGCGTGGTCGGCAATTTCGCCTCGCCCGAACATCCGGGCACGGCCTATGTCCTGCTCCACCATCTGTTTGGCGAGGCTGCGGGCGTTCCCGGCGCCTGGGGCCATGCGATCGGCGGCATGGGCTCGATCACCCAGGCCATGGCGCGCGCCTGCCATGAGGCCGGAGTCGACATCGTGCTCAGCACGCCGGTTGAGGAACTGATCGTCGATAAAGGGCGTGCTGCAGGTGTTGTTGCAGGCGGCAAAGGTTGGCGATCTGCAAATGTTGTCGCAGGGATAAATCCTCGTTTGCTCTTCAACGCACTGGTTCCTGAAGGCGCCGTCGACTCCGACAGCAAGACCCGCATGGCCAACTGGAATTGCGAAAGCGCGACCTTCCGAATGAATGTCGCGCTCTCGGAGCTGCCCAAGTTCACCGTGCTGCCCAAGAAGGGCAACCATCTGACCGCCGGCATCATCATGGCCCCAAGCATGGATTATATGGAGCGGGCCTATGTCGATGCCCGCATGCATGGCTGGGCAAAGCAGCCGATCATTGAAATGCTGATCCCGTCGACGCTCGATCCGGGCCTCGCGCCAAAGGGCAAGCATGTCGCCTCGCTGTTCTGCCAGCATTTCCGCTATGACCTCGGGCCCGGCCGGGGCTGGGACAAGGAACGCGACAAGGCCGCGGACGCGATCATCGCCACCGTCGACAGCCACGCGCCCGGCTTCGCCAAGTCGGTGCTCGGCCGGCAGATTCATTCGCCTCTCGACCTCGAGCGCCGTTTCGGCCTGGTCGGTGGCGACATCTTCCACGGCAAGATGGGCCTCGACCAATTGTTCAGCGCCCGGCCGATGATCGGCGCCGCGGATTACCGGATGCCGCTGCCCGGCCTTTATCTGTGCGGGGCAGGTGCGCACCCGGGCGGCGGCGTCACCGGGGCGCCGGGCCACAACGCCGCCCACGCCGTCCTCGCCGACCGGCGGGCGTGGAGCCGGCGGCGGGCATGATGCCGCTCGCCAACCCGTTCATCCTCCCCCCTCGTGGGGGAGGTAGGTGGGGCGCGCGATGCGTCTGCATCGCAGGAGACTCATTCAGCCGCCGCCGCGGCTGGCTCCCGCCCGACCCTCGCCACGGGGGGGAGCGCTAATGGCAAACGGCCCGCTCACCGGCCTCAAGGTGCTGGACCTCAGCCGAGTGCTGGCTGGCCCCTGGTGCACCCAATTGCTGGCCGATCTTGGCGCCGGGGTGACGAAGATCGAGCGCCCCGGCGTTGGCGACGACACGCGCCACTGGGGGCCGCCCTGGCACGAGCATGACGGCCACAAGGTCGCGGCCTATTTCCTGTCCGCCAATCGCGGCAAGAAATCGGCGGCGATCGATTTCTCGCAGGCAGAAGGCGCCGCGTTGGTCCGGCATCTGGCTCTTCAAAGCGATGTGGTGGTCGAAAATTTCAAGGTCGGCGCTCTGGCCAAATTCGGCTTGGACGCGGCTTCGCTTCGTGCCAACAAGCCGGACCTGATCATCGCCTCGATCACCGGTTTCGGGCAGGACGGACCCTATGCGCCCCGCGCCGGCTATGATTTCATGATCCAGGCGCAGGGCGGTCTGATGAGCATCACCGGGCGGCCCGACGATGAGCCAGGCGGTGGGCCAATGCGCGTCGGTGTGGCCGTCGCCGACCTGTTCACCGGCCTCTACACGACGGTCGCGGTCCTCGCCGCGCTGTTCCGCCGACAGCGGAGCGGGGAGGGCGCGCATATCGACATGGCGCTGTTCGACACCCAGCTGGCCGTTCTCGCCAACCAGATGTCGAACGCGCTCGTCTCGGGCGAGGACCCGCCTCGGCAGGGCAATACGCATCCCAATATCGTGCCCTACCAGCCGTTCGACGCGGCCGATAAAACGCTGGTCATCGCCGTCGGCAACGACCGCCAGTTCGCCCGGCTGGCGGACCTCTGCGGCCATCCCGAATGGGCGGCCGACGAACGTTTCGCGACCAACGCCGCCCGGGTCGCCAATCGCGCCGAGATCGTCGACCTGGTAGGTGAATGCATTCGCGCCAGGCCTGCCGCCGACTGGTTCCATCTGCTGGAATCGGCGGGCATCCCGGCAGGCCCGATCAACAGCATCAGCGAAGCCCTGGCGGAAGTGCAGGCGCGGCATCGGCAGGTCGTTCGGCTGATGAGCGGCGGCGCGCTCGGGGAGGTGCCGACCGTCGGGTCACCCATCAGGCTGGACGGCCATCGCTGCGATTCCGACCTGCCGCCGCCGGCGCTGGGCGAGCATACCGCCGAAATATTGGCCGCGGCGGGGATCGCTCGCGGCCGCCTCGATGCCCTGCGAAGTTCCGGCATCATCGATTAACCTGTGGAACTGTCCTCGTTCACTTTTCCTTGAAGGCACAACCACATGAGGGCACAGTGATCTCAAGGGGATCCAGCTTGGCCAAAGTTTTTCTGAGCTATGCGCGCGACGATGCGGCCGCGGCCAAGCAATTGGCCGAATGCATCGGTCGTGCCGGGCATGAAGTCTGGTGGGATCGTCACATCCAGGGAGGCTCCCGTTTCGCTTCGGAAATCGACCGCGAGCTCAAGAGCGCCCAGGCGGTTGTTGTGCTGTGGACCGAATCATCGATTGATTCCGCCTGGGTTCAGGACGAAGCGGCCGAAGGCCGGGACAGTGGCCGTCTGGTCCCGGTGACAATGAACGGGTGCCGCCCGCCGCTCGGCTTCCGCCAGTTCCAGTCGGTAGACCTCGAAGAATGGAGCGGAAAAGAGGAACCTCAAAATCTGAGCGATCTGCTGGAGGCCGTGGCCAAGGTTGCTGGCAGCAATTCGTCGGCGGGCCCGAAAAGCCGCGATCAGGGCCAGGAAGCTCGGCGTGGCACATCTGTCTGCGTTCTGCCCTTCGTCAACATGAGCGGCGACCCAGAGCAGGAATATTTCAGCGACGGCATCACCGAGGACATCATTACCGACCTGTCCAAAGTGTCGGCTTTGCTGGTGATCGCCCGCAACACCGCCTTCACCTTCAAGGGCCGGGTGATGGACGTGAAGGAAGTGGCGCAGGCCCTTGACGTCAGCCATGTGCTGGAAGGCAGCGTGCGCAAGGCGGGCGACCGCGTACGCATCACCGCCCAGTTGATCGACGTCGCCACCGGCGGCCATCTTTGGGCCGATCGCTACGACCGAGACCTCACGGACATTTTCGCCATTCAAGATGAAATATCGAGGGCAATTGTCGCAGCCCTACGGGTCAAGCTTCTTCCTGCCGAGAAGAAAGCGATCGAGACTCGGGGCACCGCCAATGTCGATGCGTACAATCTCTATTTGATGGCTCGCCAGCACTGGACGGGCGGAGCATCCGGCGACGTCCGCCGGGACCAGGCGATCGTCCGGATCTGCCAACAGGCGGTGGCGCTCGATCCGAATTACGCGCAGGCTTGGGCATTGATGGCCCTGGCCCAGTCGGAATTGCGATTCGAACACGCCTACCCCGACAATCCGTTGCTTGCGGCCGAACGTGCGTTGGCGCTCAACCCCGACCTGCCCGAGGCGCGGTGTGCAATGGCCCGGAACCTCGAAGAGGAAGGCCGGACCGAGGAGGCCAATCGGGAAATTCAAGAAGCGCTTCGACTCGATCCCGAATCCTGGGAAGTGAACAGAGAGGCGGCCCGGCTGATGTTTCGCCAAGGCCGGATCACAGAGGCGATACCGTTCTTCGCCAAGGCTGCGTCGCTGATCGACAGTGATTGGCACAATGCCGGGATGCTGACGACCTGTTACGGAGGGTCGGGCGAGGTCGACGAGCTGCGCAAGGCCGCCGAATTAACGCTGGATCGATGCAAGACGGCAATCGCCAAGGATCCGGGAAACGGCAGTGCGATTGCTTTTGGAGCCATCGCGCTCGGGCATCTGGGCGAGGCGCAACGTGCCAAGGAGTGGGCTCGTCGGGCGTTGCTGCTGGACCCCGACAATCTGACGCTGCGTTACAACCTTGCCTGCGGCCTCGCGCTTGATCCCGGCTCGCGCGCCGACGCACTGGAAGCGCTCCACCCTTATTTCGAGCGAATCAACAGCTCGACCCACATCAAGCATCTGGAGGCCGATCCCGACCTCGATCCAATTCGCGGCGACCCCAGGTTCGGGGAAATGCTGGCAGCCGCAAAGCAGCGGCTCGGGATGCCGGAAACACCAGCAGTTGCGATCCCTTCGGCAACGGACCAATAGTTAAGCGGCCTTATCGGTTGTCGGGCGGAACCGCTCCGGTCAGACTCTCTTCGCCGTAGCGGGACTGGATAAACCGGCCCTGCGTCTCGAACGCCAGCAGGTCCTGCCTCGCCAGCTTCTCCGAGATTTCCGCCAGCGCCTGGCGGCCGGCCGCGAGCCCCTCGACCAGCCGGTCGTCGACGCTCACGCCCTCGCCGTCATGATCCGCCCGGAATGCGGCGGGCACGTGCAGATAGCGGTCGATCAGGCCCGGCAGGTGCAGCGACATCAGCCGCCGCGCGTCCTGGGCGTTGGGGTCGAGCGCGTCGTTGCGCTCCAGCGTCTGCTTCAGCGCCGGAAGCGCGCTGCTGATCCGGTCAAGCTCCGCCTGGGCGGGCGCCGGCAGCAGCGGCCGGCTTCGGTAGAGATAGGAATCGAACCGCTGGACCATTTCGCCGTTGGGCAGATCACTCGCCGGCGCCGTGATCGTCTTTGGGCCGGTCGGGGCGAGCGCCAGCATCGCCGCGGCCCCGATCGCCAGCCCAACCGCGCCGAGGAAGCCGAACATGCCGATGGGTATGATCAGGCCGGTGATGATCGTCGCCAAGCTGATCAGCAGCAAGACTGCGCCGATCCGGATTGCCCGCTGCTTCAGGCTGGCGTTGAGCCGCTGCCGCTCGCGCCGCGCGGCGGCCTGGGCCGGGCCGCCGCGCTGGTCGAGTTGCGC
This sequence comes from Sphingomicrobium sp., assembly GCA_035699505.1. Lineage (GTDB taxonomy): Bacteria > Pseudomonadota > Alphaproteobacteria > Sphingomonadales > Sphingomonadaceae > Sphingomicrobium. Next base: position 23,317 of record DASSPS010000007.1, on the reverse strand, counting down.
CATGACCCGATCGGCGCGGGCGATGACCCGGTTGAAGCGTTCCGTCGTCATTGGCTTTCGATAGGCGTCAGCGGCGACGCCGAATTCTCCAGCTTGCCCTTGTTCACGCCTTCCGCCCGGGCGATGTAGCCGCGCGACTTCTCGACCTCGTTGCCGAGCGTGTCGACCGTCTGCTTCATGTTGGCGAGCGCGCGCAGCTTGAACTCGTCGATCTGGTCCATCGTGTCGTAGATGTTCTGGAAGGCGCGCTGCAGGGTCTCCAGCGGAATGGTGGACGAGGCCGCCTGCTCGTGGATCGCGCCGGTCTGGGTGCGGAGCATCTCGCCGGTGGAATCGATCATTCCCGCCGTCGTCGTGTTGAGCGCCGTGATCTGCTGCAGAACCAGCTTCTGGTTGGTCATCGCCTGGGCGACGGTCACCGCCGTCCGCAGCGCCGACACGGTGGTGGTCGATGCCCGGTCGACCCCCTTCACCAGTTCGACATTGTTCTTCTTGACCAGGTCGAGGGCGAGATAGCCCTGCACCGTCACCGCCATCTGGGTCAGCAGGTCGGTGGTCCGCTGGCGGGTGTAGAACAGAGCGCTTTCGCGGATCGCCTTGGCCTTGGCCGGGTCGGTCGCATCCAGCTCGTTGGCCTTGTCCTCCAGCTGCTTGTCGAGGCTCTTGGAGATGTGGATCATCTGCTCGAGCTTGTGCATCGTCTTCCACAGGCCGGCGCGCTCGGTGTCGATGGCGGCATTGTCCATCAGCAGCTCGTCCTTGCCGTTGGCCAGGCTGCCGAGGATCTTCGAAATGTGGGTCTGGGAGCTGCGGTATTTGTCGAAATAGCGGTCGACCCGGTTGCCGAAGGGGATGATGCCCAGCAGCTTGCGGGTCTTGGTCGCTTCCTTGGGGTCGAGCGACTCCACCGTCCGGCGAAGCTCGGTCAGGTCGGCGCCGATGCCGGTGTCCTTGTCGATTGCCTTGACCGGCCGGTCGAGGAATCGGTTCGACGCGCCCGCCGCTTCGGCGATTTCCTTGCGGCCCATGGCGGTCAGCTGGTCGACCTTCTTGCCGAATTCCGGGCTGTTCGAATCCAGCGCCGCAAGCTCCTCGACGAATTGCGACACGCGCTTGTCCAGTTCGCTCGTCTCCTCGGCCTTGAGCGGCACCAGGCCCGCCGCGTCCGCCACGGCGACCGGCTGCAGAACCTCCGGCGGATCCAGCTTCAGCTTGGTTTCGCTCTTCGTCGCGGTCTCGGTCGTCATCGTCATTCCCTTTCGTGCGCCGTCGCGATGCCCGGCCAGAAGTGAACGGCTCGGTCAAGCGGCGCAAGCTCTTTTGCTGTATTATAGGTGTAACACGCTCCGTGCAAGGGATCGTCGCCCGAACATGGTCAGGACCGCATTAACCAGTCCCCTGAACGGTTCGGACACCCTGTTCGCGCTAGGTGCCACACATGCGCATCGAACGTCAGGGTAAGTCAGCATGATTCAGGCTTTGAAGAAGCTTTGGCGGGACCGGCGCGGCAACGCGCTGGTCATCTTCGGCGCGGCCTTGCCCCTGGTCGTGGGCTCCGCCGGCCTCGCCACCGACACCATCCAGTGGGCGCTGTGGAAGCGCCAGCTTCAGCGCTCCGCCGATTCGGCGGCCCTGGCTGGGGCGTACGCCTTGTCGCAGGAGAAGAACGCGGTTGACGCGGCCAATCGGGATATCGTGGTCAATTCGCACCTCCCAACGACGCCGACCAAGAACATCGAGCCGCCTCCGACCTCGGGTCCGTATGCGGGCGATCCAACGGCGGTGCGGGTAACCTTGTCGATGCAACGGAAGCTTGGCTTCTCGGGCCTGTTCCTGGCCTCCACCCCGACGATCACCGCGACGGCGACGGCGAAGCTGGTCGACCAGGATAAATATTGCGTTGTGGCGCTGAAGAAATCCGGGAAAGCGCTGGAAATCGGCGGCAGCTCGAACGTGGTCATGGGTTGCGGCGCCATTTCCAACTCCGCGGATCCTCTCGACTCCGTCGACGTCGACGGCACCGCGCACTATTTCGAGGCCGATCCGGTTGCGGCGGCCGGGGGTATGCCGACGTCGATCAATGGCGTCACCGATCTCGATCCGTGGGCCTCGCCGCTGCCGGATCCCTTCGAGAGCAAATATTCGACGGATGTGCCGACCGGGATGAGCTGCACGAATACCAACCATCCATCCAAATCGAATGCCGATGGCAGCCTGAAGCCGGGATGTTACAGCAGCTTCAATGTCGGCAACGGCACGACGGTCCTGAGCCCGGGCGTCTATTACCTCAACAACGCCAGTATCAATCTGGTCGGCAACGAACTCATCATCGGGGAAGGCGTGACGATTATCCTGACCGGCTCCAATCCCGGCACGATCACGATGAGCGGTAACTCCGCGCTGCAGCTGACGGCGCCCACGGACGCGACGTGCGGTCTCTTCAACGGGACCAACTCGTGCCTCTACAAGAAGATGCTGCTGATCCAGGCGGCCAATGCTGACCCCGACAATGCCAATACGATCAATGGCAACAATCTGACCGCGCTTGACGGCGCCCTCTACTTTCCGAAGGGCTCCCTAACCTTCTCCGGCGACTCCGCACAGTCGACCAAATGCGCAATGGTCGTCGGCTATACGGTCGCCTTCAACGGCAACGCCAACATCCAGAACGACATGGACCCGGACGACTGCGACGCTGACCAGCAGGCCAGCGGCAAAAGCGTGAGGCTGGTGGCATGATGAAGCTCACCGCAATCTGGCGCGCCGAAGACGGCGCCTCGATCGTCGAGATGGGCTTTGCCGCCCCAATCCTCTCGCTGCTGCTGATCGGCATGGTTGACATGAGCCGCGGTTATTCCGCCAAGCTGCAACTTGAGCAGATCGCCCAGCGCACGGTTGAGCAGGTACAGAATGGCGATTATGCCGAAACGGCCGACTACAAGACGGCCTTGAAGGCCGAGGCTGCGGCCGCTGCGGGCGTCGCCACGTCGGCAGTGACCATTTCATCGTGGCTGGAGTGCAACAATGACGGCACGAAACTGGCCTTCACGGCATCGTGCTCGGACACCAGCCAGCCTTATGCCCGTTACGTCGAGGTCAGCATCGACAAACAATACACGCCGATGTTCAAGACGAGGTTCGCGGGGGCCCGCGCCGACGGAACCTACATGCTGAAGGGCACGGCGGGAGTGCGAATCCAATGACGATGCGCCGAAAAATCCGCGCCGACCAGCAGGGCGCCGCAGTGATCGAAACCGCCATCGCGTTGCCGGTGCTGATCCTGTTCATCTACGGCATCTTCGTCGTCGGGCAGTTGTTCCAGGCCAGTGCCGGCATGCAGCATGCGCTCGGCGAAGCGGCTCGGCTGGCGACCATCTATCCGACGCCGAGCGATGCCGATCTTCGCGCCAGGATGGCCGCGAAGAAATTCGGCACGCAGAGCGGCACCCTCAGCCCGCTGGGCATCGCCAACGGCGGAACGCCCGCGATCCCGTACAAGGACCTCAGCCTGACCTACACGCAGCCGACCGACTTCCTGTTCTTCAACGGGCCGAACGTCTCGCTGACGCGGACGAAGCGGGTCTATCTAGCGGTCTGAGGCTTCGCCGCCTTCCGCTCGAAGAAAGCCGTAATCGCCTGTCTGACCTCGTCGGACGTCAGCCGCTCCGAAAAATGGCCGTTCTCAAGCTCCATCCGCTCGACGATCTCGTCGGCGCTGCCGCGGCGCAACAGGTTTTGCGTCAGCCGCAGTGCCTGCGCCGGCTTGGCCAGCAGGGTGGCGAGGGTCTGTTTTAGCGCGCCGTCCAAGCCGCCTTTCGGGACGACATGACTGACCAGGCCGAACTCGCGCGCCTCGTCCGGGCCGAACGGCTCGCCGAGCAGCAGATAGCGCGCCGCCCGCCGCCGGCCGCCGATCCTCGGCAGAAGCAGCGAGCTCGCCGCTTCCGGCACCAGCCCCAGGTCGACGAACGGCATCAGGAAGCGCGTGCCTTCCTCGGCCAGCACCAGGTCGCAGTGCAGCAGCATCGTCGTGCCGATGCCGACCGCATTGCCATGGACCGCGGCGACAATCGGCGTCCTGTTTCGGGCCAGCGCGCGCAGCAGCCGCCACACCGGGATGTCCTCATTCTCGCGCGGCAGGGCCTGCATGAAGTCGGCAAGGTCGTTGCCGCCTGTGAAGTCCTCGCCCTCGCCGCGCAAGGTCACGACCCGGATGCTGTCGTCGCCGTCGGCGCTTTCGATCGCGTCGGCCAGGGCGGCGTACATGGCGACGGTGATCGCATTGCGCCGGTCGGGCCGATTCAGGGTGATGGCGAGCACGCCGTCGCCGCGTTCGACCTGCACATGTTCGCTCATCGCCTGGCCTTTCGCTCCCGAATCGGATGACTGTGCGCCTGCCACCCGCTATGCCCCGGCAAAGCACGCAGCAGGGGCCCGCGACACATCATGAAATTCTTCGCCGACACCGCCGAAATCGACGACATCCGTGATCTTGCGGAAACCGGCCTGCTCGATGGCGTAACCACCAATCCCAGCCTCGTCCACAAGTCCGGCCGCGATTTCCTTGAGGTCGTCCGCGAAATCGCCGGGGTCTGCCCCGGCCCGGTTTCGGCCGAAGTCGTCGCCCTTGATTATGACGGGATGATGCGCGAGGCCGAAGTGCTTCGCGCCATTGGCAAGAATATCGCCATCAAGGTGCCGCTGACCCGCGACGGCCTCAAGGCCTGCAAGGCGCTGAGCGGCGACGGGACGATGGTCAACGTCACTTTGTGCTTCTCGGCCGCCCAGGCGCTGCTTGCCGCCAAGGCCGGCGCCACCTTCATCTCGCCCTTCGTCGGCCGGCATGACGATGTCGGCTTCGACGGCATGGCGCTGATCGCCGATATCCGGCTGATCTACGACAATTACGACTTCGACACGCAAATCCTGGTCGCCAGCGTGCGGCACCCCATGCATGTCGTCGAAGCCGCCAGGATCGGCGCCGACGTGATGACGGCGCCGCCCAAGATCATCCACCAATTGTTCAAGCACCCGCTGACCGACGCCGGCATCAAGAGCTTCCTCGCCGATTGGGAGAAGACCGGTCAGCGCATTGGCTGATCCGTTCGCGCCCTATCGGCGCGTCGGCTGGGCGATGGCGGCGCTGATCGGGCTGATGGCGCTGGCCGAATTCACCTGGAATTGGGTGCAACCCTCTGGGCGGGATTTCATCAGTTTCTGGGGGGCGAGCCAGTTCGCTTTGTCGGGCCAGCCGGCGATGGCCTACGACAATCAGGCGCTGCACGCCTTGCAGTCGACGATCGTCGCCTTCGAACCGGGCGGCGAGATGCCCTTTCCCTACGCGCCTTTCTTCCTGCTGCTGGTGATGCCGTTCGGGCTGGCGTCGTTCCCGCTCGGCCTCATTCTCTGGTCGCTCGCCGGCTATGCGCTCTACCTGCTCGTGGCTCGGCGAGTGTCGCCGACAGGAGCCTTGCTGGCGGCCGCCTTCCCGCCCGTCTTCGCCAACGCCGCCATTGGCCAGAACGGCTTCGTCATCGCCGGTTTGTTCCTGGGTGGGCTGGCCCTCATCGAAAGGCGACCGTTCCTCGCCGGTGCGGTCCTCGGCTGCCTGATCCTCAAACCCCAGCTGGCGCTCATGCTGCCTGTCGCGATGCTTGCCGGCAAACATTGGCAAGTCATTGGCGGCGCTGTGTTTTCTTCAATTCTTGTCATAATCGCCGGTTTCCTCATATTCGGCCCCGCGGCAACCGCTGCCTGGCTCGACCAGCTGTCGCTCTACGCCATCATCGCCCGCGATGGCCTGGTCGGCTGGCACAAGTTCGTGAGCATCTACGCCGCCGGCCGGCAGGTTGGCTTGTCGGAGACACTTGCTTTCGTGCTGCACGGCGCCGTTGCGCTGGGTGCTGCAATTGCCGTGTGGCGGATCTGGCGCTCGGGCAGCGACTGGCCGGCAAGGTTTGCGATTCTTGCAGCGGCGACGATGCTCGCCAGTCCCTACCTCTACGTCTATGACGCGCTGATTCTGCTTCCGGCCTTCGCCTACCTAATCGACAGGCGGGTTCCGGCCCCCTTCATCGCGCTGGCCTGGCTGCTGCCGATCGCCACCATCGTCCAGGTGGCCAGCGGTTCCTGGCCGGTGAACGTCGGCCCCTTGCCGGCCGTCATTCTCACGATTCTGGTGTGGCGCGAATGGTCCAAAGCAGGGGTAGCGGCGGAGCGGCCGCATGCCACCTCCGCCATGATAGGAAATTAACCAGTCCGGGCGTATCACTCCAGCCATGGGACGGGTCATTCCTTTCGAGGAACGCGCGGTGGCGCGGCTGCGCGAGCGCCTCGGCGCCGTGGAGGAAGCCAACCAGGATTTGATCGCATTCGCCCGTGGCCATTCCGGCGCCGTCGCCTCGATCCACGAGGCGGTGTTGGCTGGCCTCGAGGCGGGCTGCATCGAGGATTTGCTGCATGTCGTCACCCAGGAATGGCCGCTGATCCTCGGCATCGATGCGGTCGCGCTCGCCCTCATCGTCGACGGGAAGGGTTTCCGGGCCGATGGCAACGGCGTCCAGCAAGTTGAGCCCATGCTGCTCGCCCGGTCGATTTCGCGACTTGATGAAGTGCAGATGCGGACAGTGTTGCGCGGCCATCCGTTGTTCGGGCCGGCCTGCGACCTCATTCGGGCGGAAGCTCTCATCCGCCTCGACAATGCGGCACCGCTGCCGACCGGCTTGCTGGTGCTTGGCCAGCGCGCCGCGCTGACGCTCGATAATCGGCACGGCTCGGAACTGTTGCTGTTCCTCGGCCGCAGCCTTGCGTCTATGATCCGCCGGTGGATGGTGGACTGACAGCGCACGAAGCGAGCGGGCTGGCCGCGCGCTGGAACGATCATCTGCTCCACGGCCGGCGTCGCTCGCGGCATACGGCGCGCGCCTATGTCGCCACCGCGCATCGCTTCATCCGCTTTCTCGGCGACTATCGGGCCGGTCCAATTGGTCTCTCCGACCTGCTGGCCCTGACCGCGTCCGACCTTCGCGCCTTCCTCGCGCGCCGTCGAGCCGATGGCCTTGGCGCCTCGTCGGCGGCGCGAGAAATGTCCGCCGTCCGCGCCTTTCTTACCTATGCGGCCGAACAGGCTGGCGAGCCCGTAAACCTTCCTCGAACGCGCGCCCCAAAGCGCCCTCGGACATTGCCCCGCCCTGCCGCCCCCGAAGAGGCGATGGCGCTTGCCGAGGATGCGGCTTCGGCTGCCAGCGCGGAATGGATCGGCGCGCGGGACCTGGCAGTGCTGTTGCTGCTCTACGGCGCAGGGTTGCGTGTCGCGGAAGCGCTGTCGTTGGAGCGGAAAGATCATCCGGTCGGCCGGACGCTCCGGGTCACTGGCAAGCGCGCGAAGACCCGAATCGTGCCGGTCGTGCCGGCCGTGGCCGAGGCGATCGACGCCTATGTGAAACTCTGCCCATATCCTTTGCAGCCCGACGAACCTTTGTTCGTGGGCGCGCGCGGCGGTCCGCTCAATCCAGACTTGGTCCGCCGGTCGGTGGCAGCGGCCCGCAAGCGCCTGGGCTTGCCCGACACGCTGACTCCGCATGCGCTTCGCCACAGCTTCGCGACGCATCTGCTGGCGCGCGGCGCCGACCTGCGCTCGCTTCAGGAATTGCTTGGCCACGCCAGCCTGTCGTCGACCCAGATCTACACCGCAGTCGACGCCGCGCGCCTGCTCGACGTTTACCGGAACGCGCATCCACGAGCTTGAGCGGTTCGCCGCGGCGGGCCACTGAAACTTGTGGGGAAGCCCGGCCCGCCGCGACGGGGGCAAGCGCTAGGCTGGGCTGGTAAACGATCCCCTAAACAACTGAAACGGACGTGTTTCTCATCAGGATGTGCATTGGAAAACCGCCGCAGTTCAATCCGCCCTGGATGTTTCTGCGTCTTCGTCAGGCTCGATCTTGTGCGTCAGCAGCCGCCAAACGTAGCCGGCCGCGAGGAGCAGGATCACGGCATTGGCGGCCGGTCCCATGAACTGCTCGACCTCGCTGACATTCTGCTCAAGCTTGTAGCCGGCGCTGGCGAGCAGGACTGTCCAGCCCGCTGTGCCGAGCGTCGACGCGATCAGGAAGTTTCGAAATCGCATCTTGAGCAGCCCCGCCGGCACCGAAACCAGCGAACGGACCGTCGGCAGCATCCGCGCCACGAAAACAAAAGCGCTGCCATGAAGCGCGAACCAGCGTTCCGCGCGTTGAATTTCCGACCAGTTGACGGTCAGCCATTTGCCATAGCGGCGGATGATGGGCCGCAGTCTCTCGACACCCAGCGCCCGCGCGGCAAGATACCAGACGATATTGCCAAGCATTGCACCAGCGGTTCCGGCGAGCACGACCATCCGGAAATCCAGTTTCCCCTGCGCCGCTGCAACCCCGGCGACCGGCATGATCACCTCCGAGGGAATCGGCGGAAAGATCGTCTCCAGGAACATCAGGAACCCGACGCCGAGATAGCCTGACTGCTCGATGAGGCGGACGACCCAATCGCTCATCATCTAGCCTTTGCGCTGCTGGGCGACCCGCGCCTCGATGGTGTCCCAGATCAGCCCGGCGGTGTCGCTGCCGTTGAACTTGTCGATCGCGACGATTCCGGTCGGGGAAGTGACGTTGATCTCGGTCAGCCAGCGGCCGCCGATGACATCGATGCCGACGAACACCAGGCCGCGCCGTTTGAGTTCCGGCCGCAGCGCTTCGCAAATCTCCAACTCGGTTTCGGTCAGCTCGGTTGCTTCGGCGGTGCCGCCGGCGGCCAGGTTGGATCGAATATCGCCCTTCGCCGGGCGACGATTGATCGCTCCGGCGATGTCGCCGTTGACAAGGACAATGCGTTTGTCGCCCTCGCTGACTTCGGGCAGGAATGCCTGCAGGACGTGCGGCTCGCGATAGGTGGCGTTGAAGAATTCCAGCAGCGGCGCCAGGTTCGATCCGTCTCGGCCGATCTTGAAGACGGCCTTGCCGGCGTTTCCGTGAAGCGGCTTGATGACGATGTCGCCATGCGAGTCGAGGAACTCCCGCGCAGCGCCGAGCGAGCGGGTCAGCATGGTCGGCGGCATGAAGTGGGCGAAATCGAGTACCCACACTTTTTCCGGTGCGTTCCGGACCGATGCGGGGTCGTTGACCACCACGGTTTCGTCCTGGATCCGTTCGAGGAGATGAGTGGCAGTAATGTAACCTAGATCGAAGGGCGGGTCCTGCCTCATCAGGACCGCATCGACGTCCTTACCGAGATCGAGGATGGCGAATTCGCCGCGCCTGAAATGGTCTCCGGCGACATTTTTCACCGACACTTCATGCGCGCCGGCGAACAGCCGGCCGCCATCAAAAGTCAGATCCCCAGCCAGGTAATGGTACAACCGGTGGCCGCGGTCGTGCGCCTTCAGCATAAGCGCGAAGGTGGAATCGCCGGAGATATTGATGCTCTCAAGCGGATCCATCTGGACGGCGACGCGCAGGCTCATGGCCGCGCGCCTAGGGGAGGGATCGGAATTTGTCACCCTTGCCAGACGTTCGGCAGGTGCCTGGGCCAGCGGCCGGGAATAATGAACAGGGCATCGATCCGGATATCGTCGCCATCCCGCGCGAAGCGCGGCGCAAGCCGCTCGGCAGCGACCGCGACCCGCTTCAACCGATACCGGTCCAGCGCCATTCCGGCCGCCTCGTCACTGGCCCTGGCCTTGACCTCGACGAACGCCACAATCCGGCCGCGCCGGGCAATTAGGTCGACTTCGCCGCCTGGCACGCGCTGGCGGTGGGCGAGGATCCGCCAGCCGTGCAGGCGAAGCCACAGACCGGCAAGCGTTTCGGCATAGCGGCCGCGCCGTTCCGCTTCTTGCCGGTTCAAGGAGCGCGTTCCTGGGCGCGCGCATAGGCACGCTTGCGCTTGATCCCGAGCTTTTCTGCAACCTCGGCAGCGGCCCGGCTTGGCGACAGCCTTTGCAGCGCTTCGTCCAGCGCCTCGTCCAGTTCGGTGTCGCTGGCCTCAAGCTGCTCGGCTGGAGGGCCAACCATGATCACGATCTCGCCCTTCGGCGGCAGTTGCGAGTAGCGGGCGCCAAGCTCGCTGAGCCGGCCGGTCACGCACTCCTCGTGCAATTTGGTCAGCTCCCGGGCGACCGCGGCATCCCGGTCGCCTAGCGTTTCGGCGAGCGAGCCGAGGGTTTCGGCTAGCCGCGGTCCGCTTTCGTACAGGACGAGCGTTGCTCGAATGCCGGAAAACTCCCTGATCGCAGCGGCCCGGGCTGTGGCCTTGGGCGGGAGGAATCCCAGGAACAGGAAGCGGTCGGTCGGCAGTCCCGCCACTGACAGCGCGGCAACAGCGGCGCTTGGTCCGGGAATCGCATGAACGGCATGGCCGGCTTCACGGGCGGCGCGAACCAGCTTGTAGCCGGGGTCTGAGATCAGCGGAGTGCCGGCATCGCTGATCAGGGCGACCGCCTCCACGCCGAGGCGGCGGACGAAGGCGGCCCTTTGCGTCTCGCTGGTGTGATCATGGTAGCTGCGCATCGGCGTGGCAGCGCTGACATGCTTGAGCAGCTTACCGCTGACCCTCGTATCTTCGGCAAGCACAAGATTGGCGCGGCGCAACGTGTCCGCGGCGCGCGGGCTCAGATCGGATAGATTGCCGATCGGAGTGGCGACGATATACAAACCGGGAGGGAGTGGCTGGTCCATGGGTCGGAATGCTTGGGTCATGACATCATCGTCCGCCATCCGGCAAGCGCGCCGGCCGCTGCTTGTCTTGCTGGCGGTGGCGATCCTGGCGGCGTGCCGGTCCGGCCCGACGCCCCGGACAGACCTGCCCGTCATCGTTCCGCCGGGCGCCAAGAACAAGGTCGCGCTAATCGTTCCGTTGAGCGGAGTCGATGGGCCGATCGGCACCTCAATATCGCGGGCCGCGGCGCTGGCGCTGATCGATACGAACAATCAGCAGATCGTTTTGACGGTTTATGACAGCTCCGTCGGGGGCGCGGCCGCCGCCGCCAGACAGGCGCTGGCGGCCGGCAACGAGCTGATCCTCGGCCCGCTGACGGCCGCCGATGCCAGGGCCGTCGCGCCGATCGTCCGCCAAGCGAGCGTACCGGTCATTACCTTTTCGAACGACAGCGGCGTCGCCGGCGACGGCGTCTTCATCCTGGGGACGGTGCCGAGCGAATCCATCGATCGGGTGATCGGCTATGCGAAGGCGCGGGGAGCGGCACGGTTCGGCGGCCTTGTGCCAAAAAACCTGTACGGCGAGCGGATTTCGCTCGGACTGCTCGGCGCCGCTCAAAAAGCCAAGGTGACCGTCGGCGGAATCCAGTCCTACGGGCAGACTGCGGCTTCCGTCCGAAGCGCCGCCGCGACCCTCGCCAGCAAGGGCAGGTTCGACGCCGTGCTCGTCGGCGACACCCCGGCCACCGCCGCCATTGCGGCCGCCTCGCTTCGGTTCGGACCGCGTATTCTGGGGACCGAATTGTGGGGCAATGAGCGCGCCATCGGGAAATCGGCAGCGCTCCGGGGCGCCTGGTATGCAGCTCTTCCCAACGACCGTTTCGAGCAGCTCGTGAACCGTTACAGGGCAAAATATGGGAAGACTCCGTACCGGCTTGCCAGCCTTGGCTATGACGCGATGCTGCTGACGGTCCGGACGTCGAAATATTGGGAGCCGGGCAGACCGTTCCCGGCGCGCCGGCTGATCGATCGAGACGGCTTCGCCGGAGTCGATGGAATCTTCCGGTTTGGCCGCGACGGCATAGCCGAGCGCGCGCTTGAGGTGCGCCAGGTGACCGCGTCGGGATCGACTTTGCTGTCGCCAGCCCCCGCGACCTTTGCCGACTGAGCGATAAACCCTTCCAATAAAGCGAAAAAAGAGTCAGAACGGGCTATAGCGCTTCGGAGGGGAGGTGCATTGCAATGATGACATTGGTGATGTCGTCTGTCCTGATACTGGCCGCGGCGCAGAATGCGACCGTCAATGCCGCGCGGGACGGCCTGCGCAATTGCTTCAGGGAAGCGATTGCCCAAGCGAAGACGGACAAGGTGGCCAAGGACGCCTTTCAACCGTTCGCGCGGACCCGCTGCGCCACGCAGGCATCGAGCTTCACGGCCGCGGTCTGGGCGTTCGATGTCAAGAACAAGATTTCGAAGAAACAGTCGAACGCGGACGCCGAATTGCAGATCGAGGATTTCCTCGTCATGGCTGACGAGCGATTCCAGCGCGAGGCCACGGGCCAGTAAGGCGCCGTCACACGGCGATTTCCGAGAGTATGCGATCGAGCAGCAACCGCCCCACGGCGGTCGTGCGGAGTCGCCCGCCGGTCAGGTCGAGATGATTTGACGCGACCAGCCTGGCGACGGCGCGGTCGTTGACCAGCCGGTCGACGCCGACTCGGCGGGCGATGGCCCCAGGATCGATGCCCTCGGCCAGCCGAAGACCCATGACCAGCGCTTCATCGGCCGCTTCGCGCGGGGACAGCGGCGCTTCCTCGGCGATGCCGTGGCCGTTGCGGGCGACAGCGACAAGGAAGTTCTCCGGCTTGCGGTGGCGGACGGTTCGAGCGCCGAGCCGGCGCCCATGGGCGCCGGGACCAACGCCGGCATAATCGCCGTATCGCCAGTACGTGAGATTGTGCCGGCTTTCCTGCCACGGCCGGGCGTAGTTGCTGATCTCATATCCGGGCATTCCGGCGGCGGCGGTCCGGTCGCCGGTCAGTTCGTAGAGACTGGCCGCCATGTCGTCGTCGAGCGGCTCGAAATCATGGCGGGCGACCATCGACGCGAAGCGCGTGCCGGGTTCGATCGTCAACTGGTAGAGCGACAGGTGGGCGGTGCCGAGGCCGAGGGCGCGGTCGAGCGTTGCCGCCCAGCCTTTTTCCGTATCGCCTGGCAGGGCGTAGATCAGGTCAAAGCTGACTCGGTCGAAATGGCGTTGGGCGAGATCCAGGGCCGCCAGTCCTTCGCTTGCGGAATGCGCGCGGCCGAGAAATCGGAGCGCCGCATCGTTGAAGCTCTGAAGCCCGAGCGAAAGCCGGTTGACGCCCGCCGCCGCGAGGTCGGCGAACCGCGCCGCCTCGACCGAATTGGGATTGGCCTCAAGCGTGATCTCGAGGTCGTCCGCCGCCCGCCAATGCCGCCGCGCCGCCGCGATGACGGCAGCGACGGTGGCCGGGTCCATCAGCGAGGGTGTGCCGCCGCCGAAGAAAATCGAGGTCAGCGTCCGGCCGGCAAGCAGGCTCGCTTCATGGGCGAGATCGGCGAGGAGGGCATCGCGCCAGGCGTCCTGGTCGACCGAGGTCCGAACATGGCTGTTGAAATCGCAATAGGGGCATTTGCTGACGCAGAACGGCCAGTGGACATAGAGCGCGAGCGTGTCGGGCGCGCCTAAAGCCCCTAATGTCCCATTCAACCCGACCATTTTTGTGAACTTAAGCCCCGTCCCGCCGTCGAATGGCGCGGATCGGACCTGCGGCAACATGCCTCGAATTTACCATGCCGATTCCCAATAGGACAGGGCCTCAGCCGAGCGCCTTGACCAGCCGCTCGAAGGCCCGGGCCCGATGGCTGATGCGATGCTTTTCATCCGGTTCCATCTCGCCGAAGGTCTGGTCGTAGCCGGCGGGAACGAACATCGGGTCGTAACCGAAGCCTTTGTCGCCGCGGGGCGGCCAGACGAGGGCGCCGTCGACCCGGCCCTCGAAGGCCTCGGTCTGCCCGTCGTTAGGCCAGGCGATCGACAGGGCGCAGACGAAGTGGGCGTCATGACCGGCGTCCGGGCCGGCGGCCTCGACTTCGGCCCAGACGCGCTCCATGGCGCGGCCAAAATCGCGCTTGCGCGCGTCATCCTCCGCCCAGCGGGCCGAGAAGATGCCGGGCAGGCCGTGAAGCGCGTCGACCGCGAGGCCGCTGTCGTCGGCGAGCGCCGGCAGGCCCGAAAGGTCGGCGGCCTCCCGCGCCTTCAAATCGGCGTTGTCGATGAACGTGTTGCCGATTTCCTCCGGCTCGGGGAGTCCGAGCTCGGCGGCGCTGAAACAGGCAATGCCAAGCGGCTCGATGAGGGCTGAAATCTCGCGCAGCTTGCCGGAATTGTGCGTGGCGATGACGAGCTTGCCGCCGACCGGTCTCACTTGCCAACGGCTTTCAGCTGCGCGGCGAAAATCTCGTCGCAGCCGATCCGGGCGAGGCGAAGCAACCTCAGCAAGCCTTCCTCGTCATAGCATTCGCCTTCCGCCGTCACCTGCGCCTCGACGATCGCGCCATCGCTGGTGAGGACGAAATTGCCATCGCAGCCAGCCGCGCTGTCCTCCTCATAATCGAGATCGAGGACGGCCGTTCCATCGTGGATGCCGCAACTCACCGCCGCGACCTGCTTGTTGATCGGGTCGGTCTTGATCGCCTTGGCGGCCAGCAGTTTGTCGACGGCGATGCGCAGCGCCACCCAGGCGCCGGAAATGGAGGCGGTGCGGGTTCCGCCGTCAGCCTGGATGACGTCGCAGTCGACCAGGATCTGCCGTTCGCCGAGCGCCTTGAGGTCGACGACGGCGCGCAGGGACCGGCCAATCAGGCGCTGGATTTCCTGCGTCCGGCCCGATTGCTTGCCCCTGGCCGCCTCCCGGTTGCCGCGGGTGTGCGTGGCGCGCGGGAGCATGCCATATTCGGCGGTAACCCAGCCCTGGCCCTTGCCGCGGAGGAAGGGCGGGACCCGGTCCTCGACCGACGCGGTGCACAGCACGCGGGTGTCCCCGAAGCTGATCAGGCAGGACCCTTCGGCATGGCGGGTGAAGCCCGGCTCGAAAGTCAGATTACGCATCTGGTCGGGGGCGCGGCCGGAATGGCGCATGCAAATCTCCTGATACTGGTGTGGGGCGCTCCCTAGACCGGGCGGCGACGCAATCCTAGATGTCAGGCATGACCCAGCCGCCAATCAGCGAACTCACCGAGCGCATGCGGGCGATTTTCGGCTTGGTGGTCGAAAATTACCTGGAGCGCGGCCAGCCTGTCGGGTCGAAGGCGCTGGCCGGGACGGTAAGCCTGTCGCCGGCCTCAATCCGCGGCGTCATGCAGGAACTGGAAGAACGCGGCCTCCTGACCCACCCGCACACCTCCGCCGGGCGAATTCCGACCGAGACGGGCCTGAGGCTGTTTGTCGACGGGATCATGCAAGCCTCGCTTCCGGACCAGCGCGAACGCGCCGCGATAGAATCGCAGATCGGCCGGGATCAGCCGGTCGAGCAGGCGCTGGCCGCGGCGTCGTCCGCGCTGTCTGGACTGTCGTCCTGCGCCGGAGTCGTGCTGGCGCCGCGCCGCGACGTCCGGTTGAAGCAGCTCAGCCTAGTGCCGCTGGCGCCGGACCGGGCTCTCGCGGTCCTGGTCGGGGCCGATGGCAGTGTCGAGAATCGCGTCATCAACCTTGACCCCGGTACCAACCCGTCGGCGCTGACCGAAGTCACCAATTTCGTCAACGCGCGATTGTCCGGCCTCACCCTGGCCGAGGCAGAGGGGCGGCTGCGCGCGGAAATTTCCCAGCGGCGCGAGGCGCTCGACCAGGTGGCCGCGGAGCTTATCGCCGTCGGGCTTGCGGCGTGGAGCGAAGATCATGCCCGCCGGCCGGTGCTGATCGTGCGTGGCCAGGCCAACCTGATCGACGACCGCGCCGCCGAAGATCTCGAGCGCGTCCGCCAGCTGCTCGAGGAGCTCGAGGATCGACAGGAGATCGCCCGGCTTCTGGAACAGGCTCGCGACGCGCCCGGGTGCCGGATTTTCATCGGATCCGAGAACCGCATGTTCGCCTTGTCGGGATCGTCCGTGATCGCCGCGCCCTATCGCGGCAGCCAGGGCCAGGTGGTCGGCGTCGTCGGCGTCATCGGCCCGACCCGGTTGAACTATGCGCGAGTCGTCCCCATCGTGGATTTCACCGCCCAAACCTTGAGCAGATTGATGGCATGACCCAGCGCACCGAAGACGAGAACTTGCACGACGAAGCGGAGGAAATCCGCAAGGAGACGGCCGCCGATTCGCCCGAGCTGCAGGAGCATGACCGGGTCGCCGAGCTGGAGGCACAGCTTGCGGAGGCGAACAGCAAGGTGCTTTACGCCGCCGCGGAAATCCAGAACGTCCGCAAGCGGCTCGAACAGGAGAAGGCGCAGGCGGCGACCTACGCGGCGGCCCAGTTCGCCCGCGACATGCTGGCGATCAAGGATCATCTCGAGCGGGCTCTGGTCGCGGTCAACGAGGAATTGCGGGGCGACGCCACCGCCGCCAATTTCCTTGCGGGAATCGAAGCGACGGCACGAGAGCTTGAGGCCGCTTTCCAGCGCAACGGCATCACCCGGGTGAAGTCGATCGGCGAAACGCTCGACCCGCACAAACATCAGGCGATGATGGAAATCCCGACGAAGGACGCGGACCCGGGCACGATCATCGAGGAAATGCAGGCCGGCTATGTGCTCAAGGACCGGCTGCTTCGCCCGGCCCTGGTTGGAGTCGCCAAGAAGCCCGACTAACGGATCGCGCGGGCGTGGGTCAGTGACTTCGTCGCCAGGCTGAAGCGCGGTTCGACGGTGGCCCTGCCGGCGAGCAGCGAGGCAGCGTAGCGGCCAACTTCGGGACCGTGCTTGAAGCCATGGCCGGAGCCGCCCCCGACCAGCAGCACATTTTCGAGATGCGGATGGAAATCGATCAGCAGATCGCCATTCGAGCTATTCTCATACTGGCAGACCCGGCTTTCGGTGAGGGGCGCGCAGCGCAACGCCGGGAAACGCCGGTCGCGATAGGCGACGACGGTGTCGAGGGCGGCGCGGGTCGGCCGCCTGTCCTGCGTATCGGGGTCGACCTCCGGCCCGTGGACGTCATGGGCGAGCTTGACGCCACGGCTTTCGAGGTCGGGAAAGCCGTAGAACATGTCGCCGTCGTTGTAATCCGCCCAGCCCGGCATGGATTCGGGCCCGAAGCGGGCATCGCCGGCCGGCGGAGCGAAGAAAAAGACTTCCTGGCGGGTTGGCCGGATTCGGCCTCCGATCACGTTGGGAAACAGCCTAGGCAGCCAGGGACCGGCGGCGAAAACGAACTGGTCGGCCCCAATCCGGTCGCCGGAGGAGAGCGTGACCTGGTCCAGCCGGGTGCCGGGACTGGCGGGGGGCCGGACGTTGCCCGCGACATAAGCGCCGCCGGCGCGGACGAAATTGTCGACCAGGGTCTGAACCGCCCTGCGGGCCATCAGCGCGCCGAACGCCGGCTCGAACAGGCCAACGCTGATGCCGTCGAAATCCATCATCGGGAAGCGGCCGGCCATTTCCGCCCGGGTCAAAATTTCGGTCGGCAGACCGAGACAGGCATGGGTCTCCACGGTGTCCCGAAAGTAGGACTCCTCCCGCGCGAAAAAGAACAAGATGCCGTGCGGCATGAAAATCGGCAGGCCTGCAAGGGCGCTCAGATCCCGCCACCGGGGCAGGGAGTCGCGGGCCATGCGGGTGTAAATTTCGTCCTTGCCGTAGGCGGCGCGGATCAGCCGCGATTCGCCGCCTGAGGATGCGAGCGCATTGGCCGGGCCCAGGGCGTCGATGAGGGTGACGCGATGGCCGGCGCCGAGCAGGTGATCGGCCGTCCAAGCGCCGAAAACGCCGGCGCCGACGACGGCGATATGGGCGTCGTGAGCGGTCACGGAAGGTGGCGGCGGCTTGCCCGAAGGATCGCCGCCGCCACTGCTTTATCGCCCGAACTTCTGACGGACGGTCAGGCCGACCGTCCGCGGCTGTCCGACCGTGAAGCCAAGCCGGGCCTGACCGCCGCGTTCCCGATCGAACGACAGACGAGCATTCTTGTCGAACAGATTGTTGACGTAGGCCGTGACCGAAAGGCCACGGCTGAACGCCACTCCGGCCGAGAGGTTGACCAGGTCGTAGGCCGGCAGCTGCAGGTCCAGCACCGTGAAGCCCGTGCCGTTCATGCCGTTGATGACATAGGGATGGTTGAACCGGCGCGGGTTGTCTTCCTGATCGTCCGGCTGGGTGTAGCGGCTGCTGATATGCTGATAGCTGGCGCCAAGCAGCAGGTCGGCTGTAGCCGTCAGCGGCGCCTCATAGTTCACAGCTGCCGCCATCTGGAACTTCGGGACGGTCGGCAGACGGTTGCCTTCGCGCAGCCCCGGAATCTGCGTGCCGTCGCCGGTGGTGACTGTCGTATCGAATTTCGCGTCGACGAAGCTGCCCGTCACCGAGATGTCAAGGCCGTTCGCTGCCCGTATGGTAAATTCGGCCTCAATGCCCTGGCTGTGCGCCTTGGGAACGTTGAACGAGATACGCGACGAGCAGGTACCTGCGGTCAGCGTTACCTGAAGATTCTTGATGTCATTGTAGAAAGCCGCCGCGTTGAAGGTGATTGGCCCCTTGGAATATTTGACGCCGGCCTCGTAGTTCCAAAGCGTTTCGTCGTCGAAGGTCTGATACTGACCGAAAAGCTGGAAGTCCGGGCCGTTCGGGACGCCATTGTCGCACAGCGGTGTGTTGAGCGGATCGTTGACGCCGCCGAGCCGGAATCCCTTTGCCGCCTGGACATTGAAGCTGAGATTCCGGTTTGGCTCGTAGGTCGCAATGACCCTTGGCGAAAAGCCGTTAGACTTGACCTTGTCAGTCTGGTTGACTCCTGGCGCGAAGACGCCGCCGTTCCGGAAGACGCGCGTTTCCTTGAAGTCGTAATAACGCCCACCGGCAGTCAGCTTGAACTGCCCGAAATCGTAGGTCGCCTCGCCGAACAGAGCGGTTTGCTTGCTCTTGAGACCATAGGCCGCATTGTAGGGTGAATTGAGGGCGAAGCCGTTGGCGATGTCGACGGTCGTGAACGGCGTCAGCGTCGCTGCGACCTTGCAGCCGGCGTCCTCGTCACCGTTGGCCGGATTGCCGTCATCGGGCGCGCACTGGGAGGCCAGGAACGCATTGACATACACGTCGTAGCCCGGCGTCGGCAGGGTCTGCGTGTAATCGCGCTTGGCGTTCGAATAGAAGGCGCCAGCGACCCATTGCAGCGGACCATCGGTGGTCGAAGAAAAGCGGACTTCCTGGGTCCATTGATCGAGATCCGTGGTGTCGACGAGGTTGGACGGAATTTCCGCCGCGGTCTCGCCGAATCCGAAGTCGAGCGAGATCGAACCGGTCAATGCCGAGGCGTCGCGAGAGACGACCAGGGCTCGGTCGGTATGGCTGGTAACGGACGTCACTTCGACTCCGCCGAAGTCATAGGACGCGACCAGGTCGGCGATCGTGACCTTGTCCTTGAACTGTTCGCGAAGCAGTAAATATTGCTCGCGATCCTCAAGGATCAGCGGCGGCGCCGTAAATCGATTGGCGAAGAGGTTGAACTCCTCCTCCCGGTTGAAGCCATTCGCCTTGATCTTCTGGTGCAGCACCCGGGGCGTGATCTTGAGATCGGGCGTCGGCTCGATGAGGACCGAGACCCGGCCGCCGACACGATAGCCGTCATTGACGTTTTCGCCCCCAGCCGGCCCCTTGGCATCGATAAATCCGGCATAATGCGTGCCGTAGCCGACCGCGCGAAGGGCCATGCTTTCGCCCAGCGGGACATTGAGGACGCCTTTCGTGTGGTAGCCGACATCATTGCCCGCAAGCACGTTTATGTTGCCCTCGAGCAAGCCTTCGGTTTGTCCAAGCAGGGGCTGGTTGGTGATGTAGCGGAGAGTTCCGCCGACGCTTCCCGAACCGAACAAGGTGCCCTGCGGCCCGCGCAGCGTTTCGACCCGGTTGAGGTCGAAGAGATCAACGTCCGGAGTGAACAGCGACAGCGAAATCACGCTCTCGTCGAGATAGACGCCGACCTGTTCCTTCACGCCCGGCTGGTCGCGGGCAATCTGGCCGGCCGATACGCCGCGGACCGACACCTGGCTCTGGCCGGGCCCGAGGTTCTGGACCGTCAGACCCGCGACGTTGCGGCTGATATCCTCGATGGTTGACGCATTGGCCCGCTGGATGTCTTCTTCGGTCTGGGCATTGATCGAGAACGGAACATCCTGCACGCGAGACGCGCGCTTGGTGGCGGTGACGATGATTTCGTCGCCCTGAGTGGCCTCCGGCGGCGTCGCGGACTGGGCGGCCGACTCCTGGCCGGTCTGGGCCAGTGATGGCGAGGCGATGCCGATCGCGGCGGTGCTGAGCAGCAGGATGTAAGGTAGTCGCATGGTTTGATCCCCCTTTTTGATCATACAGCGGGGCTTGGCCTTACATTCATCACGGGGAGACGCGGAAGTGTAGTTTTGCCGACATTCCCGTTGCTCTTGCGAGTGTGGCTCTGTGGTTACAGCGCCCTGTACTGTTTACGTAAAGGGAAGAAGCGACCGGGCCGGGCACTCGCCGACCGTTACCCCGTGATCGGCGAGGAATCGGTGAGCGACGATTTCCGCTTGCTGTTCAAGGCCGTAGCGATCGAACGGCTTGCCTGGATCGAGCCGGTAGTGATAGCGGCAGAAGGGGTGGCGCATCAGCGGCAGGTAGAATTTGCCCTTGGCCTGCGCCTGCCAGACATGGGTCATCTCATGAATGAAGAAGGCCTGTCGGCGAACGCTCTCCTTCGAAAAATCGTCCGACCAGGCGCCGCCTTTGGGGTGGAAGTAAATGTTGCCCATCGGCGCCATGGCCGAATTGCGCGGCTGGAACGGCCACCATTTGCCCTTGATCAGCCGGACCCGGCCATAATCGATGGCATCGCCGAAAACGGACCGGGCGAGGGCGATCTCGCCATCTGTAAGGGGCCTGCCGCGCGCCATGGCGACGGCCTACAAAAGCTTGCCGGCCGAGGAAAGCGCCGCACTTGCCGCCAGCGGAACGCGCCGCTAGGGCTTCGCCAAAGCCAATACGGAGGAAGCCCCAATGAGCGATACTGCCGATCGGGTTAAGAAGATTGTCGTCGAACACCTGGGAGTCGAAGCCGACAAGGTCACCGAGGAAGCCAGCTTCATCGACGATCTCGGCGCCGACAGCCTCGACATCGTCGAGCTGGTCATGGCCTTCGAGGAAGAGTTCGGGGTCGAGATTCCGGACGACGCCGCCGAGAAGATCAGCACGGTCAAGGACGCGATCGACTATATCGACCAGAACAAGGGCTGAAATCGCACCGTCGCCCTGAGCGTGTCGAAGGGCTGCCCTTCTTCTTGCCGGGACTAGAAGAAAATGCAGGGCTTCGACAGGCTCAGCCCTCACGGGTTCGGGCCTGTCGGGCCGTTTGAAGCATTGGAAGCCGGGAATTGCACATGCGCCGTGTCGTCGTAACGGGTCTGGGCTTGGTGACTCCGCTGGGCGCCGATGTCGAAACAACCTGGAAGAATATCCTCGCGTCGAAGAGCGGCGCCGGGCCGATCACCCGGTTCGACGCCAGCGACCAGAAATGCCGCATCGCCTGCGAAGTGAAACCGGCCGACCATGACTATGGCTTCGACCCGTCGCTTCGGGTCGATCACAAGATCCAGCGCCAGGTCGACCCGTTCATCGTCTATGGCCTCGACGCGGCCGGCCAGGCGATCGAGGATGCCGGCTTGGCCGACATGGACGAAGAAACCAAGCTTCGGGCCGGCTGCTCGATTGGATCCGGCATCGGCGGCCTTCCCGGAATCGAGAGCGAAAGCCTGGTGCTGGCCGAAAAGGGTCCTGGCCGGGTTAGCCCGCATTTCGTCCACGGTCGGCTGATCAATCTCATCTCCGGCCAGGTCAGCATCAAATACGGCCTGATGGGCCCGAACCATGCGGTCGTCACCGCCTGCTCGACCGGCGCCCATTCGATCGGCGACGCCGCGCGGATGATCAAGGACGGCGACGCCGACATCATGCTGGCCGGCGGCGCCGAGGCGACCATCTGCCCGATCGGCATTGCCGGCTTCGCCCAGGCGCGCGCGCTCAGCACCAATTTCAACGACCAGCCGGAAAAGGCCAGCCGCCCTTACGACAGGGACCGCGACGGTTTCGTCATGGGCGAGGGCGCGGGGGTCGTCGTTCTCGAGGAATATGAGCATGCCAAGGCGCGCGGTGCCAAGATCTACGCCGAAGTGGTCGGCTACGGCCTGTCGGGCGACGCCTATCACGTCACCGCCCCGCATCCCGAAGGATCGGGCGCCTATCGGTCGATGGAAATGGCGCTCAAGAAGTCCGGCCTAAACCCTTCAGATATCGACTATATCAACGCGCACGGCACCTCGACTCCGTTGGGCGACGAACTGGAGCTGGGAGCCGTCCGCAAATTGTTCGGCAATGCGATCGAGACCATGTCGATGAGCTCGACCAAGTCGGCGATTGGCCATCTGTTGGGCGGCGCCGGGGCCGTGGAGAGCATTTTCTGCATCCTTAGCCTTCGCGACCAGATCGTCCCGCCGACTCTTAACCTCGACAACCCGTCCGAGGGCTGCGTCGGGGTTGATCTCGTTCCGCACAAAGCCAAGGAACGGCCGGTTCGGGCCGTTCTGAACAACAGCTTCGGGTTTGGCGGCACCAACGCCTCGTTAATCATGAAGGCGATCTAATGCGCCTTGTGCGCCGGCTCATCATCGGGCTGGCGCTGGCCGTCGGCATCCCGCTCGCCATCTTCATCTACGGCTGGTTCGCCCCCGGCCCGGCGCCAAAAGCGACGGCATTCACGGTCGCCGAGGGATCGAGCGTGTCGAGCGTCGCCGCCGACCTTCACGAAGCCGGCCTGATCTCCTCGGTCGGTCGGTTCAAGGCCGGGGCGCGGCTTCTGGGCGGAAACGACCCCGTCCAGGCCGGCGAATTCGAAGTGCCCACGGGCGCCAGCGCCTCGGCGATCCTCGACCTGCTTCAGCATGGCCGGCCAATCCAGCGGCTCGTGACTGTGCCCGAGGGCATGCCAAGCATCCTCGTGGCCGAGAAACTGGCCGCAATTCCTTACCTGACCGGTCCGGTGCCCGACCTGGCCGAGGGCAGCCTGCTTCCGGACAGCTACGGCTTTCAGCGCGGCGAGACCCGCGCCGCTGTCGCCCGGCGGATGCAGGCGGCGATGACCAGGACGCTGGACGCGCTGTGGGTCAAGCGCAAGCCGGCCTGCCCGATCGCCTCCAAGCAGGAAGCGGTGATCCTGGCGTCGATCGTCGAGAAGGAGACCGGCAAGCCGAGCGAGCGGCGGACAGTCGCGGGAGTCTATTGCAACCGGCTGCGCATCGGCATGAAGCTCGACGCCGATCCGACCGTCATCTACCCGATCACCAGGGGCAAGCCGCTCGGCCGCCGGATCCGCCGGTCAGAGCTGATGGCAGACACCGGCTATAACACCTACCGCAGCCCGGGCCTGCCGGCCGGCCC
>DASSPS010000006.1:0-27567 GCA_035699505.1 Sphingomicrobium sp. | reverse complement strand
GGCGTTCGGCGAGCCGCCGCTGCCCGGCACGCTTGAGGCCTTTCTCGACCTCTGTCATGCCGCCGGCCAGGCTCGGCCGACGCCCCTCCTGCTGCGCTACGGACCCGGCGACTATAATTGCCTGCATCAAGATCTGTACGGCGAGCATGTCTTTCCTTTGCAGGCGGCGTTTCTCCTCTCCCGGCCAAGGCAGGATTTCACCGGCGGTGAGCTGGTGCTGACCGAGCAGCGGCCGCGGATGCAGTCGCGCGTCAGCGTCGTTCCGCTGGTCGCCGGCGAAGCGGTGATCTTCGCGGTCAATCACCGTCCGGTGCACGGGACGCGCGGCCCTTATCGCGTCGCCATGCGTCACGGCGTCAGCTCGCTGCGGTCGGGCAGCCGCCACACACTTGGCATCATCTTCCACGACGCCGCCTGATTGGTGAAGGGCGAGGGACCGCCACCCCGCTCGTCGGCGGCCTTTCGCGACGGCGCCTAGGCAGCCAGCGCCGTATCTTCGATTTGCTCGCCGGCCAGCACCAGCCGCAGCAGCCGCGAGGGCGCTTCAACGCCGCGCGCGCAACTCATCCGCGGCGCGGTGATGCCGAGCGGCTGGAAACCGAGTTTCTCGAGCACGCGCCCCGAGGCCGGATTATCGACGAAATGCGATCCTTCCAGCTGGGCGAGGCCGAGCGTCCGGGCGATGTCGATCAGCGCCAGGCCCGACTCGGTGGCGTAGCCGCGGCCCCAGTAAGGCCGCGCGATCCAGTAACCCAGTTCGACCGCGCCGGACGGCCGCCGGCCGAGGCCGCAGGATCCGACCAGCGCCGGCGCGCCGTTCGTGCGCTCGAAAATCAGGAAGCTCGGCATCGCCGGGTCGCGTGGCTGGGCAAGGAAGGCCTCGGCGTCCCCCAGGCGATAGGGCCAGGGCGCGGTGGCGAGATTGCGAACGATCAACTCGTCGGCAATCGCGGCGGCCAGCGCCGGCGCATCCTCGGCCCAGCCGGGTCTAAGGAACAGCCTTGGCGTACGAGCGAACATCCCTTTTTCTCCTCCCCAAGGCCACTAACGTGGTCTCGTGACAATTTCGGGAGAAGTTTGGCGCCCTTCAGATACGAAGAAGGGAGAAGAGGGGGCTTCCCACTTCTCCCGTTGGTCTTGATCCTTCTGAGATCTCGTCCGGGCCGCCCCCTTGTGGGAGCGGTCCCGTTCTGACCGCTCCTATCCTTGGCTCTCGCTAATCGGCATCACATGGACGTATTTGCGGCCAAGCTTGCCGTCGCGGAACGCGACCGCGCCGTCACAAAGCGCAAACAAGGTATGGTCTTTGCCCAGGCCGACGTTATCGCCCGGGTGCCACTTGGTGCCGCGTTGACGGACGATAATGTTGCCGGCGCGCGCCGACTGGCCGCCGAAGAGCTTCACGCCCAGGCGCTTGCTTTCACTGTCGCGACCGTTGCGGCTGGAGCCGCCTGCTTTCTTATGTGCCATGACGAATTACTTCTTCGGTGATTTCTTGGCCGCGGCCTTAGCAGGTGCAGCATCCTTTGTCGACGGGGCCTTGGCCTTGGCCGCCTTCGGCTTATCCTTATTCGCTTTCTGGGCCTTCGGCTTGGCATCGGTCTTGGGCTTGGCTTTCGCCTGAGGGGCGGGCGCGGCCTTGGCTTCCTTCGCAGGTGCAGCAGCCGGCGCTTCGGCCTTCGGCCCCTCGGCCTTGCTCGTGACTGGCTTGGCCGCTTTCTTCTCGGCCTTGTGATCGCCGATCGCGACAATCCTCAGGATCGTGTGCTGCTGGCGGTGGCCGGCCTTGCGGCGGTAATTGTGGCGGCGGCGCTTCTTGAACACCGTCACCTTGTCGCCCTTGGCCTGGGCGATGATCTCGGCGGCTACGGTCAGACCGTCGGTGCTCTTAAGGTTGGCGCCCTCGCCGGCAAGGAGCACGTCGTCCAGCTTGATGGTGTCACCGGCATTGCCGTCGAGCTTCTCGACAACGATCTTGTCTCCGGCGGCGACGCGGTATTGCTTTCCGCCCGTGCGCACGACTGCGAACATTGGCTTGATCTCTTCTCTTTAGCGGGTCGCGCAGGCTGCGATGGCGCAGGCCCGCGCGGGAAGCGAGCCGCCTATGGCAGCGCGGCATTGCTGTCAACTGCGCGAACCGGCAGCAGATCCGGCATCCCGCGCCGCGAACAAATCGCTTTGGCTAACCTCGGTTAAGCCTTGCAAGCGTCCCGATTCAGGTATTTTCTGTCGGTAACAGTTTTGTGACGATTCTCGTCACGGCTGGAAGGGGGAAATCATGAACCGCATCGTCGCTCGCACTTCGATCCTGCTTGCCGGGCTCAGCCCGCTGGCCTTGGCCGTTCCGGCGCTTGCGCAGGAAAATCAGGACACGGCCCCGCCAGCCGCCACGCCGGCGGCCGATCCCAACTTGGAAGAGATCGTGATCACCGGCACTCGCCGGATTGATCGCACGGTCACGAACTCGGCGTCGCCGATCGATGTCATCAGCTCACAGGAGCTTACGGCTCAGCCAACGTCGAACCTGATGGACACGGTCAAGAATATCGTTCCGTCTTTCTATGTCGGCCAAAACACGATTTCGGACGCGTCGACGTTCGTTCGCGCGCCGTCGCTTCGCGGCCTGCCAGGCGATGCGACACTCGTTCAGATCAACGGCAAAAGGTTCAACCGCTCCGCTCTCGTCCAGGTCTATTCGGGCGGCGACACCGGCCTGTCCTTCGGCTCGCATGGCGCCGACATTTCGGCGATTCCGTCAATCGCGATAAAGAACCTGCAAGTTCTGCGCGATGGCGCCACCGCGCAATACGGGTCCGACGCCATCGCCGGCGTCATGAACTTCGTGATGCGTAACGACCGGCGCGGCTTCCAGGCCGAAGCCCGCATTGGCCAATTCTATGAGCATGGCGATACAAAACTCGATAGCGGCCTGACCCGACAGATCGCCGGCACGATTGGCTTTGGCATCGGTGCGTCGGGCTATGTCGATGCCGCCGCCGAATATTACAACGATACCGGGACCAGCCGCGGGGTGCAGCGACCGATTGCGCTTATTTTCGCCCAGGACAATCCGACGCTCGCCGCGCAGCTGCCTAATTATCCCTTGCCTGTGCAGATCTGGGGTTCGTCGCCGCAGAAGGGTTGGAAGGGTATGGTCAACAGCGCCGTCGATGTCGGTGCGAACAGCCAGATCTATCTGACCCTGCTGGGCGCCCAGAACAAGGGCAATCAGAGCTTCAATTTCCGTCCCCCGATCGGTGCGCCGGCAACGGATCCGCGGACTCAGGACATCACGGGGGTTGGTCGCGCACTTGGCGCGAACGGGGCCTTTACCAATCCCTTTTACCTGACGCCGTGCCCAACCGGCAACGCGACCTGCCCGGCTGGCGCATTTGTTCAGGACAGCAATACATTCCTGTTTTCCTCAATCTACCCGGCCGGATTTACGCCTCGGTTTCTCGGAACCAGCAAAGAGCGTTGGGGTGCCGCCGGGTGGCGGGGCAGTCTCGACAATGGCATGACTTGGGACGTTTCTGCCACGCTCGCCAAGAACACGCTGACCTTGTCCATGGAACAGTCGCTCAATGCTTCTTACGGCAACCTTTCTCAAACCAGCTTCGAGTTCGGGACGCTCAGCCAGAAAGAGCAGAACTTCAACCTGGACATGACTTACCCGATCAATGTCGGGCTGTTCAGCCCGGTGACCCTGTCATGGGGGGCCGAGCACCGCAAGGAAACGTACGGCCAAAGCGAGGGTGATCCCCAGTCCTACGGCGCCGGCCCTTTCGCGGCTCCGCAGAACGTTTACGTGCAGACGTCCCCAGGCGTCTATTCCTTCGTCCGGACCGTGTCCGGTCGCTCGCCGGGCGCTAGCGGCTATGGCGGCACCAGCCCGACTTACGCCGGCAAGTGGAGCCAGAAGAATTGGGGCGTTTACGGGGGCGCCGAAGTCGACATCACGGAAGCGTTCAGCATGGGCGTCGCCGGCCGTTACGAAGACTACAACACCTTCGGCAGCAACTTCGTCTACAAGGCGAACGGCATCTACAAGGTCAGCCCGGAACTCTCAGTACGCGCCACCATCGGCACCGGCTTCCATGCGCCGTCGCCGGGCCAGGCGCATAATGCGATTCTGACGACCAACTTCAATGGCGGCGTACAGGTGCAGACGGGGACCTACCCAGTCGACAGCCCGATTTCACGATATTTCGGATCAACGACCCTCGGGCCGGAAAAATCACGAAACTATGGCGCGGGCCTGGTCATCAAGCCGACACCTACCATTACGATGACGATAGACGGCTATCTCATCAAGGTCAGGAATCGGATCGGTATTTCGCAGACCTTCAACGTCCAGGCGGCGGATGTCGCTGCCGAGCCGGCCCTGGCGGCCGTCGGCATTGGCGGCGCGGTCAACTACTTCACCAACGGCTATGATACCTCGACCAAGGGTGTCGACTTCGTCGGCACCTGGCGGGGCAGCCTGTTCGACGGCAGCACCAGCGCAACGTTGGCGTACAACTATAACAAGTCTAAGGTAGACCGGTTCGACCCGGGCGTGATCAACCAGGCGCAGATCATCAACGTGTCTCACCTGGCGCCCAATCACCGGGCGACGCTCTCCGGCAACTGGACCAGAGGCCCGATCTCGATCAATGCGCGGGAAAATTATTACGGCTGGTGGGCCAACGCGGTCGACTATTGCACGACGCAGCAAACCACTCAGTGCCGGATTCCGACCTCGTACCAGAAGTTTGGCGCCAAGTTCACGACAGACGTAGACGTCAGCTACACGTTCATGGATCACTATACGCTGACCATCGGCGCCAACAATCTGTTCGACGAATATCCGGACAAGATCGCCCATTCGGTGGTCAACCCGATCTTCGCCGCGACGATGGGGACCGACTTCGGTCAGGTCTATCCGCGCAACGGCGGGCCTTTCGGAATTAACGGCGGCTATTATT
The DNA here is from genome assembly GCA_035699505.1 of Sphingomicrobium sp. Taxonomy (GTDB): domain Bacteria; phylum Pseudomonadota; class Alphaproteobacteria; order Sphingomonadales; family Sphingomonadaceae; genus Sphingomicrobium. The sequence goes on along the minus strand of DASSPS010000006.1, from coordinate 22,600 downwards.
ACGCTCGCGTTCGGGTCAAATATTGATTGTTTGAAAGACGTGTCCCCGGAGTGCTGAACCGCTCTCCGGGGACGTTTCCGGACCTGCCAAGTGGATAAGTTCAGCCATCGCGTCGCTATTCCTGGCGACCTCGACGCGCTGCGCGAGGTGATGCGCCGCTCCATCGAAGCGCTTCAGGTTGATTACCTGACGGCCGAACAGGTCAAAGCGAGCCATCATGTAATGGGCCTCGATTCGCAACTCATCAGGGACGGCACTTATTTCATCGTCGAAAGCGGACATCGCATCGCCGGCTGCGGTGGGTGGAGCTGGCGCTCGACCCTTTACGGCGGCGACAAGAGTCTGGTTGAGCGCGAACCGCGTACACTCGATGCCCGCACCGAGCCCGCGCGGATCCGTGCCATGTACACCGATCCTGACTTTGTCCGCCGGGGCGTCGGCCGGCTAATCCTCAAGCTGTGCGAAGAAGCAGCCGTTTGCGCCGGGTACCGCTCCGCGACCATGATGGCGACGATGGCTGGTGTGCCGCTCTATGAGGCCTGCGGCTATGTTGCAGTCGAATCAATCCTAAGCGGGCCGATCAATGGCGTCCGGGTCCCGCTGGTTCGCATGGAAAAGGCGCTCACCTAATGCCGATGTTCCGGCCGAAGCTGGTACCTTCCCTCCGCGAACCTGTCGAACATGTCGCCGATGGCTGGATGATCGACAGGCTCCTCGCTGTCGTCGGGGATCAGGTTCTGCTGGCTGACGTAGGCCACGTAGCTCGATTCCGCATTCTCGGCGAGGAGGTGATAGAAGGGCTGGTCCTTGCTCGGCCGGATCTCCTCGGGGATGGACTGATACCATTCCTCGCTGTTGGCGAAGACCGGGTCGACGTCGAAGATCACACCCCGAAAATCGAACAGGCGATGCTTGACCACCTCGCCGATGGCGAAGCGCGCCTGGGGAAATACTTTTGTGGTCAATCCCGGCGACATGGAATTGTAACGATCGGTAGGCGACATGGCTGCAATCTAGGGCGTGCCGCTCTCTAGGCAAGGGCGATGGTCGCTGCTAGACGGCCGCGCGACCCGGCCGGATGCCGGCCAGCGCCTTCAAATCCTGCGGAGAGGTGGCTGAGTGGTCGAAAGCACCGCACTCGAAATGCGGCGTACGGGCAACCGTACCGTGGGTTCGAATCCCACCCTCTCCGCCATATTCCTTGCCGGGCCGAAGCCCGGTCCGTCCGGCCCGGCCAACATTCGCGGCGCCTAGCGCGGAGGTGCTCCGGATTGCATCAGGGCGTTCGAATCGACCAGCCCCCGGTCCTTCATCTCATCGAGCGACTGTTCGAACGCGATCCGATCCGGATTCCATCCGGACACTGGCTTGCACACCCGCGTCCACTTCTTCAGGTTGGACCCAGCGGACGTTTGATCGACGCGCTTGCAGCGGACCTTTTCCGCTTTGGCATTCTCGGCTGGCGGCGATGCTGCCGGCGTGGTCTCCGTGACAACTCCGGCAGCGGGCGTTCCCGCTGTGAGGGCGATTGATACAAGGGCGGCGAGACTACGCATGCGCTTCTCCCATTCCTGATCATCGGTTGGCGGAACGATTTTGGGCCTTAACCAGCGGGGAGTCAAAGAATCGCGCCGCGCGCCCTAGCCGCGCATTGCGTAGGCGGCGATGAGGGCGCCGGCGCTGATCGCTACTCCGTAGGGAATGCCGCCGCCTCTGCGCAGCAAATGAATCCGTTCCCGCGCGGAGTCGCTCCATCTGAACAGGCGGGCGAGGATGATCAGCAGCGCGAGGATTCCGCCGGCGATCAGGACGGACGCGACCATCAACATCGCGCCGCGCAGGTCGAACCACAGGCCGGTCGCCGCCAGCAGCTTGACATCGCCGCCCCCCATCTTGCCGATCGCGAACAAGGGCGTGCCGAGGATCAGTAACCCGGCGAACACTGCAAAATTCTGCCACAGCGCGATTCTTGGACCCGCTAGGATCATCGCCACGACAGCGCCGGCGATAATGCCGACGACCAGCAGGTTGGAAATCCGCAACCGCACCGAATCCTCGATTGCCGCGGCGGTCAGCAGGGCGGCAAGAATCCACGCCAGCCAGACAGGCGACAGAATGATCAGGTTCATGGCTTGGCCTCGGCGATGGAGAGATTGTTGGCCGCCCGGTCAAACCAGATGCTGCGCGCCGCCAGCGCCTGGGAAAAAGCGGCGATGGCCCGTTTCCGGTCGCCGCGAAGCTGCGCAGCGACCCCGGCATCGTTGAGCCTCGCCGCCCAGGATTCGTCGCTTTCCGACGGTCGCCGTTGCGGTAATTCCTCGGCGATTGCCGCGCGAGCGAGCTCAAGATTGTCGGCGATGCGTTTCGACTTCGGGTTGAGCGATGCGGCCCGTTCGAGGGGCTGGATCGCCGCCTCCCATTCGCCGCGCATAAGCAAAGACCAGCCCAGATTATTCGCGACTTGCCCCTCCTTGGGCGCCAAGGCCGCGGCGCGCGCGTAGCATCGGTCCGCGGTGGTCCAGTCGCGGCCATGGTCGGCGGCGACCCCCCGGGCGTTCCAAGCCCGCCAGCTGGCGCCGGGCAAGGCGATGGCCTTGTCCAGAAAGAATACCGCCTTGGCGACCTGGCGCAGGTGCAAAGCGGCGAGTCCCGCCCGTTCTGCGAGCCGCGCCTCGGCCGGATGGGCAAGATGAAGGGTCTCGTATCGGGGCAGGGCGGTTGAATATTTGCCTTCGGCGAAGGCGAGCTCGGCCAATGTCCGATCCAGCGCGTCGCCATGCGCGCCTTGCGCCACGGCGGCGTTAATCATGGTTCGGGCCTGATCGAGCCGCCCGACCTCGATGGCATGGGCGGCTTCAGCCAGGCCCGGCGCGGGCTGGGCCGTCGCGACGGCGACCGGGACAGCGAGAAGCAGGAAGAGCATCAGCCGGCTGGCGCGCGCCTCACCATGGTGACGGCGTCACGACCGAGCAGGACGGTGATCTGGTTGCCGTTCGTCGTCCGGGCGGCCGCGAAGCCGAACTGTCGGGCGAGGCTGAGCGCGATCGTCCGCCGATGGGCAGGATAAAGGACCAGGCTGCGCGCCCGCACGGCTCCGGCGTTCCCGATCGCCATGCTCCGCCAGCCACGATCGAGCAGGGTCGACCGGGTCCGGGCGGCAAGGCCGTTCACTCGGGCGGCGTTGAGCAGCCGGACCGACGCGAACCTGGCGCCAGCTTGCTTGATCGGGACAAAGCGGACCGTGGCGCTCCGCTGGCTCGTTTGGACGACCAGACTGGCCCATTGCGGCTGGCGCGTGGTCCGCAGGGCGACTTCGCCAAGCGAGGTGCGCTCAAGCCGTGGACCGGGGCCCGTTGCAACCGGCAGCGCCGCCGCCGGCCGGCTGGAATGGCCGCTCGCCGCCAAGGCTACCGGCGCCGTGCTGGCGGGTACGGCGGGTTGCGGCTTGGCGGGCTGTCGAGCAGGGAGTTCGGGCGCGGCCGGAGCGTCGGCAATTGCGGCCATGGCCCGCGCGTTCCTGAGCGCCGGCCCCGCTGCCGCCGTTTCAATCTTCGGCGCCGCCGCCGGGCGCGGCGGTGGCAGCTTGATCGTCACGCTGCGCGCCGGGGGCGAGGCTTCCGCAACCGCCAGGGGTCTGGCGGGCGCAGGCGTCCGCTCCGCGGCCGCTTCCGGTTCGTCGGGTGCGAAGGCGGCGACGACCGCCGCGGGTGCGATGGTGCCGTTCGACACCGCGAGCGGCGTCGATGCCAAAGTAGACAGGACAGGCGACAGGTCGGGAGCCGGCAGCGGCGTTTCGGCGGTGGCGACAACCGCCGGCGCCGCTGGTGCGGGCGGAATTGCCGCCGCCCGGGCATGTGCAGGCGGAGCGCTTGGCGCGCTTTCGGCGCTTGGCGATGTGACTGGCGAGGCCGCGGCGGCCAGCCGCTGTCGGATTTCGCCGCGAATCGCGGCTGCGGCCGCGGCCTTGCCCTGTTGATCGAGCGAAGCCGCAAGCATGGCCAGGACGGTCGTATTGCCGGGTTCTATGGCCAAGGCCGCTTCATAGCTGCGTCGGGCGAGGTCATAGCGGCCCATCCGATCGTAACCGGCGGCGATTCCGGCATGGGCGTCGACGCTGTCTGGATCATCGCGAAGGGCGCGGCGATAGGATTCCAACGCGAGCGCCACATTGTTCATCGCCATCTGCTGGTGGCCTTCGGCGACCCGGAAGGAGACTGGCTTCTTGCCGGCCGTCAAGGGCGTCGGCATTGCACGGATTTCCAGTTTACCGCCCTCGCCGCCGCAAGCCGCCACCAGCAGCATTGCCGAGCAGGCCAGGAATTTCGTCCCTCCGTCCATCGTCAGCCCCCTCCCATCGCTGGCATGATTGATCGCATCACCCGGATGACCGCCGGCAGCAACAACACGCCGATCATCACCGGCAGCATGCAGGTGACCAAGGGAATCGAAAGCAGCACCGGCAGGCGGTGCGCCTTTTCCTCGGCGCGCATGCGGCGGCGCTCCCGCATTTCCGACGCGTAGACGCGCAAGGTCGCAGCGATCGATGATCCGAGCTTGGTCGACTGGATCAGCAAGGTGGCGAAGGCCCGAATCTCGTCCGCCCCGGCTCGGTCGGCCATCCGGCGCAGCGCATCTTCATGGCTGCGGCCAGCACGAAGCTCCAGAACGACCGCGCCGAATTGCTCGGCGAGGCGGGGGTGCGATCTGGTCATTTCCTGACCGACCCGCGCGAACGCGGCTTCCAGACCCAGGCCGGCCTCGACGCACACCAGCAGAAGGTCCAGTGCGTCCGGGAAGCCGTTGACGATTTCCTGCTGGCGCCGGTCCGCCTTGGCGCTGATGAACAGGTTGGGCAGGTAAAGGCCAAAGGCCGCCGCCCCCATCAGCCATAGATACAGCTTCACCAACCCGGGCGTCTGGCCGGTGGACCAGAAAAACAGCAGGACCAGGATCGGCATCGCGATTACCATTCCGATCCGCGTCAGGGTGAACACCCGCGGCGCGTAGCTGCTGGTGAATCCGGCCGCGATCAATTTCTGACGGACGGCGCGGTCCTTCGTGTCGACAAGCGACAGGCCCGATTTCTCGATCGCGTTGACCAGCTTCAGCCAGGCATTCTCCGACTGTTCGGACCGCAGGGAGCCGGAAAGCAATGTTTCGCCTCCCTGCCGTGGCCCCTGTTCGGTCAGCCGCCGGCGCATGTCCTGCCGGGCCGAGGCGGTCGACACGACGATGAATGCTCCCGCCGCCACGAGCGCGAAAAGGGTCAGCAACAGGGTGACCCGGAGGAGCGCATTCTCGGCAAGCAGCTCGATCATGTCAGACTTTCAAATCGACCATTCGACGGATCGTCGTGAAGCCGATCACATATAGCACGATCAGGCCGATGAATCCCGGCAGGAACGCCGGATCGTCGGCGACCTCGAAGTAGAATTCCGGGCTGAGCAGGAAGAGACCGGTGAAGGCGAGAACCGGCAGGATGGTGAGCATGACCGCGGTCATTCGGCCTTCGCTGGACAGGGCCCGGACCTTCATCATCATTGATGCCCGCTCGCGGATGACCTGCGACAGATTCTCAAGAATTTCCGCCAGGTTGCCGCCAGTCTCGCTTTGCACGGACAGCGACACGACGAACATCCGCATGTCGTCAAGGTCCCAGCGGTCGGCCATGTTCTGCAAGGCATCGCGAAGCTCAGCCCCATAAGTCACCTCATCGACGACTAGGCCGAATTCACTGCCGATCGGGTCGGGCATTTCGACCGTCAACAGGTCCAGCGCGGCGGCGATGGGATGCCCGGCGCGAAGGCCTCGGACGAAGACGTCGAGCGCGACGGGGAATTGTTCCTGCATCTTTTTGCGGGTCCGGTTCGCCTTGAACTGGATGGCCATGATCGGCAGGAATGCACCAAGCGCGGCGGAGAAAGTCGCCACCAGAAGCAGCCGGCTGAAGGCGATGACGATATCGAATGCAGCCATCAGCGCCAGGATCAGGAAGAACAGGATCACCGGGGCAAAGACAACCATCAACAACAGCCGGCCGGTCGGGACGGTCAGCTGCGCCGCCATCAGGTTTCGCTCGAACTTCCGGGCGAGCGCATCGATCGGTTTCGGTAGCCCGCCCGGAATGCTGCTGTCGGCGCGGCGCAGCGCCTTCATGGTTTCCTCGCGCGGACGGCCCTGACCGATCATCTTGAGACGAAGGTTGATCGCCCGGCTTTCGGAATTGCGGCCAAGCCAGCTCGTCAGCGCCTCGACCAGCAACAGAACCGCTCCAAAGATACAGGCGAGGACCAGCGCTCGGAGCCAGGTGTCCGTCATCATTCGAATTTCGCGTCGGGGCGGAACAGGTCCGCGGACAGGCTGATGCCATGCGCCATCACCTGTTCGATGAAGCGCGGCCGGATTCCGGTCGCCTCGAATTTGCCGATGACCTGGCCTTCGGGACTGACGCCGGTCTGCCGGTAGCGGAAAATTTCCTGCATGGTGACGACTTCGCCTTCCATTCCGGTCAGTTCGGACAGGCTCAGCAGCTTGCGCCGGCCGTCCGCGAGCCGGCCGACCTGGATGACGACGTTGATGGCCGAGGCGATCTGGGCGCGCGCCGACCGGGGCGGAACGTCGATCCCGCTCATCCCGATCATCTGCTCGACGCGGGACAAGGCATCCCGCGGCGTGTTGGCGTGGACCGTCGTCATGGATCCGTCGTGGCCCGTATTCATGGCTTGAAGCATGTCGAACGCTTCGCCCGAACGGACCTCGCCAAGGATGATCCGGTCAGGCCGCATGCGCAACGCGTTCTTGACCAGGTCGCGCTGCGTAATCTCGCCGCGCCCCTCGATGTTGGGAGGCCGGGTTTCCAGCCGGACGACATGGTCCTGCTGAAGCTGGAGCTCGGCCGAATCCTCGATGGTCACGATCCGCTCGCGGCTTTCGATGAAGGCCGACATGGCGTTCAGCATGGTCGTTTTGCCGGAACCGGTGCCGCCTGAAATGAGGACGTTGCGCCGGGCGCCGACAACCGCCCTGAGCACCTCGGCCACCTGGTGCGGGACGCTGCCGATCTCAGTCAGCCGCTCCATGCTGATAGGAACGCGGGCGAATTTGCGGATCGACACCGACGGCCCGTCCAGGGCCAGTGGTGGGACGATGGCGTTGACGCGGCTGCCGTCGGCCAGGCGGGCGTCGACCATCGGCGCCGATTCATCGATGCGCCGGCCGACGGCGGAAACAATTTTCTGGATTATCCTGAGAAGGTGGCGGTCGTCCTTGAACCGCACCGGTGAATGTTCCAGCTGGCCGTAGCGCTCGACAAACACGCTGCCGTAGCCATTGACGAGGATGTCGGTGATGGTCGGGTCTTTGAGCAGCGGCTCGAGCGGCCCGAGACCGAGCAGTTCGTCCAGCACGTCGCCGACCAGCTGCTTGCGCTCGGCATGGTTGAGCGCATGGTTCTGCTTGCCCAATTCCTCATGAATGATGTCGCCGACCTCGGCTTCGATCTGCTCGCGCGACATATTGTCCAGCGCCGACAGGTTGATGAGGTCGAGCAAGCGCTGGTGAAGCTCGACTTTCAGCTCGGTATGCTTGTCGCGCTTGGTAAAGGCGCCAGCATCCCCAACCGTAACCAGCCGCTGATCCTCGGGCACCGAAACCTGTGCCGGTTCCGGGGCCGCGTTGGCTTTCGGCTTTCGGATTTGCCAGGCCATCAGCGCTTGAGCCCAAGCGCGGCCGCCAGGCCGGAATCGAGCTGATCGAGATCCTTAGCGATGGCGGAGCGCCGCTTGACCTCGTTGATCGGCACTCCGCGGTCGACCGCCGCGCGCATGATGTGCGGCTCGTTGGCGATCGTGTAGGCGATGTCATGGCCCAGTGCTTCGCGGACGTCGCTTTCGCGGATTGTCCGAAGCAGGCCTTTCTCAAACCGGTTCACCACGACCCGGACGTCGAGATCGTCCAGTTCCTGGGCGCGGATGAGGTCGATTTGCCGGCGGGCACGGTTCAGGCTGGCGACCGACAGTTCAGTGACCAGCAGGACGATATCGGACTGCGCCAGCAACGATAAGGACCAGTTGGTCCAGTTGCTCGGCAGGTCAACGAACACCGTTCCGAACTCCCGCTTGGCGAGAGTCACGATCTCGATGAGATGGTCGCTCTGCAGCGATTCGATCGGCATCATTTCCGGCGGCGAGGCGATCACCCGCAGCCCGCTGGAATGGCTGGTCGTCGTCGCGCGAAGCAGCTCGCCGTCGATCCGGGCGCCCGCCTCGAACAGGTCGGCGATCGACAGGTTCGGCCGAAGACCAAGCTGAAAGGCCACATCCCCAAACTGGACGTCGAGGTCAATCAGGCAGGCTTCGCGCCCATGCCGGGACTCGTTCTCGGCGAAGCGAATGGCGAGTTGGCTGAGAAGGGCCGTGGCGCCGACTCCGCCAACGCTCTTGATGACGCTGACGAGCTTGGCCGTGCTGGCCGTGGCGGCGCTCGCCTGGCGCGAAAGTTCATCGCGCACCGGCGCGACGCTGGTCTCCAGGTCGGCGATATCGAGCGGAAGCGGGACGACGTCATGGGCGCCGGCGCGGACCAGCGAGCGAACCAGCGCCAGGGGCGGGTCGTAGGCGGCGGCGATCAGCGGTGTTTCGGTGGCTGCTGCGAGCTTCTGAAAGCGCTTGATGGAAGCCGGGGTGTTGGGATCGACCTGGACGATCGCGGCGGCGCAGCCGGACAGCTCCTCGGGATCGATCCATTCGGTCACGGGAATCAGGCTCAGATGCAGCGGAAAGCCGGCGACCCGAGCGCCGATCAGGGCCGCGGCATCGCCTTCGGCGCCCGTCAGATACAGGTGGACGGCCGCATCCTTGCGATGCGGCTTCCAACTCTTCGCTGTCTCGTTAGGGTTGATCACAGACACTCTTCACACCTCAGTTCGACTGGCTGCCGGTCATGTCTTCGGCGGGCAACGTTGTAGTAAAAAACGGCATATTCATCGTGGCGAGCAACAAGGTGGTGATCGGCGTGAACTGCAAACGATTGGTCCCCGCTTCCTTTCCGATGCTCACCGTAATCAATGGCGAAAGATCCGCTCCGTAGGGGTCGCCAGCATAGCCCAGCCCTGACGAAGAATATTCGACCGCGACATTGGCCGCCGAAACCGTGGGCAGGAACAATTGCATCCTGGCCACGACAGCGTTGAACGCCGCTGAATTCGCCGCGCCGACGGTCGGGCAGGGAGCTGTCTTGCAAGTGCAGCCGGCCGATGTGCAGACAATCGACCCGAATTGGCTGGCGGGAATGACATCCCCTTGGGTTAGTCCGCCGACGCCGATGAACGACGTTCCGATACCGGGTGCAATATGATCGGTGACAACGGCGAAGCGGGCACCCATCTGCGTAGCCTTCTCGGCCTGGTTATAGGTCCAGATCCAGCGACCGGCATCGATGATGCCGAACAAGAACAGCAAGAACAACGGCAGAACGATTGCGAACTCAGCCGCCGAAGCTCCCGATCGCGCAGAGATCAATTTGCGAATCATATGCCAGACACCGCCGACTCTGATGTCGCATTCAAGTCATAATTCAAACCGGTGAATCCAAAGCTTCCCAGAACGGAACGGTAGTCGACTTGGGCCGTGACAATGACGATTTGCGCGCCACCGGAGCGATTGCGGTAAATTCCGGACAACGTCTGGCCGCCGGCCGTTGCGGTGCAACTGGTGCTTACCGTGATGTCCGACGCCTCGATGTTAGGGGTCAGGACTGCCCCTCCCGAGAGATAGCCGCTCATGACCACATTCTTGGTGTCGGCTTCGACGGTCCCCCCTGGCGTGCCGGAACAAGCGGTATAATTGGTGAAACTCTGTCTGGCAGCAAACCTCGCACCGTCGCGAACGGCTTTCACCAGCGAATGCTCGTTCAGGAAGTAATTGCCGAGCTCGACCGAGCCGAAAAGGAGGATCAGCAAAAACGGCATGACCATAGCCATCTCGGCGGCCGCCGCGCCTTGACTGCAACGCCACATTCGCAGGCGTTTCCTCATTTGATCAGGTACGGCAAATCGTGCCGTACCACCTGCGCGACCGTCGAGCCCGCGCCGCCGGAGACCGCCTCGCCGATAATTTCCGCATAGAGATCGCCGTTGTTCGTACGGCTTCGGTTTACCGACGGCTCAACCAGGAAAACGTCGATCCATTTTTCAACCTGGACGCCGGTCGAATTGCCCCTGACGTCCTCGGCGATGCAATTGACGACCGCCACCGAAATGCGGCGGCGGTCGGGGACTGTTGGTCCCGGGACGACCCCGCTTCCGAACCCGTTCGGTGCGCTGCACTGCGGCTTCCCGTAGGACACCAGGTCGTTACCGGTCGCGCCCACCGACCGGGGACCAAGGACGATGACTCCGTCCACCAAATTGTCGCGCTGCGCGATCTCCCACTGATAGACATTGTATCGGCTCGCAAACGCGGGATTGGGCATGGTCGTGCCCGGGATCACGCGAGGCGCCGTCGGAGACAGGCCGGTGTTGGCCTGCCATTGCGCCGCGGTCCATCGCGTGCCGGCGGCGCCGCCTGCAGAATCCACCGATCGCACATAATTGGTCCGGAAATAGGCGTCCGCGTCCCAATTGCCGTCGCCAATCCGGTCGCCGGTACAGGTTCCGGAATTGCTGACCGCGTGACACATGTCGCGCGGGTGGCCCATCGCGCTCAGGATCGTCGTCGCTGGCAGCGGCGCGGCGGTCGTCGGAACGTTTTCCCCGTAATAGCCGGCTCCGCTCGAATCCAGCTGCCAGCCCTGGGGGCCGGACGCGCAGCCGTTATTGTTGTTCGCATTGGCGGGGCGTCGCAGGTCCTTGAGGCTGTTTATGGAGGCGCTGCAGGATCCCCCAGAGGGACAGCTCTGCCCGCTGTCATAAATGTCGAAGCGCGTGTTGAGCGCGTCGGTCACCGTCGTCGTGGCGCCGGGCTTCGTATCGACACCATTGTCCGGCAAACAATTGCCTGGGGGCGTGTTCCAGCCGAGCGCTTCACGAATCCCGGGGGCGCCGGATGAACCCCCGCCGGTCTGGAGATAACCGAAATTGCCGGGCACCCAGGTGCCGGTGCCATTCCCGACGGCGGTCAGCCGTAGTCCGTCGCCGACATACGCCGATGGATCGAAAGACGTGTTCGATCCCGATTCCGTGGGATTGCAGATCATCACCGGCGGGGTTTTGCAAATCGAGCTGCCCAAGGCCGCCACGGCTTGCGCGTTGATGTTCCCGGATCGGAAGGCGGCGACAATCGGCGTCAGGCTGTAGAATGCTTCGCGCGGGGTGATCGAAACGATGACGATTCGGGCGTTGTCATCAGCGGTGGCGGCGGGACCGGGCGAGTCCGTGACGCGATCATAGCTTTGGTAGAACTGGATCGCGGCGTTGCCGGTGCAATCCGTGACGCCGCTCGTCGGCACGGCGACCGATGTGCCGCTACCGTCGTTGGAGAATAATGTTTGATTGGCGAGCAGGCCGGCGGCCGCGCCAGCCGCTCGGGCGCAGGCTCCCGTTTGTCCGTCGAGCTGCGTGGCGGCGGCAAGGGCGGCCTGGTCGGCGGCCTGCTGCAACTCGGTGTCCATGCTCGCCAGCCGGGCGTAATCAAACGCGATTCCGCCGACAGCGATCAATCCGAAGAGCGTCATCGCGGTCAGGGGCGCAATCGCCCCCTGATCGCTACGCGCCAGCCTCCTCATTGACCCGAGCATTCCACCTCACCTTAATTGGGACCGCCGCCGGTGCCGCTCGTTGTGGCCTGGGCCTGAACGTCCTTCACGGTCCCGGTCCGATAGCGCTTTACCGCCGCGGCGCCCTTTTCGCCATTGTCGCCCGGCCGGGCGCCCTCGGCCGTATAGACCGGGTCGGGGTCGATAACCTGGATGGCGGTGCTATACTTGACGGCTTCGCCGAAGCCCGGGTCGATCGACTGGGATGCCGGATAAACCGTGTCGCAAGCGCCGAGAATGAGGAGCGCGGCGACGGCGAAAAGCCTAGAAGTCATGGCCATACTCCTTTTCAAAGCCCGCTGGGCCCTTTTGGGCGACCGCTCCGCCTCCACCGCCACCGGGCGGGATTTGAACGGGCGAAGGAGCGGGGGCGGGGGCATAGACTGGCAACCCCGGCGCAGTCGGAACACCGGTGTCCGTGCGGCCCAGCAGGAACAGGTCGGCTTCGGCCGGCGGCTGAACACGGTCGGTCGGCAGCTTCAGATTCTGCGGCCGGACGGCGCGCACCAGGCGCGGCGTGACGACGATCAGCAGCTCTGTGTCGTCCTTCTGGAAGCTGGTCGACCGGAACAGGGTGCCGATGATCGGGATCGATCCCAGGATCGGGAATTGCCGGACAGTGTCCTGGAAGTCGCGGCGGATCAGCCCGGCCATGGCGAAGCTCTCGCCATCGCGAAGCTCGACCGTGGTCTTGGCGCGGCGGGTCTGCAAACCCGGGATGCGCAAATTGTTGATGACGATAGCCGCCGAGGAATCGATCGAGCTCACTTCCGGCGCGACGATCAGGCTGATGACGCCATCGGCCAGCACGGTCGGGGTGAACGCCAGGCTGACCCCGAACGGCTTCCATTCGACGGTCAGCGTGTTGGTATTGCCGCCGCTGCCGCCGGAATTCTGCGCCACCGGTACCGGGAATTCGCCGCCGGCCAGGAAGCTTGCGGTTTCGCCGGACAGGGCGACGAGGGTCGGCTCGGCGAGCGTGGTGATCGCGCCCTTGCGCTCCAGCGCGTCCAGCGTGGCGTTGAAGTTGGCGCCAAAGGCTCGGAAGGTTCGGGAAAGGATCCCGAAGCTGTCGGTGATCGATCCCAGCCGGATCAGCCCTTCGCCAATGTTGCCGTCGTCGTCGACATCTTGGGTGTCCGGCGTCAGGCTGGCGCCGCCGCCGATCCCGCCTTCGAACTTGCCGCCGTCGCTGCCCACGAACAGGCCGACGCCCATCTGCTTGATGGCCGAGCGCTTGATCTCGGAGAAGCGGACTTCCAGCATCACCTGCTGGGAGGAGCCGAGCGACAACAGGTTGACGACCTTGCCCGGGGCATAGGTCTCGGCGATCTGGACGGCGCGGTCCGCGGCCGGAGCGTTGGAGACAATGCCTTCCAGGACAATCGAATCGTTGGACATGCGCGCGCCGACCGAATCGCCGGGCATCAGTTCCGACAGCTGGCGCTTCAGGCCGATGACGTCGGGGCCGACGGCGACGTCGACCACGGCGATCAGCATGTTGCTTCGGTCGTACAGTGTCAGGCTGGTCGTTCCGGTCTTCTTGCCCAGCACATAAAGCGACCGATCGGTCAGCGGCAGGACGTCGGCGATTTCCGGATTGCCGATCAGCGCCTTGGCATAGGGCCGGTCGCTGCGCAGCACCTGACTCTTGTTAACCGGCACGGCGAGCTCGCCGGCGTGAACGTCCTCGGCGACGCTGATTGCGCCGGCCTGTGCCCGCGCCGGCGCAGGCATCGAACAGAGCGCGAGCGCTGCCCCGGCGAGCGCCGTTCGGATCATCACCTTACGAGCCATAACCCCCCACCTCGTAATTGCTGTTCTGTGTGCCCCGCACCACTTCCACGCTCCGCGTCGTCGGTCGAACGACGACGGGTCGCCGCGCAATCGGCCTGGCAACCTGCCGGCGGACGGCCCTGGCCGGCGTCGGGCGCGTTTCGGACTGCGCCGACGACTGGACATAGGCGCGGCCGGCAAAGCGCCCGTAGCGGAGGTCGTCGATGCTCACCGTCTGCACGACGGGGCTGTTCTCTTCCTCGCCAGGCTTGCGCAGGACGAGGCTCAGCGAGCCGACCGCCTCGGCAAGCGCGAGCTTCTGCGCATCGACCGGGTCGACCTGAAGGGTTGCGGACTGGGCGACCGTCGGCTGGTTGTTCTCCTTGGCGTTCTGCCCAAGGGCGAGGACCTTGACGTTCTGCATCAGAACGTCCGTGACTTGTTCGCTGCGGTTGCCGGTGGTCAGGTTGCGGGTGACCAAGACATCGACGCTGTCGTTCGGCTGCACAAAGCCGGCCACTCCGGAAATATCGTTGATCCGCACGGAAACGGCGCGCATGCCGCTCGGCAGCAGCGCGGCAATGGAGGCGCCTTCGCCCTCCACCGACAGCTTGGATGCCAGGATCGGCTCGTTGACCGTGATGGGGCGTAGCGCCACCCGCCTTTTGCCGGCGGGCAGCATCTGGGCGATACTGCTGAATGCCCCGGGCGGCAGGCTGGCCGTCGGATAGTCGACCAGCTTGACCTTGTCCGCGGTGACTTCGACCCCGAAATCGAGTGGCACGGCGGCGACTGCTACCTTGGTGGTCTCGCCCATGCCGCGACTGCGTTCGCCGCGGGTCAGAAGCATATTGGCCAAATATACGGCCAGAAGGCCCAGAACGAGCGCAATTCCAAGCGCGATCAGCGTCTGGCGTCTAATCATCTGTCACCCCCGGCTCTCCCCAGCCTGCCGCCATGATGCCTGATTAATTTCGGTTCAGCAACTCTCTGGAATCGTGACGAATCTGTTTCACGACTTCAGAGAATCGAAAACCGGCCGAAGCCTGGCCGGTTCTGCCCGGTACGCCTCCAGGCCTGGGCATGCGAAACGAATGGCGGCCGGCCCGAAGGCCGACCGCCAAGCGCATTAGCAGGAAGCACCGACATTGCGCGTGTTGATGGTCTGTGCCGCGCAATTCATCGAATTGCCAACAGCGCCGCCAAGGGCGATCGCGGCAACGATGATGCCGACGCCGACAACGGCCAGGATCAGCGCATATTCGGCGGCCGAGGCACCGGCCTCGTCCTTAATCATACGGATGAAAGTCTTCATGATACGTCCCCTTCGAATGTTTATGTTTGCCAGCCCCGAGCTGGTCATTTTTTTGGCCCCGCGGATGGAAAGGGATGGATACGCGTACCCGGCGAACTGAATTCGACTAAACTCTTGAATTCGGCCCGCCTTGTGCCCCCCTCGTGGCCGCTCGGCTGTCCATTGGCTGCTCCTCCATTAACACTTTGTCAAGCATGGGAATTTAATTCGGGTTAAGAACCTTGGCATAGGCTAACTAAAGTTCAAGTGATTGATTCTTCTAGACAAAGTGAGATTGTGTCGGCGCGAGGGATGGGGTTTTGGCGGGCGCAAACTGTCGCATTTCGGGACATCCTGTCGCCGGCAAGCCACGCGGTCGTTACGCCGCCGGGCGTGGATTCAAGCCAGGAAGATCGAATCGGAACGATCGCCCGGGCCCCGATTCGTGGCGCTCCCCAGCATCATCATGCCGGATATAATCCTTTAGCCTGTCGGCGGTTTTTTCCCGGTAGTCGATGCGTCTTGAGCGCGATGGATGACGCCGGTGGGATCGGCATAAACCCGGCGCCAGCCCGGCGTCCGGTCCAGCCGTTTGACCAAAGTGCTTTGGGGCGGAAACAGGGTCCACACGATCCCGTATTGCTTCACTGCCTTGGCGAATCGCGCCTCGTCGCCCTTGGCGATCGCGAAATAATCCGTGGTGAAGGCGTCGCCGTACATGTCTGCCCGTCCGTCGATGAACGGGCGGATTCCTGACAGGATCAAGGGTCCGCCGTAACTATATTCATTCAAAACCGGCTGGCCGCGCAGATCATTCGGAATGCTGGCGATCAAACGCCAGGGATTGCTACTGTTCCGCGGCGGCGTCATCGGCAGTGCCAGCCGGCCGGCAATGAGCATCGCCAGCAGGGCGCCATTGAGGGCGACCCAGTTGCGCCGTTCGCGAGAATCGCCGAACAGCGGCATTGCCACCGTCGAGGGATCCGCGAACTTCGGGGCAATCAGGAGGACGGCGACGATCGCCAGCCAGCTTTGATGGCGCACCTGGCTGAAAGCCAGCGCGAGCATGGCCATCAGCAGCAGCAATTCGCCCAGTCTGAACTTGACCCCGCGATGGAAAAGTCCGCCCAAAGTTCCGATCAGAATGACGAAGAAGAAAGGCGTGATGGTGGGCACGCTTGGGCGCCACTCGCCGATGAATCGGACGCTGTCCATGCCCATGATCGTGAACGGGTGGATGATGCCCGGGATGCCGTTGGCGTTGGCCAGCGCGGCGACCGTGCTCGCCAGCCCGAACAGGAACCAACGCGCCACGACGGGGCGGGCCCATTTGGCGTCGATGACGGCATCCAGGGCAATGGCGCCGGCAACGACGATTCCGAGCGGGTAGCTGCCGTGCAGGTTGGCCCAGAACGTCATCAACAAGGCCCAGGGCAAAGGCGGGACTCGGCCGGCTTCCCGATAGCGCAGCAGCATCGATCCCCACAGGGCCAGGAGCGGCCAGACCAGGATGTGGGGCCGGGCCAGGGTGAACGGCGCGAGCCCAATCGCCAGAGCAACGAAGGCAACAAGCAAAGTCACCGGCCCGGTCCGAGCCTGCAAATGGCGGAAGACGATCAGGTGAAGGAGGACAAGGGAAATGCAGACGGTCGCTGCCAGTCCGGCATAGCCCGCCAGTTGATAAGCGACCGCATAGAGAATCTCAGACAGCCACTCGTGCGCGACCCAGGGCGCGCCCGGCATCGAATGGGAAAAGGGATCGACGGAAGGGATGGCGCGATGCTCGATTATCCAGGCGCCCGCCGCCAGGTGCCAGCTGACGTCGCCGTCGTCGAGGATCTGTTTTGAGCTTCCCAGCACGAACGGCAGGGCGATCACGAAGGTGACGAAAATCACCTTTATCAGGAATGGATAGCGTTCCGGTGGAAGCCTCAGGTCCATCGATGATTCCTTGACACGGGGGTGACTGCTTTAGCCGGCTGCCGGCGAGTGGTTGTGTGGCGGACGCAGGCTGATCGCCAACGTCCGGATGGCGAGGACGATGGCTGCGGCCATGAACAGCGAGGCGGCGGCATTGAGCCAGGGAAGCAGTCCGAGATAGGCGATGATCGACAAGGCCGACCCGGCCTGCGTCAGGGCGCATAGGGCGATGCTCGTCCGGTCTCGCCGCCAGTAAGCCAGGCACAGCGCGAGCAGGTCCGCAAGGAAGAAGAATCGCTCGTGCATTCTCGGCAGCAGGAACGGCAGCACGAGCGCCGAGACAAGCGCCGCCAGCAGGAGTGCATGCGCCGACAGCCTCGCCCGCGTAGCCATCGCCACCAATGCCGCCGCCGCGACCCCTGCGGCGATCATCGCCGCCAGATCGAAGCCCCGCAAGCCCGCTTGCACCGGAATGGCCCAGAGGTTGGGCGCATTGCCCTGGAAGACGAGCTCGGCCTGCTTGAGATAGACGGTGAGCAGATCATGGAGCGGCCAGCCCGCCGCCCAGGCGGGGGTGACCGCGGCTAGATATACTGCGGGCGGGATCAATAGCGCCGGCCAGGCGCGGTGCTTGATGACCAGGCCAAGCGCGATGGGCGCGAAAAAGGCGGCCTGCGCCTTGAAGGCGAAGGCGACGCCGGCCCACAGCGCCATCCGGATCACGCTTCGCTCGACCATGGCGGCCAGCGCCATCAGGCAGGCCCCGACCCAGAGGGAGTCGCACTGGCCGAGCAGCGGACCGTTCATGATGACGGTCGGCAAGGCCAGCACGAAGAGCAGCGCGGCCGTCGGCTCGGTCGCGCCCACCGCTTTCATCAATCGGTGCGCCGCGTAGGCGAGGAAGGTGAGGCAGGCGATCGCCAGCAGCTTGATCGTGACGACCATGGAGAGTGGGAGCAGGGAGGCCGCCGCGAGGAGATAGAGGTAGGGAGGCGTGTAGTTGGAGAATGGCTCCGAAAAGGCGCCGATCACCCCGCGGGCCTCGATATGCTCCAGCCAGGGATAGAGATAGATGGGGAAGTCCGGCTGCTCGATGGTCAGCAGCATGGCGTAAAGGATTGTGACGACCGCCAGCACGGCAAGCTCGGTCCCCGGCACGCTCCTCCTCATGACGCAGCCCCGCCGGTCCGTGCATGGATGACCGCGCTCCGGTCGGCATGGACCCTGCGCCAGTCCGGCGACCGGTCAAGCCGCCGGGCGAGGGCCGAGCCGGGCGGCAGCATCGTCCAGGCGATGCGATAGCGCTCCACAGCCTTGTCGAAAAGCTCCGGCTCCCCGCCCAGGATAGCGAGATAATCGCGGAAGAAATGGTCCCCGTACATGTCTGCCCGGCCATCGATAAAAGGCCTGATCCCGGCCAGGATCAGCGGCCCGCCGAAGCTGTATTCATTGAACACCGGCCGAGCGCGCAGCGCCGGGGGGACCTGCGCCAGCGCGGTTCGCGGGTTGGAGCCAGTGTCCGCCGGCACGACCGGAAACAGCAGCCGGAGCGCGACGAGCAGGAACGCCGACGCGGCGAAGCCGATGATGATGATCGCTTTGGCCGACATGCCGGATGTTGACTGAGCCTCAACCGTCGGGCGAGGACCGGCCATCCGGGGCGGCAGGATCAGCGCCGCGACGATCGCCAGCCAGCTCTGATGACGGACCTGGATGAACGCCATCGCCAGCAGGAACAGCAGGAGCAGGAGTTCGCCCGGCCGGAGCCTGATGCCGCGATGCAAGGCGAGGGCGATGACGGCGATGAAAGCGGCATAGAACCACGGCGTGTCCGCCGGGCTGCTCGGGTTCCATTCCTGGATCGCCGGCAGGGTCTGCATCCCCAGCGTGGCGAAGGGGTAGGTGAGCCCGTCGATGCCGTTGGCGTTGAGCAAGGCGGCAAGCGTGCTCGCCAGGCCGAACCATAGCCAGCGAATGAGCAGCGGCCGCGCCCAGCCGGCGACGATCAGCGCGTCCAGCGCCACCGCGCCGGCGATCGCCAGGCCGAGCGGGAAGCTGCCGTGCATGTTCGTCCACAGGGTCATCAGCAGCGCGGCGGGCAGCGGCGGGGCCCGGCCGGAATCGCGGTAGCGGAGCAGCATCGCCGTCCAGCCGGCAAGGAGCGGCCAGACCAGGACATGCGGCCGGGCAAAGAGGAACGGCGAGAGCACGATCACCATCGCGAGCGTGGCGACCACCAGCGTTGCCGGGGCGACCTGGCGGCGCAGGGCGATGCCAAGAATGGCGAACAATGCGAGCAAGGCCAGGGCGACGATGGCCGCCACCCCGCCATACCCCGCCAAATTGAACGCGGCCCCGAAGATTATGTCCGGAAGCCATTCGTGCGCCACCCAGGGATGGCCGGCCATGGTGTGCGAAAACGGGTCGGCGGTCGGGATGCCGTGCCGCAGGATCCACCGACCGGTGGCGATGTGCCAGCTGACATCGCCATCGTCGAAGATCGCGTCGCGGCTGCTCAGCAGGAAAGCGGCGACGGTGATCACGAGCGGCAGGGTCAGCCGGTCACGGAGCGCCGATCGCCCGCTTGGAATGGCAACACGCGACATTCACACCCCCCGGAGGCGAACCCTAGTGAGCGACCGGCGAAGTCGCAATTGCATCGCCGGGCAGGCCGACAGCGACGGTGCGGGGGAGGTGATGCGTCAAACTTAACACCTTGCTTTTCTGTTGGAATGTGCGAGCATTCGGCCATCAGGGAGCATCGTTTCAAGGGGGAATGCAGATGAAAACGGGTGTTCGAGTCGCGACGCTTGCCGCCGTCTGCGCGGCGGCGCTGGCGGGACCGGCGCAGGCCAATCATTGGTGGGGCGGATATTATTGGGCGAACGGCGCCGGCCGAACCATCAAGGTCAACACGGCGATCAGCGGCGCTTGGGTCAGCGACCCGAAAGCCAGCGGCGCCAATCATATCCTCAAGGCCTTCGAGGGTTGGGACAAGGACAGTTCGCCGTCGCCCCTCGACCTGACCGGGCTGGCGGCCACTTCCGGCACCAACCCCAAGACCTGCAAGGCGATCCCCAACGAAGTCTTAGTCTGCAATTCGAAATATGGGTTCAACGGCTGGCTCGGCATCGCCACTATCTGGGCCAATTCGAGCAAGCAGATCACCCAGGCGACGACCAAGCTTAACGACAGTTATTATTCGACGGCCAAATATAACACGCCGGCTTGGCGCCGGTTGGTGTCCTGCCAGGAAATCGGCCACGATTTCGGCCTGGCGCACCAGGACGAGACTTTCACCAATCCCAACCTGGGCTCGTGCATGGACTATACCAACGAACCCGGCGGCAGCATCAACTTTGGCGATTCGAACGAATATCCCAACGCGCATGACTATGACATGCTGGGCACGATCTATGGTTCGAGTTCTTCGGCGTCCTTGACCGGCAATTCGACCGATTTCGGCATTCGCACGATCGGCCAGTACGGAAGCGCCGTCGCCGATTCGTCGCGGCCGAACGACGATGGCATCCCTGGCGACAGCGAGACCGCGTGGGGTAGCGCCATCCACACCGACGGCCAAGGGCGACCCGACGTCTTCGTCAAGGAACTTGCCGACGGGCACAAGAAGATCACTCACGTCTTCTGGGCGATCGGCGAAGGGCCGCGATCACAGCGTCATCACGACGACCATTGATTGACGGCGCGCACGCCAAGAGCGCAAGTTTGCCGAATTCCCGCAGCTTGCAGCAGATAATGCCAGCCAGCTTCGGTTGATCGCGGCTACAGCGGGGCGATGATCGACACGCCGCCACCGCCGCCACCACCCGAGCAAGCCATCGTTATCACTGCTCAGGCGCTGCCCAACCCGGCGGCGGAACGGGCTCACCATGTTGATCGGCTCGACCGCTACCGGCTGGCGAATGGAGCCAGCAGCCAACTCGACCAGATCTTGAAGGAGTCAGCCGGGCTGCAGCTGTTTCGCCGCTCCGACGCGCGCTCCGGCCATCCGAGCAGCCAGGGCGTCACCTTTCGGGCGCTCGGCGGCAATGCCTCAAGCCGGGCCATGATGATTCTCGACGGTGTGCCGCAGGCCGATCCGTTCGGGGGCTGGGTCAACTGGCCGTCCTATGACCCGGCTTCGCTGGCCGAAGTCCGGATTGTCCGCGGCGGGGGCAGCGTGGTGGCAGGCCCGGGGGCGCTGGCCGGCGTCATCGACATGACCAGCGGTTTCGGGGAGATGCTGGCGGGCAGCCTTTTCGCCGGCAGCCGGCGGTCGGTTGAGGGCCGGGCGAGCGCCGGAGTCGACTTTGGCGGGGGGCGCCTGGGCCTGACCGTCCGTGGCGAACGAGGCGACGGCTTCATCCCAATCACGCGCGGCACGCGCGGTCCGGTCGACCGGGCGGCCCCTTACAAGGCCGCGAGCGGGCGAGCGCTGTGGGTCGGGTCGGTCGCTGCTTTGACAGAGGTGCAACTGGCCGCCTCCGCCTTCACCGACCGGCGCCACCGGGGAGTTGATTTCACCGACAATCGTACCGACGGGGTGGACGCCTCGGTCCGGCTGGTCGGCCGGGGCGCCGTTGCTTGGTCGGCGCTCGCATACGGCCAGTGGCGCGCGTTCAGCAGCAGCTTCGCCAGCGTCGGTGCGGAGAG
The DNA here is from genome assembly GCA_035699505.1 of Sphingomicrobium sp. GTDB lineage: Bacteria > Pseudomonadota > Alphaproteobacteria > Sphingomonadales > Sphingomonadaceae > Sphingomicrobium. The sequence continues at coordinate 1,206 of DASSPS010000006.1, read as the reverse complement.
GTCGACAGTCAGCCGGGCGTCGCTCCAGGATGAAGTTCCGGCGAGCGCTTATGGCGGCGCGGTGGAAGCCCGACCGATGATCGGCGGGGTCGAACTTCGGCTGGGCGCCGATGCGCGCCTGGCGGACGGCGAGACCCGCGAGCTCTTCGCCTATGTTGCCGGCGCCGCCACGCGCCAGCGCGTTGCCGGCGGCAGGTCGCTCACGGCCGGGGTCTTTGCCGAGGCAGTCGCCGATCTCGGCCGGCTGTCGCTCAGCGGCGGCGCTCGGCTCGACCGTTGGAGGATCTGGGACGGCGAGCTTCGCGAACGAGTCATCGCCACCGGGGCGCCGCTTCGCGACGAGCTTTATTCGAGTCGAAGCGGCTGGCTGCCGACCATCCGCGCGGGCGCCGTTCTCGCTGTGTCGGATGCTCTTTCCCTGCGCTCGGCCGCTTATCTTGGCTGGCGGATGCCCACTCTCAATGAACTGTTCCGGCCGTTTCGCGCCGGCCCGGACGCGACAGCGGCCAACCCGATGCTCGATCCGGAGCGGTTGCGGGGCATCGAGGCCGGCCTCGATCTTCGACGAGATGAACTCCGCCTGTCGCTGACCGCTTTCGCCAATCGGCTGAGGGGACCGATCGCCAACGTGACCCTTGGGCAAGGGCCTGGGACCTTCCCGGGCGTCGGCTTTGTCGCCGCCGGCGGCGATTATCGCCAGCGCCAGAACCTCGATGCCGTCGACGTCCATGGCGTCGAGGCGAACGGTGAGGTTCGGCGCGGGCCATGGACCTTGCGGGGTTCGGCAAGCCTGACGGACGCGGCTATCGACGCCGAAGGTCCGGCCAACGGGCTCGACGGCTTACGTCCAGCCCAGACGCCGCGTTTTACCGCCAGCTTCGGCGTCGGCTGGGACGACAAAGGGCGCTCCCTGTCGCTGACCATCCGCCGTGTCGGCAGCCAATTTGAAGACGATCTCAACCAGCGCCTGCTGCCATTGGCAACGATCCTAGATGGCTCTGCCGCCTGGCCGGTGACCCGTGGAGTCGATCTGCTGTTTCGAGCCGAGAATCTGCTGAATGAACGCGTCGTCGCCGGTATCGGCGGCGACGGCTCTGTCGAGCGGGCGACGCCGCGGACCTTGTGGCTTGGCCTGCGGTTCGGGGGCCGGCGCTGAATCGTTACGGCAACCGCTTCAATCGCGCGGCGTTGACCGACCGAGATGTA
>DASSPS010000005.1:0-21468 GCA_035699505.1 Sphingomicrobium sp. | reverse complement strand
GCCTCACGTTCGGCAGCGATGGCTTCCGACCGCGCCTTGGCCAGGTCGGCGTCGAGCGGGTCTGCGGCGGGGCGCACCGGGGTGCTCGCGGCGATCGAGGCCGCCGATAGCGCGAGAAGCGGGAACAGGAGCCGCATGCGTCTACCCTTCGCGATGATAGGGGTGGTTCGCAAGGATCGATGTCGCCCGGAACAATTGCTCGGCCAGCATGGCCCGGGCGAGCAGGTGCGGCCACGTCGCCGGACCGAAGGACAGAAGCAGATCGGCGCCTTTGCGGTCCTGCTCGGAATGGCCGTCAGCGCCGCCGATGATGAAGCGGGCCTCACGCTTGCCGTCGTCGCGCCAGCGCTCGAGGCGCCGGGCGAGCGCCATCGAGTTCAAGGCCTCGCCGCGTTCGTCAAGGAGGATGGAGACACTATTGGCCGTGAGTGCTGGAACGATGCCGCCGTGCTCGGCTAGTTCTGTGACCTTGGTGGGCCAGCCAATCCGTTTCAGGTAGCGATCGACCAGCTCGGCTTCGGGCGAGCGCCCGATCTTGCCGGTCGCGACGATGTGAAGCAGCACCTAACCCGCGGCTGCGCCGGCTTTGCCTTCGTCGCCAAAGGCCCACATCCGCTCAAGATTGTAGAATGTTCGCACCTCCGGCCGGAACAGGTGGACGATAACGTCCTCTGCGTCGATCAGCACCCAGTCGGCGGTCGGCAGGCCCTCGAGCCGTGGCGCCCGGCCGCGCGCCTGCTTGATCCGGTCGGCCAGCTTGTTGGCCATCGACGCCACCTGCCGGCTCGACCGGCCCGACGCGATCACCATATGATCGGCGATGTTGGATTTACCGGCCAGCGGTATGCTCACCACTTCCACGGCCTGGTCGTCGTCAAGCGACTGAAGGACGATCCGGTGAAGATCTTCGACGGCGAGCGGCGGTTGGCCACTTGCGGCGATCTCAGTGGGTCGGTCGGGCAAGTTTTCTCCTAGCTGGGTCAGGCAGACCGCGGCGACGCGACCCGGTCGAACGGGACAACGCTTTGGCATGCCAATTGGGGTCAATCGCGCGAAGGCGGGTGGCGGACGTCGGGTCAGGCGGCAGGCGAAGCTGGTAAATCGCCGGTGCACTCCATCCCGTCCACTGCCGTGCCTGGCTGGAAGGTCGGACGAACCCCCTCAGCCAGCCCATCGCGCGAGCCGCCTGGGCCATCCGATCATAACCGGGCCGGCGAATCACCGCAATCGGCACCAGCCGGGCAATGTCCCTCCACCGCCGCCACTGGTGAAAATTTGACAGCGTGTCCGATCCCATCAGCCAGATGAATGCGTCGCCGGGGTAACGCCGCCTGATCTCGGTCAGCGTGTCGATGGTGAAGCGGGTGCCGGCATGAACTTCGAAATCGCTGGCCCGGATCGGCGCCCGCCGCGCCATTCGCTGGGCCGAGGCAAGTCTGGCGGCGAACGGGGCCATGTCCCTTGCCCTGGCCTTGAGCGGATTGCCCGGCGACACCAGCCACCACACTTCGTCGAGGCCGAGCGCGTCGATCGCGGCCAGACTGATCCGCCGGTGCCCGCGGTGGGCGGGGTTGAACGAACCGCCAAGAAGGCCAATGCGCGCCATTGGAACAGCGCGCTAGCATGACCGCCGGTTGCGGCATAATGTTGGTGCAGGGGAAGGTGATGCCGGAGAGCGGAGCGGTTGGCGATGCGATAACTGGCGGCCTGGCGGCGCGGGCTGTCGAGCCAGTCGCCGCGGAAGCCGAGGGCCACACGCATGAGAAGAACTGCCTGAATTGCGGCGCTTCCCTGGCCGGCGCCTATTGCCACGATTGCGGGCAGAAGGCGCATGTCCACCGGACCTTGCGCGCGTTCTGGCACGATATCCTGCACAGCGTCTTCCACTTCGAAGGCAGGGTGTGGCGGACGCTGCCCATGCTTGCCTGGCATCCGGGCGTCCTCACGCGGCGCTACATCGACGGCGAGCGGGCGACCTTCGTGTCGCCGATTGCCTTGTTCCTCTTCAGCGCCTTTCTGATGTTCGCGGTTGCCGGCCTCACCGGCGCATTCGATTCCGCCGGGAGTCCGCAAAGGACAACCGCGCAGGAAATCGATCGGGCCTCGGCGAAAATCAAACGCCTCGAAGCCTCGCGGGCGGAGGCGATGGCCGAGAAGAAGTCGACGGCCAGGATCGATGAACAACTTGTCGAAACCAGGGCCGAGCGCGCGATATTGCAAAGGATTCGCGTCGGCACCGCTCCGAAGGCGCAGGTCAGCAGCAAGGGCGCTCCGCAATTTCTTCAGGGATGGATCGACAAGGCCGCGGCCAACCCTGACCTCTTGTTCTACAAGCTCAAAACCAACGCCTATAAATTCAGCTGGGCGCTGATCCCGCTCTCCGTGCCATTTGTCTGGCTGCTGTTTCCGTGGAACCGTCGATTCACCTTCTACGATCACACGGTCTTCGTCACTTATTCGCTTTGTTTCATGATGCTGCTGCTAATCGTCGCCTCGACGGTCGGGCTGCTGATCCCCTTGGCCGCATCGTTCGCCTGGCTGGCGCCGCCTTTCCACATGTACCGGCATCTCAAGGAAACCTACGACCTCAAACGGCGAGGGGCATTGTGGCGGACGGCCCTGCTGATTGGCTTCGCCTTCGTCGCCGTCGGCCTGTTCATGGCGATCATCGCCGGGGCCGGCGCGGTCGATTAAGCCCGGCAGGGGAATTTGGCGGCCATGATGCGGGTAGTAGCTTCGGTCAGGTCGATTTTCCGCCGCTCCGCCTGAGGAATCGCGCCAAGCCGAGCCATGAATTCGTTGGAGCCCATTTTCTGCGGCCCTTCCGGCGGACAGAAAGGGAGCGGCTTGCCGGCGTCACTGGCGGCCCTGTAGCGCGCCTTGCTGGCCTGGCCAGCTGCTTGGCCTTCACGCATCAAAGACTTGATCTCGCCGCCGGAAAAGATCGCGAGCGCCCCTTTGCCCTTCAATTTGGTGGCGCGCTTAAAAAAGGCTTCGGCATTCATCTGTTGGGCAGCGGCCGGCATGGCGGCGACAAAGATTGCCAGGCCAACGAAAACGCTACGAACCATGAAAACCCTCCCCTTGAACCGCGCAACAGGAAGGGGATCGGCAATGAACGCCGATTGAACGGCAGGCTATTCTAGGCGCCGGCAGTTGCCGGGCCGCCGACTCCGCCCTGCGGCCTGCGCCGCGCCTTCGGGATTGACGATCCGGCGGTCGGGATGGTCGGACCCGTCGGGCCGCCGCGATCGATTGATCCGCCGGCAAGCAGGGTCTTGATCTCCTCGCCACTCAGCGTTTCATATTCCAGCAGCGCCTTGGCCAAAGTCTCCAACTCGTCGCGATGGGCGTCGAGCAGATGTTTGGCTCGGGCATAGCCTTCCTCGACAATCCGGCGGATTTCCTTGTCGATCGCGCGGGCCGTCTCGTCGGACATGTTGCGCTGGCGGTTGACCGAGTAGCCGAGAAACACTTCCTCGTCGGCCTCCGCATATTGCAGCGGGCCGAGCGCATCGGACATGCCCCACCGGGTGACCATGTCGCGAGCGAGGCCTGTCGCATAGCTGATGTCGGACGACGCGCCGGAGCTGACCTTGTCATGGCCGAACACGATTTCCTCGGCGACCCGGCCGCCCATTGCAACCGCCAGGTTGGCGTACATCTTGTCGCGGTGATAACTGTAATTGTCGCGTTCCGGCAGGCGCATGACCAGGCCCAGTGCCCGGCCGCGCGGAATGATCGTGGCCTTGTGGATCGGGTCCGATGCCGGTTCATGGATGGCGACGATGGCATGGCCTGCCTCGTGATAGGCGGTCATGCGCTTCTCGTCCTCGGTCATGACCATCGATCGGCGCTCGGTGCCCATCATGACCTTGTCCTTGGCTTCTTCGAACTCGTTCATCGCGACCAGCCGCTTGCCCCTGCGCGCGGCCAGAAGCGCGGCTTCGTTCACCAGGTTGGCGAGGTCTGCGCCGGAAAAGCCCGGCGTTCCACGGGCGATCACCCGGGGGTCGACGTCGGGCGCAAGCGGCACCTTCTTCATATGCACGGCGAGGATCTGCTCGCGGCCGTCGATGTCGGGACGCGGGACCACCACCTGGCGGTCAAAGCGTCCGGGGCGCAGCAGCGCCGGGTCGAGCACGTCGGGCCGGTTGGTCGCGGCGATGATAATGATGCCTTCATTGGCCTCGAAGCCATCCATCTCGACCAGCAGCTGGTTGAGCGTCTGCTCACGCTCGTCGTTACCGTTGCCTAGGCCGGCGCCGCGATGGCGGCCGACGGCGTCGATTTCGTCGATGAAGACGATGCAGGGCGCACTCTTCTTGGCCTGGTCGAACATGTCCCGGACACGGCTAGCGCCGACGCCGACGAACATCTCGACGAAGTCGGAGCCGGAAATGGTGAAGAAGGGGACGCCTGCCTCGCCAGCGATGGCGCGGGCGAGAAGGGTCTTGCCGGTGCCCGGACTGCCGACCAGCAGCGCGCCCTTGGGGATTTTCCCGCCGAGCCGGGCGAACTTGCCCGGATCTTTGAGATATTCGACGATTTCCTGGAGCTCTTCACGCGCCTCGTCGATGCCGGCGACGTCGGCGAAGGTGACGCGGCCTTCCTTCTGAGTCAGCATGCGGGCACGGCTCTTGCCGAAGCCCATGGCGCCGGAACCGGCATTCTTCTGCATCTGGCGCATGATGAAGAAACTGATGGCGAGGATCAGGATGAACGGCAGCGACTGATAAAGCAGGATCAACCAGAAGCTGGACTGCTCCTCCTGCTTGACCTGGACGGCGACGCCCTTCTCGATCAGCCGGTCGGAAACCTGGGCGTCGGCCGGCGCGGTCGTCTTGAATTCAGCGCCGTCGGCCATCTTGCCGCTGATCGTCGAATTGCCGCTAGGGTTGGCCGACATGGTGACGGTCTTGACGCCGCCTTCATCGACCTTCCGCATGAAATCGGAATAGGGAATCGCGCTTCCGGTTGCGGCGCGCGGACCGTCGATCATCTGGACGAACAGGACCAGTCCGAACAGGACACCGACCCAGATCAGGAGGCTTTTGGCCCAAGGGTTCGAAGGCTTTTTCTCGTTCATCATTCTCTCGCCTGCGGGACAGCCGCTTCACCGCCTAAAATAGGCGTTCGGGGTTTAATAACAATGCGGGCTGTTGAGAGGATTAACGGACCCGATTTCGGTCGCGATCAGTCGAGCTGTGATTCCAGAGCCAAGCCCCAGGCCATCACCGGGCGGCCCACCGCCATTCGGCGCTTCAGTTCGCGTTCGTTGAAGGGCGACGGTTCGTCCATTTCCCGAAGCTTGTCGAGATAGAGATCGACCAGCTGCAAGCGCCGGCGGCGGGCCGCCACCGTGACGGCTCGGTCGGCCGCCGACAGTTCTTCGCAGGCCCTGCGGCGATAATATCGAGCGTCAGATTCCATGCCTTCCCCGCGAATCGCGCGGGGTAGCCTAGACCAGCTTATCCAGAGACCAAAGTGCGCGGCGAGGCGGCCGTGAATCGCCAGCTTCGCCCGCCTTGCGCGCGAACGCCGCGCAAGGTGGCCACGCTGGAGAGTTCGAGCGTATCGAGCAAGCGGTCGAGTTCGCGGCCGCGAAGATCCGGCGCGCCTTCGGTGGCCAGCGCGGTTATGAGCCTGGCGACGATCCGTCTGCGAATTTCTCGAGGCGCATCACCGGGACTATATGTCATGCCGTCTTCCGCATGCCGAACCCGAGCCATCCATTCCTGATCCACCGCCCATTCGATCGCTTCGTCGGCGGCCCGAAGATGGTCGGCGCTCCGGCCAAGCGCGCCGGCATTGATCCCGAGCTGCGCAATATGCCGTCTTACCCGCGCGCGCTCGAACCGGGGGTCGGCATTGCTCGGGTCGTCGATCGGCCCGACGTCCGCGGCGGCGCAAATTTCGGCCAGCTCGTGGCGACGCCAATTGAGCAATGGCCGAACAAGAGTCAGCCCGCTGGATCCAGGCAGCGCACTGACTGGACGGATGGCGGCGAGACCGCTCAATCCGACGCCGCGCGCCAGCCGCATCAGCAGGGTTTCCGCCTGGTCATCGCGGTGATGGCCCGTGCAGACTAACTGCAATTTCTGGTCGATCATCCACTGACCGATCAGCCGATAGCGCTCCTGGCGGGCGCGCTCCTGAATGGCCGCGGTCGGTCTTTCACCCCACTCGACGGTCATGATCTTGTGCGGAACTCCACGGCTGGAGCAGAAGTGACCAACGAAGTCCGCCTCAGCTTTGCTGTCGGGCCTGAGAGCGTGATCGACGGTCACCGCCTCGACCAGTCCAGGTCGGGCAGCCGCCCCCAGCAACAGCAACGCGAGGCTGTCGGCCCCCCCCGACACGGCGATCCCGATCCGCTCGCCGGCCGAAACTAGCTGGTCGAGGTCTGTCGCGAATCGCGCCAGTTGTGCCTGGTCGGGGGCCATATGTGATCCCCCCGGGACATCAGGAGCAGGACGCCGCCGCCTTGGCCGGTGGCAGGAGCCGCTGAAGCTCGCCGCGCATCGATCTCCCATAGACCTCCTCGAGCTCGGCATAGGCCTTGCAGGCCTGCGATGCCTGGCCGAGCTTCATCAGGCTCTGGCCGAGGTAGAACAGGCTGTCGGCGGCGCGCTCGCCCTTCGGGTTGGCGCGGTAGTTGGCGAGCAAGGCCTCGGCCGCGGCCCTGGCCTGGCCCTTGTCGAGCATGGCCCGGCCGGCAAGGTTGTTGGCCCAGCTCACCCGGCGGTGGCCGGGGAAAGACGACGCCATCGCGCGAAGCGACGCGATCGCTTGGTCGAACTTGCCGGCGCGCCACAGCTGATAGCCTTCGTCATAGGCGGCTTCGGCCGGGTCGGTTGCCGGCGCGACGTTGGTGGTCGGAATCAGCGCCGAGGATCTGGCGCCGGATGAGGCCGTTTCGACCTTCGGCCTGGGCGGCGGAGGCGGGCCGTCGCTCACCGGATCGGCTTGCGCCGTCTCCGTCGCTCGCTCGGCGGCGGCGCCGGCCTTTTCCAGCGACTGGATGCGCTGGTCGCTGTCGGCGCGCAGGCGGGCAAGCTCCGTTTCCATCTGGCTGACCCGATGGCCGTTCTCCTCCGACTGGCGGAGGATATCGGCCAGCTGGCGCTCGAGCCCGTTGATCCGTTCGTCCAGAGTCCGGACGGAGGTGGCGGTCGCCGCTGGCTCGTCCGAGAAACCGGCGGTGTCGGCCGGCTGGCCCTTCGGGAAGACCTGGCGCTGAACCTGGCCGATCTGCCGTTCGAGCCGGTCGAGACGCTGTTCGGGCGTCCGGACGCGCTGCGCCATGGCCGGAGTCGTTATCAGCCCCAGCACCAGGGCCGAGGCAGCGGAGCGAAGATATGCGGACTTCATGTTCCCCCCAAACGGAAACGGGCAGTGAATCGAAACTGGGACTAAGTAACTTGCCTGGCGATGAATTTCACTGCCCGGAAGCACCATTTGTGACGGTGTTGGTCGGATTTTCCGGCAATGGTGGCGGACTTGCCGCAGGTGGCGCCTGATTGGTGGCGCCTGGCCGGGCCCGGCCGGCCGTCGGCGGCGGCGCCTGGCCCTGCTGCGGGCCGCGCATCAGGTCGGCGGGAAGCAGGCTGACGTCGCGGACGGTCGTCGCCGGCGGGCCGACCACCGGTGCCGCCTGCCCGCCGACGCTGATCCGCAGCGCCTCCGGCTTGCCGGTGCGGAGCAAGGGCGCAGTGGCTGTGCTCGGCACCTGGAAATCCTGGCCGGCATTGAGCACGCCTTCGAACAATTTGGCGCCGCCCGGCTCATAGACCGACAGCCACACCGGCTCGATCGCCGTCAGGACCACCGGGCCCTGCGCCGCCGTCGCCGCCTGCGGCTGGGGCTGGGGGACGGCGGCCTGCTCGTTCGCCACGGCCTCGGGCGCGCCGGCCGGCTGCTCAAGCGAGCGGTTGTTGAGCCAAGTCATCAACAGGACCACCAGGATGATCCCGGCGATGGCCGACAGAACCAGCCATTTCGGCATTGTCCGGGCCGGGTCGGCCGGTTCGAACACTTCCGACGCCGGGGAATATTCGGGCCGCGTCCCGCCCATCTCCTCGCGCAGCTTGTCGCCGATTTCGGTTCGGTCGATGCCGACGGCGGTGGCGAAGCTCTTGGCAAACCCGATCGTGTAGGTTGGCGCCGGCAGCTTCGACCAGTCGCTCTGCTCCAGGCTTTCCAGGTGTCGCCGCGGAATGCGGGTCTGGGCGGCGATTTCCTCCAGGCTCAGGCCCTTCGCCTCACGGGCGGTCCGCAGTTGCTCGCCGGCCGACGGCGCCAGTGGTTCGTCAAATTCTTCCATTCGAACGTCCCTGCGAAATCCTGCCCCGTCGAGCCGTTGTCGAGTTCCGACGCTAGCCTGTCAACCGATACGGGCTGTCAATCAGCCGATCGCCACCGAATGGCGCCTGGCCCAGTCCGATAGCGTCTTGCGCATGTCCTTCGGCGGCCTGGCGAGCAGTGCCTCGACCCTCGTCCGGACGGCGGCGGCGTCGAGCGAACGGACCATGGCCTTGATCGGGCCGACGCCCGCCGGGGTGATCGACAATTGCTCGATGCCGATGCCGATCAGCGCCATCGCTTCCAGCGGGCGGCCGCCCATTTCGCCGCATACCCTGACCGGAACGCCGGCGGCTCGGGCCTGGTCGACGACGCGCTTGAGGAAGCGAAGGATGGCGGGACTCAGCCAGTCGTAGCGCTCCGCAAGCCGCGGGTCGGCCCGGTCGGCGGCGAACAGGAACTGGGTAAGGTCGTTCGTGCCGATGGACAGGAAATCGACCCGGGGCAGTAGGACGTCGAGCATTTCTGCCAGGCTCGGCACTTCCAGCATCGCGCCATATTCGACGCTTGAGGGCAACGGGCGTTTGTTTTCCTTTGCCCAGGCCAGTTGCTCCTCCAGGATGGCGCGCGCTTCCTCATATTCCCATGGCTCGGACACCATCGGGAACATGACCCGGAGCGTTTTCCTGGCGGCAGCCTCGATCAGCGCCCGCGCCTGCGCCTTCATGAGCGTCGGCCGGTCCAGGGACAGGCGCAGCGCCCGCCAGCCCATGGCCGGATTCTCCGATTCGTCCTTGTCCTGGGCGAGATAGGGCAGGGCCTTGTCGCCCCCGATGTCGACCGTTCGGAACACTACCGGCTTGTCGCCTGCCGCTTCCAGCACCTTGCGATAGAGCCGCTGCTGGCGCTCCCGGCCGGGGAGCGTCGCCGATACCAGGAACTGGAATTCGGTTCGGAACAGGCCGATGCCGTCGGCGCCAGTCAGGTCGAGCGAGCTGGCGTCCTCGGCAAGCCCGGCATTGACCATGACGCTGACGTGAAGCCCATCGCGGGTGAGCGCCGGAAGCGACCGGATCTGGGCATATTGCGCTCGCCGTTTCTGGCCGAGCACCATGCGATGCTCAAATCCGCTCGCCAAGGTGCGATTCGGCCGGATGATGATGCTGCCATTGTCGCCATCGACGAGGATGGTCTCGCCTTCCTCGACGCTGTGGCGGACGTCGCTCAGCCGACCGACCACCGGCACGCCCATCGCCCGGGCGACGATGGTCATGTGCGCGGTCAGCGACCCTTCTTCCAGGACCACTGCCTTGAGTCGCCTCTTGTCATATTCCAAAAGTTCGGCCGGCCCCAGGTTGCGCGCGATCAAGACGGTGTCGTGGGTCAGACCCGTCTGGGCCGCGGTCCCCATCCGCCCCGACACGATCCGGAGCAGTCGGTTCGACAGATCCTCCAGGTCGTGCATCCGCTCCTGGAGCAAGGGGTCGTCGATTTCCCGCATCCGGGCCCGGGTGCGCTGCTGGACCCGCTCGATCGCCGCCTCGGCGGTCAGGCCGCTGTCGATCGCCTCGTTGATCCGCCGCGACCAGCCCTCGTCGTACGCGAACATGCGATAGGTCTCGAGGATTTCCTGATGCTCGCCAATCGTTCCGAACTCCGCCTCGCGGGTCATGTTGTCGATCTGCTCACGCATCTTGCGGAACGCGGAATAGACCCGCGTTCGCTCCGCCTCGACGTCCTCGGCGACAGTATGTTCGACGATCACGCGCGGCTGGTGGAAGACGGCCTGGCCCTTGGCCATGCCGGCGACCAGCTTCAGCCCGGACAGGCGCAGTGGTCCGGCGCTGCGCAGCCGGCCGCGGCGGGCGCCATCGACCAGGCGCGCACCGGCGATCATTTCCGAAAGGACCATGGCAACGGTCTGCAGCGCCTCGATTTCGACATCGTCGTAACGGCGCGGCTCGGCATGCTGCACGGCGAGCACCCCAATCGGGCTTTCCAGCCGGACTATGGGAACGCCGGCAAAGCTGTGGAAGCTCTCCTCGCCCGTCTCCGGTCGGTAGACGAACATCGGGTGGCTGGCCGCCTCGGCGAGGTTCAGGATCCGCCCCTCGGCGGCGATGGTTCCAACCAGGCCCTCGCCCATCCGCAGCTTGGTGACATGCACCGCCTCCTTGCGCAGGCCGTGGGTCGCGAACAGTTCCAACTGGTTGTCGCGCAGAAGGTAGATGGAGCAAACCTCGCTGCTCATGGCCTCGGCGATCAGGTCGACGACGCGGTCAAGCTTCGACTGAGCGTTGCCGCGCGCGGCCATGATATCATGGAGACCGGTCAGGATCTCGCGGGCGGCAACGGCGGCGGTCTGCGGCATGGCCAAGCGCTATCACAAGTCTGGCGGACAAAAGAAAGCGATTGAGCAGCACCTTTTTCCGCCGGGTCGTTAAAAGCTGCCTGGCGATGCGCCTGACGGGTGGCTCACGGGCCAACACCGAATGTGAGGCCGATTGCCTCCAATTTGGAGGCTAGTGCTGCGGGGCGTAAACACTTTGGTCGGCATAAGCGCCTCCATGCGAACCCTGACTTCCGAAATGCCACACACGGATGATTTGCGGCACCAGGATGATGCAGCGACGGCGATGATCGACAAGCTGCTCAAGTTGTCGCATCATTGCGACACATTCGATCAGGCCTATTGCCTGGCTCTCCAGGTGGCGAAGCTGGCCAGTCTCTTGCGGACTCATTTCGCCCAGGAGGACTGCACCTTGTACGCGATCCTGTTCGATTGCGGCGATCCGGAAGTGTCGCGGTTGGCGCTCGACTATTTCCAGGATCTCGGCGGCCTCGCGGAAAAGCTCGAAATGTTTGCGTTTCGCTGGTGCTCGCCGGACACGATCCGAGCGGGATCAAAATCCTTCAAGCCGGAACTAACCGAACTTTGCGCACAATTGTCGCGCCGCATCGCGCTGGAGAATGCGTATCTGTACCCGATGGCTGAAAGCGTGCTGGCTCGAAAGCTTGCCGTCTGGCCCGACTAAAGCCCTGGATTCCGCCCGGGATTCTTTCGGACTCGAGTCGGCTGCGTTTCCGCACGGCTCGCCGCATCGGGTAATGACTTGTTAACCATCCCACGGTCATCCGTTACGCAATGCGTATCCATCTGGTCCTGCTGTGGCTGCTGGCGCTTCTCGCCCAGCCGGCGTTTGCCGCCAATTCCCAGCGCCTTCAGCCGTTGGAACAGGAGCTTGCCTGGCTGATATCTGGCAAGTCGGCGAACCTCGGCGTGGCCGCGCTCGATCTCAGTACCGGGGAAGTGGTTAGCGTTAACGGCCATGACGCCTTCCCGATGGCAAGCACGGTGAAGGTTGCCGTTGCCGCCAATTATTTGGCGCAGGTTGAATTCGGCCGCCGCTCCCTCGATGACCGCATCGGCGGACGGTCGGCTGCATCCCTGCTGGATGCCATGATCACACGAAGCGACAATCATGCGACCGACCTACTGATCCGGAACCTTGGCGGGCCGAGCATGATCCAGTCCTGGCTCATGCAGCACAAGGTGGAGGGCATTCGCTTCGATCGCACCATTGCCCGCTTGCTGGCCGACCGGCGCGATCTTTGGGACGTGCGCGATTCCTCGACCCCGATCGCCATGGTCCAGCTGTTGCAGAAGCTCGACAGCGGTAAGCTCTTGAAACCGACCAGCCGTTCGTACCTGCTCGACCTGATGGGCCGCTGCGCCACCGGCAAGAACCGCATGCGCGCCTTGCTGCCCTACGGCACCCGCGTCGAGCACAAGACCGGGACGCTCAACAATTACACCAGCGACGTCGGCTTCATCACTTTGCCTGACGGACGGCGGCTGGCGGTCGCTTTCTTTGCCCGCGGCAGCGGCGACCGGCCGCGGGCCATCGCCGAAGCGGCCCGCAAGATTTACGACGGCTTCATGGCCGTCCCGCGCTCGATCTATTCGACGATCGCCGCCCCGGCCGCGACCGCCTTCCAGCCCTGACGTCAGTCCTCCGCCGCGGCTTCCGCTGGCGCCGGCCGCTTCTCGAAAAACTGGATATAATTGCCTTCATTGTCGCGGATCATCAGGTTCGCCCGCTGCTCGGCGGACCGGGGAAACGGGCCGATGGCCATGGGCACCCCGCGGGCCTTGAGCACTGAGATCAGCCCTTCCCAATCCTCGACGACGACCCCGGCCTTGAAAATGCCGTGGACCAAAGTGTCATGGCCGATCTGCGGGGCAATTTGCTTCAATGGTGCCGCGCCTTTCCGCTCGATCAGCTCGACCATCAGTCCGCCGCCGCCGACCGCGATCATCCTGGTGCCATTCTGGGCCGGGGGCCGCAGGATGACACTCAGGCCCAGCTTCTCCGAATACCATTTCGCGCTCGCGTCGGCATCGGCCACCGAAAGCGCGAAGAATGCTCCCTGGACCGAGGCGATCGGTTGTGGCTCGAAACCAGTGATTGCGGCGACCGCCAGCAGAAATGCGTTCATTGATTTCTCCTATCCCCGGCTTTCCAGCGCTGCTGCGGCCTCGTCGGCCAGCTCACGGAGAATGTCGGCGACCGGCTCCTCGCGGGTGACCATTCCGACCGACTGGCCGGCCATGACTGATCCACTTTCAACGTCGCCGTCGATCACCGCCCGGCGCAGCGCGCCGGCCCAATAATGCTCGATCTGCAGCTGCGCCTCGGCCATCTCGATCGTCCCCTCGTCGAGCAGTTGCGCGACCTCGCGCTGCTTGGCGGCGAAGTTGACCATCTCCTGGTTCTTCAGCGCCCGAACCGGAATGACCGGCAGGCGCGGATCGATCTGCACCGACGGAATCGCGTCGCGGGCAGAAGCGCGGATGAACGCCTTCTTGAAGTTGGGGTGGGCGATGCTCTCATGCGCGCAGACGAAACGGGTGCCGAGCTGCACTCCGACCGCACCCATTTCTAGATAGGCGGCGATCGCCTCGCCCCGGCCGATGCCGCCGGCGACGAACACCGGGATGTCCTTCGCGACGTGCGGCAGGATTTCTTGGGCCAGCACCGACGTCGCCACCGGGCCTATATGGCCGCCGGCCTCCATCCCTTCGATGACCAGTGCGTCGGCGCCCGACCTCATCAACTTCTTGGCCAGCGCCAGGGCCGGGGCGAAGCAAACGAGTTTGGCGCCGTTGCTTTTGATCCGCTCGATCGCGCCTCCGGGCGGCAGGCCGCCGGCCAGGACGACATGGGTGACCTGGTGCTTCGCGCAGGTGTCGATTAGCTCGCTCAGCATCGGGTGCATGGTGATGAGGTTGACTCCGAACGGCCTGTCCGTCCGCGCCCTGGTCTCGCTGATTTCCGTGTCGAGCAGGTCAGGCGTCATCGCGCCGCAGGCGATCACGCCAAAGCCGCCGGCGTTGGAGATTGCGGACACCAGGTGGCGTTCACTGACCCAGCTCATCGCCCCGCCAAGGATGGCGAGGTCGCAACCCAGGAATTCGGTACCCCGATGCATGAGTTGCTTTAGCTTGGCATGGCCCTCGCTCCCGTGGACGGGGCGCGACTCGGCGATCAGGCCTTCTCCGCTCATGCCGCGTCGTCCAGGCCAAACGCGGTGTGCAGCACGCGGACGGCGAGTTCCATGTCGGCTTCGGCGACCAAGGCGCTGACCTTGATCTCGCTGGTTGAGACGGCGTGCAGGTTGATCTTCCTTTCGGCAAGTGTCTCGAACATCCTGGCCGCGAGCGCCGGGTTCGACCGAATCCCGACCCCAACAATGCTGACCTTGGCAACGGCATCGTCATGGACGATCGATCCGTAGCCGATCGAGTCCTTGCGGCCCTCGATAACCGCCAATGTCTGGGCAAGGCTGGCCCGCGGGACAGTGAAGGTGAGGTCGCTCGATCCCGTATCGGGCGTCGCCGCATGGACGATCATGTCGACCTGGATGCCCGCGCCGGCGATGGGGCTGATGACCGCGGCGACCGTCCCCGGCCGGTCCGGGACGCCGGTCAGCGTGATCCGCGCCTCGTTGCGGTCAGCGGCGATGCCGGCGATCTCGTTTCTTTCCATGTTCGCTCCTGAAAGCTCGGCGACGATATCCGTGCCGGGCAAGTCCTCGAAGGCCGACAATACCCGCAGCGGCAGTTTCTCGCGCATGGCGAGGCCGACTGACCGGACCTGAAGCACCTTGGCGCCGACCCCGGCCAGCTCGAGCATCTCCTCGAACGTCACCTGCGTTAGCTTGCGAGCCTTGGGCACGATGCGCGGGTCGGTCGTATAGACGCCGTCCACGTCGGTATAGATGTCGCACCGGTGGGCCTTCAGCCCGGCGGCGATGGCCACCGCCGACGTATCCGATCCTCCCCGGCCGAGCGTCGCCAGCCGGCCGTCGTCCGAGACGCCCTGGAAGCCCGGAATGACGGCCACCGTGCCGCCCTTCAGCGCCTCGTCGAGCGTGGCGCCTTCGATGGCCTCAACCCGGGCATTGCCGTGGATCCCCGACGCCCGGACCAATTGCCAGCCCATGAAGCTGCGGGCGTTGAGCCCCATGTTCTGCAGCGTCATGGCGAGCAGGCCGGCCGTCACCTGCTCGCCGCTGGCGACGACGACATCATATTCCTTGGGGTCGTGCAGCGCCGATGCCTCGCGGCACAATTGCACCAGCCGGTCCGTCTCCCCGGCCATGGCCGACACGACGACCAGCACCTCGTTGCCGCACTCCGCCTCTCGCCGCACCCGTGCCGCGACGTTGCGAATGCGCTCGATGCCCGCCATCGACGTGCCGCCGAATTTCATCACGATGCGGGGCATTGGTCTCCTTGGGTCGAAGGCCGCGTCCTGTTAGGAGGCGCTTATGGCGGAAACAAGCAGCGTCGTATCGTCCGAGATCGAGCGGTTCGCATCGCACGCCGGGGACTGGTGGGACCCCGACGGCTCGGAAGCGATGCTGCACAAGCTCAACCCGGTACGCCTCGCCTACATCCGGGACATGGCCGACCAGCATTGGGCGCTTGACGAACACAGCCGGAAGCCGCTTGCCGGCAAGCGCGCGCTCGACGTCGGCTGCGGGGCGGGCCTGCTGGCCGAGCCGCTGGCGAGGCTGGGCGCCTTGGTCACCGCGATCGATGCCGCGGCCGAGCTGATCGACGCGGCGCGGGATCACGCCGCCGGCCAGGAGTTGACCATCGACTATCGCGCCATGGCGGTCGAGCACCTTGATGGTCAATATGATCTCGTCACCTCACTCGAAGTGATTGAGCATGTCGCCGACCCGGCGGCGTTCGTGCAGGCGCTGGCGCAGCGCCTGGCGCCCGGCGGCCTGATGATCCTGTCGACGCCCAACCGAACGGCCTGGTCGCGGTTGTTGACCATCACCATCGCCGAAGGGGTGGGCGCAGTGCCCAAGGGGACGCACGACTTCGACAAGTTCCTGCCGCCGGAGCGGCTGCGGCAAGTGCTGGCCGACGCCGGCCTCAAATGCCTGGATGTCGAAGGCATCGCCTGGTCGCCGGCCCGCGGCCTGCACCTCAGCGAGGATCTGCGGCTGAACTATCTCATCGCGGCAGTACGGGCTTAGGTTCGCGCGCTGCTACAAAGTTCTCGTCCATGGTTCATTGGATGGGCAGACAGACAGGCCTCCACAACCGGCAGGTTTCTACTGTCACCGTTTCGTGCCGGCTTCCGATCCGGCCATGGCGGCCCAGATTGCGTATCGCAGGGTGAAGCGGAATCTTGAGGCACAGACCGAGTGTCTCAGCAAAGGCCAGGCGAGCCTCACACTATCAAATTGACGAAGTCTCACGAGCACTGATCCATGAACTGTTGCTGCCGGACAATCGAGGGCACAGTTTTTACGGGGGAGCGAAAGCTAAAAATCCACCTTGTCGTAGTGCGTCGGCGGGACGATCACCTCCATCCGCTCGCCGAGCAACGGCCGGAAGGCGGGCCGCGATTTCATCACCGCATACCAATCCTTGGTCTGCTTGTGGCCGCGCCAGTCGAGCGCACCGAGATAGTCGATGACGCTCAGATGCGCCGCCGCGGTGAAGTCGGCGAGGCTCAGGCCAGGCCCCGCCAGCCAACGGCGGTGGTCGAGCAGATAATCGACATAGTCGAGATGCTCCGACGCGATCCGCATCGCTTCCCGCAATATCCGCGTGTCCGGGCTCTCCCGGCTGACCAGCCGCTTCCTCATCCGCTCGTTCATCAGGGGCTCGACGGCGTCACGATACAGTTTCAGGTCAAACCATTCGGTGAGCCGCCGGATTTCGGCGCGGAGCTTGGCGTTGCCGTGGATCATCGGCATCCGGTCGACCGTCTCGTCAAAATATTCGACGATCGGTTGCGATCCGATGAGGGTGACGTTGGCGTCCGGATCTACCATCACCGGCGTTTCGCCGGCCGGGTTCAGGTCGACGAACTCGTCGCGCCGCTCCCACGGATTTTCGCGGACAAGCTCATGCCCGACGCCTTTTTCGGCCAGGACCAGCCGGACTTTCCGGGAAAAGGGACAAAGAGGGAATTGGAAGAGCTGCCACATGAAGGGGCAGCTTTAGCGGCGGAGGCGAAGAGGTAAACCGTAACCCAGACCCCTGAGCCGGGGTTCATCGTCTTTTTCTCGTCAGTGAAAGGGAAAAGGCCGATCCCGGAAGCCAGTCCGGGATGACGACTACGGCCGTGGATAGCCCGGTTGCGGGATATTCGCGGTGGCCTTTTCAAGTTCGCGGCCGGCCTCGCTTAAGCCTTTCATCATCGCCGGCAGTGCCGAGGCCATGGCCTTCATCGCCGCCCGCATCTGCGGCCGCGCCGAGTCGATCTGCTGGTTGAACTCGCGCTCGCTCATCCGGGTTTCGCTGCGCACCGTCCTGCGCCTGTCGGCAGAGGTGGGCTTGCGGCCCTCCATGGTGGCCTGGACTTCACCGACGGGCATGTCGAGAAAGGTTTTCGAAAGCACCTGCAACGCGTCGGTCAGCTTGTCGGCCATGGCGGGATCGGTGAGTTCAGGAGGGAATTGCACGTCCGTCGGCACGTTTTGCGCCGCTCCTGGCGAGGCCATCAGCGCGAACGGGGCAAGAACCGGAAAAAGGCGCATGATCATACTCCATCGCAAGCAAACTTCGCTTGCCGGCCAGCAGCTTAACCGAAAATCTCGATTTGTGAAATCAGCGAAGTGACAGCCACGCCAAGGCAGCCGCGCCAACGACAATTCGATACCAGGCGAAGGGCCCGAAGCCAAAGCGGGTGACGATGGCAATGAAGGCTTTGACCACCACCACCGCAACAAGGAAGGACACCAGGCTGCCAAGGCCGATCCACTGGAACTGGCCGACGGGAATTTGGTCCCAATGCTTGAACAATTGCAGGGCGGTGGCCCCGGTCAAGGTCGGCACTGCGAGGAAGAAGCTGAATTCGGCGGCGGTCTTTCGATCGACCCCGAAGCTCATCGCGCCGAGGATGGTCGCGCCCGACCGGCTGACTCCGGGTATCATGGCCAGGCATTGGACCAGGCCGATTCCTGCCGAATGTTTGAAACTGACCTTGGCGACCCCGCCACTTTCGGTCGGCCTGGCCAACTTCTCGATGACCAGAATAGCGATCCCGCCGATGATCAGCGCCCAGGCGACGACCAAGGCATTGCCCAGCAGCAGCTCGATATAATCGCCGAGCGCGAGGCCGAGCAGGACCGCCGGAATGAAGGCGATGATGAGGTTGCGAGTGAAGGCGATGGCGTCGGGCGCGGCCTTGACCAGGCCGGTCAGGACCTCCCAGAAGGTCCGCCAATAGAGGACCACGATGGCCAGGATGGCGCCGGGCTGGATGGCGATGTTGAACACCGCCCACTCGTCCGCCCTGAATCCCAACAATTCGGTGGCGAGGATCAGGTGTCCGGTCGAGGAGACCGGCAGATATTCGGTGACGCCTTCGACGATGCCGAGGATGATGACGAGCAGGAGGATTGGCATCCGCTAAAGGATCATTGGGCGCTGATGTTGACGCGCCGGCGCGCGAAGCGGCTGCCGGCGTGGCGGTCAAGCCAGTCCGGAGCGACCGCGGCGAGCGGGGTCGGCTTGATTCCAAAGGCCTCGAGGCCAGCTGAACCGGCCGCCGGCACATTGTCCCGCTTCAGCATGAGCCACTGGTCACGGGTCATCGGCGCGCCCGGCAGCCAGCCGAATCGCGACATGATGGAACCGGCGATGTCGGGCAGCGCAACGACCTCGGTGCGGAGCCCGGCGGCGCGGATGATTGCCTCGTTCAGCTCAAGGAAGGTCATCGTCTGCGGCCCGCCGATCTCATAGGTTTTTCCGCCATGTGTAGCTGGATCGAGCGCCGCCGCCGCGATTGCCCGAGCCAGGTCGCGGACATAGACCGGCTGGAAACGGCGCCTGGCGGCAACTACGGGCAGCGCCGGCAGGAAGCTCGCCATCGAGGCAAACCGGTTGGTCAGTTCATCCTCGGGACCGAATACCAGCGAGGGGCGGATGATCGTTGCCCGGGGATAGGCCCTGCGGACCGCCTCCTCGCCTCGCGCCTTGGTCGATCCATATTCGGATTCGCTGTTCGGGTCGGCGCCGATCGCCGAGATGTGAACCAGCGCGGCCGCGCCACTGGCCGCCGCCGCTTCGGCTACATGACGCGCACCGGTGACGTGCACGGCGGTCATGTGACGGAAGGCGCCGACCAGGTTGACGACCGCCGTCGCCCCTTCGGTCGCGGCCCGGGCCGACACGGCGTTGGTAATGTCGGACTTCATGAAGCCGAACTGTCCGACCTGGCCGAGCGGCTGGATGAAATGGGCAAGGCGAGGTTCGCGGCAGGCGATGCGGACCCGCACACCGGACTTGAGCAGCGCTTCGCAGACGTAGCGGCCGACGAAACCGTCGCCGCCGAAGACGGTGACCAGCTGTGACTTGCGGTCGATCATGCCGCCGCCCTACCTCCCCCCGCTCGCCATTGACAAGCGGGGGGCGACCGGGTCAGTAATAATCGGCGAGCGTGACGATTGCGGTGGTTCCGTCAGCACGCTTGAGCGCGACCCTGGTGCCGGCGGGCTGGCGAGCCCACTCGGTCGGTCTGGAATAATAATCGGGGCCCACGGGCTGGCCGTCGACGGCGATAATTTCGTCACCGGCCTTCAGGCCCGCTGCGTGCGCCGGCCCGTCCGGCGACACATAGGCAACCCTTAGCCGGTCGCCGACCAACTCGGTGCCCATTCCGACGCGTTCGGGGCGGAAGTCATGCTTGGCGCCCGTGGACTGGAGGTAAAGCGCGCCGCCGGCATCGTCGATGGTGACAATGAACGGCTTGAGCATTTCGATCCCTACATTGCCGCCTTGGGTGGGGAGGGCGGTTGCATCCTCGTTGAGGGTTGCCGGGACATTGGTCAGGCGTACGCCGCCGAATTCAACCTCTGGGATGGTTGTCTTTCGGGCTGCCTTCATGCCACCGACCCCGCCGATCCTGGTCTCGGCATGGCGCAGATCGGCCAGAGCCGGCAGCTTTTCCCAATAGGCCTTCGACAGCAGTATGGTGCCGCCGTTGCCCAGGTCCAGTGTGGCATCGATCGGCGGAAGTCCTGCGACGGACAGTTTCACCGCCGGAAGATGGCCGTCGCCGCCCATGGCCAGCCGGGTCGCGCCCCCGGGCGCCCTAAAGTCGGCGCGGGCGGCGAAGCGGATCGTGCGCGCAGGAAAATCGATGGTGACAACGCTCGCCTTGAGTGCGTCGCGGCCGAGGACTACCGGAATCTCGCGCCCGATGCCCCGCGACACGGGGGCCAAGTCGATGGCCATGATCGTCAGGTCCTTCATGCGCAGGCCGCCGACAGTGAGATCGATTCCCTTGTAGAACTTGCCGGGGACCTTGCCCGAAGCACCTTCGACTTGGGTCGGTATGCCGTTCTTGAGACCGAGCTTGTCGGCATAGGCGAGGTCGAGCACCGTCAGGCTCGCTCCGCTGTCGAACATCATGGCGGTTGGCTCGCCATTGACCTGACCTTCGAGGAAGATGCGGGTGCCGCGGAACAGGTCGAACTTCACCGGCGCCGAATGGGCGGCAAAGCTTACCTTGGGCGGGTCGATCGGCGGGTGACCACCATGCCCGGCGGCAACGCCGGTAAAGAGCAAGGTGGCGCCGCTCGCGGCGAGAATCATGGATCGACGAAACATCTTGAAGCTCCCAGGAAGATGAGTAGAATGACAATAAATTATCGAGAAACAATAATGTCGTCAAGTCCAACGATAAATAATGTCGCTATCGCCCGAACGGCCTCGCGTCTCCGCTGGGCCGTGGTGGCGGTAATGGCGCTGATGGCCCTCCTTTACGCTTCGGCACGGTTCAGCTGGCAACTAGGCGAGGTGCATGTCGAATATCGCGAGCATGCCGGTGCGCCTGCCTATCCGCGCTGGATCGGCGACGGCACCGTGCTGCTGCTACTCGTGGCGCTCGCGCAACTGACCCGGATGCTCGGCAAGCTTGCCGCCGGGCAACTGTTCTCGGCATCGGTCATCGGCTCCTTCCGGAGCTTCGCCTTGTGGCTATTGCTGATGGCCGGCTGGGGGCTCGTGGCGCCGGCGGTTGCAATGCTGGTGGCGCCAGCAGACGATCAGCATTTTCGGCTGGTGGTCGATTACCGCCAGCTGCTGACGCTCGGGATCACCTTCCTTCTGTTCCTGATTGCACGGCTGCTTGAACATGCCAGGGCGATTGACGAAGAAATTCGGGAATTCGTCTGATGGCGATCATCGTCAGGCTCGACGTCATGCTGGCGATGCGCAAGGTCCGGTCGAAGGATCTGGCCGCGGCCATCGGCATCACCGAGGCCAATCTGTCCTTGCTCAAATCCGGAAAGGTCAAGGGAATCCGCTTTGCCACGCTGGAGGCGATCTGCGAGCAGCTCGGTTGCAAGCCCGGCGATATCCTGGACTACGAGCCGGAGGCGGCAAGCGGACCGGGCAGCTAAGGCGTTGACAGCGGCGCTTGGCGGCCTCTAAGCGCCGCCGCCTACCAGCGAAATCGCGGACCGTGCCCAGGTGGCGGAATTGGTAGACGCACCAGCTTCAGGTGCTGGCGCTCGCAAGGGCGTGGAGGTTCGAGTCCTCTCCTGGGCACCATCGGTGTCTGCAGCCGATCCGGCGGATCGGCGAAGCCGGCGATCCGAGCGAAGTGAGGTCACCTGATGCCG
>DASSPS010000004.1:0-49631 GCA_035699505.1 Sphingomicrobium sp. | reverse complement strand
CCGGGCCGCGCTGACGACCCGGGCGGCGATGGCCAGCATCGCCGTGGCGCTAATGCTGATCGGCCTGAAGCTATGGGCGGCCTATCAGACCTCATCGACGGCGATGCTAGGCTCGCTTGCCGACAGCGGCCTCGACCTCGTCGCCAGCCTGATCATTCTGGCCGGGGTGCGGGTCGCCGCCCAGCCGGCGGATCACGACCACCGCTTCGGCCATGGCAAGGCGGAGGCCCTTGCTTCGCTGATCCAGGTGATCCTCATCACTTTGTCAGCGCTGTTCATCGCGGTTCGAGCGGTTCAGCGGCTGCTGGCCGGTGCGCGGACCGAGCAAGCCGAGCTCGGAATAGGCGTGTCCATTGTCGCCATGGGCCTGACCATGCTGCTCATCGCCTATCAGCGCCGCATCATTCGGCGCACAGGATCGCTGGCGATCAGCACCGACCGGCTGCATTATTCATCCGATCTCTTGCTCAACGGATCGGTGATAATTGCCCTCGTGCTCGATCAGTTCCTCGGCCTGGTTGGCGCCGATGCTCTGTTCGGGCTGCTCATTGCCTGCTGGCTGGGCTGGGGCGCGTTCCAAGCTTCGGCGCAGTCCATCAACCAATTGATGGACCGCGAGTGGCCGGAGGAGGACCGCCAGGCCTTCATGGCCGCATGCCGCGACTATCCGGAGCTCGCCGGCCTTCACGACCTTCGGACCCGGACGAGCGGCACCCACCAGTTCGTCCAGTTCCATGTTTGGGTCCCGGGCGACTGGACGGTCCGCCAGGCGCATGACCGGATCGACCGCGTCGAACTCGACCTGCAGAAACGCTTCCCCGGGACCGAAATCCTGATCCACCTCGATCCAGAGGGACATACGGACCGTGAAACGATGCTGCCGTCGGACATTACGGAGCAAGCGACGTGACGACCGCGATCCCGTTCTTTCAGGTCGATGCCTTCGCCAGTCGCCCGCTGACCGGCAATCCGGCGGCCGTGATGCCGCTCGACCGATGGCTAGGCGACGAGCTGCTGCAGGCCATCGCGGCCGAGAACAACCTTAGCGAGACCGCTTTCACCGTTCCGTCCGAGGACGAAGCCTCCGACTATCACCTTCGATGGTTCACCCCCACCATGGAAGTGGAATTATGCGGTCACGCGACCCTGGCCGCCGGCCACATCCTTCTCCATCGGGATGCTGTGCGTTTTGCGACGCAATCCGGACTCCTGACGGTCAGCCGCGGACCGGACGAACGGCTGGAGCTCGACCTGCCGGCGGCGCCATTGAGCGAAGCGGATGATCCGGATCTGTGCGCGGCAGTCGGCCTGAGTCCGCGCCCGGTCTGGCTGGCGGCCGGCTTCAACGACAGCGCCATCATTTCCGTCGACAGTGAATCCGAGGTGCGGGCAGTTTCGCCCGACTTCGCACGCCTCAAGTCGATCCGGCGAATGGCGATCGTAACCGCGCCCGGCGACGAACAGGATATCGCCAGCCGGGTGTTCGTGCCCTACGCCGGGATCGACGAGGATCCAGTGACCGGCTCGGCTCATGGCGCGCTCGTGCCCTTCTGGGCCAAGCGCCTTGGCCGCGACCGGTTCACGGCGCTCCAGGCCAGCGCCCGGACCGGCCGACTGCATTGCCAGCTGGCCGGCGACAGGGTGATCCTAGGCGGTCAATGCTTCACCGTCATCGAAGGGCATTTTCAGCTTTGAGCGATCAACCTCATCTTCCACGAAGAATTGGCCTGGTTGGCGCTGTAGTGCTGTCGTTCAACGGCGCCGTCGCGGCATCGATCTTCGCGCTTCCAGCAACGCTGGCGGCCGATTTCGGCAATTTCTCGCCCTTGCTGTTCCCGGTCGTCGCCTTCGCGGCATTGCTGATCGTCATTCCTTTCACCCGGACGGCGGCGGCCTTCCCGCATAGTGGCGGACCGGCGGCCTATGGCGCCGTCTTCGGCCGGCTCGTCGGCTTTGAACTGGGGTGGATTTATTATATCGCCCGCGCCGCTGCCTTTGCGGCCAATGCCAACGTTCTGTCGGCCTACCTGTCGCGCTGGATTGCCGGGGCCGACGAGGGTCTGCTTCGGGCCGGCATCCTGATTTCGGTGACCGCCGTCTTCGCTGTCGTCAATATCGCCGGGGTGCGCAAATCGATTGGCCTGCTGAGCGGCCTGACCGTGCTCAAGGCGGTCCCCTTGTTCCTGGCCGCGGGCGCGGCCATCGCCCTCACCTTCCCCTGGCCGATGCCGACCCCGGCGCCGACCCTGACCGAGTTCGAAGCCGGGCTGCTGATCGTCCTCTACGCCTTCGTCGGCTTCGAGCAGGCGGTCGTCCCGGCGGGCGAAACCAGGAACCCGGGCCGCAACCTGCCGCGCGCGATCTTCATCACCATCGCGGTTACCACTTTGCTCTATTTCCTGGTTCAACTGGCGTTCGTCAGCGCCCTTCCCGGCGGCGCGAGCGACGACAAGTCGCCGCTGATCGATCTGGGCGCCTGGCTTGCGGGACCGGCCGGCGCCGCCGCGCTGACCTTGGCGGCGATCGCAAGCCTTGCCGGCAGCCTCCACGGGATCATGACCTCGACACCGCGCGTCAGCTATGCGCTGGCCGACCGAGGCGACTTGCCGCGATGGTTCGGCCGGGTGCAGCCGCGCTTTGAAACGCCCGCCAACTCGATCCTGTTCTTCGCCGTCTTCGCGGTGGCGCTGGCGATCAGCGGCAGCTTCGTCTGGCTGGCGGTCGTCAGCACGCTCGCCCGGATGATCGTCTATGCGGTGACCATCGCCGCGCTACCCCGCGCGCCCGGACAAGGACAGATCGCCATCCGGCACTGGGTGCTTGGCGCGATCGGCATAGCGGTCTGCATCTGGGCCGCGTCGCAAGCCGATGCGAAGGCCTGGCTGACGCTCGGCGGCCTGTCGGCTCTCGGCTTGCTCCTTTACGCCGTGGCGGCCAGGGGCAGCGCTTCGTCCACAAGGGAAGCCGACGTTTCGGCGATCCAGCCGCCGCCGAGCAATCGCGAGCCCTCGTAGAGGACCGCCGCCTGGCCGGGCGCAACGCCATATTCCGGGCGCTCGAAGCGAACTGAATCGCCGTCGATCCTTGCCGCCACGGGGGCCGCCAGCGACCGCACCTTGACGCTGACCTGGCGCTGGGCCTCGCCGATCCAGTTGACGTCGGCGATCCGCACCAACTCCACCGCCAGCGCCCGGCGGGGCCCGACCACCAGCAGCCGCCGATCCGGCTCGATCCGGACGACGTAGAGCGGCTCGGCCATGCCGCCGACCTCAATCCCGCGCCGCTGGCCGATGGTGAAATGGACCACACCGCGATGGCGGCCGAGCACTCGGCCGGACAAGTCGACGATGTCGCCGGGCGCCTCGGTTTCCGGTCGCAGCCGCTTGACCAGCCCGGCATAGTCGCCGTCGGGGACGAAGCAAATGTCCTGGCTGTCCGGCTTGGCAGCGACTTCCAGCCCCGCCTCCCCGGCGAGCTGGCGGACCGCGCTCTTGGGCAGGTCGCCGAGCGGAAAGCGCAGATAGTCGAGCTGGTCGCGGCTCGTGCCGTAGAGGAAATAGCTCTGGTCGCGGGCGGGATCGGCGCCCTTGTGCATTTCGACGCCGTTGGCGCCCGTCACCCGCCGGACATAATGGCCGGTCGCCAGGCAATCGGCGCCAAGGTCGCGGGCGAAGGCGATCAGGTCGGTGAACTTCACGCCCTGGTTGCACAGGGAGCAGGGCACGGGGGTCCGGCCGGCGGCATATTCGTCGGCAAAGCGGTCGATCACTCCGGTCCGGAATCGGCTTTCATAGTCGAGGACGTAATGGGCAATGCCAAGCCGGTCGGCGACCTGCCGCGCGTCGTAAATGTCCTGGCCGGCGCAGCAGGCGCCGGTCCGGCGGACGGCCGCGCCATGGTCGTAGAGCTGCAGGGTCACGCCGATCACTTCGGCGCCTGTCCGGGCCGCGAGCGCAGCCACGACCGAACTGTCGACGCCGCCGGACATGGCGACGACGATCCGGGCGCCCTCGTTGGCTGGGCGGTTCAAGGCAAAATCGATGCTCATCGGGATTTCGGAATCGGCCCTTTACCCGAATTTCACCTCTGTTCGCTAGGCCGAGGCATGGTTCGGTTAACCATCGGGGGAATATTTGGCGCGTTTCGACGGCAAGCTGACAGCCGCAGGCGAGTCGATCATCGATGCGGCCGACCTGCTGGCGGCGCTGGGCGCGCAGGCGTCCCTCAGCCCGAGCGAACGGAAGGAAGCGATTATTCGCTACCTCTCCGCGAGCGACGGCTGGCGCGACGCCGGACAGTTGCTGGGTGGCGCCTTCGCCGACGAGGCCGGCCCGGCGGACGGATCGAGGGTTAAGCGGTGATAAGGATCGATGATGCTTTCGTTAACCAGCGCACTTCAGAATATCTTCAACGGCGCCGGCTTAAGGAATGGCCATCGGCAATGATTAAGCGAGTTTGATTGAACATGCTCGAGAACCAGAAGATTCGGCCAGCGCAGGTCATCGGTCCGCTCGGCGAGCCGTTGACCATCGATTCGTTGCCGCCCTCATCGACCACCCGCTGGGTCGTCCGCCGCAAGGCGGAAGTCGTCGCGGCCGTGGCTGGCGGCTTACTGACGGTTGATGAGGCCTGCCAGCGCTACTCGCTGAGTCTCGAGGAGTTCACGGGATGGCAGCGCGCGGTCGACCGTAGCGGCATGCCCGGCCTGCGAGTCACCCGGCTGAAGCATTACCGCGACGTGTACGAACGCCAGCAGCGTTATTGAGGCGTTCGTTACACCCGGTAACCAAGGCCTGGTTTTCCACGGCTTTCCCCGTCAAGGGTTAACCACGAAACTGGACTTCCCGTTCCGAATCCGGAACAAGACGCGTGCATCACGCGTCTAGATGCCGGAAGGCCGCCGCGTACCCACTGGCGGTCAACGAACAGGAGGGAACGCACATGGGTATCATCATTTGGCTCGTCGTCGGCGGCATCTGCGGCTGGTTGGCCAGCCTTATCATGCGTACGGACGCCCAACAGGGCATCATCTTGAACATCGTCGTCGGCATTGTCGGCGCGGTCATTGCCGGCCTCATCTTCGGCGTGAACATGAACGCCGGGATCACCATCGAAAGCTTCCTCTACGCGCTTCTGGGCGCCGTGATCCTTCTGGCGATCGTCAACCTGGTTCGCCGGGGATCGGTTCGCTAGACCGCATCAAACGTCAGAATAAGGAAAGGGCCGCCAGGGAAGCCGGGCGGCCCTTTTCATTGCTGGCCGGGATTGGCCCTACTGCAGCTCGAAACTCATGCTGACGGTCACCTGCAGCTGTTGCTCGCCGGGGACGATCTCGGTCTTGGCGGACTGCGCCGCCATATCGGCCCGCATGACCACCGGCATCGGCCCGCCATAATTGGTCGACTCGCTCACCGACAGCAAGCGCACGACCCGCATGCCCAGCGATCGGGCATAAAGCTCGGCCCGGGCGCGGCCGTTGGCGATCGCCCTGGTCCGCGCCTCGTCAAGCGCCGATTCGGGCTTGTCAATGGTCAATGACGGCCCGTTGATCTGGTTGGCGCCCTCCGCGACCAGGGCGTCGAGAATGGTGCCGGTCGCCCTGATGTCGCGGAAACGGACGTTGACGGTGTTGGTGGCGTTGTAACCGGTCAGCTGCGGCGGCTGGTTTTCGGCATAGCGATAGTCGGGATTGAGCGAAACGGTGCTGGTCTGGATATCGCGCTCGGCGATCCCCGCCCGCTTCAGCGCCGCCCGGACCCGGTCCATCCGGGCGGCATTCTCCGCCAGGGCCTGAACGGCTGACGAGGCGCGGGTAACGACGCCCGCCGAAATGACGGCAATGTCGGGCACTCGGCTGACTTCGCCCGTCGCGCTGATGTCCAGCCGGGTGCCGGCGACGGGCTGCGCGAAGACAGGCGCCCCGACTTGGGCCGCGGCCGGAATCGAGGCGATCGCGGTGGTGGCGGCAAGCGCCAGTATCAGGAACTTCATGCCAGATTCCTTCCAGGAAAGTGCGGACGCGAACCTTCACCCCGCCATGTGGCCGGAAGCTGAACCGGGCCGCCAGCTGATCTTCAGCCGCGTCGGCGGGTGACAACCAGCCGATAGATGAACAGGATGATGAACGCGCCGACGATGGCGGCGAGGAAGCCGGCGCCTTCATTCTCATTATACCAGCCGACCGCCCGGCCGAGGAAGCCGGCGAGAAGCGCGCCGGCGATGCCGAGAAGGATGGTGATGATGCAGCCGCCAGGGTCGCGGCCCGGCATCAGCAGCTTGGCGATGCCTCCGGCCAGCAGGCCGATGACGATCCAACCGAGAATGCCATATTCCGCCATTTGATCTTCCCCTTTTTACCAGCGCCGGTTCATTGGACTTGCGTCACGATCCTGCGCCAACGCCCGTTTGCGGCGCAAGTGCCGCCTCTGGTCGAAAAACATTTTGCAAGCCTCTATATCAGTCGTCTGTTGCAGCAGGTGACTTATTAAGATAATACACTCGCGCTCGGCCGTCCGAGAGTCGCGAAACAAGGCGAAAGAATGTTGCGCATGAACCGGGAAACGTCGTTCAGTTCTTCTGACACCCTCATCGTTGTCGACCGGTCGCGGCGTCAGCGGATGATCGCCATCGGCGTCGGCGTGGTCCTGATCGTCGTCGCCCTGGTTGCGGCCATGATTCTCATGCGCGGCGGCAGCGAAGGGGCCGCCGGCGCCGGCGGCGGCCGCAACGGCCAGGTACCGAGCGTGACCGTCACCGTACCGGGCCGCGAGGAAGTGGCGCGGACAGTCACCGCCAGCGGCGCGCTCGCCGCCCGGCGCGACCAGCCGGTCGGAATTCCAGGCGAAGGCGGCCAGGTGATCCGGGTGCTCGTCGACGCCGGAGCCTGGGTTCGGCAAGGCCAGATCCTGGCCAGCATCGAACGGTCGGTGCAAAGTCAGGAAGCGGCCCAGATCGCCGCCCAGGTGCAGGTCGCCCGGGCCGACGCGGCGCTCGCCCAGAACGAGTTCGAGCGGGCCAGGTCGCTGGTGTCCCGAGGCTTCGTTTCCAAGGCGGACCTCGACCGCAAACAGGCGGCTCGCGACGCCGCCAACGCCCGTGTCCGAGTCGCCCAGGCGCAGTTGAGTGCCAGCCGCGCCCGGCTGGACCGGCTGGAAATTCGCGCCCCGACGGCTGGAT
Source organism: Sphingomicrobium sp. (assembly GCA_035699505.1). GTDB lineage: Bacteria > Pseudomonadota > Alphaproteobacteria > Sphingomonadales > Sphingomonadaceae > Sphingomicrobium. The sequence goes on along the minus strand of DASSPS010000004.1, from coordinate 42,455 downwards.
TGATCCTCGCCCGCAATATCGAGGTTGGCCAGATCGTCAGCCCCGCATCCGGCGCGCTGTTTCGGCTGGCGAGCGGTGGCGATATGGAAATGCGGGCGCAGATTTCGCAGCAGGATCTGGCCGCGGTCCGGGTCGGCATGCCGGCGACGATCACGCCCATCGGCACCACGCAAACGATACAGGGCAGCGTCTGGCAGGTTTCCCCGGTCATCGATCCGCAATCCCGCCTTGGCGAGGTGCGAATCGGCATCCCCTACACTGCGTCAATCCGCCCTGGCGGCTTTGCCGAAGCCAGGATTGTCGCCGGCGCAACCACGGCCCCAGTGCTGCCGCAGAGCGCCGTCCTGAGCGATTCAAAGGGCAATTACGTCTATGTCGTCAACGCCCGGAACGAGGTGGAGCGCCGCGCCATCCGCACGGGTCCGGTAACCGAGGCGGGCGTCACCATTGTCGCCGGCTTGAGCGGCCAGGAAGCCGTCGTGCTGACCGCCGGACCGTTCCTTAACCCCGGGCAGAAAGTCGCGCCGCGGCGGCAGGCATCGAAGTAACCGGCATTCCAGGCTGAAGGCAGACTCATGCGTTTCCGCAATATATCCTCGTGGTGCATCCAGAATCCGGTGCCGCCGATCGTCCTGTTCGTCGGCTTGCTCCTGTTCGGGCTGGTCGCCTTCCTGCGGATGGACGTGAACAACTTCCCGGATATCGAATTTCCGGCGGCGATCGTCACCGTTTCCCAGCCGGGCGCAGCGCCCAGCGAGATGGAGAATCAGGTTACGCAGCGGGTCGAGGCCGCGGCCCGTGGCCTGGCCGGGGTCGAGGAGATCAACAGCACGGTTCGCGAAGGCAACAGCCAGACCTTCGTCTCCTTCCAGCTGGGAACGCCGATCGACCGGTCTGTCACCGATCTTCGCAACGCGATCGCCCAGATCCGCAGCGACCTACCGGAGGGCATTCTTGAGCCGGAGGTCATCCGGGTCGAAGCCAATGGCGGCGGCGAATTCAGCTTCCTTGCGGCCGAGACCACCGAACTGACGCTCGAACAACTCAGCTGGTACATCGACAATAAGGTATCGCGGCGCCTTCTCGGCATCCCGGGCATGGCGGCGGTCACTCGAGAAGGCGGGGTCGACCGCAAGATCAGGGTCGATCTCGACCCGGCGGCGCTGCAGGCGCAGGGCATTACCGCCGCCCAAGTCAACCAGCAGCTTCGCCAGGTAAACCTCAATGCGACGGGCGGCCGTGCCGAGATCGCGGGATCGGAACAGACGGTTAGAGTGCTTGGCAATGCCAGCACCGCTTATGATTTGTCGCAAACCCAGATCGTCGTCGGCGGCGGCCGGGTCGTCCGCCTGGCCGACCTCGGGACGGTCCGCGACGGCACCGGCGAAGAACGGTCCGCGGCGATGCTTGGCGACCGTGCCGTTGTCAGCTTCAACCTGCAGCGGGCCCGCGGCGCGTCCGAAGTCACGGTCTACGAGGCGGCGATGGCGGAGCTTCGCAAGCTCGAGAAAGAGGATGGCCGGGTCAAGTTCGTCGAGATCGACAACACCGTTTCCTACACTGAAAACCAGTATGAAAGCTCGATGTGGGCGCTACTCGAAGGCGCGGTGCTGGCGGTTCTCGTCGTCTTCCTTTTCCTGCGCGACATCCGGGCCACGTTGATTTCCGCGGTCGCCATCCCGCTGTCGGCGATCCCGGCATTCTATTTCATGGATTTGCTGGCCATCGATCTCAACTTCCTGTCGCTGCTCGCATTGGCGCTGGTCGCAGGCGTGCTGGTGGACGACGCCATCGTCGAGATCGAGAATATCGTCAGGCACATGCGGATGGGCAAATCTGCCTATCAGGCGGCGATGGACGCGGCCGACGAAATCGGCCTCGCCGTGCTGGCGACCACCATGTCGATCGTCGCCGTCTTCCTGCCGGTTGCGCTGATGCCCGGCATCTCCGGGCAATTCTTCCGCCACTTCGGTTACACTGTCGTGATGGCAGTGCTGATGAGCCTGCTCGTCGCCCGAATGATCACGCCGTTGATGGCGGCCTATTTCTTGAAATCGCACGGACCTGAGCCCCATGCCTCGGGCAAGTGGATGCAGGCCTATCTCCGGCTGCTCAACTGGAGCCTGTCAACTGGCAAGGCAGACGTCCTGCTGGCCCGGTTGCCCAGGCGTCCCGGGCGCTGGACCTATTATCTAGTCGAGTCGGCCCTGGCGATCGTCGTCCTGGCAGTCAGCCTGGGAGCGCTTGGGGCGGCGTTCATGGCGCTCGGCAAGGCCGGGTTGCCGTTCGCGCTCAACCTGCTGCTCGGGCTCGCTGCCGCCGTCCTTGCCGGTTTCATGGTTTCAAAACTGGTCAATTTCGTCATTGCCCGGTTCAGCGGGGACTTCGCGCTATGGCATGAGCGCTACATCGACCGGTCATTGGCCAGGCTTCGCGATCACCGCATGATCATGGTGGCGGCCGGCTTCGGCTCCTTCATCCTGACGATCATGATTTTTTCGACCCTGTCGATGACCTTCCAGCCGGAACAGGACGTCAAGACGTCCCGGATTCGGATCGGCATGCCGCCGGGCACCACCTTGGCGCAGACCCGCGAGGTCGCCGCCCAGGCGACGGCCATCGTCGAGAAGCACCCGGACGTCGAGCTGGTCTTCCAGCGCGTGTTCACCTCGGCCGGATTCCTCAACGTCAAGTTCAAGGACGACCGGTCGAAGAAGAGCTTCGAGATCGAGCGCGAGTTGACCCCGAAACTGGCGCAGATCAGCGATGCGCAGGTCAATTTCATCAACCAGAATAGCGGCGGGCCGGGCGCCGGCCGGGCGATCACCCTCTACCTCGGCAGCGACAACCCGGAACGGCTGACGGAGGTCGCCAACAAGATCGCCGACGAGATGGAAACCATCCCGGAACTGGTCGCTCCCCGCGTCCAGGGCGACAATGTCCGGCCGGAAGTGCTGATCAAGCCGCGCTTCGACCTCGCCGCCGATCTCGGCGTCACCACCACTGCGCTCAGTCAGACCATCAGGATCGCGACGATCGGCGACATCGACCAGAACAGTGCCAAATTCTCGCTTGCCGACCGACAGGTCCCGATCATCGTCAGCCTGCCGCTTGAAGCCCGCCGCGACCTCTCGATCCTCGAGAATCTGCCGGTGCCGACCACCGGTGGCGGCTCGGTGCCGTTGAAGGCGGTCGCTGAAATCGGCTTCGGATCGGGGCCGGTGATGGTCCAGCGGACCAACCAGGTAAGGCGGATCGCGATTGGCGCCGACCTCATCCCGGGCGTGGTTTCCGGCGACGCCTGGAACAAGATCAACGAACTGCCGACGCTCAAGAATTTGCCCGAAGACGTCCAGAAGCTGACGCTCGGCGACCAGAAATGGCAGGGCGAACTCATCCAGAGCTTCGCCGTCGCCGTGGTCGCCGGAGTCCTCCTGGTCTTCGCGGTCCTGGTGCTGCTTTACCGGCGCTTCCTCGCCCCGTTCGTCAACATGGGTTCGCTGCTGCTTGCCCCGCTTGGTGCGGCCATCGCGCTGGCTGCCGCCGGAATGCCGATCTCGATGCCGGTGTTCATCGGCCTGCTGATGCTGCTTGGAATCGTCGCCAAGAATTCGATCCTGCTGGTCGACTTCGCAGTCGAAATGATGGACCATGGCATGGAAAAGGACGAAGCCATTTACGAAGCCGGCCACAAGCGCGCCCAACCGATCGTCATGACGACGGTGGCGATGGTCGCCGGCATGTTGCCGATCGCGCTGTCGCTCCACGGCGACGGTAGTTGGCGGGCGCCGATGGGCGTTACCGTCATTGGCGGCCTGCTCTTCTCGACCGGACTCACGCTCCTGCTTGTCCCGGCCTATTTCAGCCTGGCGATCGACGTTGAGAAGTGGCTGAGCGGCAAGCTTCGGCGCCTCATCGACAATGGCGAGGAGCATGTGACGATGGGCAGGCCCGTTCCCGCGGAGTGACTTCGCGCCGCCGAGCGTTAGGGTAAGGCCGATGCCCGCCGGCGCGAACCTGTCCCGTTTCAATTCGGCTCAGCCCGACGCCGCCAGGATGAAGCTGGCCGCAACCAGTCTGTTGCTGGTCATGGCCGCCGTTTTCTTCGTCACGCGACAGTTCGAGCCGGCCTCCCCCTGGCTCGGCTGGGTCAAGGCCTTCGCGGAAGCCGCCATGGTCGGCGGCCTGGCCGATTGGTTCGCGGTGACGGCGCTGTTCCGCCATCCGCTCGGCCTGCCCATCCCCCACACAGCCATCATCCCGCGCAACAAGGACCGGATCGGCCAGGCGCTGGCATCCTTCCTGCGTGATAATTTCCTGATCACAGGAGTCGTTGCCCGGCGAATGCGAAATATCGACATCGCCGGCGCTGCAGGACGATTTCTGCGTACGCCCGAGGGCGAGGGCGACCGCATCCGGCGCGGCGCTTCCCGCCTGATCGCCGACATTTTCGAAGGGCTGGACGACGAGCGTCTCGGCGGGCTCGTCAAGGGCGCGGTCTCGTCACGGCTCAAGAAGGTCGAGGTGTCGCCGCTGCTCGGGCACGCCCTGGCTTCGGCGATCAACGAGGAACGGCACGTGCCGATGCTGGAGGCGGGGATCCGCTGGATGGCGCGCGCGCTCGACGCCAATGAGGGGCTGATCCGCGACATGGTGCGAAAGCGCGCCAGCTGGGTGCTGAAGATCGCCGGGCTCGACACCAAGCTCGCCGACGCCATCGTCGAAGGGCTCCGCAAGCTGACCGTCGACATGTCGACCGACCCGGCGCACCCGGTCCGGATCAAGGTGGAGGAAGCGCTCGCGCAGCTCGCCAACGACCTGCAGACCAGGCCCGAGACGCGCGAGCGGGTCGAAGCCATGAAGGACGAACTGCTCGCCAACCGGTCGGTCGGCCTGTGGCTCGACACCCTGTGGCAGAAGGGCCGGGAGGCGATCATCCGCGCCGCCCGCAACCCCGACGCGGCGATGGCGGGCAAGCTTGGCGAGGTGTTGCGCTCGATGGGCACGAGCCTGGAAAGCGACCCGCGAATCCGGGCGGCGATCAACCAGTTCGTGCGGCGGGCCGTCGCCGGGATGGCGGCCAGCTACGGCAACTCGATCGTCAAACTGGTATCGGAAACGATCCGCGGCTGGGACGCCAAGACGGTAACCGCCCGACTTGAGGCGGCGGTCGGACGGGACCTGCAATATATCCGGATCAACGGCACCTTGGTCGGCGGCCTGGTAGGCGTGGTCATCTACGCGCTCGACACCCTCTAGCCGGCGCTGCGCCGCTCGATCGTCGCGCCGACGGCGCCGAGCTTGTCTTCGAGCCGCTCATAGCCGCGGTCGAGGTGATAGACCCGCAGCACCTCGGTTTCGCCTTCCGCGGCCAGGCCTGCCAGCACCAGGCTCATCGACGCGCGCAGGTCGGTCGCCATGACCTGCGCGCCCATCAGCGGCCGCGGTCCGTGGACGACGGCGGAGCGGCCGTGGACCTCGATCTCCGCGCCCATGCGGCGGAGCTCCGGAACGTGCATGTAGCGATTCTCGAAGATGGTTTCCTCAAGGAAGCTTTGCCCCTGTGCGACGCACAGCATGGCCATCAGCTGCGCCTGCATGTCGGTGGCAAAGCCCGGAAAGGGCGCGGTCGACACGGCGACCGGCTTCAGCGGCTGGTGCGCCGTAACGCGCATGCCCAGATCGGTGAATTCGATGGCGAGGCCGGTCTGGGCGAGGACGTTGGTGGTCGCCAGCATTTCTTCCGGCCGGGCGCCGATCAGGTGCAGCGAGCCGCCGGTGATGCCCGCCGCGCAGGCATAGCTGCCGGCCTCGATCCGATCAGGCATGACGTCATAATCGGCGCCGTGCAGCCCTTCGACGCCGTCGATGATCAAATGTCCGCTGCCGATCCCCTCGATCTTCGCGCCCATGGCGACCAGCAGATTGCACAGGTCGACGATCTCGGGCTCGCGGGCGGCGTTGAACAATTGCGACCGGCCGCTCGCCAGGACCGCCGCCATAACTGCATTCTCCGTGGCGCCGACCGACACGACCGGAAAGCTGAAATCGCCGCCCGTCAGCCGGCCTTTTGGCGCGGTTGCCTTCACATAGCCGGCGGCAAGCTCGATCTCGGCGCCCATCGCCTCGAGCGCTTTCAGGTGCAGGTCGATGGGCCGGTCGCCGATAGCGCAGCCACCGGGCAGCGACACGGTCGATTCGCCCATCCGCGCCAGCATCGGCCCAAGCACGAGGATCGAGGCCCGCATCTTGCGGACCATGTCATAGGGCGCGACGGTCGAGATGATGTCGTCGGCCGTGAGGGTCATCCGACGGCTGACCCGGCCGCGCCGGGCGCCGGCGACCTGTGTCGACACGCCAAGCTCGTTGAGCAAATGACCAAAGCTGTCGACGTCCGCCAGCCGGGGCAGGTTGCCGAGCGTCAGCGGTTCCGCCGTCAGCAGGGCGCAGGGCAGCAGGGTCAGCGCGCTGTTCTTCGCGCCCGAGATTTGGATGTCGCCCTTGAGCGGCGTGCCGCCCTTGATCCAGATGCTGTCCATGTCCGGCCTCTAGCGCTGCATGGTCAACTCGTCATCCCGGCGAAGGCCGGGATCCCATGAAGAGAGAGTTCCTTACTTCTTTGGAGGTCGCCATAAATGAGGATGCCATCGCGGGTGAAAAGGCCATCAAGAATGGGCCCGAGCTATGGAAGTTGCGTCTGATTCAGGAAGCCAGTCCGAATTGGGCCGGCCTCGCGCCTGACGACGGGGGCGGCTAATTCCACGGGGGTCCCGGCCTTCGCCGGGATGACGACTGATTAGGCCTTCTCGAGCGTGCACTGGAGGGGGTGCTGGTTCTCGCGGGCGAAATCGACGACCTGGGTGACCTTGGTCTCGGCAACCTCATAGGTGAAGACGCCGCAGACGGCGACGCCCTGCTGGTGGACCTGCAGCATGACCCGCGTCGCATCCTCGATGCTCATCGCGAAAAATTGCTGCAGGACCAGGACGACGAATTCCATCGGCGTATAATCGTCGTTCAGCATCAGCACCTTGTAATTGGACGGCTTCTTGGTGCGCGGCCGGGTGCGCGTGGCGACTCCGGTGGCGATGTCGCCGGAATCGCCGTCGTCGCGATCAGGATCGCTCATCATGGTCCAACGCGTCATCATCGCCCCAGAATATGGCAAGCCGCGAACACACCGCAAGTCGCGTGCCTAACGGACTGGCCCAAAAAAAGACGGCCGCCCGATACGCGGGCGACCGTCCGTCATTGCCTGAAATTGGGAGGGGAGAGGTTCAGGCAACGATCTTGTTGAGGCGCTCAGCGGAAACGCTGGCGCGATTCGAAATCGGCTGGATCGCCTCGCCGGCAAGCTTCACCATCGACTCGGTGAGCTTCGAGCTCTCGGCGACCAGGCGGTCGAAGGAGCTGCGCGCGAACTCGCCCTGCAGCTGCAGGAACTCGGTCGGCGATTTGGCTTCGGCGAAGGAACGGACCGCATCGGCGGCCTGCTCGACACCCTGGCGGCTCGACGCGACAACGTCCTGCCCGAGGGCGCGCGTGCCTTCGACGGCGATGCGGCCAGCGTCGACAAACGCCTCGAGGTTGGCACGAGTCAGCTCAGCGAGATCCTCGGCGGCCTTCTGGGTGCGCTTGAACGCTTCCTGGCCACGCTCGCCGGCATCGGCGAAGAGGGTCTGGAACGGAGCGGCGGCGGGAATTGCGCCGAAGAAATTGGTGTCAAACTTCATGGTCTTGGTCCTTTCAATGCGGGGGGCCGCGGCCTTCGCGGCCACAGCGGCGCGCTTGGCGCGACGCGGTGCCTTGCGGCGGGCAGTCTGCTGCACCGCAGCAACTTTCGCCTTGCGGGCCGTGCGGCGCTTGGTCGACGCCCGCTCGCGCTTGGCTACGGCGGCGGCTTCCTGGACGACCTTGGTCGCAGTCTCGGCAACGGCATTTGCGACCTTGGCGGGGGCCTCGGCGGCGGCTTCTGCCTGAACTTTGGTCTGGTCGGTCATTCGAATCTCCTTTGTTGCATTGCACAATAAGCATTGCGCCGCAATATTTCAAGGGATTTTTTGTGCAGTGCAACATTGTGCTGCTTGACGCCCGCCGCCGAACCGAAGCAAGAGCGGCCATGGTTCCCTCGCCCACTTCGCCGATCCGCAGCCGCAGAGGCCTGTTGATCGTTCTTTCGTCCCCGTCCGGTGCCGGAAAGACCAGCATCGCGCGGCTGCTGCTGGAAGCCGACTCGAAGATAAGCATGTCAATTTCGGCCACGACCCGGCCGAAGCGCCCGGGCGAGGTCGACAATGTCGATTATCATTTCGTCGATGAGACGGAATTCAAGCGGATGATCGAGGCCGACGAGTTTGCTGAATGGGCCTATGTTTTCGATCATCTCTACGGAAGCCCGAAAGAGCCGATCAAGGAAGCTCTCAAGGACGGCCGCGACACGCTCTTCGATATCGACTGGCAAGGCACGCAGCAGCTCGAATATGCGTTCAGGACGGACCTGGTCCTGATTTTCATCCTCCCACCGTCGATGCAGGAACTGGAACGTCGCCTGCACGAACGCGGCACCGACAATGACGAGATAATCGCCGGCCGAATGCGGCGGGCGGCCGGGGAAATCGGCCATTGGGCCGAGTATGATTATGTCTTGATCAACGACGACATGGATAAATGCCTTGCCGACGTCCAGGCGATCATTGCCGCCGAGCGCCTGCGCCGGCAACGCCAGCCGTACCTACTGGGCTTCGTCAGGGAATTGGTCGCACGCCCGAACTGAGCAGCTTCAGGAAATGCGCCGCCGCGAAGAAATCGCGCCGCCGATTCTCCAACGCCTCCTCTGCCTCGGCATCCGCTCCCCACTGTTCCAGCTGCCAGCGGTCGTCGACCGTGACCGCCTCCCAGGCGTCCGCCACCGGCAATGCCATGTCCAGCACCGCCAGCGCGGCCACCAGCGAGCCGCCGATGGTCACCAGCGACGCGAGCCCGGCCAGGCGGAAGGGGTCGAGCACGGCCAGCGCATGGGTCAGTTGTTCGACCGTCGCCGCCGGCTGATCGACATGAACGATGCCCACGGTCGTGCGGAAATCCACATCGTAGCGCCGCCGCGCCCAGCCGAGCAGCGCGTCCCAATGCTTTTCCTGGCGGGCGACGAGCGCCGCCGGTCCCTCCACGCGATAGCAGGCGAGATCGCCCTTGGCATAGTTGCCGAGGCCGGTGGCAAAGGATTCGCGGTCGGGCGAGACCCGGTCGATCGCGGCATTGGCGAGCCCGGTCAGCGGCAGGCCGCGGGGCTCGATCCTGTCCGCGACGCCATTCCATTCATCGGCGATAGCCCGGGCCAGCGCCTCGGTCGGGACTGCAAGCGCCACCCGCGCCGGGGTCCGGACGGGCCGCCCATCCAGCATAACCGCCCATTGGCCGTCCTGGAAAACCGGCTCCGCCTGCTTCCAGAAGCGCTTCACGGCTGTTGCCGGTCCTGTTCCTCCCAGACCTTTTTCAGCAGGCGCGGCGAGAAGACCGCGTCGATCACGCCCATGACGATAAATAACCCGCCGAGCAGCGGCCAGCCGCCTTCCCTGACCAGGTCGGTGAAGAGGATGGTGCCGCCGAGCAGGACCATGGCCAGGCCGAACAGCCGCGCCAGTGTGAAGACCATGAATCTTTTCTTCCACACGTCTTCGTCAGCCATCGATATGCTCCATCAGTGCCGGCAGCAGGTGCATGACCGACTGGGGCCGATCGGCGACCGCCTGCGCCCCGCCCGCCAGCAGTTCGCTTCTGTCATGATAGCCCCAGCCGGCGCCCAGCGCAGCCGCTCCGGCGCTGCGCGCCATGCCCATGTCATAGGCCGTGTCGCCGATCACGAACGTCGATCCGGGCGAAGCGCCGGCGTCGGCGATTGCCTGGACGACCATCGACGGGTCGGGTTTTGAGGGATGGCGGTCGGCGGTTTGCAGCGAAACAAAACGGGCGTGGATGCCGTGCCTGTCGAGGCAATGGACGAGGCCGCGCATCGACTTGCCGGTGGCGACGCCAAGCATCCAGCCGTCCATTTCGAGCGCATCGAGCAAGTCGAGGATGCCGTCGAACAAGGGCTCCTCGACCCGCCCTTCCTGGCGGGCGCGGAAGAAACAGGTCTTGTAGGTTTCGGCCAGAGCCCCCTGCTCGCCGGGCTCGGCATTTGGCGCCAGCATCGCCATGGCTTCGACCAGGCTTAGGCCGATGACCCGACGGCATTCGACCGGCGCCGGCGGTTCGAATCCATGCAATGCAAAGGCCTCCACGACCGTCGCGACGATGGTCGCCCCGCTGTCGACCAACGTCCCGTCGCAATCGAAAATGGCCAGGCGATTCACCGGCCGGGCCAATGCCGTTCGATGGCCTCGGCGATGTTCTCGCGTCCGGCCGAGCGCTGCCGGCTTAGATTGGCGGCGATATCGTCCGACCCCTTGTGCTGGTCAACATGGGCAAGTCCGCTGCGGCCGATGAACTCGGGCATTCCCGCTCTACGGATCGAGGCGAAGGCCGTGCCGGGATGCATCAGCTTTTGCCTCGCGACCGGCGCTCGCCGCGGCGGGCGCGGCGCCTGGTCTTGGCCGCCGCCGCGACCCGCCTCTGCCTGATTTCAGGCGATTTCGCATAGTCGGGCTTGTCCAGCGGCATCTGGTCGCCGGCCATGATTTCGAAGCCGAGCGCCACCAGGCTTTCGCGGAAATGCGGCGGCAGGTCGGCGGTGGCGTCGATGCATTCGCCGTCGGGGGCGTCGATCCTGATGCGCCGGGCGTGGAGATGGAGCTTCCGGCTGATCCCGCCGGTCAGGAAAGCGTCCGGCCCGCCATACTTTGCGTCGCCGACGATCGGGTGGCCGATGGCCGCCATGTGCGCTCGAAGCTGGTGCGTCCGGCCGGTCAGCGGCTGCAACTCCACCCAGGCGGCGCGGTTGCCGGCGCGGTCGATGGTCCGCCACCTTGTCTTGGCGGATTGGCCGCCTTCCTGGTCGACATGCATCTTCTCGCCGCCCGTGCCCGGCTGCTTGGCGAGCGGCAGGTCGATCAGCCCTTCTGCCGGGCCGGGGACGCCGACGATCAGCGCCCAATAGACCTTCCGCGCGGTGCGGCCCGAGAAGGATTTGGAGAAATGACCGGCGGCGCGGGCGGTTCTCGCCACCAGCAGCGCGCCCGACGTATCCTTGTCGAGCCGGTGGACCAGCTTCGGCCGCGCGCCCTCGTCATCGGCAAGCCCGTCGAGAAGCCGGTCGAGATGGCTGTAGGTCTTGGTCCCGCCTTGCGTCGCCAGGCCCGGCGGCTTGTTGAGGACGAAGGCGTTGCGGTCGCGGTGGATGACCATGGCGCGAACCATCTCGACTTCTTCTTCCGACAGTGGCTCGCGTTCCGGCCGGCGCAGCCGCGCGGCCTGCGGCGCTTCGTCCGGAAACTGGATGCTCTGGCCAAGGACAATCCGGTCGCCGGGCGCCGCTTTCTTCCCATCCAGCTTCAGCTGGCCAGTTCGTGACCAGCGCGAGACGAGGTTGAAGCTGATGTCCGGCTGATGCCGCTTGAACCAGCGGTCCAGGCGGATTCCGTCATCATCCTCGGTCACGGTGAAGCTGCGCGGGTCCGCCATGGGCGGGCGCTTAGCTCCTCGCCTGCCAATAGTCGAACGTGCGGGATTGCAGGGAGCGAATAAGCTTGCTCGCCTGCGGCCCCTCCCAAGGCCCGGAATAACCGTGCTGCCTAGCGCCGGAGACCCACCAGCCCTGCCCCGGCAGTCCGTCCGACTGGCGCACGACCAGGACCGCAAGTTCCGGTTCACCCCGCAATTCCGATTCATCATCTACGTAGGTGAGGACCTTGCACAGTGCCCGCATCTTCGGCCGGGTGAAGTGGTGACCAAGCAGGGTCAGCACCTCGGAGTATGTGATCGGTTCGCCCGCTTTGGCCGATGCGACCAGAATCGCGCGCACCTCGTCGGGGTCGGCGAGTAGTCCCGCCCGGCTATCGTTGCCGCCGGTCATTCCGGCTGGTTGGCGACCGGCGTCAGTTCGAACACGTCCAGCTTCGAGTTGCCCTGGGGCCAGGGAATGACGAGCCGCCACACGAAGGGTGCGACCCGCTCCAGAACGCCGGCCATGTCGCGCTTCGGGTCGTCGCCGTAAGCCATGGGCGCCTGTTCATCGCCGAGCGCCAGGCTGCCGAGAAAGATCAGGCGGTCTGGCCGGTCGTCTTCCCACAAGCGACCAGCGGGTCGCTGGCTACCGGTCTGCTTGACGATGGTCAGCAGGTCGCCCTCAACCTCGACGTAGCAGAAGAATGGCTTGAACCGCTCGAAGGCCGGGCCGCGGGCGCCGACCCTGCCGACCTTGACCAGCCGGCAATTGTAGCTGCCGGGCGTGGGCGCCGGCCGCGGGAGCGCGGCCAGCGGTTCCAGCAACTTTCCCTCGGTGCGCAGGTCCGACGCCGCGCCCGCCCGGCGCGCATCGGCAATCGCACTCTGCCAGGCGAGGCCCAGCCGGGCGATCCGGTCCTGGTCGGCCGGCGTCGCGATCTGTAGCCACAGGTCGGACTTGGTCTGGGGCAGGACGCTGATGACCGCCCTGGGCCGATCGACCTGCTTTTTGTTCACTGCGTCACAACCGCTCGCGGCAAGCGCGAGCAGCAAGGTCATGCCCATTCGGAACGCCGGCATCGACATTGATCGCCTCCGCCCGATGCAAGGTGGCAGGAGCAGCGCCCGGTTGCAACCAATGCCGCCTTCATCATGTCCATTGATTTGCCGGTGACGGCCGCTAGGCGCGCAAGGGATGAACCGCGCCGCCACCGAACACCAGGCCAAGCTTCGGCAGGGCTATCTGTTCGGGATTGCCGCTTATGGGCTGTGGGGCGTCCTGCCGATCTATTTCAAGATGCTGACAGGGGTCCCTTCGGCCGACATCGTCGTCCATCGGATCCTCTGGTCATTGCCCCTGCTCGCCATACTGCTCAGCCTGACCGGCCATTGGCACCAGGTCCGCGGGGCCATCCTCGACCGGCGAACGCTCCGTTTGCTGACTGTCACGGCGCTGCTGATCGCCGCCAACTGGCTGCTCTACGTCTATGCCGTCAACAGTGGTCGGCTCCTTGCCGGAAGCCTCGGCTATTATCTGAACCCGCTCGCCAACGTCCTTCTCGGCCGGCTTATCCTGAAGGAGAGACTCAACCGGCTGCAGTGGGTCGCGGTCGCCATCGCCGCGGCGGGAATTGCGCCGCTGGCGCTCCAGGCCTTCGATCAGTTGTGGATCAGCCTGACCTTATGCTTGAGCTTCGCCACTTATGGCCTGCTTCGGAAAGTCGCGACCGTTGATGCCGTCGCCGGGCTGGCGATCGAGACCAGCCTGTTGCTGCCCTTTGCCCTCGCATGGCTGGCGTGGGGGTTGGCGGCCGGCGCTCCGGCCTTCGGGACGAGCGCACGGGAGACGGTGCTGCTGCTGCTCGCCGGCCTGGTTTCGACCGCCCCCTTGCTGCTGTTCACCGGGGCTGCAAGGCGCCTGCCCTATTCGACCCTTGGCATGCTCCAGTTCCTGGCCCCGACGCTGCAATTCGCGATCGCCGTCGGCCTCTACGGGGAGACATTTACCCCGGCGCACGGCATGGCATTTGGCGCCATCTGGGCCGCGCTTGCCGTGTACGTCGCGGCTATCGTCAGGAATTCCCGGGCGGCAGTGACCCTGCCCGAATAGGGAACCGTTGGACAAATTCCGCATTGCCCTGACCATGACCAGGCTAATTCTGATGGCTTCGCTCACCTTCGCCGCCGGTGCCTGCCAGGCGATGCCCGCGCCAGTTCCAATGTCCTGCCCAGTGGTAAGATCGATCGACTGGCAGGCCTGGGTGAACGCCATGCCAGGCCCCAACATGCAGCCCAGGCTGATTGCAATCGGCAAGGTCACTGTCCCGACCGGCGGCTACTCGTTCCGCTGGGGCGAACCGCGAGTCATGGAAAGCTATCCGGTGCAGGTCTCGGTGGAGCTCCACCCCGTCCCGCCGGCTGGACCGGCGACTCAGGCGCTGACTACCCACGAGGTGCGCGGCGAATGGCCGATGCGGCCGCCGGTCGGCGCGTTGACCGTGACCTGCGGCGGTCGGATTCTGGGGCACGTATCCCCGGTGGAATCGGCGCACTGACCTGCTAGACTGCGGGTCATGCTGAACCTCGTCTCGATCATCATCGGCCTCGTCGCGCTCGTTCTGGCGATCCCCGCTTTCCTGCCGATCCTGGCCTTGGCTTATTTTCTGATCATCCCCCTGGCGATCATTGGCGCGCTCGTCGGCGCCGCGTCCAGCAGCAACGTCGGCAGGAACCTCAACCTGTTCGTGATCGTGGTCGGCGTGGTTCGGCTGATGCTCACCGGGGGCTTGTTTTGAACCTCGATCCGCGGATCGACTCCTATATTGCAAAGGCCGCGCCCTTCGCCCGCCCGATCCTCGAACATGTCAGGGCGCGGGTTCATGCGGCGGTGCCGGACGCGACCGAGACTCTGAAATGGAGCGCGCCCGCCTTCATTAGCGACGGCAAGATCCTGCTGATCATGGCCGCCTTCAAGGCGCACGCCGCAATCAATTTCTGGCGTGGGCAGGAGCTTCGCGGCGACAAGGCCAATGCCGAAGGCATGGGCCAGTTCGGCAAGCTAACGTCGGTCGGCGACCTGCCGGCCGATTCCGAGCTGGACCGGCTGATCAAGGCAGCGGCGGCGCTTGCGGAAAGCGCGCCGGCGCCGCGCCAGGTCAAGCACCAGCCGAAGCCCGCCGCCGAGCTTCATCCGGACTTCGCCAAAGCGCTGAAGGCAAATCCAGAGGCTCAAGCCACGTTAGACGGCTTTCCACCGTCCGCCCGGCGCGACTATGTCGACTGGATCGCCGAGGCCAAGCAGGACGCCACGCGGCGGAAACGCATCGCCGCGGCGGTCGAATGGCTTGCCGAAGGCAAGCGCCGGCACTGGAAATACCAAAACTGTTGAAGATCCTCCCCGCCCGGGGGAGGAATTACCGAGCCTTCACGTACCTTCCGGGCGCATCCTCGATGGCCTTGAGCTTGCCCTTGCCGGGGATTCGCGCCCCTTTCGCTTCGACTGTCGCCGGATCCTGCTTCTTCAGCCACTCCAGCCAGTCGGGCCACCAGCTGCCTTTGTGCTCGGTCGCGTCCTCAACGAAAGCCGCCAGCGTTTTCGCTGGCTTGTCGTTGGTCCAATATTGATATTTGCCGGCTGACGGCGGGTTGACGACGCCAGCGATATGTCCCGATCCGGCGAGGACGAAGCGCTTGGGCCCCTGGAAATGGTCCATGACCTTCCACACGCTCTGCGGCGGTGCGATATGATCTTCGCGGCCCGCCTGCACGTAGCTTGGCGTCTTGACGGTGGAAAGGTCGATGGCGGTGCCGCTGACCGTGATCCCGCCCTTCTCGACCAGCTTGTTGCCCTTGTAGAGCGTCTCCAGATAGTCGCGGTGCCATCCCGCCGGCAGGTTTGTCGTGTCCGAATTCCAGTGCAGCAGGTCGAACGGCGCCGGCTCCTGCCCGAGCAAATAATTGTTGACCACATAGCTCCAGATCAGATCGCGGCCGCGCAACAGGTTGAAGGTCGCGGCCATGTAGCGACCGTCGAGATAGCCCTTGTCCGTGGTCAGCTGCTGAAGCAGTCCCATGGTCTCGTCACCGAGGAACAATTTAAGGTCGCCGGCCTCGCTGAAATCGACCTGAGCCGTGAAGAAGGTCGCCGATTTGACTTTGGCCTGCTCGCCCCTGGCATGGAGGTATGCAAGGGTCGCCGCCAGCGTCGTCCCCGCCACGCAATAGCCGATGACATGGGTGCTCTCGACGTCCAGCGCATCGCGAACCGTGTCGATCGCGTCGATCTGGCCGTTCAGAACGTAATCGTCGAGACTGGCGTCGGCGATGCTCTCGTCGGCCGACTTCCAGCTGACCATGAACAACGAGATGCCCTGGTCAACGCAATATTTGACGAAGCTTTTCTCGGGCGTGAGGTCGAGAATGTAGAAGCGGTTGATCCATGGCGGGAAGATCAACAGGGGCGTCCGCAGCACCTGGTCGGTCGTCGGCGTGTACTGGATAAGCTGGTAGAGCGGCGTTTCCTTGACCACCTTTCCCGGCGTCGTCGCCAGGTTGCGGCCGACCTCGAACGCTCCAGGCTTGGTTTGCGTCAGCTGCCCCTGGCTGATGTCCTTCAGCATGTTGGCGAGGCCCTTGAGGAGGTTCTCGCCGCGGCTCTCGATGGTCCGCTTCAGCACTTCGGGATTGGTCAGCGCGAAGTTGGAGGGGCTCATCGCGTCGACGAAGCTCTTCACCGCGAAGTGAAGCTTGTGGCGTGTGTCGGCGTCCAGCCCCTCAATGTCGTCGGTGGTGCCGAGCAACTTGTCGGACAATGCCAGATAGGTTTTGCGGATCGTGTCGAATACCGGATTGTCGTGCCATTCGGGCGCGGCGAAGCGCCGGTCCTTGGCTTCGGCCTTCGATTGCGGATCGACTCCAAGCATCTTGCCCCAGGCCTCAAGCCCCTGCGCCCAGGCCTGCGCGCCGGCGCTCATCAGGGCGGCCGGGTCCATCGCCGGCTGCTGGCCAGCGGACGGCCAGCCGAACGCCGGCGGGAAGGCGCCCCAGGCAGGCGGCGCCGGATCTTTCACCTGCCCGTCCTTCAGGCTGTCGGCCCAGGCCTGCATCAGCATCTGCTGGGCCCGGCCCATCACCCAGGTCCAGTGCTGCCAGTCCTCGAGGGTCGGGATGCCGGCGGCATTCCCGGCAGTGGTGTCGTCGGTCATCGGGCCCATCTACGACTTTGGGCTCTCGAACCCAAATCCGATGGGGCTGAGCTTGTCGAAGCCCTGCAATTCCCTACGGAGCAGTCAAGCTGTCCTTCGGCGAGTTCAGGGCATGCGAGGAAGGGAAATAGCGATGATTGACGCCTCCATCCCGACAGCCCTCGATCTGATTGACTATTTCGGAATTGCGGTTTTCGCCGTTTCCGGCGCCTTGCTCGCCGCGGAGAAGAAGCAGACCCTGGTCACCTTCATCTTCTTCGCCGTCGTCACCGGCGTCGGCGGCGGCACGATCCGCGATCTCTTGATCGGCGCGCCGGTCTTCTGGGTTCACGGCAACGCCACCCTGCTGATCTGCATCGCCGCCGCCTTGCTGGTGTGGATCGTCAGCCGCCGGTCCTTCGCCGGCACTGCCTTGCTTTGGTTCGACGCCGCCGGCCTCGCCGCTTACGCCACCTATGGCGCGGCCAAGGCGCTGAGCTTCGGGGTGGCGCCGGTGCCTGCCCTCGGCATGGGCGTGCTGACGGCCTGCGCCGGCGGCATCATCCGCGACGTGCTGGCCGGCGAGCCGTCCATCCTGATGCGGCCGGAACTTTACGTTACCGCGGCGGCGCTGTCGGCCAGCCTTTTCGTCGGACTTGCCCTGGCCGGAATGGAGGGATCGGTCGGGGCGCCGATCGCGGCTCTGGCCGGCTTCGCCCTGCGAGGCGCAGCCATCGCCCGCGGCTGGGCGCTGCCCGGCTACGACCGAGAGTCTTGATGCACTGCAGCATTCGTCGCATGGCGCCCGCATGACCGCCGAATTCTACCGCATCCAGCGCCTGCCGCCCTACGTCTTCGCCGAAGTCAACGCGATGAAGGCCGCGGCGCGGGCGCGCGGCGAGGACATCGTCGATCTTGGCATGGGCAATCCGGACGGCATGCCGCCGCCCCACGTCATCGCCAAGCTGGCGGAGGTGGCGGCCAAGCCCAACGCCCACCGCTATTCGGCGTCCAAGGGCATCCCTGGCCTGCGCAAGGCGCAAGCGGGTTATTACCAGCGCCGGTTCGGGGTGGAGCTCGATCCCGACAGCGAAGTCATCGTCACGTTGGGCAGCAAGGAGGGGCTGGCCAACCTCGCCCAGGCGATCACCGCGCCCGGCGATGTCGTCCTGACCCCCAACCCGAGCTATCCGATCCACCATTTCGGATTCATCATCGCCGGCGCCGCGATCCGCTCGATCCCCGCCGTTCCGGGGCCGGATTTCTTCGACCGGCTGGAAAAAGCGATGCGCTACACCGTGCCGCGGCCCAAGGTACTGGTCATCGGCTATCCGTCCAACCCGACCGCGGAGGTGGTCGACCTCGCTTTCTACGAGAAACTGGTCGCCTTCGCCCGCGAGGCCGGCCTCATCGTCATTTCCGACCTCGCTTATGCGGAAATCTATTTCGGCGACACGCCCACGCCGTCGATCCTGCAGGTCGAGGGCGCCAAGGACATCGCGGTCGAATTCACATCGATGAGCAAGACCTATTCGATGGCCGGCTGGCGGATGGGCTTCGCCGTCGGCAACGCCCGGCTGATCGGCGCGCTGACCCGGGTCAAATCCTATCTCGACTATGGCGCCTTCACCCCCATCCAGGCGGCCGCGGTCGCCGCCCTCAACGGCCCGCAGGACTGCGTCGAGGCCAACCGACAGCTTTACCGGAAGCGTCGCGACGTCATGGTCGACTGCTTTGGGCGCGCGGGCTGGGACATCCCCATGCCGCAAGCCAGCATGTTCGCCTGGGCGCCAATCCCCGAGCGCTTCAACAATCTCGGCAGCATGGAATTTTCCAAGCGCCTGCTGACCGAGGCCGGCGTCGCCGTCGCCCCCGGCGTCGGTTTCGGCGAGGAAGGCGAAGGCTTCGTCCGCCTCGCCCTGGTCGAGAACGAACAACGCCTCCGCCAGGCCGCTCGCGGCATCCGCAAGATGCTGGCCGATTAGGCTTCCGGAATGATGGAACCACTGGCGCCAGCGCGCGCTTCACAAGTCATGACTGAGGTGGAACAAGCGCCGTATTCCACCCGCGCCAATCGGCTTCGGCTGGCCGGGATTGTTATCATCCTGCTCGCCGCGGGCGCCGCCCTTTTGCCTTTCTTCTGGCGATCGGCCGGATCGGCGGTGGTCGGCGCGATGCTGCTCGCCGCCGGGATCGTCGAATTCATCGCCGGGACCCAGCGGCGACAGGTGACCATGCTCGCCAAGGCCGCCGGCGCCGTGACCGTGCTTGCGGGCCTGCTGTTCGTGCTCGACCCGGTCGCGCATCTGGCCCGGATCGTGAACATTGTGATCGGCTGGCTGGTGCTGCGCAGCATCATCCTGTTCATCACGGCGCGGCGCACCGGCGGCTCGGTGCGAACCTGGACGACCATTTCCGCGGCCACCGATTTCGCGCTTGCCGCGATCCTCGCCGCCGGCCTGTCGATCGGCACCCTGATCGTCCTTCTGTTCGGGCCGACGCCGCAACTCGTGGCGAGCTTCGCCTGGGTTCTCGCTCTCAGCTTCGTCCTCAACGGGCTTCTTCAACTTGAAATCGCCGGCTGCGAGCGCGACAGCGTTTGAATGTTCTCCGCTTTGCCGCTGCCGACCACCGGGACCGTCGCGCAGGTCATCCAGCTGGCAGTCGCGCCCGTGTTCCTGCTTGCCGGAATCGGCGCCTTTCTCAACGTCACCGCCGGCCGGCTGTCGCGGATCGTCGATCGCGCCCGGACGATCGAGCCCGAACTGCTGGCGGCGCGCGGCGCCGAGCATGACCGGTTGCTTGCCGAAATCCGAACGCTCGACCGGCGCATGGCCCTGGTCAGCCAGGCCATTTTCCTGTCAGTCCTGGCCGCCCTGCTGATCTGCGCCGTCGTCGTCCTGCTGTTCGCCGCTGGCCTGACCGGCGCCAACTTCGGCACCGCCATCGCGCTCTTGTTCATCGGGGCGATGATCGCCACCGGCATCGGGTTCGCGGTCTTCCTGTTCGAAACCCGGGTCGGCTCCCATTCCGTCCGGGTCCGCACCGAAATCCTCGAGCATATGGCGGAGCGCGACTAGCCCTCGGTCTGCCCCCGGCGTAGAAGCGGGCGAGGATTTCGGGGATTTTCCGCATTGAAACCGATGGCTTTCGCCGACTGCCTGGCCGCCCGGCCCTATGCTTGGGCTGGAGGCCGAAACGAAACATCCGCCCAGGCGCAGAAAACCAGGAGGAAGGAAATAGGGAAGAGGCCGGGAAGGGCGAAATCAGTTAGCCCCTTCGCTCGACAAGCCTTGGCCCGCCCCCTATCGGCAGCGCGGAATTGCCTGATCAGGAGCCTGCCCCAATCATGATCCCGCCGCCGCGCGTCACCGCCTCCTCCGTCCTTGACCGCGTCCTTGTGCTGGAAATGGTCCGGGTGACGGAATCCGCCGCGATCGCCGCGTCGAAATGGGTCGGACGGGGCGACAATGACGCCGCCGACGATGCCGCGGTCGAAGCGATGCGCGCCGCCCTCAACGAACTCCCCATCGACGGCACCGTGATGATCGGCGAAGGCGAACGAGACGAGGCGCCGATGCTTTATATCGGCGAGAAGGTCGGATCTGCGCAGAACGGGGGGCCGAAGATCGATATCGCGCTCGATCCTCTGGAAGGCACGACGATTACCGCCAACGCCGGCCCCAACGCGCTGGCCGTCCTCGCTATCGCCGAGCACGGCTGCCTGTTGAACGCGCCGGACGTCTATATGCAGAAGCTGGCGATCGGACCCGGCTATGCCGAGGGCACGGTCGGCCTCGACCGGAGCGTCAGCGAAAATGTTCGCTCGCTCGCCGCCGCCAAGGGCGTCGCGGCCAACGAAATTTTCGCCTGCGTGCTCGACCGGCCCCGCCATGCCGACATCATCAAGGAATTGCGCGCGCTGGGCTGCGGCATCAAGCTGATCCCGGACGGCGATGTCGCCGGCGTGATCGCCGTCACCGATCCGGAAACGGGCATCGACATCTATCTGGGAAGCGGCGGCGCGCCCGAAGGAGTCCTCGCCGCGGCGGCGCTGCGCTGTGTCGGCGGCCAGATCGAAGGCCGCCTGCTGTTTCGCAACGACGACGAGATCGACCGCGCCCGCCGCTGGGGAATCGAGGACCTGGACCGCATCTACCGGCTTGAGGACATGGCCAGGGGCGACTGCATCTTCGCCGCTACCGGGGTCACCGACGGCTCATTGGTGGAGGGGGTTCACGTCCGCAAGCATTGCATCACCACGGAAACCATCGTCATGCGGGCAAGCTCGGGCACCATCCGGCGCGTCCGGGCCGAGCATCGGCGAGCCGGTAACTGACATGCCGCCGGGGGGCGAGGTCGAGCCACCGCTGCAATCCGTCGAACCGGCGTACAGACATGTGCTCCGCGCCCGCCTCGCGGTCAGCTGGCTGGTCCTGCTCCTCATTTCGCTGATTCTGGACCGCGCCCTGCTGGTCCGGTTCGGCTTCGGGGGAGCACTTCCCTTGGCCGTCCTGATCGCCGCAATCCTTGCCGTCAGCATCGCGCCCAACCGGACCTATCGCCGCCTGAACTACCGCCTGACCGACCGGCTACTTCAAGTGGTGCGCGGCTGGCTGTTCCACGTTGACACCACCGTGCCCCTGGTCCGGGTCCAGCATATCGACATCGCCCGCGGCCCGCTCGACAAATTGTTCGGTACCGCGACCCTGATCGTTCACACGGCGGGCACCCACAACAGCATCGTCAGCCTGCCCGGCCTGTCCCCGGAACGCGCCGGCGAAATCCGCGATCGCATTCGCGAGCATGTCCGCACCGATTATGGCTGACGACCGCGCCGTCGGACCGCCCCAACGGCTGCATCCCCTGTTCCTCGTCACCGGCCTCGGCCGGTCGTTGCGCGGGCTTGCCGGCGGCTATGCCGCAATCGGCTATCTGGCAGTTTCGGGAAGGTTGAATTTCGCCATCGCCGGCGCCGTGGTCATGCTGGTCGGCCTGCTTGTTTCCGTGCTGATCTACTGGCTGCGGTTCGAGTATCGGATTGGCGAGTCCGAAATTCGCATCGACAGCGGCCTCGTCAGCCGAACCCATCGATCGATCCCGTTCGATCGGATTCAGGACGTCGACATTGCGCAGGGCCCGCTGGCGCGGCTGCTGGGCATCGCCAGGGTGAAGTTCGAAACCGGCGGGGCGACCCAGGACGGGAATGACGAGGGCGTGCTTCAGGCCATTCCGATCGACCGCGCGGAAGAGATCCGCAGCCTGATCCGGGCCCGGTCGGTGCGGTTGAGCGTCGGAATTGAAGCGGTCGAACGGGCCGAGGCGGAAACTCCCGCAATTTATGCCATGCCCCTGCGGCGCGTCCTGCTCGCGGGCCTGTTCAACTTCTCGCTCGCCATATTCGCCGGGCTCATCGGCCTGACCCAGACCTTCGGCGACGTGATGGGGTTCGATCCGCTCAACCGCCGCTTCTGGCAGGATCTGCTGAGCGCCGGTTCGCCATTGGCGGACTATATTCTCGACCACCGAATCGCCGCCGCCGGCGCCGGCCTCTTCCTGCTGCTCGCGGTTGGGCTCGCGACGGGCATTGTCCGCACCCTGCTGCGGGAATACGGCTTCCGGCTCGACCGCACCGCCGCCGGCCTTCGCCGCCGGCGCGGCCTCCTGACCAGGACGGACGTCACGCTTCCGGCGCGCCGGGCGCAGGCGGCCATTCTCGCCACCGGCCCGGTTCGTGACCGGTTCGGCTGGCTTGAGGTCCGTCTGCAAAGCCTCGCGAGCGACGAAGGCGGGAAGGGCGACCATGTCGTCGCCCCGCTTGCCAGCGGTGATGAGGCGGCGGCGATCCTGGCCAACCTCAACTGGCGGCCTCTACCGGACGGGATTGCGTGGAATCGCGTTTCGCCCGGGCATATCGCCGTGCTGGCGATCGGCCTGTCGCCATTGCTCCTGGCCGCCGTCATCCAGTGGTTCTTCCTGCCTTCGGCCGGCCTGGTCCTGCTCGGCACCTATGTTTTGGCGCTCGCGGTTCGCTGGTTGGCCTGGAAGCGGACGGCCTGGTCGCTCGACGGCGACCGGCTGCTGGTCCGTAGGGGGTGGTGGCGGCGTCGAACCGTGATCCTCCCCGTCGACAGGATCCAGAGCATCGACATCAGCGAGACCGCGCTTCATCGCCGGCTGGGGATCGCCAACCTGGCTTTCGGGGTGGCTGGCGGAAGCGGACTTTCGGCCCATCGCCTGCAGGCGCTTGGCGACGAAACCGCGCGCCAACTCAGGCGTCAGCTGCTAGCCTGATCGCCGTGGACAATGTGCTCAAGGTTGAATGCTCGGTCGCTGGCCAGCCCTGGCGCTGGCGGCGGAACGGCGGTGGAGGAGTCGGCCTGGATTCGCTGGTTGACGAGTTGCTGCTTGGCCGGGGCGTTGCCCGCGACGATCTCGCCCGCCACCGCGATCCCCGGGTCCGTGACTTCCTCCCCGACCCATCCGCTTTTCGCGACATGGACAAAGGCGCCATCCGCCTGGCCGACGCGATCAGGGACAGCGAGACCATCGCCATCTTCGGCGATTATGACGTCGACGGGGCCACTAGCGCCGCGCTGCTGGCCCTGCTCCTGCGACAGCTCGGCAGCGAGGCGATGGTCTACATCCCGGACCGGCTGATGGAGGGTTATGGACCGT
The DNA here is from genome assembly GCA_035699505.1 of Sphingomicrobium sp. GTDB lineage: Bacteria > Pseudomonadota > Alphaproteobacteria > Sphingomonadales > Sphingomonadaceae > Sphingomicrobium. The sequence continues at coordinate 18,993 of DASSPS010000004.1, read as the reverse complement.
CCGGCGCGGCCCTGGTTGAGCTCAGGCAGCGCGGGGCCAAGGTGGCGATCTGCGTCGATTGCGGCGCCCAGGCCTTTGAGGCGCTGGCGGCAGCCCGCGATGCCGGCCTCGACGTTATCGTCGTCGATCATCATCAATGCTCGACCGCCCTCCCCGTCGCCGTGGCGATGATCAATCCCAACCGGCTCGACGAAGGCGAGGATGGCGCCGCCCACGGCCATCTCGCCGCCGTCGGCATGGCCTTTTTGCTGGGCGTCGCCCTGGTTCGCGAGCTACGCGGCCGGGGCTTCTTCGCCGGCCGCGAGGAGCCAAAGCTGCTCGACTTGCTCGACCTGGTCGCGCTCGGCACCGTCGCCGACGTCGCTCGCCTGAAGTCGCTGAATCGCGCCTTCGTGACCCAGGGACTGAAAATCATGGCCGGTCGCCGCAACATCGGCCTCGCTGCGCTGATCGAGGTGTCGCGCCTGACCCGCGATCCGGTGTGCAGGGACCTGGGGTTCGCGCTCGGTCCCCGGATTAACGCTGGCGGCCGGGTCGGCAAGTCCGATCTCGGCGTCCGGCTGCTGACCTCCACCGACCCTGACGAAGCGCGAGACATTGCGCAGGAACTCGACCGCCTGAATGAGGAACGCCGCGCCATCGAAGTGACGGTGACCGAGCAGGCGACGGCACTTGCCGTCGCTCAGGACGCGGCACCGGTCATCCTCGTTTCCGGCCCTGGCTGGCATCAGGGCGTAATCGGCATCGTCGCCGGCCGCCTCAAAGAACGGTTCGGCCGACCGGCGATCGTCGTCGCCGAGACCGAGGACGGCACCGGCAAGGGGTCGGGCCGATCGATCTCCGGCGTCGACCTCGGCGCCGCCATTCTCGCCGCCAAGGACAGCGGCCTGCTGCTGGCCGGCGGCGGCCACGCCATGGCGGCCGGTCTGACCGTCGCGCCGGGCGGGATCGAGGCGCTTCGTCTTTTCTTGTCCGACCGTCTCGCTGCGGATGTCGAAGCCGCCGTCGGCGGCCGCTCGCTGCTCCTCGATGCCGCTCTGACTCCGGGCGGGATCGCCACCGGCCTGTGCGATGCGCTCGACCTGGCCGGCCCCTATGGCGCCGGCTGGCCTGCCCCCCGTGTCGCCGCCGGCCCCGCTAGGCTGATCAAGACCGGCATCGTTGGCGACGGCCATGTCCGCGGCCTGGCGGTCGGCGACGACGGCAAGAGCTTCAAGTGGATCGCTTTTCGAAGCGCCGCCACCGACTTGGGCCAAGCCCTGCTGTCGAGCTCAGCCGATCGCCGCTGGTGGCTGGCCGGAACCATCAAGCGCGACGAATGGAATGGCGGCAATGCCGCCGAAATGCACCTCGAGGACGCGGCGTTTGCTTGACCCTGACCGGCGGCTCGCCTAACCGGCACGGCGCCTTAACCGGCCCCATCGTCTAGCGGTCTAGGACGTCGCCCTTTCACGGCGAAAACACGGGTTCGAGTCCCGTTGGGGTCACCAAAATCTGCCATGCCGGGGGAATGTCACGGATTTTGTTGGCAGCGTGCAGGATGTCCGGGGGATCCGAGCACTGGTGACAGGCCCCGGACATCCGGGACAATTTTTCATTCCTGGTGAATGCTCGCCGAATTCGCTGGCTCCCCGAACACCTGCGCGACCAGCGCGCCGAGGATCAGCGGTGGCGCGAACCAAGTCGTGCCGACGAGCACGACATAAGGCGTGAAGAAGCCGAACAGCAGCAGGAACTGGAAGATCGGCCGCCGCTCGCGGAGCAAGGCCAGTCCCATGCCGAGGCAGGCGACGGTCATGTCGTAATGGAGGGCATAAGGCGTGATGAGCAGGCTTGCCGTGGCGGCGGTGAAGACGTTGAACCGCCGCCAGAGCAAGGCGGTGGCGGCGCCCGCGAACAGCAGCCAGCCGATCAAGCCGTAGCCGAAGCGGGGACTAACGACCTGGAAATACCAGATCTTGTAGGCCTTGCTGCCGAGGTAGGAGCCATGCCTCGCGAGGGCGTCGGGAAAGTCGGCGAAGGCGGCTGGAAACAGGATCGCGGCAAGGATGATTAAGGCCAGCGCGCTAGCGCTCGCCATGACGAACTTTCTCGGCTGGTCGAGGGTCAAGGCGGTCATCCAGCCGATGTGCGGTTTCAGCGTCAGCAGGCCGACCGCCCAGGGATGGCCGCGGAAAGCGATTAGCCACAGCGCGCCGATAAAGAGACCGGTCTGGCCAAGGGCGAAGGATATGCAGGCCGCCGGAGTCAGCATCGCCAGGATCGACGGGACGCCTGGCATGTAGGGCCGTGCGGCCCAGACGAACAGCAAAGCGCTGATCCCGTTCCACACCAAAAAGGCCGGGGCCATCGGCAACAGCGCCAGCGGCGCGAACAGCAGGAAGATCGTCGGCGGGTGCGGGATGGCGGAATGAACCACGCCAAGCAGCTCCCGCGACTGGCCGGCGAACCAGGCCTGGTCGTAGGCAAGCTGCGGATGACCGGCCAATGCCGCCTTCCCCGCCAGCCAGAAGATCGCGAAATCCCGGTCCTCGACTCCGCCCACAAACGGTAAGGCCGACCAGATCGCATAGCCGACGGCAACGGCCCAGGCGCCGAAAGCGAGCAGCCGCGGCGCCGACGCCCCGGTCTTCAGAGTCTGAACCAAGCGACCGCCATGCTTCCAGCAAGAACCAAAGTGCTGGCCGTCAGCGCCAGCGCCGCGCTCAACCCGTCGCGCCTCGCGTAGGACAAAGTGACCCCGATCTTCACCGCCATGTTGGCGACGATCGTCCCGCCGATGGCGATCGCCGCAAGCGCGGGGCCGATCGCGTCCGGCGGCAGGCCGCCGGCGGTGACGATCGACGCGTCGACATCCATCGACCCCATCAGGAACAGGAGGATGGCGATGCCCTGCTCGCCGAACGTCCCCTGCGCCCAGCGCGCGACGACGGCGGCAATGGCGACGAAGGCGAGGAAGCCGAGCGCTGGAACGAGCGCGATCGGATTGCCCGGCGGCGCCGGCGAATCGCTATGCTCCGCCCGGCGGTACAGCCACCAGCCGGCCGCCCAGGCGACGGCCACCGCTGGCGCGAGCAGGATGGCGAACGGGACCAGGATGCGGTTGGCGAGGATCGCCACGAGCACGATAACGCGCAAATACATGACGGCGCTGGCCAGCGCGATCCCGGCCGGCTCGGCGCCGCCGCCCTCGCCCGATCCGAGCCGCTGCGCCAGCGACTGGGTGACGGCGGTCGAGCTGTAGGCGCCGCCGATCAGCGCGGTCGCGATCGTCCCGTGGCGCGCCCCGAACATCCGGTTGGCGACATAGCCGGCGAAGGAGAAGCCGGTAACCAGGATCACCACCCACCACAGCTTCGACGGCGTCCAAGCGCCGTACGGCCCCATCGGCTCGTCAGGCAGGAAGGGCAGAACCGCCAGGGCGATGATCCCGAAGCGGGCCAGCGCGTGAACGTCCTTCTCGTCGAGGCGGTCGACGAAGCCGTGCACTTCGTCCTTGAGCGCCAGCAGGAAGACGATGACCGCCGCCGCGGCCAGGGCGAGGCCGACACTGCCAAGCCCGGCAAGGAAAGCGGCGGCGATCGTCGCCGTCGCCGCGATCGGGCTGGTGGCGTCGCCCTTGGCGGTCAGCCGCGGCGCATAAGCGATGGCGAGATAGCCGAGCAGGCCGAGGAGGACAGCGCCCGCCGCGAACGGCTGGTGGCCTGCGAACAGGCCGGCAATTCCGGCGGCGAGGCCGATCAGCGAAAAGGTCCGCACGCCCGCGACCCGGGTTCCCTCTTTCTGGTCGCGCAGCTTGAACCCGCGTTCCAGCCCGACCAGCGCGCCGATCGCCAGGCCGGAGCCAACCCGGATCGCCTCCTGCGCCCAGGGTTCAAGCCCGGCCATCATCGGCCGAGCCGCTCGCCATGCCAGCGGACATGGCCGGCCATGAAGGTCGAGATGAAATAATAACTATGGTCGTAACCCTCGCGCCGGTTGAGCGTCAGGTCGATTCCCGCCTCCGCGCAGGCGACTTTCAGCAACTCTGGTCGCAACTCCTGCTCGAGGAACGGATCCGCCGTGCCGATGTCGACCAGCAGTTCGTCCAGCCTGGCGCCATCCTCGATCAAGGCGACCGCGTCATGCCTGCGCCACGCCCCCCGGTCATCGCCGAGATAGCCGGCCAGCGCTTTCTGCCCCCACGGCACCTGGCCCGGCGCGGCGATCGGCGCGAAGGCGGACACCGACCGGAACCGGCCGGGATGGCGAAGCGCCACGGTCAGAGCGCCATGGCCACCCATCGAATGACCGCTGATCCCTTGCCGTGCCATGTCCACGGGGAAGTCAGCCGCGATCAATGCCGGCAATTCCTCGGTGACGTAGGACCACATCCGGTAATTTCGCGCATAGGGCTCTTCGGTCGCGTCGACGTAGAACCCCGCGCCCAGCCCGAAGTCCCAGGCGCCCGCAGGGTCGTCCGGCACCCCTTCGCCGCGCGGGCTCGTGTCCGGCGCGACGAAGATGATGCCCGCCTCCGCGCAGGCGGCGCGATACTCGCCTTTCTCGGTAACGTTGGCGTGCGTGCAGGTAAGGCCCGACAGATACCAGAGAACCGGCATCGGCTCGTCACGGTCCGGCACGAAAACCGAAAAGGTCATGTCCGTGCCGGTCGCGGCGCTGGCATGTTTGTAGACGCCCTGGACACCGCGGTGGCTGCGCGTTTCGCTGATCGTTTCGGCCATCATCCGAAGGCATTCCAACGCGCCGCCGAAAATGTCCAGCGACTAGACGGACAGGCCGATGTCGCCTTCCAGGACTCGCTGCCTGAGCACCGGCCGCTCGCCGGCCCGCCACAGCCTGGCGACATGCTCGACCCGATAGCGGAGCGGGCCGCCGTCGGGCGTTCCGCTGCGCGTGATCGGCCGGGGGATGCAGACGAACTCCGTCCGCATCTCGTCTCCGGTCAGCCGCACGGTCGCATAGCCGTGGCCGCCCGCGTCGATGAACTCAAGATGCGGAGCGAGCTGCGGGTTGGATACGGCGCGCGCCTTCTCAAGGTCGAATGACTTGCCATATTCAAGGGCGGACCGGACACCATGCTTGAGGAGCAGATTGTAGACCCAGGCCAGCGTCCCGTCCGGCCGGTCGGCCAGATAGAGCGGACGCATCGTCCGGTTCTTCTTGAACCCATATTCGAAGGACTCCATCGCGCCCGGGCTAACCAGCGACCCCCCGACGAAGCTGACGCCGACCGGCTCAAACTTTGAGGGAGGCAATTTGGCAGCAGCATAGCCCGCCCAGAAGCTGTGCCGGTCACCGGACACGATGCCGAATCCGGTGATCTTGGCTTCGCGGACGAGGTCGTAGATTTCGCCGCGCTCATGATAGGCAGCGCCGTAATCGTCGGTGCGCATTATGCCGAAGGTGTCCGCCGGCCAGGGCTTCTCGACCAAGCTGGTGGGGATATGCTCGGGATCGATGCGGATATCGATCGCGCCCAGCGAATTGGCCCAGATCTTCCAGGTCGCGGTCGACTTGCTGAGCTTGTCCTTGAACCAGGCTTTCTGCTCAGCCCCCAGGATCGTTCGCGGTTCCCTCGCCTTGCGCGGATTGGGAATGGCGGCATCGCCGAAACTCAACGTCGCCGGTGGATTGCCGCCATTGGCGGCGCGGCCTTCATCAAGGGCGATCATCGCCGGTTCGGAAAATGCCCCGGCGTAGGCCGGGTCGTAGATTTTGCCGACGCTCTCATCGTCGGTCGGGTCGTCGCCTTTGAAGCTGTACTGGTCGGTGACGATCAGGTCGAGGTGCCGGCCGTAGCGCAGCGCTCGATAAACCTTCAGACTGTTCACGGCGATGAGATTGTTGGTCTCGGTGCCCAGCCCATTGGCGTCAAACTGCTCGATCTTCACGTTCTTGACCGCCGGCGGTCCGAACTCGGCTAACCTACCGCTCGGCGCGCTCACCCTGGCGGGAATATATTCAAACCAGGCCTGGTTGGCGGCGACCTTGACGGTTTGGCCGGGCTGCGGCGGGCCGCCGGCCTGGAGGATGCTCTGCCGGCCCTGCCACGAAAATTCGTGATTGTCCCAGATGCACACGAACGGCCAACGGGCGCGCGCGTCCTGAAGGTCGGGATCGTGGAGATAGCCTTTGTAGATGGCCCGATAACCCTCGACCGTCAGAGGGACGTGGAAGTTGGACACCTTGAATGAGTCGGGCTCGGCGGGGAGCCGGGCGACTTCGTAAATCCTGCGGTCGTAACGGGTCTTCACCTCCTCGGGATATTGCACCACCTCATAGATGAAATCGCCGAGGTGGAGGACGAAGCCCAATTGCTCGGCCGGCGCCGTCCGCTCGTCCTCGAAGATCATCCGCCGGTAGCCGTTGAGCTTGCCTTCGTTGACGTCCTGGCAACTGACGAAGGCGAAGTTCACGGGGCGCGGATCGTTCGGTCGTGGCGCGGTGATCGTCCGGCCAATGCGGCTCCCACTCCCTCCCGAGTCCGTGAACCGGTACCAATATTCGCGCGCGGGTTTCAGGCCACCGGCCAACACCCGGCACGTCCAGTCGGACGCCGCCGAAACCGTCGCCGGCGCGGTTGCGACCACGCGCCGGAAAGCGGAATCCTCGGCGACTTCGAGCGTCAGCAAATGCCGGTCGCCGCTGTCATAGGGGCGCCGGGTCCACAGGATGACGCTGTCGGGCGCGGGATCGCCCGAAGCGACCCCCTCCGGATAAAGCTCGCGGCGTTCCTGCCAGTTGCTTTTCGACGCGCCGGCGCGTCCGCTCCAGGCCAGCGCCGCGCCCATCGCGGCGGCGGTCTGGACGAATTGCCTGCGGTTCAGTCCCATGGCCGCGCACCATCGTCGGCCGCGACGGTGGAACAATCGCTATTCGACGAACGGTCTCGGCCGTCGTTCACTGCTGCGGGCGATACAATCCGCAGAGCTTGTTGCCATCCGGATCGCGCAGATAGGCGAGATAGAGCTTGCCGAAGGCGTTTTCGCGATAGCCTGGCGGGTCCTCGATCGGCGTCCCGCCGGCGGCGACTCCCCGGGCATGCCAGGCGTCGACCTCTCCCGGGCTGTCGAAGCTGAAGCCGATCGTGCCGCCGTTGGCAGGGGTCGCCGGCTGGCCGTCGATCGGGCTGGTCAGCATGAAGACCGAGCCCTTGCGGCCCCAGCTGCTGCGGCCCTTGTCATCCGTGCGCCCTTCCTTCTCGAACAAGGCGTCATAGAATTTCTTGGCCCGCGGCAGGTCGTTCGACCCGACCATGATGTGACTGAACATTGGTCTCTCTTTCCTAGTACACCACCACCGACCGGATGCTTTCCCCCGCGTGCATCAGCTCGAACCCCCGGTTTATGTCCTCAAGGTCGAGCACATGCGTGATCATCGGGTCGATGGCGATCTTGCCGTCCATATACATGTCGACGATCTTCGGCACGTCGGTCCGACCCCTGGCGCCGCCGAACGCCGTGCCGCGCCAGTTGCGCCCGGTGATCAGCTGGAACGGCCGGGTGGCAATCTCCTTTCCGGACTCTGCGACGCCGATGATGACGCTGGTGCCCCAGCCACGGTGGCAGCATTCCAGCGCGGTGCGCATCACCTCGACATTGCCGGTCGCGTCGAAGCTGTAGTCGGCGCCGCCGTCCGTAATCTCCACCAATTTGGCGACGATGTCCTCGCGGCTCATGCCTGAAGTGTTGAGGAAGTCGGTCATGCCGAACTTTCGCCCCCATTCCTCTCGGGTTGGATTGATGTCGATGCCGACGATCTTGGCCGCGCCGGCGAGCTTCGCCCCCTGGATCACATTGAGGCCGATTCCGCCGAGGCCGAAGACGACGACATTGTCGCCGGGTTGGACCTTTGCCGTATTCATCACCGCGCCGACGCCGGTGGTGACTCCGCAGCCGATGTAGCAGCTGGTCTTGAACGGCGCGTCGTCGCGGATCTTCGCCACTGCGATCTCCGGTAGCACGGTGAAGTTCGAGAAGGTCGAGCAGCCCATGTAATGGAAGATCGACTCGCCCTTGTAGGAAAAGCGGCTGGTGCCGTCGGGCATGACGCCCTTGCCCTGCGTGGCGCGGATGGCGGTGCACAGGTTCGATTTGCCGGAAAGGCAGGTTTTGCACTGGCCGCATTCCGGCGTGTAGAGCGGGATGACATGGTCGCCCGGCTTGACCGAGGTGGCGCCCGGTCCGACCTCGCGAACCACGCCCGCGCCCTCATGGCCAAGGATTGACGGGAACAGCCCTTCGCTGTCCAGCCCGTCGAGCGTGTAGGCGTCCGTGTGGCAGATGCCCGTCGCCATGATCTCGACCAGCACTTCGCCCTGTCTCGGCCCGTCCAGGTCGACCTCGACGATCTCGAGAGGTTGCTTGGCGGCAAATGCGACGGCGGCGCGGGTCTTCATGGAATCGGCTCCCCTGCTTCGATTGCGCCCGCCATTGCCACCGCGAAAGCCATCGGCCAATGCTGAATCTATGGAAGGCAAATGGCTTGACGGGCGCCATGCGCTGATCACCGGCGGCGGCACCGGCATCGGCGCCTCGACCGCGGCCCATCTCCACGCGGCCGGCGCGAAGCTGTCACTGCTGGGCCGGCGCAAGGAACCACTCGACCGCACCGCGGCGATCGTCTCAGGCACCGCCATCCCTTGCGATGTCTCGGACCGTGACGCCATTGCCCGCGCGTTCGACGAGGCGCGCGCCGCTAACGGCCCGATCGAGATGCTGGTCGTCAACGCCGGCATCGGCGACAGCGCCCCGTTCCGACGCACGTCCCGCGAAAGCTGGGATCGGATCATGGCGGTGAACCTCACCGCGGCCTTCGATTGCGCCCAGCTGGCGCTCGACGATCTGCTTGCAGCCAAGAACGGCCGGCTGGTCTTCGTCGCCTCCGTGGCTGGGTTGAAGGGTGCGCCCTACGCTGCGCCCTACTCGGCGTCCAAGCATGGCCTGATCGGCCTGTCGCGGTCGCTCGCGTCGGAATTCGCCAGGACCAACCTCACGGTCAACGCCGTCTGCCCGGCCTTCGTCGACACCCCCATGACCGACGAGACAGTGACGCGCATTGCCTCGACCACCGGCCGCGACATCGAAAAATCCCGCGCCGCGATTCAGGGCATGAACGCCAGCGGCCGGCTGGTCCACCCCGACGCCATCGCCACCATGATCCTCACGCTCTGCCTGCCGCAGAGCCAGGACGTGAACGGCGCTGCAATCACGATCGACGGCGGCACCACGGCATGAGCTTCGAGCCGTCGCTGTTCGCGCCCAGGCATTTCCTCTGGTCCTTCGCCGACGGCGTCGCCACCATCACGCTCAACCGGCCGGAGCGAAAGAATCCGCTGACGTTCGACAGCTATGTCGAGCTTCGCGACACCTTCCGGGCCTTGTCCGACGCACCCCAGATCAAGGCCGTCGTCATCACCGGCGCCGGCAGCAATTTCTGCTCGGGCGGGGACGTGCATGAGATCATCGGCCCGCTGGTCGCCATGGATGCCGATGGCCTGCATGAATTCACCACCATGACCGGCGATCTGATCAAGGCGATGCGCGGCTGCCCGCAGCCGATTGTCGCCGCGGTCGAAGGCGTCTGCGCCGGGGCCGGAGCAATCCTCGCCATGGCCAGCGACCTGCGCCTCGCCGCGCCCCACGCCAGGACCGCTTTCCTGTTCGTGCGTGTCGGCCTTAGCGGCGCCGACATGGGCGCCTGCAGCATCCTGCCCCGCATCATCGGCCACGGCCGCGCCGCCGAATTGCTGTTTACCGGCCGGTCGATGTCGTCCGAGGAAGGCCAAGCCTGGGGCTTCTACAATCGTCTAAGCGACAACGTGCTTGCCGACGCGCAGGCGCTGGCCGGCGAGCTGGCGCGCGGCCCGTCCGCCGCGCATGCCGTCACCAAGCGCCAGCTCGACGCCGAATGGCACGTCTCCATCGACCGCGCGATTGACATGGAGGCCGAGGCCCAGGCCGAGTGCATGCAGCACAAGGACTTCCGCCGCGCCTACGAAGCCTTTGCGGCCAGGCGGAAGCCGGAGTTTCGCGGTGACTGACTGGCTCGGCTGGCCTTTCTTCGAGGCTCGCCATCGCGGCCTCGCGACGGGGTTGGAAAGCTGGTGCCGAAGCCGCGACTTCGGCCATGCGGATGACATCGATGGCGAATGTCGCAGCCTGGTCCGCGCGCTCGGCGACGCCCGCTTTCTCGACCTGGTCGCCGACGGCGATGTCCGCAGCCTGGCGATCGCCCGCGCCACGCTCGCGTCTCACAGCGGGCTCGCGGATTTCGCCTTCGCTATGCAGGGGCTTGGTTCCGGCGCGATCCGCCTCTTCGGCAGTGACTCGCAGAAAGCCGGATGGCTGCCGAAAGTCGCATCGGGGGAGGCCATCGCTGCCTTCGCCATGACCGAACCCGAGTGCGGATCGGACGCCGCCAACATGGCGATGACCGCGCGCCGCAACGGCGACAATTGGGTCCTCGACGGCGAAAAGACCTACATTTCCAACGGCGGCATCGCCGATTTCTATTTGACCTTCGCCCGCACCGGCGAAGGCGACGGTGCGCGCGGTCTGTCGGCGTTCATCGTCCCCGCGACCGAGGTAACGGTCGCCGAGCGGATCGAGGTCGTGGCACCACATCCCCTCGCCCGGCTTCGTTACGAAGGAGCTCGCGGCGAACTCGTCGGTGCGCCCGGCGAGGGTTTCCGCATCGGCATGGCGACGTTGAATCTGTTCCGGGTGACGGTCGGCGCGGCCGCGCTCGGCTTCGCCCGCCGCGCTCTGGACGAGGCCATCGCCTTCGCTTCCAACCGCAAGCTCGGCTCCGGCACGCTCGCCGACAATGCCGTCACGCAAGCCACGCTCGGCGACATGGCGACCAGTATTGACGCCTCGGCCCTGCTCATCGCCCGCGCCGCCTGGCGGCAGGACATGGGCAAGGCCGACAACCGCCGCGCCGCTGCCATGGCCAAGCTCCACGCCACCGAAAGCGCGCAAGCGGTGATCGATTCCGCCGTCCAGCTGCACGGCGGCCTCGGCGTCACCGTCGGCTCGAAAGTCGAAGAACTCTATCGGGAGATCCGTGCGCTCCGGATTTATGAAGGGGCAAGCGAGGTGCAGCGCATGATCATCGCCCGGGATTTGCTCAAATGAAGGCCCTGCTCCCACCCGGCTGGCCGCGGCCCAAGGGCTATGCCAACGGCATTTCCGCCACCGGCCGCCTCGTCGTCACCGCCGGCGTCGTCGGCTGGAACGAAGCCGAGCAATTCACCGCCGACGACCTCCCCCGCCAGTTCGCGCAGGCGCTGCGCAACATCCTCGCCATCCTCGCCCAGGACGGCGCCGGCCCCGAGCATATCGTCCGCATGACCTGCTACGTCACCGACATCGATGCGTACCGCGCGTCGCTCGCCGACATCGGCGCGGCGTGGAAGGTGATCGTCGGCCCGCATTATCCGGCCATGGCGCTGGTCGCGGTTTCCGCGCTGGTAGAACCAAGAGCACTGGTCGAAATCGAAGCGACGGCGGTGGTGCCGGAATGACGTACGATTCCTTCGTTCGCGATCGCCTGCCGCCGGCCGACCTGCTCCCGGAGTTCCGCTTCGACCTGCCCGAACTACGCTATCCCGAACGCCTCAACGCCGCCGCTGAATTGCTCAAAGGCGGCGATCCCGACACGCTGGCTTTCGTCAACGACCACGGCCGCTGGACCTATGCCGACCTCGACTCCTTCTCCGGCCGCATCGCTCGGCTGCTGCTCCAGGAAGAGGGCCTGATCCCCGGCAACCGCGTGCTTCTGCGCGGGCCCAATGGCTATGCGATGTTCGCCGCCTGGCTCGGCGTGCTGAAGGCCGGCGGGGTGGTGGTCGCGACCATGCCTCTGCTCCGCCCCGGCGAAATCGCGACGGTGATCGACCGGGCGCAGATCTCCTACGCCATCGTCGACAGCCGCTTCATCGGCGATTTCCGCGAGGCGGTCGATCAGACGCATTCAGTGAAGCACATCGTCAAATATGACGGCGACTATGGCCAGGGCGAGCTCGAGACCCGCACCGCGAAACTCGACCCGCTGCCCGCCCACGACACCCATCGCGACGATCCGGCCCTGATCGCCTTCACCAGCGGCACCACCGGCGTTCCCAAGGGCTGCGTCCAGTTCCACCGCGACGTCCTCGCGCCCTGCGACAGTTTCGCGCGGCACCTCATCGGCATGAAGCCGGGCGACGTCGCCATGACCAGCGCCCCGCTCGCCTTCACTTTCGGGCTAGGCGCCGGCTTCCTCTTTCCCTTACGTGCCGGCGCCGCCTGCTGCACGATCGAGCAGCCGAGCCCGCCGGCGATGCTCGAAGCCATCGCCAAACACGGCGTCACTCACCTCGGCACTGCCCCAACCGCCTACAAGGCGATGCTATCGCAGCCAGGGTTGGAACAGGCCCCCCAATCCCTCCGCTACTGCCTGTCCGCGGGCGAGCACCTCCCCGAAGCGACCTGGCAGGCGTGGAAGGACCGCACCGGCATTGCCATCACCGACGGCATCGGCGCGACCGAGATGATGCACATTTTCATTTCCGCCGCGGGCGACGACATACGCCCCGGCTCAACCGGCAAGGCGGTGCCGGGCTATGAAGCGACCGTGCTCGACGCGGACGGCCAGCCGCTGGACGAAGGCGTCGGCCGCCTGGCCATCAAGGGCCCGACCGGTTGCCGCTACCTCGATGACCCGCGCCAGCGCGACTATGTCGTCGATGGCTGGAACGTCACCGGCGACACCTACCGGCGCGATGCCGACGGTTACTATTGGTATCTCGCCCGCAGCGACGACATGATCGTCAGCTCCGGCTACAATATCGGCGCTCCGGAAGTGGAGAATGCGCTCCTTGCCCACCCCGCCGTCGCCGAATGCGCGGTGATCGGCGTCCCCTGCCCGGAGCGCGGGCAGAAGGTGAAAGCCTTCGTCGTCCTCGCCGATTTCGCGGAAGCCAGCGACGAGCTGGTCAAGGGCCTTCAGGACTTCACCAAGGAGCGCATCGCCCCCTACAAATATCCGCGCGAGGTGGAGTTCATGGAGGCGCTGCCGAAGACGGCCACGGGGAAGCTCCGGCGGAGTGAGCTACGCCAGAAAGCTGAGACATGAGGCAGCGAGCTGCGATCATTCTAATCGTTCTGGCGGGGATCGCGGGACGGTGGTTCGGCTGGAAAGCGGGTTGGTACATGGCCGCCGATGCATGCCTCGATGCAGGCGGTGCCTGGGAATATCACGGCTCTTACTGCCACGATGCGCCTGCTGCGGATGATGTAGCGGCTACTCAAACTCCACGATGACCTGATCGACCGCGACGCTCTCGCCTCTCCTCCCCTGCATTTGCAGGGGAGGGGGACCGCCGTAGGCGGTGGAGGGGTCTTCATCAACGGGCCGAGCGACGGCGGCACGCCTCGACAATGTGAGCCACGACACCTTCGAGATTGTCCCGCACGTCCGTCGCCCTCACTCTGACCGTCTCAATTCCACGACTGGCCAGCCAAGCGTTTCGACGCTCGTCGCGCTCGGGGTTTGTGCCCAGCTCGTGCGCCAGGCCATCGACCTCCACGGCCACTGCCGCTTCGCGACAGAAGAAATCGAGATAATATGGACCGTGCTCATGTTGTTTCCGGAATTTGTATCCGTCTGGCCGGGCCTTGAGCACATTCCATAATCTTCGCTCCGGAACGGTCATGGATTTTCGGAACTCGCGCGCCATGCGAATGCTCAAGTAGACCCCTCCACCAGCTTCACTGGTCCCCCTCCCCTCGCAAACGAGGGGAGGTGATTTTCACTCAAACTCCACAATCACCTGATCGACTGCGACGCTCTCGCCCGCCTTGACCGGCGTCGCCTTGACGCATCCCGCTTTCGCCGCGCGGAGGATGTTCTCCATCTTCATCGCTTCCATGACCGCGACCGGCTGGCCGGGCTCGACCTTGTCGCCGGCCTTCACATCGAGCCGCGTCAGCAGCCCGGGCATCGGCGCCAGCAGCAGCCGCGAGAGGTCCGGCGGGACCTTCTCGATCATATGCTTGGCAAGCTCGGCGACGTGCGGCGGCAGGACCAGCACCTTGTGCGTCGCGCCGTGCGTGTTGAGCAGCCAGGAGCGGCCCTCGCGCGCGACCTTCACCGTCCGCGGGCGGCCATCGATGACCACCGACAGCAGTCGTTGCCCCGGCGTCCAGCGGCCGATGATGTCGATCAGCTCGCCGCCATCGTACACGGCCAGCGTCCCGCCCTCGTAGGGCTTGATGCGGACGCGATGTTCCTCGCCGCCGATCTTGACGACCCGGTCGCATGACCCGGCTGTGCGAGGCCCGAGCTGACCGTCGATTTGCGCGGCCCGCTCCTCGACGATCGCCGACAGCATCCCGGCGATGACCGCCACATCCTGCTGCAACTGCGTGTCGGCCAGCGCGCCGTGGAACCCGTCGGGATATTCCTCGGCGATAAAGCCAGTGGTGATGTCTCCCGAGCGGTAGCGTGGGTGTTGCATCAGCGCCGACAGGAAGTCGATATTGTGGCCGATCCCGTCCAGCTCGAACGCGTCGAGCGCGGCGACCTGCGCGTCGATTGCGGCGGCGCGGTTCGGGCCCCAGGTGACCAGCTTGGCGATCATCGGGTCGTAGAACATGCTGACCTCACCGCCTTCGAAGACGCCGTCGTCGACGCGAACGCGGACCTCTGAGCCCTCCCCCTTGATGGGGGAGGGTTGGGTGGGAGTGACTTCGGAGCCCCGCTCCACGTCGGGCGTCACCCCACCCCTGCCCCTCCCCATCAAGGGGAGGGGTGAAGTGCGCGGCGGCGCATACCGCACCAACCGCCCTGTGCTCGGCAGGAACCCGCGATACGGATCCTCCGCATAGACCCGCGTCTCGACCGACCAGCCGTTGAGCTTCACATCATCCTGCGTGAAAGCCAGCTTCTCGCCCGCCGCCACCCGGATCATCTGCTCGACCAAATCGAGCCCGGTGACTTCCTCGGTGACCGGATGCTCGACCTGCAGCCGCGTGTTCATTTCGAGGAAATAGAAGCTCTCGCCGGTCGGGTCGGCGCCGCTGACGATCAGCTCGACCGTGCCCGCCGAATAGTATCCCACCGCCCTTGCCAGTGCGACGGCCTGCTCGCCCATCGCCTTGCGCATCTCCGGCGTCACGAAGGGCGACGGCGCCTCCTCGACCACCTTCTGGTGGCGGCGCTGGATCGAGCATTCGCGCTCGCCGAGATAGACGATGTTGCCATGGCTGTCGCCGAGCACCTGGATCTCGATGTGCCTCGGGCTTTCGATGAACTTCTCGATGAACACCCGGTCGTCGCCGAAGCTCGACAGGCCCTCGCGCTTGACGGCCTCGAACCCCTCGCGGACGTCCTGCTCGCTGTACGCCAGCCGCATGCCCTTGCCGCCGCCGCCGGCCGAGGCCTTCATCATCACCGGAAAGCCGATGCCCTTGGCGATCTTCACCGCCTCCGCAGTCGTGGCGATGTCGTCGAGATGGCCCGGGACGATATTGACCCCGGCCTTCTGCGCCAGCTTCTTGGACTCGATCTTGTCCCCCATCGCCCGGATGGCCTTTGGCGGCGGGCCGATGAAGGCGATGCCGGCCTTGGCCAGCGCCTTGGCGAAGCTCTCGCGCTCGCTGAGGAAACCGTACCCAGGATGCACCGCTTCCGCCCCCGTCGCCTTGCACGCGTCGATGATCAGCTCGGCCTTGAGGTAGCTCTCCGACGCCGGCGGCGGCCCGAGCCGCACCGCCTCGTCCGCCAGCTTCACATGCGGCGCCCGGGCGTCGGCGTCGGAATAAACCGCGACGGTCTTGATGCCCATGCGCCGCGCCGTGCGGATAACCCGACAGGCGATTTCCCCGCGATTGGCGATCAGGATTTTCTTGAACATCAGGAATCGTCGCCTTGTTTCGCGTCTCTGACGATCTGCCAGCAAAGCAGGGTGTATAAGGCAAGCGAGGCAAGGCCAATCAGAATGGCCAGCCATTGGCCCGAACAATCATCGGGCGAATCCGGACCTAATCCGCAGACGAAAATCGGTGAAATCTGGATCAGGTAATAAAAGAAGCTCCAATAGATGACCGACACGAAGGCATAGGCGACAAGTTCGCCCTTCGAAAAATGCTTCACTCCGCCGCCTCATCAAGCTCTTCGCCCGACGGCGGGCGGTTGTGCCCGAGCAGGCGCAGTACCTCGTCGGCGCAGTCGGCAAGGTTGGTGCCGGGACCGAAGATCGCCTGCACGCCGGCGGCGCGAAGCATGGCATAATCCTGCGGCGGGATGACTCCGCCGGCGACGACCTTGATGTCGGCCCGGCCCATATCCTTCAGCGTCTCGATCAGCTCCGGGATCAGGGTGCGGTGTCCAGCCGCAAGGCTGCTTGCGCCGACCACGTCGACCTTATGCTCGATCGCCATTTCGGCGGTCTCGCGCGGGGTCTGGAACAAAGGCCCAGGGATGACGTCGAAGCCAAGATCGGTGAAGGCCGAGCTGACCAGGTTCGCCCCGCGGTCGTGCCCGTCCTGCCCCATCTTGGCGACCATGATCCGCGGCTTGCGGCCAAGCCGTTCGGCGACCGTCTTGGTGCCCTCGACCGCCGCTCGCCAGCGATCGTCGCCCCGCGCCTTGCCGTAAATCCCGCGCACCGGCTCGGGGGTGGTGCCGTAGCGTCCGAAAGCCCGCTCCAGCGCATCGGAGATTTCGCCCAGCGTGGCCCGGGCCCGGGCGGCGTCGACGGCCAAGGCGAGGAGGTTGCTTTCTGGATCCTCCCCGGACCGGGGAGGGGGACCGCCCGCCGCAGAGCGGGTGGTGGAGGGGGCCCCCTCCGTCTGCCCCTTCGGGTCTGCCACCTCCCCGTCCCGGGGAGGGCTTTTAGCCGCGGCCTCGGTCAACGCATCCAGCGCCGCCCTTACCTTCGCCTCGTCCCGCGTCGCCCGCACCCGCTCCAGCCGCGCGATCTGCCCCGCCCGCACCTTGGCGGTGTCGACGGCGAGGAAGTCATGCTCTTCCTCCTCGGCAAGCTGGTACTTGTTCACCCCGACGATCACCGTCTCGCCGGTATCGACCTTGGCCGCTCTCGCCGCCGCGGCTTCCTCGATGCGGTGCTTGGGCAGGCCTTCCGCGACCGCCCTGGTCATGCCGCCATGCGCCTCGACTTCCTGGATGAGCGCCCAGGCCTTGTCCTCCAGCTCGCGGGTCAGCGCTTCGACATACCAGCTTCCGCCGAGCGGGTCGGCGACCGCGGTCACACCGCTTTCCTCGGCCAGGATGAGCTGCGTGTTGCGGGCGATCCGCGCCGAAAAATCGGTCGGCAGCGCGATCGCCTCGTCAAAAGAATTGGTGTGCAGCGACTGCGTCCCGCCGAGCACCGCCGCCAGCGCCTCGACCGTCGTCCGCACGATATTGTTGTACGGGTCCTGCTCGGTCAGCGACACGCCGCTGGTCTGGCAATGGGTCCGCAGCAGCTTCGACTTCTCCGCCTTCGCGCCCAGCTCGGTCATGATCCGCGCCCACAGAGTCCGCGCCGCGCGCAGCTTGGCGACCTCCATGAACAGGTTCATGCCGATGCCGAAAAAGAAGGAGAGCCGCGGCGCGAAGGCGTCGATATCGAGCCCGCTCTTCATCGCCACGCGGACATATTCCATGCCGTCGGCAAGCGTGTAGGCCAGCTCCTGAACCGCCGTCGCCCCGGCCTCGTGCATGTGATAGCCGCTGATCGAGATCGAGTTGAACTTCGGCATCTCCGCCGCGCAGTAAGCGATGATGTCGGCGACGATCCGCATGCTTGGGCCCGGCGGGTAGATATAGGTGTTGCGGACCGCGAACTCCTTCAGAATGTCGTTCTGGATGGTGCCGGTCAGCTGGCTCCGCAGGACGCCCTGCTCCTCGCCGGCGACGATGTAGAAGGCCATGACCGGCAGCACCGCGCCATTCATGGTCATGCTGACGCTCATCTCGCCGAGCGGAATGCCGTCGAACAGCAATTTCATGTCCTCGACGCTGTCGATCGCCACGCCCGCCATGCCGACGTCGCCGGCGACGCGCGGATTGTCGCTGTCGTAGCCGCGGTGGGTGGCGAGGTCGAAGGCGACGCTTAAGCCCTTCTGCCCGGCTGCAAGGTTGCGGCGGTAGAAAGCATTGCTGTCTTCCGCCGTCGAGAAACCGGCGTACTGGCGGATAGTCCAGGGCCTGCCGGCATACATGGTCGCATAGGGCCCGCGCGTGTAGGGCGGCAGGCCGGGCCAGCCGCTGTCCATCCCGCCTGCGTCGTCCGGCCCATAGACCGTCTTCAGCCGGATCCCCTCCACCGTCTCGCGCGACAGATCCTTCCCGCGGCTCTCCTTCGCGGCGAGGCTTTCCCAGTCGGCTTTCGATGGCTTGTCGGTCATTGGCGACGGTCCTTACCCGTCAATGCTTGGGCGTTTCCATAATTTCCGTCAGCACCCCGCCCATGTCCTTGGGGTGGACGAAGAAGACCGGCGTGCCATGCGCCCCGGTCCGTGTCGGCCCAAGGATGCGCGCGCCCTTGGCCTCGAGCTCGGCCCGCGCCGCCGCGATGTCCGGCGCCTCGAAACAGACATGATGCTGCCCGCCGGCCGGATTGTTCTCCAGGAACTTCACGATCGGCGAGTCCGCGCCCAGCGGCTCGATCAGCTCGATCTGACTGTTGGGCGTGTCGACGAAGCACACCCGCACCCCCTGCGCCGGCAGGTCGAACGCGGGCCCGTGCGGCTCGGCGCCGAACATGTTCTTGTAGAGCGCCAGGCTCGCCTCGATCGACGGCGTCGCCACCCCGACATGGTTCAATCGTCCAAGCTTCATTTGGCATTCCTCAAATTAAGCCCGAGCAGCAAATCGGCGGCGATAACGGCGATGATGAGCAACGTGGCCACATGCGCTGCCAGCAACGCGTAAAACTTCCCCGCATTGCCGTCACGGTCGAGATAGGTGCGATAAACCGGCAGCCGCCCAGTCCGCACC
>DASSPS010000003.1:0-12864 GCA_035699505.1 Sphingomicrobium sp. | reverse complement strand
CGTCGCTGTAGCTCTCAGCGACATGCTTTGCGGTGACAAGATAGATGTTTGGCTTTCCATCCGGCTCATGTCCAAGAAGGAAAGCAGTCCCTAGCGCTTTGAACGAGCCACCGAAGGGCTTCGTCCCGAGGTAAAAGACTGTTTTCAGAACATCCATCTTCAGGCGCATGGCTTGCCATGCACACCACGAAGCGGCTCGAGGCAAGAGGGGGATTGAAGGATCGGACAATCCATACGCCCACGGCCGCAACCGAAGGCGCGACTAATCCGCTAAATAGTTCCTACAGTTTGTCGCTAAAACGACGGGGCGTAACGCCGTCAAAAAGGCCCCGGATTACGCCCCAGAGAACGAATAGTACCTTATACTTGCCGCACTCAAGTCACTGAATTCTAAGAGAAAAATGGTGGGCGTGGCAAGGATTGAACTTGCGACCCCTGCGATGTCAACACAGTGCTCTACCACTGAGCTACACGCCCACGCGGGCTGTCATCTAGAGAGGCGATGCAGGCGGCGCAACCCTCGGATTGGCCGGCCGACGGCGCTACAGACGCCCGTGCTGGTCCTCGGTCTGGAAGATTCGGTCGACTTCGGCGACCAGGTCTTTGAGGTGGAACGGCTTCGACAGCAATTTGGCGTCGGGATTGGTGCGCCCGCCCTGCAAAGCGACGGCGGCGAAGCCGGTGATGAACATGACCCGGATGCTGGGGTCGATCGACGACGCTTTCTGCGCCAGCTCGATCCCGTCCATTTCCGGCATGACGATATCAGTGAGGAGGAGGTCGAACTGCTCCTTCTCGAGCAGCGGAACAGCCTCGGTACCGCAGCCGACGGCCTCGACATGGTAACCGACACGCTGCAGCGCCCGCTGCAGATACTCGCGCATCGACGAATCGTCTTCAGCCAGGAGGATCTTCGCCATCGCTCTCTTATGCGCCCAGAAAGGTTGATTTTCCAAGAGCGAAGAACGCATTGCGTTGACCGCGTCTCCGGCAGTCCTAAATTGGCACGCTTGTCGCCCGCGCCCTTGCCCGCTCCGATCGTCGAGCCCGGCCATGATCGCTGGCCGGTCCTGCTGTCGGTGCCGCACGCCGGGCGCGACTATCCCGACTGGCTGACCGACATGGCTCGAGGCGGCCGCAAGTCCCTGGAAGCGCTGGAAGATCCGCTTGTGGACAGGCTGGTGACGCAGTCTTTCGCCGCCGGCATCGCCGCCGTCATCGCCCTGGCTCCGCGGGCGGCCATCGACTGCAACCGGGCCGAGGACGAGATTGACCCGGCCGTCGTCCGCACCGCGATGCTGTCACGGCCGACGGCTCGCGCCAGGGGCGGATTGGGGGTCGTGCCGTCGCGGACGGCCGGCCAGGGCCAGCTCTGGCGGCAACCGATCGGCCTCGCCGACCTCGAAGCCCGGCTTGCCCAGGCGCACCGGCCCTATCATCGGGCCATCCGCGACACCCTCGAACGGATTCGGCACGCATTTGGCTGCGCGCTGCTGCTCGACTGCCATTCCATGCCGCCGCCGGCAGACGGCGTGCCGCCAATCGTCCTTGGCGACCGTTTTGGCCGAACCTCGGCGCGCTGGCTCACCGCCGACGCGCTGGCCATTGTCCGGCAGGCCGGGTTCGATGTGGCGCTCAACGATCCGTTCGCCGGCGGCCATGTCATCGATCGCCACGGCAATCCCCGACGCGGTATCCACGCGCTGCAGATCGAGATTGACCGTCGCTGCTACCTCGATGCCGACGGCAGGCCGGGCGGCGGCTTCGACCGGATCGCCGCGCTTATTCAGCAGCTCGCGACCGGCCTGGCAGAACGGATGCTCGACCGGCAGCTGCCCACCGCCGCCGAGTGAATCGCCCTATTTCGTGAACTTCTCGCCCCGCTCGGCCTTCTCGAGCAGCAGGCGCGAGAAGCTGAAATCGCTGCCCATTCGCTCCTCTTGACGCTTGAGGCCCTCGACGATCTTGGCCGCGCCCTCCGTATCCGCCCAGAACATCGGCCCGCCGCGATAGACCGGCCAGCCATAGCCATAGACCCAGACGACATCGATGTCCGAGGCGCGCTGGGCCATCCCTTCCTCGAGGATTTTCGCGCCTTCGTTGACCATCGTGTAGAGCGTTCGCTCGATAATCTCCTGGTCGCTGATTGCGCGCCGCTCGACGCCCTGCTTGGCGGCGAAATCCTCGATGATCTGCTGGACGACGGGTGACGGCGATGGCCGGCGCATGTCGTCATAATCATAGAAGCCGGCGCCCTTCTTCTGGCCCCAGCGGTCGATGGCGCACAGCGCGTCACGGATATTCTCGATCCGGTTCGGGTCCCGGTGCCAGCCGATGTCGACACCGGCCAAATCGGCCATCTGGAACGGGCCCATCGGCATGCCGAAGTCGACATGGACCTTGTCGATCTGCTCCGGTGACGCCCCTTCCAGCAGCAGCTTGGTCGCCTCGACCTGGCGCGGCATCAGCATGCGGTTGCCGATAAAGCCGTGGCAGACGCCGGCGACGACCGCGACCTTCTTGATCTTCTTGGCGATGGTCATCGCCGTCAGCAGCACGTCCGGCGCGGTCTTCGCGCCCCGGACCACCTCGAGCAGCTTCATGACGTTGGCCGGAGAAAAGAAATGCATGCCGACGACATCTTGCGGCCGCGACGTGCTGTCGGCGATCTCGTCAATGTTGAGATAGGACGTGTTGGACGCCAGGATGGCGCCGGGCTTGGCGATCTTGTCCAGGCGTCCGAAGATGTCCTTCTTGATTTCCATCTGCTCGAACACCGCCTCGATGATGAGATCGCAGTCGGCGAGCGCGTCGAAGTCCAGGGTCGGCGTCAGCAGGCCCATCGCTCGCTCGACCTGCTCTCCGGTCAGCCGGCCCTTGGCGGCCGATGCCTCGTAATTCCTGCGCATGACGCCGGTGCCGCGGTCGAGCGCTTCCTGCGCCATTTCGACGATGGTCACGGGGATTCCCGCCGACAGGAAGTTCATCGAAATGCCGCCGCCCATCGTGCCGGCGCCGATGACCCCGACCTTTTGGACGGTCCGCGGAACTGTCCCTTCGGGAAGGTCATCGATCTTTGCCGCCTTGCGCTCGGCGAAGAAGAAATATTGCTGCGCCCTGGCCTGCGTCCCGCTCATCAGCTCCATGAACTTGGTGCGCTCGACCTGGACCCCTTCGGCATAGGGCTTGGTCAGCGCCGCCTCGATGCACTGGATATTGGCTTCGGGCGCCACAAAACCCTTGAACTTGCGGGCATTGGCCTTGCGGAACTCGTCGAAGATGCCGGGGTTGGCCCGCGCCTGGGTCAATTTGTCGTCGCGCTCCGAAGACTTGGGCAGCGGCCGGATGTCGCGCACCTCTTCGGCATAGGCCACGGCATGCGGGATCAGCTCGCCCTCGATCAACCGGTCGACCAGTCCGACCTCACAGGCTTGCTTGGCGGAGATCGGGTTGCCGGTCGCGGCCATGCTGAGCGCCTGTTCGACCCCGGCGACGCGCGGCAGCCGCTGGGTGCCGCCCGCGCCCGGCAGCAGGCCGAGCTTCACTTCCGGCACGCCAAGCTTCGCCGACGGCGCGGCGACACGATAATGGCAGGCGAGCGCGACCTCGAGCCCGCCGCCCAGCGCGGTGCCGTGGATCGCGGCGATGACCGGCTTGGACGAGCCTTCGATGATGTCGACGACATTGGGCAGCATCGGGTCCTGAAACGCCTTGGGCGTGCCGAATTCCGACACGTCGGCGCCGGCGAAGAAGGTCTGGCCCTCGCAGGCGATGACTACCGCCTTGATCGCCTCGTCCGCCTCGGCCTGCCGGATGCCCGCGACCAGGCCCTCGCGAACGGCCGCCCCAAGCGCGTTCACTGGCGGATTGTTCGACAGGATGACCAGCACGTCGCCGTGGCGATGGGTGGAAATCGGGCTGGTGGTGGAGGCGTCGTCGCTGATCGTGGCCATGGTCTTCGTCCTTGAGGTCCTAGAATGTGCAGCCGTAATTCTGCCGCGTGAAGGGGTGGCTGACCGACAGGCCGCCGTCGACGACCAGGGCGTGGCCGTTGACGTAGCTCGACTCGTCGGACGCCAGGAACAAAGCCGCGTTGGCGATTTCATTGGCCTCGCCGCCGCGGCGGAGCGGGTTCAACTGGCCGATCGCCGTCGCCTTGCCGGCGGCCTTGGCCATGTCGTAGATGCCCTTGGTCATGCCGGTCTCGATCAGGCCGGGGCAGATGGCGTTGACCCTGATGTTGCTGTCGCACAGCTGCGTCGCCGCGACCTTGACCAGGTTGATGACCCCCGCCTTTGACGCCGAATAGGCCGGCCCGCCGGCGCCGGCGCGGATGCCCGCGACCGAGGCGGTGCAGATGATCGACCCGCCGCCCTGCTCCTTCATGTGCGGCGCGGCATATTTGATCGCCAGGAACGGGCCGATCAGATTGACGCGCAGGATCTCGGTCCAGCCGGCGGCGTCCTGTTCGAAGATGCCGGCAAGTCCGCCGGAGATGCCGGCGTTGGCGAAAAAGACGTCGATCCTGCCATGGTCGGCGACAGTCTTGGCGACCAGCGCCTCGACCTCTGCTTCCGACCCGGCGTCGCAGGCGACCTCCGCGCCCTTGATGTCCGCCCCGATCACCCTCGCCCCTTGCTCCCGGAACAGCTCGACGGTCCGCTTGCCGATGCCGGAACCGGCGCCGGTGACGATCGCGACCTTGCCCTGCAGCCGCCCGGTCACAATCCCACTCCAATCGTCGAGCCGCCGTCGACGATGATCGTCTGCCCAGTCATGAAGGTGGAAGCCGGAGAGGCCAGGAACACCGCCGCCCCGGCGATCTCGCGCGGCTCGCCGATCCGCCGCATTGGCGTATGGCGGGTCACGGCTTTCAGAGTCTCCGGATTCTCCCACAGCGCCCTGGCGAAATCGGTGCGAACCAGGCCCGGCGCGATGCAGTTAACCCTGACCCCGCTCGGCCCGAACTCGGCCGCAAGGTTGCGCGCCAGCTGGAAATCGGCGGCCTTGGAGATGTTGTAGGCGCCGATCACGGTCGAGCTTGTCAGCCCGCCGATCGAGCTGACAATGATGATCGACCCCTCGCCCCTTTCGACCATTTGCGGCGCGATCATCTGCACGAGCCAGTGGTTGGACAGGACATTATTGTCGAGGATCTTGCGGAACTGGTCATCCGTGATCCCCGCCATCGGCCCGTAATAAGGGTTGGACGCGGCATTGCAGACCAGCACGTCGACCCGGCCCAGTTCGGCCAGCGTCCGCTCCGCTAGTTCCTTCAGCGCTTCCTTGTCCGAAATGCTGGCGGCGATGGCGATGGCCTTGCCGCCATTGGCCCGAATCGCCTCGGCGACCTTTTCACAGGCGTCCTGCTTGCGGCTGGAAATGACGACGCTGGCGCCGTGCGCGGCAAGCTCCTCGGCAATGGCGCGGCCAATTCCCCGAGACGAACCGGTGACGATGGCAACCTTGCCGGCAAGGTCGAAAAGGGAGGTCATCGCGGCATCTCCGCCGGCGCATGTTTGGCATATTCGATCAGCGCGATCGCCCGGTTGTGCACTTCGTCGGGCCCGTCGGCGAGCCGCAGCGTCCTGATCCCCGCCCAGCTCGCCGCCAGCGCCGTGTCCTGGCTGACTCCGGCCCCGCCATGCGCCTGGATGGCGTCGTCGATGATCTTGAGCGCCATCTGCGGCGCCTTGACCTTGATCATCGCGATCTCTGCCTTGGCGGCCTTGTTGCCGGCTTTGTCCATCATGTCCGCGGCCTTCAGGCACAGCAGGCGCGAGCAATCGATCTCGATCCGCGCCTCGGCGACGCGCTGCTCCCAGACGCTATGCTCGCTCAGCCGCTTGCCGAACGCCGTGCGGCTCTGCAGCCGCCGCGCCATCGCCGCCAGCGCTTCCTCCGCGGCGCCGATGGTCCGCATGCAATGGTGGATCCGCCCCGGCCCCAACCGGCCCTGGGCAATCTCGAATCCCCGTCCCTCGCCCAGCAGCAGGTTGGACGCCGGCACGCGGACATTCTCCAGGGTGATCTCCATGTGCCCGTGCGGCGCGTCATCATAGCCGTAGACCGACAGCGACCGCTCGACGGTCACGCCGTTCGCATCCAGCGGCATCAAAATCATCGACTGCTGCTGGTGCTTCGATCCATCGGGGTCCGTCTTGCCCATCAGGATGGCGACCTTGCAGCGCGGATCACCCGCCCCGCTCGACCACCATTTCCTGCCGTTGATGACATAATCGCCGCCGTCGCGTTCGATCCGGCACTCGATATTGGTGGCGTCCGAGCTGGCGACTCCAGGTTCGGTCATCAGGAAGGCGGAGCGGATTTCGCCCCGCATCAGCGGCGCCAGCCACTCCTCCTTCTGCTCGCGCGTTCCGTAGCGGTGCAGAACCTCCATATTTCCGGTGTCCGGGGCCGAGCAGTTGAACACTTCGCTCGACCACAAAATCCGCCCCATCTCCTCGGCGCACATAGCATATTCGAGGTTGGTGAGCTGCTCGCCCTCGAACTGGAAAGTCTCGTCAACATGGCGCAGCGCATGGCCCGGTGGCATGAACAGGTTCCACAGGCCGGCCTTGCGCGCGACCGGTTTCAGGTCCTCGATCAGCTGAATCGGCTGCCAGCGATCTCCCGCATCGATCTGCTTTTTGTAATCGCCGACTCGCGGGCGGACATGCTCGTCGATGAAAGCGCGAACGCGGTCGCGGAAAAAAGTCTGTCGTTCCGTAAGGTCAAAGTCCATCCGGCCCGTTTCCTTTGATCGTCGGTGCCGCAACTCCCTGTCAGAAACACCGCTTTTGTGCCAGTCCGCGCGCATGGAGAATGGCTCGCCGCCTGCCCAACATGTCGATGTCCTGATCGTCGGCGCCGGCCTGTCCGGGGTTGGGGCGGCCTGGCGCCTGAAGGAGCGCTGCCCTGGCAAGAGCTGGCTGATCCTCGAGGGCCGGAACCGGATCGGTGGCACTTGGGACCTGTTCCGCTATCCCGGTATCCGCTCCGATTCAGACATCTTCACGCTCGGCTTCCCGTTCCGGCCGTGGCCGAGCGACCGCGCCATCGTCGATGGGCCGTCAATCCGCGACTATGTCGAGGATACGGCGCGGGAATCGGGGATTTTCAACCGGATCCGCTTCGGCCATCAGGTGAAGAACGCCAGCTGGTCCTCTGCTGACGCCCGCTGGACCGTCGAGACCGACGCGCAGACTTTCACTTGCGCCTTCCTGTACCTGTGCACCGGCTATTACGATTTCGCCGCCGGCTACCGCCCGATCTGGCCGAGCGAAGAGGATTTCCAAGGCCGGATCGTCCACCCCCAATTCTGGCCCTACGACCTCGACTATTCCGGCAAGCGCATCGCCGTGATCGGCAGCGGCGCCACCGCCGTCACCCTGATCCCGGCAATGGCCGTTACCGCCGCGCATGTGACGATGGTCCAGCGCTCGCCGACTTACATCGTCTCTCGCCCGGCCCGCGACCGGATCGCCGCCGCGCTGCAGAAAATCTTGCCCGCCCCGGCCGCCCACTTCCTGACGAGGTGGAAAAATGTGCTTCTGACGATCTACGTCTACGGCCGCTCCCGGAAAAATCCGAAGAAGGTCGCCGACTGGATCGTCGATCAGGCCGGGAGGCAGCTTCCGGCCGGCTACCCCGTCACTCGCGATTTCAGGCCCAGCTACAATCCCTGGGACCAGCGCCTCTGCCTCGTGCCCGATGGCGACCTGTTCACGGCCATCCGCGGCGGCAATGTCTCGATTGCGACGGGCGCGATTGACCGCTTCACCCCCGCGGGCATCCGGCTGACGGGCGGCGAGGAGATACCGGCGGACATCATCGTCACAGCGACCGGCCTCAACCTGAAACTGGCGGGCGGCATCAGCCTGATGGTCGACGGCGCGCGAGTCACCCTCGCCGACCGCACGCTCTACAAGGGCATGATGCTGAACGGCGTTCCCAACCTCGCCATCTCGGTCGGTTACATCAACGCCTCCTGGACCCTGCGCAGCGACATCACGGCGCGCGCCGTCTGCCGCTTGCTCAACCATTTGGACGGACGTGGCTTGGCGGTGGCGACCCCGCGTGACGACCCGAGCCCGGAACGCCGCCCCCTGCTCGAACTCTCCTCCGGCTATCTCGCCCGCGCCGAAGGCCTGCTGCCCCGGCAGGGCCTGGCCCACCCTTGGAGGGTGCGGCAGAATTACGTCCGCGATCTTGTTGCCATGACCTTCAGCCGGACGAGCGAAGCACTCGATTTCCGCAAGGCGGGCTGACGCGGGCTGGGCAGGCAGCGACGGCCGCGCCTGCCGTCAGGCGGCCGCCGCCGAGGTTGAAACCAGGTCTTCCGAATCCTCCGTGTATTACGGATTTAATACACCATCTCCGGGGAGGCAGGTTTCCCTGCCGGCTGCAGCTTGCTGCCTTGCCGTAGCGTCCGCGCGAAAACCCTTTCCTAATTGGATTTGACGTGCTTGGCTCGGCGCCATGGCCGCCACTCCAAGCCTTTGCTTGTCGAGTATCCCGTGCAAGCGGCTTAAAGTCGCAAATCTGGTCGCGTTCAATGTGACATTAGGGAACTTAAGGGCTCCGACTCATGACTGAACTCGAATCCTTCCGCGCCGAGACTCGCTGCTGGCTTGAAGCCAATTGTCCGCCGGAAATGCGCGAGCCGGTGCGATCCGAGGCCGATATCTGCTGGGGCGGGCGCAACTGGACATTCCAATCGGATGCCCAGCGCCGCTGGCTGGAAGTCATGGCCGAGCGCGGCTGGACGGTGCCCGACTGGCCGAAGGATTATGGCGGCGGCGGACTGTCGGCCGCCGAGGCCAGAATCCTGAAGCAGGAAATGGCGCGGATCGGCGCCCGCCCGCCACTGACCAGCTTCGGCATTTCGATGCTCGGGCCGGCGCTTCTGAAATATGGGACCGAAGAGCAGAAGCGTCATTATCTGCCGCAAATCGCCCGCGGCGAGATCCGCTGGGCGCAGGGCTATTCCGAGCCTGGCGCGGGCTCCGATCTGGCCGGCCTGCAGACCAGGTGCGAGGACAAGGGCGACCATTGGCTGGTCAATGGCCAGAAGGTCTGGACCTCTTACGCCGACAAGGCCGACTGGATCTTCTGCCTCGTCCGCACGTCGACCGAGTCCAAGCATGGCGGGATCAGCTTCCTTCTGTTCGACATGGAAACGCCTGGCGTCTCGACCAGGCCGATCCTGCTGATCAGCGGCAACTCGCCCTTCTGCGAGACCTTCTTCGACGATGTGAAGGTGCCCAAGGACCAGGTGGTCGGGCAGGTCAACAAGGGCTGGGACGTCGCCAAATATCTGCTCGGCCATGAGCGTGAGATGATCAGCGGTATGGGGCTGGGCGGCGGCGCCAGCGCGACTCTCGGCGCGGCGCTGAAGCCCGACGACCCTTTCCTCCGCGCCGACATCGCCGCCTTCGATGTCGATGCCCTCGCCTTCTCGGCGATGAGCGAACGGTTTGCGGCCATGTTCAAGGCCGGCGAGGCGCACCCCGCCATGCCGAGCATGATGAAATATGCCGGCACCGAATTGAACAAGCGCCGGCATGAGTTGATCATGGCTGCCGGGGGCTCCGATGCGCTGGAATGGGACAGCGATCGGTCGAAGCAGGGCAAGGCGGCGCGCGACTGGCTGCGCACCAAGGCCAATTCGATCGAGGGCGGCACCAGCGAGATCCAGCTCGGCATCGTCGCCAAGCATATCCTTCGGCTTCCGGGAGCCTGAGCCATGACCCTCCTGACCGACGACCAGAAAATGCTGCAGGAAACCGCCGCCTCGTTCCTGCGCGACGAGGGCGGCCCGGCCAAACAGCTTCGCTACTGGCGGGACACCGGCTGCACGGACGGCTACGGCACCGATTTCTGGAAGCGGTTCGGCGAGCTTGGGCTGAACGGCATCTGCATTCCCGAAAGCCATGGCGGCCTCGGCCTCGGCGCGACCGAGGCGGCGCTGGTGCTCGAGGAAATCGGCCGCAACCTGACCCCCTCGCCCTTTCTGACCACCGCGGTCGCCGGCGTCCGGGCGATCGACGGCACCGCCCACGCCGACCGCTGGTTCCCGCAAATCCTCTCCGGCGACGCGGTGCTGGCTCTGGCTGTTGACGAGGGCAAGAGCCACCGGCCGGAAGCCACCGCCATGGCCGCCACGAGGCAAGGCAACGGCTTTCTGCTGAACGGCGACAAGCGATTCGTCGTCCACGGCAATTCGGCCGACATGATCCTTGTTGCCGCCCGCACCGGCGGTTCGGCCGGCGAGAGTGACGGCATCACCCTGTTCGCAATCGAAAAAGGCGCATCGGGCCTGTCCGTCGATACAGCGACGGTGGCCGACGGCAGCAAGGCCTCGCGGCTGCGCTTTGACAATGTCGCGGTCGACTCCGACGCGGTCGTCGGCGACGTCGACGGCGGCTGGGCGCCTTTGTCCCGGGCGCTTGGGGCCGGCCGCGCCGGCGCTGCCGCCGAGCTGGTCGGTGTTGCCGCCGCCGCATCGGACATGACCGTCGACTATCTCAAGCAGCGCAAGCAGTTCGGCAAGCTGATCGGCGAATTCCAGGCGCTCCAGCACCGCGCCGCGCACCTCGATGGCGAGATCGAGATTGCCCGGGCCGCCGCCCTCAAGGCGGCGCAGGCGCTCGATTCCGGCGACGAGCGCGCCGAGCTCTGGGTCTCGGTGGCCAAGGCCAAGGCGGTCGCCAGCGCTGCCCTCGCCGTCCAGGAAGGCGTCCAAATGCACGGCGGCATCGGCATGACCGACGAGCATGACATCGGCCTCTACATGAAGCGCGAGGCGGTCCTGTCCGAATTGTTCGGCGACGAGCGCTACCACCGCGCCCGGGTGGCGGCCTTGAGCGGCTATTAAGCGGGTTTCGGCTCGCTCGCCGGCAGGCCGCGATCGACCCAGGCAACGGCGGTCACGTCGCCGGTGACGTTGCACAAGGTCTTGAACATGTCGGGGATTGTTTCGACGACCAGGAATACGGCGATGATTTCCAGCGGGATTCCGAACAGTGCGAAAACCGGCGCCCGCAAGGCCACGAAGGTCGCGGTGGAGGGGATTCCCGCCGACCCTATCTCCAGAAGCATCCCGACCAGCCCGGCAATGACCATCGCGGCGATTCCGAACGGGATGCCGTAGACCGCGGCCGCATAAGCGGTCGCGACGACATGAGTCAGGGGCGCGGTCATCCGCATCAAGGTGACTGCGATCGGCGCGCTGACCGCGGACGTTGCTTGGCGGATACCGAGGTCGTCGCAGCTCTTCAGGATGAGCGGCAGGCAGGCAAGCGAGCTTTGCGTACCGAACGCCACGGCCTGGGTCGGAAGCAGCGCGCGCGCGAATGTGATGGGCGGGAGGCGCAGGATGAAGATGGCGATCAAATAGACCACGAAAGTCAGGATCAGCAGACCGATGACGATCAACGCGAGATAATGCGCCAGTCCAAAGACGATGTCGGCGCCATACAGGTGGACCGTGCGGACGCTCAGCAAGGCAATTCCGAACGGAGCCAGGGCGATGATCCAGCCGACCAAGATGAACATGGCGTCGGCCAGCCCGCTCAGTCCATTGACCAGGGGCTGGCGATGGTCGTCATTCTTCACCTTGGTCAGCGCGGCGCCGAACAGCAGGGCGAACAGCAGCACGGGGAGCAGGCTCGGCCCCGCCATGGCGGCGATGATGTTGGTTGGGACGAGGCTGAGGACCATTTCCGAAAGTGGCAGCGGCGTGGCGACCACTCCTCCCCCCATCGATCGCAGGGCCGCACTCGCAGCGGGCGAAATTGGAGCAAGGCCGAACATCACGGGTGTGATCGCGGCGCCGACGAGGATAGCCAAGCCATAGAGCAAGAAGACGGCGATGATCGTGCGGCGGGCGATCCGGCCGCCGACGCCCAGGCTCCGGGTGCGTGTAAAGGTCGTTGCAAGCAAGGCGAAGACCAGCGGCAGGATCGTCATCTTGAGCGCGGAAAGCCAAAGGTCGCCAACCAGGCCGGCCCCCTCGACGACCTTGTCGACCGCTGCACTAGACCCCGGCACAGGCAAGGCCAGTCCGATGGTCAGGCCCAGGGCGAGACCCGCAAGAATCCTCACCGCCAGCGGCCATCGGCTAATTGCAGCGATCATCAAACCCCCCGCCTGCACGCGACCTAATCGGGAAATCTGCTGTGCAGCAAGCAATTTGCGGCCGATGCGGGAACGTGGCTGCGCCTAGCGGTCGAGCAGGAAATTGACCCGCGCCGCGGCGATCGGGCTGGCGCGGTCCTGTTGCCAGGCGAAGGCTTCGACATTGGCGATCCGGCTGCCCAGTCGCTCGACGACGGCGGCGGCGAACGTGTCCCGCGCGGTTCCGCCCCGCATATAGTCGATCGTCACCGTGATTGGCTTCATCGCCACCTGGTCATCGCCAATGGCGCGGGCGAGGCCCGAAAATGCCGCGAATTCGAGCAGGCCCGCAATGGCGCCGCCGTGGAGGTAGCCCGGCCGCCCGATCACATCGTCGTGAAAGGGCATGACGAACAAGGGCGCGCCGTCGAAATTCTCCACCCGCAGTTGAAGCAGTTTCGCGAAGGGCGGCAGCGTGTTCATCGACCCGCTGTAGCGCGCGGCCGCCCAAGCGTCAGCCCTTGCTCTTGAAGCCGCAGACGGCGCCGAGAATGAAGGTGGTGAAGAGAGCGAGCTGGACCTTCCCGTCCGGATCGAACCAGCCGAAATATTTGTCGCCCCAGCCAAACAGGGCAATGAACATCGCCAATGCCAGCCCAACCATGACAGTCTCCCTGCCCGCGAGACGCGCAACGGGCCGTCGATCAGGATGCGCCCAGCACGGTAAACGGATGGTAAAGCTTG
>DASSPS010000002.1:0-4403 GCA_035699505.1 Sphingomicrobium sp. | reverse complement strand
CACCTCTTGCTCGACCAGGTCGGTCCGGCTGAGCGCGATCAGCTCGGGCTTGTCGGCCAGGCCCGCGCCGTAGCTGTCGAGCTCGCCGCGGACCACGCGCCAGGCGCCGACCGGGTCGTCGCCGGCAGCGTCGACCAGGTGGAGCAGGGTCCGAGTCCGCTCGACATGGCCAAGGAAACGGTCGCCGATGCCGGCGCCCTCGGCCGCGCCTTCGATCAGCCCAGGGATGTCGGCGAGGACGAATTCGACGCCCTTGTGGCGGACCACGCCAAGCTGCGGGTGAAGGGTGGTGAACGGGTAAGCGCCGACCTTGGCGTCGGCGTTGGTTACGGCGTTGAGGAAGGTCGACTTGCCGGCATTGGGCAGGCCGACCAGGCCAACGTCGGCAAGCAGCTTCAGCCGCAGCCACACCCACAACTCCTCGCCGTCCGTGCCCGGCTGGTGCTGGCGCGGGGCGCGATTGGTCGACGTTTTGTAGCTGGCGTTGCCGCGGCCGCCCATGCCGCCTTCAAGCAGCACAATACGTTGGCCCTCCTGGGTCAGGTCGGCGAGCAGACTGCGCTCCTCGTCGTCGGCCAAGATCTGGGTTCCGATCGGCACCTTGATGACCAAATCGTTGCCGCCGGCCCCGGTCCGGTTGGCGCCGGCGCCGCCCTTGCCGCGCGGCGCCCGGAAATGCTGAGTGTAGCGGAAATCGATCAGCGTATTGAGACCAGCCACAGCCTCGAAGACGATGTCGCCGCCCTTGCCGCCGTTGCCGCCGTCCGGGCCGCCGAACTCGACGAACTTCTCACGGCGAAAGCTGACCGCGCCAGGGCCGCCGGCGCCGGACCGCACAAAGATTTTCGCCTGGTCGAGGAAATGCATGGGCGGCAATTAGGCGATGCTGGTCTCGAGTGGAACCTTGATGGCCGCGTCAGCCTTCGGGAGGGTCGCCGTCGGCCCGTCGTGGAGCCGGCTCGGACTGCCGCAATCGTGGCCGTTGTCGACCCCGAAAACTGAGGTCCAAGTGATTCGGAGTGCTCGCGCAAGAGGGCCGACGGGTAAAATGCGTGGACGTTCATCTCATTGTAATCAAACGGAAACCAGTTGGATTTTCTGTCGTTTCAATAGCAAAATGAGTTAACAGGGATTTCGCAGAAATGAACCGTAGTGAAGACCGAGGACCCGGCAAGCCCGAGCCGCCGCCCGCCATCGACGAGTTCGCTGGCAGAGTGCGGCAGACGCGCGCCAATCAGCTTGTCGACGCAATCGAGAGCCTCGCTGGAGCCGGTGGTGTCGAGGACATTGTCGCGACCCTGAGAAGCACCGTTCGACGACTGCTCGGTGCGGACGGGATCACCGTCATCCTGCGCGAGGCGGAGCAGTGCTGGTATGTCGAGGAAGATGCGATGGGACCGCTCTGGAAGGGCCAGAGGTTTCCTCTCACGTCCTGCATCAGCGGTTGGGCGATGGTCCACAAGCAGACAGTGATCATTGAAGACATCCGGCACGACGATCGAATCCCCCAGGAACTCTATGCCGACACCTTTGTCCGCGCCCTTCTGATGGTTCCGGTCCGATCCGACGATCCGATCGGCGCCATCGGGGCCTATTGGAGCGAGCCTTACCGGGCGACGGACAGCCAGGTCCGGACTTTGGAGCGTTTGGCCCGGGCAGCGGCAACGGCGATGGAGAATGTGCGGCTGATCGCCGCGCTGTCAAAAGCGCTCGCCGACGCAGAGCTTGCCCGTGACGAACTTCGCCATCGGGTCAAGAATGCCTTCACGGCCGCCCAGGCGCTCGCGACGTTGACTCTTCCTGCCCAGCACTATCAGGCCCTCAACGCGCGAATCGCATCCCTCGGCCGGGCCCATGCGCTCCTCGACGAGAAGCTCGCGCGGCAGGATTCGATCACGCTCCCCGATCTGCTGGAAGCGGAGCTTGAGCCCTATGCCAACGAGAATCCGGAGCGGCTGCAGCTGGCCGGCGAGGCGATCCGCCTTCGCAGTGCCCAGGCGGTCGCCCTCGGACTGGCGATCAACGAGCTGGCCACCAACGCACTGAAGTATGGAGCGCTATCGGCACCCGATGGACGACTCGACGTTTCCTGGCGGCGCGAGCACGATTACATCGTTCTTGAATGGCGCGAATCCGACGGCCCCAATGTTCGACTGGCGGCGATGGAGAATTTCGGTTCGCGCCTGCTCAGGCGGCTGGTTGAGGGTCAGCTCAATGGGAGCATCCGTCGCAAGCTTGAGCCCACGGGAGTGACTTGCATCGTCGAGTTCCCGCTAGGTGTTGTCACCGAGCCGCTGTTCAATGAACAGCAACGCGAGGCAGACGCGAAGCGGCAAGCCTGAGCGACCTATTCCTTCCATCAGCGCGGCGCTTCGCCGCCTTCCCGGACCGGATGGCGCTTGTTTATTTGCACGCGGAGTGAAGCCGCCGCCATGTCGCGGGCGGCCTCTCGAGGCAGGCCGAGCGCCTCGGCAATCGGCGCGCCGAGCAGTGAATCGCCAAGCGCGGCGAGGACGAGGGACAGCGTCGATTCGGGCACCTCATGCTCCTCATGCTCAACCTTAAGCTGGTCGACGAGGGACCGGATCGAGCGCAGGATCGGATCAAGCGCGTTGCGGTTGCCGGACAGGATCATCCAGGCGGCGAGCGCTCCCGCGCCTTCCTTGTCGAAGGCGTCGAAGGTCCGGTCGACGATTTCCCGGGCGTCGGTCTCATGCCGCCGGGCCCGTTCGACCGTCTCGGCAATGCTGGCCGTGACTCGCTCGGCGATCGACTCCGCCAGCGCCGACTGCAGGCCCGCCGCCGAGCCGAAATGGTGCAGGAGGTTGGCGTGGGTGCGGCCCATCGCTGCCGAGACCGCTTTCAACGTCACCGCTTGCGGTCCCTGGTCGAGCAGCAGCCGCCGCGCCGCTTCGAGCGCGGCCGACCGACTCTCTTCCGGATCCAGGCGTTTACGAGTTATTGACATCAGTGTCAGTAAGCGTAGGATGCAAGGTGAATACCCCCTCCACGGGGCATGACGAAGAGGCAGTGGAATGGCAACTCTCGCTCCGACTCCGACCGACCTGACGATTACGCCGCGTGACCGCCGGTTCGGCCGCGGCGCCGCGCAACGTCACTGGTGGCATGGCGGCAATCCTGTTGCGACGGCGATGTATAATGCCCTGTCGGCGACATTCCCCAAGGGCGAGGCGTTCTTCGTCGAAAGCGTCCGCACGTTTCGCGACGGAACCCCAGCAAAGCTGGCCGAGGAGATCAAGGCCTTCACCACCCAGGAAGTGATCCACAGCCGCGAGCATCTGGCCTTCAACCGCCAGGCCGCCGAAGCGGGCTACGACCTCACGAAGCTGGAGGAAAGGGTGGCCTGGCGGCTCGAACTGACCCGCAGCCGACCGCCGATCGCCAGCCTCGCCGCCACCATGGCGCTTGAGCATTTCACCGCCATCCTGGCCCACCAACTGCTCGCCAATCCGGTCCATCTCGCCGGCGCCGACCCGGACGCCGCCGACTTGTGGCGCTGGCACGCCTGCGAGGAGATCGAGCATAAGGGCGTCGCCTATGACACCTGGCTCCACGCGACGCGCCACTGGCCGCGCTTCAAGCGCTGGAAGGTCAAGGCCAAGGTGATGCTGTTCGTGACCCGCAACTTCGTCGTCGACCGGACCTTCGGCGCGCTCGAATTGCTCCGGCAGGACGGCATCACCGGCCTGCGCGCCTGGCTGCCCTTGCTCTGGTATCTGTGGGGCCGACCCGGCATGATGCGTCGCATCGCCGGCGCCTGGGCCAGCTTCTTCATGCCCGGCTTCCATCCCTGGAACGAGGACGACCGGCATCTGGTGCGGGCCTATGAAGCGGTGTCCGCAAAAGCGCCCAAGCCTGACAAGCAGGTTCGGCGGGCCAAGGCCGCCTGACCCGCGAAACTTTGAGCGCAAGCGTTGGGACGCGCGTGGCGATGCGCCGTGCCAAGGCCTGCGCATGTCGACCATCGCACCAAACGAAAATATCCCTTGGGACCGTTTTGAGCGCGAGCTGGATGAACGCGGCTGGGCCACCACTGGCCCACTCCTGACCGCCGATCAGCGCGACCGACTGGTCGAATCCTATGACGACGACCGGCAGTTCCGGAGCCGCGTCATCCTGGGGAGCCACGGTTTCGGACAGGGCGAATACCGCTATTTTGCCTATCCGCTACCACCGCTGATCCAGCAGCTGCGGCAGGCCTTCTATGGCCGGCTGGCGCCGATCGCCAACCGCTGGAGGGCGGCGTTCGGCGAGCCGCCGCTGCCCGGCACGCTTGAGGCCTTTCTCGACCTCTGTCATGCCGCCGGCCAGGCTCGGCCGACGCCCCTCCTGCTGCGCTACGGACCCGGCGACTATAATTGCCTGCATCAAGATCTGTACGG
>DASSPS010000001.1:0-18970 GCA_035699505.1 Sphingomicrobium sp. | reverse complement strand
TTTCAATTTTGCGCCGAAACGGACTGGTATCCGGCCAATCGACAGAAGTCGGTTACAGTCTGGAAGGAAGTTGTCCGCCAGTAAAAGAGCCGCGCGACGCTGGCCGAATGCTCATTCGGGGCGGTAATGGTGGAGAGGGCTGGATTCGAACCAGCGTACGGGAAACCCGGGCAGATTTACAGTCTGCTGCCTTTAACCACTCGGCCACCTCTCCATGAGGGATGCCCGTCCGGAACGGCCAGGCATTTGAGCAGGCGCGCCATGTGGCGGCGCGTGCCTACGCTGTCAACTTAGCGAAATCAGGATCGACCCTGGCTGAACGAAGCGCTGTCGCCTTTCGCTTCCGCTCGGGCGCGGCAAAATCGAACCATCCCCCGGATGGTCCGAATTTGGAGCGGGTGAAGGGAATCGAACCCTCGTCGTAAGCTTGGAAGGCTTCTGCTCTACCATTGAGCTACACCCGCTCGGGCCGTGCCGAGCGCCCAATGCCATTGCCGCCGGCGGCGCGTCAACCTGGCCGGCAGCGTGGCCATGCGCTTGACGCGGCGCGGATTTCCCGCCTACCCATGGCGACGATGACGCGCGATGCCGCCTTTTTCGGACCGATGACCAGCAATGGCTGGTGGCGCGCGCCTGTCTTTGCGGCGCGATGGCGCGGCTGGTGAACCCGACGCTCTAGTCACCAACCGACACGACCATCGACCCGCCACCCGGCGGGTTTTTTCATGCCCGAGGACCGTCATCATGAACATCGCCACCGCCCAGATCCTGCCCGTCGCCGCCACCGGAGCCGTCGTCGACCACGGCCCGGTCCCCAACCCCCTGCCGCGCCTGCTGGCCGGCGAGGATCTGCCCGCTGACGATGCCGAGCATCTGTTCGAACGGCTGGTGCTGGGCAAGCTCGAGCCAGCCGAGATCGCCGGGATGCTCATCGCGCTGCGCATGAAAGGCGAAACCGCCGAGGAAATGATTGGCGCCGCCCACGCTTTGTCGGCCGCCGCGCTGCGGTTCGAACGGCCGGACTATCTGTTCGCGGACTGCTGCGGCACCGGCGGTGACGCGTCGGGGCTGATCAACGTTTCGACCGCTGCGGCCTTCGTTGCCGCGGCGTGCGGCCTGCCGATCGCCAAGCATGGCAACCGTTCGGTCAGTTCGCGCTGCGGGTCGGCCGACGTGCTCGAAGCGGTTGGGGTGCGAATCGAGATTTCGCCCCAGGCTGCCCGGCGCTTGCTCGACGAGACCGGCTTCTGCTTCCTGTTTGCGCCCGCCTATCACCCCGGCATGAAGCATGCGGCGCTGGTCAGGAGGCAATTGTCGGTTCGAACGGTGATGAACCTGCTCGGCCCGTGCATCAACCCGGCGCGGCCGCCGGTGCAGTTGCTCGGCGTCGCCGACCCGAAAATGCTTCGGCGGATCGCCAGCACGCTCGATGCCCTGGGCGTCCGCAAAGCGTTGGTGGTGCACGGCTCGGGGCTCGACGAGGTGGCCTTGCACGGTGAGACCCGGGCAATCCGGCTCGAGGCCGGCGAGATGATTGAAGTCGAGCTCAGTCCGGAAGAGGCCGGGCTCGTTCGGGCGCCCTTGAAAGCGGTGACCGGCGGCGAACCGGCGGAGAATGGCGCGCGGTTACGAGCGTTGCTCGCCGGGGCGGGCAGCGGGCCCGAGCAGGACATCGTCGCCCTGAACGCTGGCGCCCTGTTGCTGACCGCCGGCAAGGCGGCGACGCTCCGCGAGGGAACGGCCCAGGCGCTCGATGCGCTGCGCGGCGGCGGTGCCGGCCGCGTACTCGACCTTTATGTCGAGGCCAGCAATGCCTGAACCGGCGGGCATCCTGGCCGAGATCGTCGCGGCCAAGAGGGTCGAGATCGCGTCCCGTTTCGACGGCGTGGACCTCGACTCGCTCCGCTCGGGGGCCGAGCCAACCCGAAAGAGTCTGGTGGAAGCAATCGCCAGGCCCGGCGCCCGGTTCATTTTCGAAATCAAGAAGGCGTCGCCGTCGTCGGGAGCAATCCGGGCGGACGCCGACGTTCCTGCCATCGCCAGGGCTTATCAGGGCGTGGCCGACGCCCTGAGCGTGCTCGCCGACGGCCCGTTCTTCGGCGGCTCGCTCGCCGATGTCACGGACGCCCGCGCGGAATTTGACGGACCGATCCTGGCCAAGGATTTCTTCATCGACGTGCGGCAGGTCGCCGAGGCGCGGCTGGCGGGCGCCGACGCAATCCTGGTGATGCTGTCGGTGCTCGACGACCGCCGCGCCGCCGAGATGGTCGATGAAGCGCGCCGCTTTGGGATGGACGCCCTGGTCGAGGTTCATGACGAGGCCGAGATGCGCCGGGCGCTGGTGCTGGGCGCGCCGCTGATCGGCATCAACAATCGCGACCTCACCGACCTGTCGATCGATCTCGCCACGACCCAGCGGCTGGCGCCGATGGCGAGCAACCGCCTGCTCGTCGCCGAATCCGGGATTAGCGGCCGCGCCGACGTCGAGCGCCTCGTCGGCGCGGTCGACGGCTTCCTCGTCGGCTCGGCGCTGATGCGGGCCGATCGGCGGGGGGAGGCCGCGCGGGCTTTGGCGTTCGGGCGGGTCAAGCTTTGCGGAATGCGGCGTGGCGAAGACCTTGCCGCCGGTCGGCCGGCGGCCTTCGCCGGCTTCGTCTTCGCGGCAGGCAGCCCCCGCCTGATCACTACGGACGAAGCCGCGCCGCTGGCCGACCTCGCTCGATCCCGGGGCCAGTTGACGGTTGGCGTCTTCAGAGGCGCATCGGTCGCGGAAGTCGCCGCCACCGCGTCGGCGCTGAACGTCCACGCGGTGCAGATTCACGGCAGCATCGACGCCGCCAGCCTTCGCCGGCTGATTCCCGCCGATTGCGAACTCTGGTCCGCGGTCGCTGTCGGCCGGGATGACCTGGCCGTTTCCTGCGGCGACCGTTTGCTGTTCGACAATGGCGACGGCGGCACCGGCCGCCGCTTCGACTGGAGCCTGATCCGCGGTCATCCGGACCTCGCCCGGTCGCTGGTCGCCGGCGGCATCGGTTCGGCCAACGCCCGCTCCGCGCAAGCACTTGGCGCCTATGCGATCGACGTCGGCTCGGCGGTGGATGACGTCCCCGGCGCCAAGTCCCCCGCGAAAATTACCGCCTTGTTCGATGCGCTTCGTCCCGCCGGCCGGAACGAGCTTCGCCAATGCGCCTGAGCGGCCGCTTCGGCCGGTTCGGGGGCTGTTTCGTTCCGGAGATCCTGGTGCCGGCGCTGCAGCAGCTTGAGGGCGCGTTCCTCGATGCCAGGGACGATCCGGCGTTCCTGGCCGAACTCGACGACCTGCTCTCCAATTACGCCGGCCGGCCGACTCCCCTGACCCGCTGCCGCAACCTGCCGGGCGC
Organism: Sphingomicrobium sp.; assembly: GCA_035699505.1. Lineage (GTDB taxonomy): Bacteria > Pseudomonadota > Alphaproteobacteria > Sphingomonadales > Sphingomonadaceae > Sphingomicrobium. The sequence goes on along the minus strand of DASSPS010000001.1, from coordinate 15,590 downwards.
CATCTATCTGAAACGCGAAGACCTTCTGCACGGCGGCGCGCACAAGACCAACCAGGTGCTTGGCCAGGCCCTGCTCGCCAGGCGGATGGGCAAGACCCGGCTGGTCGCGGAGACCGGCGCCGGCCAGCACGGCGTCGCCACGGCCATTGCCGGCGCGCTGCTGGGGTTTCAGACCCTGATCTACATGGGCGCCGAGGACGTCGAGCGTCAGGCGCTCAACGTCTTCCGGATGAAGCTGTTGGGCGCCGAGGTCATTGTGGTCGAAAGCGGCGGCCGAACCCTGAAGGACGCGATCAACGAAGCGCTCCGCGACTGGTCGGCGAGCTTCGAGACCACTCATTATCTGCTCGGCACCGCCGCCGGCCCGCACCCCTTCCCGACCATCGTCCGCGAATTCCAGCGGATCATCGGCAAGGAAGCGCGCGCCCAGGTGCAGGCGCAGCTCGGCCGGCTTCCGGACATCGTCGTCGCCTGCGTCGGCGGCGGGTCGAATGCGATCGGCCTGTTCGCCGACTTCCTGGGTGATTCGGACGTGCAGCTGGTCGGCGTGGAGGCGGCCGGCAAGGGCCTCGACGGCGTCGAGCATGGCGCGACGCTGCTGCGCGGGACGGAAGGCATCCTCCACGGCGCGCGGACATATGTGCTGCAGGATAAGGACGGGCAGATCAGCGACACCTGGTCAGTCTCCCCCGGCCTCGATTATCCCGCGGTCGGCCCCGAACATGCGCATCTGAAGGACAGCGGCCGGGCGACCTATGTCGGCGCAACCGACGCCGAAGCGCTCCAGGCGTTCCAGGCCCTGGCCGAAAAGGAAGGAATCCTTTGCGCCTTCGAAAGCGCCCACGCGCTGGCCCACGCGCTGAAGCTCGCCGAGCAGCAGCCGCAAAAGATCATCCTCGTCGGCCTGTCGGGACGCGGCGACAAGGATGTGGCCCAGGCGCAGGAACTGTTCAAATGAGCCGCTATGCAGCCATGTTCGACCCGCTCGGCGGGGAAGGCGCGCTCGGCGCCTTCGTCATGCTTGGTGATCCCGATGCGGCGGCCAGTGCGGACCTGCTCGATGCCGTAGTCGCCGGCGGTGCCGACATGATCGAGGTCGGTATTCCTTTCTCCGATCCGGTGGCGGACGGGCCGGTCATCCAGGCGGCCGCTCGGCGGGCCCTAGCCGCCGGAGTCCGCACCGGCGACTGCTTCTCGCTGATCGCCGGCTTTCGCGCCCGCCATCCGGACATTCCCGTCGGCATCCTGACCTATGCCAATCTGGTCGTCGCCCGGCCGTTGTTCATGACCGACGCCGCCGCGGCCGGCGCCGACAGCCTGCTGATCGCCGACGTGCCCGCGCTTGAGGCCGAACCCTTTGTCGCGGAAATGACGGCGGCCGGACTCGAGCCGGTCCTGATCGCCGCCTCGAACACGCCCGATGCCGCGATTGAACGGATCGCCACCCTGTCCGCCGCTTACACCTATTGCGTCGCCCGGGCGGGAGTCACCGGCACTCACGCCGGCGGCGACTTTGACTCCGGCCTGGTCGACCGGCTGAACGGTCTCGGCGCGCCACCGCCCGTCTTCGGCTTCGGAATCTCGTCCCCGCAGCACGTCCGCGCCGCGCTCGCCGCCGGGGCGCGCGGCGTCATTTGCGGCTCCGCCATCGTTGATCTCGCCGCGCGCGGCGGCGATGTCGCCGCCTTCGTTCGCAACCTCAAGCAAGGGACTCGGAACGACTCCGCCCGGCGTTGATTGAATCGGCTCCGGAACCAGGAGGAATTCAATGGCGGCGCGCCCGATATGGCGAGGACAGATCCGGCTCGGCCTGGTGTCGATCCCGGTCGAGCTATTTTCCGCGACCAGGAGCGGCGCTGCAATCCAGTTCCATCAGGTCCACGAGCCGTCCGGCAAGCGCATCAAATATGAAAAGGTCGTGCCCGGCATCGGCCCGGTTGACCGCGACGAAATCGTCAAGGGTTTTGAGGTCTCCAAGGGCCACTACGTGCTGCTCGACCCCGAGGAGATCGAAAGCGTCAAGCTGGAGAGCCGAAAGACGCTCGACCTCGTCCAGTTCGTCGATATCGCCGACATCGACCCGATGTATTTCGACAAGCCTTATTTCGTCGTCCCGGCGGACGACTTGGCCGAGGAAGCCTTCATCGTCATCCGCGAAGCGCTGCGCAAGGCGAAGAAGATCGGCGTCGGCCAGCTTGCCATGCGCGGCCAGGAATATGTCGTCGCCCTGAAGCCGTGCGGCCGCGGCATGCTGATTGAAACCCTGCGCTACGCCGACGAGGTCAACCGCGCCAATTCCTATTTCCGCGAGATCGGGGATTCGAAGCCCGATCCCGAGTTGCTCGACATGGCCTCGGCGCTGATCGAGCGGAAGGTCGGCGAATTCGACGCCAGCGAATTCCACAACCGCTACGTCGACGCGCTCAAGAAACTGATCGCCGAAAAGCAGCGCAAGAAGGGTGAGAAGGTCATCCAGGATCCCGACAGCGGCAAGCCGGACAAAGGCTCCAACGTCATCGACCTGATGGCCGCGCTGAAGAAGAGCCTCGGCGAGGGCTCGGACGCGCCGAAGAAATCGGCGGCCGCCAAGCCTGCCGCGGCAAAGCCGGCCCCGCGCCGCACGGCTACGAAGAAAGCCCCGGCGAAGCACGCCGCCGGCAGGCGGCGGTGATGCTTCCCCTCCCGGCAAGGGCGGGGTTGGGGGTGAGTGCGAGCGAAGCGAGCTCGCTTTCTTGCCCGATGACCGAACCCGCCGGCGTCGAGCCGCCGGGTTCGCCACCCACCCCGTCCCACTGCCTTGCAGGGAGGTGCTAAATGCCCCCCCGCAAGCTCGACATCGACACCTACAATCGCAAGCGCGATTTCGCGAAGACGAAGGAGCCCAGGGGCCGCAAACTCAAGGGCAAGGGCGACAGCTTCGTCGTCCAGAAGCATGATGCCTCGCGCCTGCACTGGGACTTCCGGCTGGAGCTCGATGGCGTCCTGAAAAGCTGGGCGGTGCCAAAGGGCCCGAGCCTGGACCCCGACGACAAGCGCCTCGCCATGCGGACGGAAGATCATCCGCTCGATTATGGGACGTTCGAAGGCACCATCCCGGCCGGCGAATATGGCGGTGGCACGGTCATGCTTTGGGACAAGGGTCGCTGGGAACCGGAGCCGGGCAAGGACCCGTCGAAAACGATCGAGGAAGGACACCTCCACTTCAAGCTCGAAGGAGAGCGGATGAAGGGCGAGTGGGTGATGTTCCGGTTGAAGCCCAGGCCCGGCGAAAAGGCCGAGCCCTGGATGCTCAAGAAGGTCACAGACGATTTTGCCAGGCCCGACGAAGGCAATGCGCTGGTCGAGGCATGCACGACCAGCGTGACGACCGGCCGGACCATGGCCGAGATCGCCTCGGGATCGGATGTCTGGCGCTCCAATCGCGGCGGCCGAAAAGGGGGGAGAGCGAAAGGAAGGATGTCGACTCCGCCACCCAAATTCCACCCGCCGCAGCTCGCTACGCTGGTCGATGTGGTTCCGGAGGGGCCCGGCTGGCTGCACGAATATAAATATGACGGCTACCGTCTGCTGGTCGCGGTCGGGGATGGGGCCGCCACCGCCTGGACCCGCAACGGCAAGGATTGGAGCGACAAGTTCCGTGCCATCGTCAAGGCGGCGGCAAGCCTGCCGCCCGGCACCCTGATCGACGGTGAGGCTGTGGCGCTCGGCGACGATGGCAAGCCCAGCTTCCAGCTGCTCCAGTCGACTCTGAACGACGGTGGCGGCAACCTCGCTTTCTACGCCTTCGACCTGTTAGTCGAGGGCGGCAAGGATCTCCGCAAGCTGCCCAACATCGAGCGCAAGGAGCGGCTCGCTGCCCTCCTCAAGGGCGTCAATGCGCCGATCCTGTACGGCGACCATATCATCGGCAAGGGCGAGGCCATGCTCGACGCCGTATGCAAGCAAGGCGGCGAAGGGATTATCTCGAAGAAGGCCTCGGCGCCTTACGCAAGCAGCCGAAATCGCAATTGGCTGAAGATCAAATGCACCAGGCGCCAGGAATTCGTCATCGTCGGCTGGTCCAGAAGCGACAAGCAACGTGGCTTTCGCTCGCTCCTTCTCGGCACGCGGGATGGCATGACGCTCACCTATGCGGGCAAAGTGGGGACCGGCTTTTCCGCAGCCCTGATCGATGAGCTGCTGGACAAGATGCGGCCATTGGAAATCGATGAACCGGCCCTCGCCATCCCCCGCGCCGAGAGGAAGGGCGCGCATTTCATCAAGCCGAAGCTGGTGGCGGAAATCGCTTTCACCGAATTCACCCGCGACGGGACACTCCGCCATCCCAGCTTCCTCGGGTTGCGGGCCGACAAGAAGGCGTCGGAGGTGAAGCGGGAAACGCCGAAGCAGCTCACCGAAAGCGAACGGCGAGGGCAGGAGCGGCCGAGCGCCGAATCGCTCGGCATCAGGATCAGCAATCCCGACCGAGTCATTTTTCCCGATGACGGCCTGACCAAAGGCGATCTCGCCAATTATTATGCCGCGATCGACCCGCTGATCATGGTCGATGCCGCCAAGCGCCCCCTGACCCTGATCCGCTGCCCCCAGGGCCGCGGCAAGCATTGCTTCTTCCAGAAACATGACAGCGGCACGATGGGCGAGCATGTCAGGCACGTCCCGGTCATGGAGAAAGACGGCGACGTCCAGGACTATCTCTACGTGGACGATGTCCGCGGCCTGCTCGCCGCGGTGCAGATGGGGACGATCGAATTCCACGGCTGGGGAAGCCGGATCAAGCCGCTCGAAAAGCCCGACCGGCTGGTGTTCGACCTCGATCCCGACGTCGGACTGGATTTCGCCAAGGTGAAAGGCGCCGCCAGGCGGGTCCGCGATCTGGTTGCCGACCTGGGCTTGCAAAGCTTCCCGATGCTGACCGGCGGCAAGGGCATCCACGTCGTCATCCCACTCGACCAGACCGCTCCCTGGCCGAAAGTCAAAAGCTTTGCCGAGCGGTTCAGCCGCGCGATTGCCGAGGCTGAGCCGGAGACGTTCACCGCCAATATCCGCAAGGCGCAGCGCAAGGGCCGAATCTTCCTCGACTGGCTTCGCAACCAGCGCGGCGCGACCGCCGTCCTGCCTTATTCCGCCCGCGCCCGCGAAGGCGCCCCGGTCGCGGCGCCGGTTAGCTGGGAAGAGTTGGACGATTTTGCCGGCGGCAACGCCTTCAGCATCCAAGACGCCGACGTGTTGCTGAAGCGGGCCGCCTCGAAGGAGCTTGCCGGCTGGGGCCAGGCCAACCAGAAGCTGCCCAAATTCTGACCGCTAGAATGTCACACCAAGTTCAATGCCGAAAATCCGCGGTTCGTTCACCATCGCCGTCAGATTGTTGAAGTCGATGCCGCTGACCGCGCTTTCGTCATTGGTGATGTTACGGACGAAACCGGCGACATCGAACCGGTCGGTTCGATAGCCCACGCGCAGTCCGCCTTCGAGCAGGCGGTCGTCGCTGAACTCGACCGACCGGTAGAGGAAGAACTGGATCTTTGAGCGGTGATACCAGTCGGTGAAGACGTAAAGTGAGCCAGGGCCGACCGGATGTTCATAGCCGGCGGTAAGGTTTGCGGTCCATCTCGGTGCCTGTGGCAGCTGGTTGCCGTCGATCGACACGATCGAGGGCGAGAAGGGCGCTGCCGGACTGACGACCGGGTCCAGCGGGGTGCACAGCGACACGTTGGGGAAGGTGTCGAGCCGCACCGCACCGCAGGTTTCCACCGTCAGGCCGGAATCGTCGATTTTGGCGCTGTTAAAGCTGAGGCCGCCCGTCAGGGTCAGGCCCGCCGCCGGCCGGGCCTCGAGTTCCGCTTCGAACCCGTAGCCGTTCACCGCGTCGGCGTTCAGCAGCAGGTTGGCATTTGTGCCGCCGCCGACTGCCGACAGCTGCAAATCCTTGGTCCGAAAGTAATAGCCGGTCAGGTTGAAGCGCAGCCGTCGATCGAGCAGCTGGGTCTTGATGCCCGCTTCGTATGACATGGTTTTTTCGCTGTCCGCCGTGGTCACGTTGCGGTCGAACAATATGCGGCCCTGTATCGCCGGGGCGCGATAGCCGCGCGCAACCCGGGCATAGACATTGACCTCGTCGTTAAGCTCGTGGATCGCGCTCAGGTCCCAGGTGAGGACGCTGTCCTTGACCTTGGTGGTGGTCTCGGGGACGGGTCCGCCGCCGATAAAGATGAAGCGATTGTCGACCAAACGGTCAGCGACCAGGGTCTTCGTGTCGTGGTTCCACCTGGCGCCAGCCTGCAGCGTCAGGCCGCTTTGGAGCTTGTAGTTGAGCGAGCCGAAGATGCCGACCGCTTTGGCGTCCTGCCGCTGGTTGACGATCGCGCTGGGCGTGGTCGCCGTCGGGCTTGGGAAATCGAACGTCCGGATGTCGAGATTCTCGTCGAAGTAGAACAGACCGGCCTGGTAACCGAGACCGCTGCTGTTGTTCGACGCAATCCGGATTTCCTGGGTGAACTGGTCGAGGCTCGGAACGTCGTCCTGGCTCTGCGCCCAGAATGGAATGTAGCCGGGGCCGGACAACGCATCGGGTTGCTGGCTGAACCCGCCGTCGATGTCGCCGCGGCTCCTGAGCGTGCCGTGCCAATAAGAGGTAATCGAATAGACGGTTGCCGGGCCGAAATCATATTCGATGGTGCCGGCGAGGTTCTGGGTCTTCAACTTCTGGAAATTGAGGCCGTCGGTCCGGACCTCGTCGCGCTCGAAGTCGTCGCCGGCGGCGCCGATGAGGTTGTTGGAGCCGCGCTGAATGGCATTGGCTCGAAAGATTCTGGCGTCCCCGTCGAGGTCGCGAAGCTGGCCGACGAGGCGAACGGTTAGCGCCTCGGTCGGCGTGAATTCAAGCTGAGCACGCAGCGCAATGTCGTCGTAACCCTCAAGATCGTCGTCACCCGCTGTGGCAAGATTGTCGATCCAGTCGTCGCGGTTTTGCCAAAGGCCCGACAAGCGCACGGCGACCTGTTCGGTCAGCTGCCCGCCGACGCCGCCTTCGGCGTTAATGGTGCCATGGCTGCCGTAGCTGACCCGCCCGTAGTTGCGACCACGGCCTGGTCTGACCGTGTCGAACTTGACGATTCCCGCCGGCGTATTGCGGCCGAACAACGTGCCTTGCGGGCCGCGCAGCACTTCAATCCGATCGACGTCGAAGGCCGGGAAGCCCTTCAGGATTGGGTTCTCCAGGACGACGTCGTCGTAGATGAGACTGACCGGCTGCGATGCGTTGAGATCGAAGTCCGTGTTGCCGAGGCCGCGGATGTAGAAGCGCGGGAAAGTGCGGCCGAACGAGCTCTCGATATTGAGGCTCGGCACCCGTCCGGACAGGCCGCGGATATCAGCGCCGCCGGCATTGATTGCCGCCAGGGTTTCGCTGCGGACGGTTGCCACCGACACCGGGATATCCTGCAGATTTTCTTCGCGCCGCTGGGCGGTGACGACGATGTCCTCGAGCGCGGCAGGCTGTTCGGCGGAGTCGGTATCGCCGGTCGCCTGGGCCGGTGCAGGCGCGGCGGGCAGGATGGCGAGGGTCGCGGCCGCGAGAGCGAGACGGGATATGGATATGGCGATGCGTTGCATCCTACCGAGCCTTTCCTGCTGGAGTCCCCCTTCTGCACGCCACCGACCCACCGGGCACCCAAATGGTTGACGAGCCGGCGACCGCTGTCAACGGAGCGGGGCCGTAATTATTTCACCCGGCTCGTCAGGGGAGCGGATTGGCCGGCTACTAGGCGGCGAGTGGGAAACGGATCACGGCGGTCAGTCCATCGGGCCGCCAGTCACGCTCGATCGTCCCGGCCAGGTCGGACTTGACCGTCATGGCGATCATCCGCTGTCCGAATCCGCTCGACGGCTCTTCGCGTTCGCAGGTCTGGCCGACCTCGGACCAGACCAGCTCGGCATGGCCGTTGACCACGCTCCAGTCGAGAGCGAGCACGCCGTCGTCGCCGCACAGCGCGCCATATTTGACCGCATTGGTATAAAGTTCGTGCAGGATCATCGACAGGCCGAAGACATGCGAAGGGGGCAGCAGGAGTTCGGGGCCGCCGAACCGCGCCCGCCCCTGGTTCACCTCGGCGCCAAGCACCTGGTCCGCCAGCGCCGACATCGCGACCTCGTTCCATTCCTTGCCGATCAGCAGCTGGTGCGACCTGGCAAGGGCGTCCAGCCGGCCGGTGAAGTCGGTCAGGAACGTGTCGAAGTCGGGCACGGCCCGGGCGGTCTGATGGGCGATCGCCGAGACCACAGTTAGCATGTTTTTGACCCGGTGATCGGATTCGCGGAGCTGCCGCTGCTGTCGCTCGACCTGGGCGCGCCGATCGCTGACGTCGCGCACGAATCCGACAAAGCATAACGGGCCGAATTGCTCGCTGGCGGTCACCGACAGCTCGATCGGCACTTCTTCGCCGTCGCGGTGCAGGGCGGATACTTCAATTCGGCGGTTGAGCACCGGGCCCTCTCCGGTCGCCAGGAAATGGCCAAGGCCACGTTCGTGGGCGGCGCGAAGCGCCGGCGGGACGATGAGGTCGCTGAGCCGCGTCCCGAGCGCTTCATCGGCCGTCCAGCCGAAGCAATCGACGCAGTGCCGGTTCCAGCCGATGATCAGGCCATTGGTGTCCATGACGCAAACGGGGTCAAGCGCGGTATCGAGCACCGCGCGCAGGCCGCCATGCAATTGTTCCCCGCCCGTTTCCATCAGCCACGGCCCTTTGCCAAGATTTCGTGAAAAATCAATTCCTTAAATTGTCGAACGGTCGGCAATCATTCTTCCACTCCGGACCGGGGTCATCGCCTCGCTCGGTTGGCTGGCCGGCCTCGGCTGGGTTGTATCGGAACTCGGGCCGGAATCGACTGGTCCCGCCGTCTGCGCGGGCACCTAACGGCCCGCGAACCTGTCCGTGGCGCGCACCAGTCCGTCGAGGATCCCGGGTTCGTCATAGACGTGCCCGCCGTCGGGGATGATCTGCAGCTCGACCTCGGGCCAGGCCTTCTTCAGCTTCCACGCGGCCTTGGGCGGCGTGCAGGTATCGTGGCGCCCCTGGACGATGATGCCCGGGATGTCCTTCAACAGGCAGGCGCCGGCCAACAGTTGCCCGTCCTCGAGCCATCCCTTGTGGGCCATGTAATGGTTCTCGATTCGCGCGGCCGCGAGGGCTTTGTGCGGATCGCGGAAAGCATCGATCACTTCCGGGCGCGGCAGCGCCGTCACTGTATTCGCTTCCCACGTGCTGAAGGCCTGCGCCGCCTCCAGCCGCACTGCCGGGTCATCACTGGTCAGCCGCTTCCGGTAAGCCGCGACCATGCTCCCGCGCTCGCTCTCGGGGACCAGGGCGACATAATCTTCCCACTTGTCGGGATAGATGGCGGACGCGCCGCCTTCCTCGAACAGCCAGTCGATTTCATATTGCTGGAACAGGAAGATCCCGCGCAGCACCAGTTCGGTTACGCGTTCCGGATATTTCTGGGCGTAAGCCAGCGCCAGGGTGGATCCCCAGCTGCCGCCGAACACCAGCCATTGTTCGACCTTCGCGACGGCGGTGCGCAGTTTCTCGATATCGTCGACCAGATGCCAGGTCGTATTATTCTCAAGGCTCGCGAATGGGGTCGACTTGCCGCATGCGCGCTGGTCGAACACCAGGATCTTGTAGGCTTCGGGGTTGAACTGCCGGCGGTGCTCGGGGCTCGACGCGCCCCCCGGCCCGCCGTGCAGGAAGACGACCGGCTTGCCGCCGGGATTGCCGGACAGTTCCCAGTAAAGCTGGTGTCCGTCGCCGACATCAAGCGTCCCCGTTTCATAGGGTTCGAACGCGGGGTAAAGCGTCCGCCGCTGGTTGGGCTCGATGTCTCGCACCATGGTCTCCTTCAAAAACTCATTTCGTCATACACTCGGGCCACGTCGCCGTTCCATTCGGTTCGGAACCGCTCGAGCAGACGGTCGGCGGGGGTCAGGCCCGTCGCGACGATTTCGCGCAGCGGATCGAGGAAGCCGCTTTCATTCTCGCCGATCGAATTAAGCTGGCCGCGGCGGTTGAGCCCGCCGGAGGCGATGTCGACGACGGTTCGGGCAAGGTCGTGCATCGTTCCGCCGCCCGGCACCGGCGCCTGCAGCCCGAGCTTCGGTACCGAGCCGCGAAGCGCGTGGCGCTCCTCGATCGTCCAGTGGCGGACCAGGCCCCAGGCGGCGTCGAGCGCCAAGTCGTCGTAGAGCAGGCCGACCCATAATGCCGGCAGCGCACAGATTTTGCCCCAGCGGCCGCCGTCGGCGCCCCGCATTTCCAAAAAGCTCTTGAGCCGGACTTCCGGAAAGGCGGTCGACAGATGGTCAACGAAATCGCTGAGCACCGGCCTTTCGCCCGGCAGTTCGACCAGCCGGCCGTCGAGGAAATCGCGGAAGCTTCGCCCGGCGACGTCGATATATTTCCCCTCGCGGTAAACGAAGTACATCGGCACATCGAGCGCATAGTCTAGGTAGCGCTCATAGCCGAAGCCGTCCTCGAACACGAAGGGCAGCATTCCGGTCCGGTCGGGATCGGTATCTTCCCAGATATGACTCCGGAAGCTTTTGTAGCCGTTGGGCTTGCCCTCGGTCAGCGGCGAGTTGGCGAACAAGGCTGTCGCCACCGGCTGCAGCGCCAGGCCAACGCGGAACTTGCGGACCATGTCGGCCTCACTCGAATAATCGAGGTTGACCTGGATGGTGCAGGTCCGAAGCATCATGTCGAGGCCGAGATTGCCAACCTTCGGCATGTAATTGAGCATGATCTTGTAGCGGCCCTTGGGCATGATCGGCAGGTCGGTCCGCGCCTTGTCGTGCCACATGCCGAGGCCGAGGAAGCCGAGGCCGAGCTGCTCGCCGACCTTCTTGCACTGGGTCAAATGCCGGCCGGCTTCGGCGCAGGTCTGGTGCAATGTCTCCAGCGCCGCCCCCGACAGCTCGAACTGGCCGGCGGGCTCCAGGCTGATGGTTCCGTCGTCGCCCGCCAGCGCGATCACCTTGCCATTCTCGATTACCGGCCGCCAGCCGAACTCGGTGAGCGCATTCAGCAGATCGCGAATGCCGCCCGGCTCGTCATAGGAAGGCGCGCGATGGTCGGACACGCGATAGACGAACTTTTCATGCTCGGTGCCGATCTTCCACGCCGACCGGGGCTTCTCGCCGCCGGCGAACACGGCCAACAGATCGTCCCGGCTTTCGATCGGCGGGCTGTCGCCGGTGTCTGTGCGCTGTGTCATGCGGAGGCGGCGCTTAGCGCCAGTCCCCGGCAATAGCCATATAAAGGGCCAGCGCGGCAAGCGCGGCCGTTTCCGCCCGCAGGATGCGCGGGCCGAGCGAGACCGGAACAGCGTTCGCCGCGGCCCGGATCGCCGCCCGCTCGGTGTCGGTGAAGCCGCCTTCGGGGCCGGTCAGGATGGTCGCCTGCCCGGGCTTGAAAGCTGTCGCCGCAGGCTCGCCGCCCGTCTCGTCGGCGAAGTAGAGCATACGACCCTCCGTCAGCAGCGCCTTCAGCGGGATGGGCTCGGCGATACCCGGCAGCATCGTTCGTCCGCATTGCTCGGCTGCTTCAACAGCGATCGACTCCAGCCGGTCGAGCCGTATCCGTTCGGCGACCGTCCGCTGGGTAATCACCGGCTGCAGTTTCGCCGCGCCCAGTTCGGTCGCTTTCTCGACCAGCCAGTCGGTCTGCGCGCGCTTGACCGGCGCGAAGGCCAGCCAGACGTCGGGCATCCGTTCCGCCTCGCGGGTCCGCCGCTCGACCACAAGCATCATCCGCTTCTTGCCCGCCTCGGCGATCCGCGCCAGCCATTCGCCGGACGCGCCGTCGAAGATCAGCAGCTCCCCGCCTTCCTTCAGCCGCAACACATTGCCGAGATAATTGGCCTGCCCGCCGCCCACCTCCACGCGCGCGCCCTCGCCAAGCGTTGTCCGGACGAACAGTCGGGGCGGGCTGCGTGGCGGCCATGCGGGGGTGGCGGGCATCAGCCGTGCTGCGCCAGTTCGTCGGCCGTACCATCGCGGTAGACCGCGGACATGCGCCGGTAGTGTCTGGATCTACTGGCGATGATGTTGCCGGGAAGATGGTGGAAGGTCGCGTTTGGCCGCATGCGTCGTCCAGCCTAGCCGCTCGGGCAGCGAAGTCGAGACATCGACCCGGATCATCATCGCTTTCAGGAGAACGGGATTCTTCGAGTGGTGAGCGGTTTGGTCACGGGAGTGGATCACGCGGGACGCGATTCCACCATTCGCCAAGCCACAATCACGCCGGACAGGGCCGTCAGCGCGGCAACCACCAGCGCCGCCTGGCTTAATCCGAACAGGTCGGCAACCAGTCCGGCGATGAGCGCGCCGAGCGCATAGCCAAGATCGCGCCAGAGGCGATAAACGCCCACTGCCGAAGCGCGCCATGTCGGGTGCGCGACGTCGCCGACTGTTGCAAGCAACGTAGGGTAGACCATCGCCGTTCCGAGGCCGAGCAGCACGGCTCCAATCAGGAAACCCGCGTAGGCCCACCAAAGCGCGATTGCGGTGATGCCGACGGCTTGCACCCACATGCCGGAAGCAATCAGCCATTTCCGACCCAGCTTGTCGGAAAGTCCACCCGTGACCAGCTGTGTTACTCCCCACACCGCGGGGTAAAGGCCGGCAAGAACTCCGATGGCGTCAAGCCCGAGTCCGGCGGCCGCGAAAATCAACGGAAAAAGGCCCCAAGCGAGCCCGTCGTTGAGATTGTTCACAAGGCCCGCTTGCGTGGCGGACGAAAGATTGCGGTTCTTCCATGTCGTCAGCCGGAAAATGTCCATGTTCGAAAGTTGCGGTGCGGAGACTTCCGATGCCCGTGCCTCATGCGCTGCATGACCACGGGTTTCGGTCACCGCAAATGCGCTCAAAAGGAGTCCGCATACGAGGAAGATGACGCCGAGGTAGAATGGCTCCGGGCGGAGTCCGTGCCGCGCGGCGAGATAGCCCGTGGCCCACGCTGCGATGGCCACTGCGAAATATCCGGCAAACTCGTTCAATCCCATTGCCAAGCCACGGCTTTTGGGACCCGCCAGGTCGATCTTCATGATCACCGCCGTCGACCATGTCAGCCCTTGGCTTATGCCAAGGAAGATATTGGCCACGATTACCCAGTCCCAGGTCGGAGCCCACATGAGCAGGAATGGAACGGGTGCGGCTACAATCCAGCCTGCGACCAGAACCGGTTTTCGTCCGAAATGATCGCCCAGTCGACCGGCGAAATAGTTCGCTGCGGCCTTCGTGACGCCGAACACGGCGATGAAAGAGAGTATCGCCGTGCGCTCGGCTAGCCCAAATTCGTCCTGGGCGAGCGAAGGCAATATACTGCGCTCGATGCCGACCATGCCACCGACGAACGCGTTGACAAGTACAAGAAGCGAGAACTGCGGCAGGTTGGCGCGAAGTCCCAGGTTAACGGATCGATCCTTCATTTTCGGACTGATCGAATGACTGCAAAACCCGGAATTTGGCAAGCATCATCCGCGAATGGCTTTGCCGAATGCCCGCAATGGGGCGAAAGCAGACATTGGCAGACAGGCCGAATCGTCCGCGCTAATCCGACCCGGTGACCGTCACCACTGAAATCGTCCCGGATAGCGAGCGGCGCGGGTTCATCGGCGCCTTGCCGCCGCGCTTGCGACCGCTCGCCTCGCTGATGCGCCTCGATCGGCCGATCGGCACCTGGCTTTTGTACTGGCCGTCCGCGTGGAGCGTCGCCCTGGCGGGGGTCAATGGCCGATGGAGCCTGTTCCTGTGGCTGGCGCTGGGCGCCTTCGCCATGCGCAGCGCCGGCTGCGTCTACAACGACATCGTCGACCGCGACCTCGACAAGCAGGTAGAACGAACGCGCCTTCGCCCACTGGCGAATGGCCGCGTTTCGCTCCGGGCGGCATGGCTGCTGGTCGGCTTGTTGTGCCTGATCGGCCTCGCCGTCGTGCTGCGGCTCGAACCGATCGCGCAGCTTGTTGCCATCGCCAGCCTTGCCCCTGTCGCCGCTTATCCGTTCATGAAGCGCATTACCTGGTGGCCGCAGGCCTGGCTCGGGCTGGTGTTCAGCTGGGGGGCCTTGGTTGGCTGGCCGGCTGTGACCGGCGCCTTTGCCTGGCCGCCCTTCGTCCTTTGGCTTGGCAGCATTGCCTGGGTCGTCGGTTACGACACGCTCTACGCCATCCAGGACAAGGAGGATGATGCCCTCGTCGGCGTTCGCTCCAGCGCCCGGCGGCTAGGCGACAAGGCGGCGCTCGGGGTTGGATTGCTCTACATGCTGGCAGTCAGTCTGTGGGGCCTTGCCGTCTGGCTGGTCCGGCCGGACTGGCTGGCGCTGGCCGCCTTGGCTCCGGCTGCCCTGCATCTGGCTAACCAGGCGCTCCGCGCCGATCCGGACGATGGCGAGCTGGCCTTGCGGCTGTTCCGCTCCAACCGCACCGCCGGCCTGCTCGTCTTCATGGCGCTGCTGGTCGTCGGCCTCTCAAGCCGCTAACCGGCCAGCATGCTGAATGTCGAAGATGCGCGCCGGCTGGCCGCGGCGCTGGTTGAACGCGCGGTTGCTGCCGGGGCCGATGCCGCCGATGCCCTCTATGCCGGGAATTACTCGAGCAGTGTCCAGGTGCGCCTTGGCGAGCTTGAGAATGTCAGCCGCTCCGAAGGCGAGGAGATTGGCCTGCGCTTCTTCACCGGCCGGCGCTCGGCGACGGTTGCCTCCTCGGATTTCTCCGACGATGCGCTTGCCGCTTTGGTCGAGCGCGCGGCCGCCATGGCCGCTGAAGCACCCGAAGATCCCTATGCCGGGCTTGCTCCCGACGATCTGCTGCACCGTGGGGCGCTTCCGGACATCGACGCCGACGACGGCGGATCGGTCGATCCCGCCCGTCTGCGCGAAATGGCGCTGGCCGCGGAACGGGCGGCGCTGGCGGTGCCCGGGGTCACGAACTCCAGCGGCGGGTCGGCGAGCGCCTCGTCATCGACCGTGGCGCTCGCGACTTCCGCCGGCTTCGCCGAGGCTTATCGAGTCAGCGGCTATGGCGCGTCGGTGTCGGTGATCGCGGGCGAGGGAGCGCTGATGCAACGCGATCATGCCTGGCACGGCACTCGGCACCTGGCCGACCTGGACGCCGTCGAGGAGATTGGACGGACAGCGGGCGAGCGCGCCGCCGCCCGGCTTGGGCCGGTGAAGCCGAAGGTCGGCCGGATGCCGGTCCTGTTCGATCCTCGCATTGCGCCATCGCTGCTCGGTCATCTGGCCGGCGCGATCAGCGGCTCGGCCGTGGCCCGCAAGTCGAGCTTCCTGCAGGAGATGCTCGGCGAGCCCATTTTCGCGGCCGGCGTGACCGTCGTCGACGATCCGTTGCGGCCGCGCGGCTCGCGCTCGCGGCCGTTCGACGGCGAAGGCGTACGGGTCGCCCGCCGCGAGCTGATCGCCGACGGGGTTCTGACCGGCTGGCTGGCGGAGAGCGCCTCGGCCCGGCAGCTCGGCATCGCGCCGACCGGCCATGCTTCACGAGGCGCCAGCGGGGCACCCGGGGCAAGTCCCGGCAACCTCTAT